>MNTU01000032.1 GCA_001917125.1 Azospirillum sp. 47_25
GTGTGCAATTCGTGCGGGACGATGAAATACAAACGCAGCGCCAATGCCTGCGACGGCTTCAAGGAATGCACCGACGGGGGAGCCGCCGGCGCCGAGGTCTGCTATTCCGGAAGCCTCAAGAAATTCTCCGAATGCAAAGAAGTCTGCGATCCCAAGTTCCAATATGACAGTTCCAACTGCACCGGCAACAAAGTCTTAGCCGGCAATTCCTGCGGCGGAAAATATGAACAGTGCAAAGATTACAATGATCCGAATTATGTTTTTACCTGTGATGATGAGGACTATATCAACAACAATCTTAATAAATTTTCAAGTGCTCCTTATTTGTATTCCGACGGAACAGTCAGCACGCAAATTCTTTCAGGAAAAAAACCGATAGGTATTGTTGTCGATGCCGAACAGCGTTTGGCAGTCGCTCTAAAAAGAAATCAAACAGCCTGGTTTGGTACGAAAGAATATGCGGCATGGAAAAATTTAGATAGTCAAGGGAAGGGGTATGGTGATATTGCTGAAGAATATTTCCGTTATGTCGATATACCGGCCTTGGCAAAGTGTTTGCCCTATAGCTATCAGGGAGGGGACAAATGTGATCCGGACGGTTATGAAAATACAAAAAAGCTGATTGAATTTGCCGAGAGCAACGGTATAGAACTGCCGGCTGTCGATTATGTGAAAAATTATTCTCCCGATAATGTTTCCGTGCCGGCTGCCTGGTTTGCCAAGGGAAAATGGTTTTTGCCAAGTTTAAATCAAATGTACTTGATTTTTGACCCTAAAAACATTCTGGCTGATTATGTTGCCCGCCGCAGAATTGGCAATACCAAGGTTGCTTATTATACAAGTCTGTGCAGCCAGACATATTGGACTTCAAATCGTACCGGGAGCACCATAAGCTGGTTTGTCGGCAGCAATACCGGAAATTACTGGGGATATTACAAATCCATAAGTACGGTTGCGGCTCTTCCGATGATAAAATATTAAAAGAAACCCCCTCGTTGCGAGGGGATTTCTTTATGCTAATTTTTGTTTCAGATATTTGGCCGTATAGCTTTCCTTAACTTTGGCCACCTGTTCCGGCGTGCCCTGGGCTATAATCCGTCCGCCGCCGTCACCGCCTTCCGGACCGATGTCGATAATATAATCCGCGGTTTTGATCACGTCCAGATTATGCTCGATGACCACCACCGAGTTGCCCTGTTCCACCAGTGTATGCAGCACTTTCAGCAGGCGGTTGATGTCCTCGAAATGCAAACCGGTGGTCGGTTCGTCAAGAATGTACAGCGTTTTGCCGGTCGCCCGCCGTGACAGTTCCTTGGAGAGCTTGATGCGCTGAGCTTCACCGCCGGAAAGGGTTGTTGCCTGCTGACCGAGATGAATATAACCCAGTCCCACTTTTTGCAGCAGTTCCAAACGGTTGCGGATGGACGGAATGGCATCGAAGAACTTATGCGCTTCGTCAACCGTCATATCCAGCACGTCGGCGATTGACTTGTCCTTATATTTGACTTCCAGTGTTTCGCGGTTAAAGCGTTTGCCTTTGCAGACATCGCATTCAACATAAACGTCAGGCAGAAAGTGCATTTCGATTTTGGTAACGCCGTCTCCTTTGCAGGCTTCGCAGCGGCCGCCGGCAACGTTAAACGAAAAACGCCCGGCCGAATAGCCGCGGGCCTTGGCCTCCGGCAGCCCGGCAAACCAGTCGCGGATATAGGTGAACAAACCGGTATAGGTAGCCGGATTGGAGCGCGGCGTCCGTCCGATCGGCGATTGGTCGATATCAATAATCTTGTCGATGTTCTCCAAACCGATAATCTTGTCATAAACGCCGGTCTGCTCACGGGAGCCGTTAAGTTCTTTGTTCAGCCCTTTGAACAGGGTTTCCAAAATCAGCGAAGACTTGCCTCCGCCGGAGACGCCGGTCACGCAGGTGAATGTTCCCAGCGGAATTTTCAGCTCAACGTTTTTCAGATTATTGGTGCGGGCGCCTTTGACGCCGACAAATTTGCCGTTGCCTTTGCGGCGCTTGGCCGGAACTTCAATCTGCCGGGTACCGTTCAGATATTGGGCCGTCAGACTGTTCGGATTATGCAAAACTTCTTCCACCGTACCCTTGGCCGTAACAAAACCGCCTTGCTCGCCGGCGCCGGGCCCCATGTCAACCAGATAATCGGCGGAACGGATGGCGTCTTCATCGTGTTCAACCACAATAACCGTATTGCCGATGTCCCGCAGCCGGGTCAGCGTTTCCAGCAGCCGGTCGTTGTCGCGCTGGTGCAAACCGATGGAAGGCTCGTCCAGAACATACATGACCCCGGTCAGTCCCGAACCGATTTGCGAGGCCAGACGAATGCGCTGGGCTTCGCCGCCGGAAAGCGTGCCAGACTGGCGGGACAGGGTCAGATAATCCAGCCCCACATTGTTTAAAAAGGTGAGGCGGTCAATAATCTCTTTGAGAATTTTATGGGCGATTTCCGCCTTCTTCGGCGTCAGTTGTTCCTCCACGCCCATAAACCATTCTCTGGCCTTTTTTATCGACATGTCCGAAGCGTCCATAATGTCCAGCCCACAGATTTTAACTGCCAATGCTTCGGGTTTCAGGCGTTTCCCGTGGCAGAATTCGCAAGGGGCGGCAGACTGATATTTGGAAAATTCTTCGCGCACCCAGGATGAATCCGTTTCCAGAAAACGCCGTTCCATATTCGGAATAACGCCCTCAAAAGGCTTGTCCGAAACAAAAGAACTGTAATACATCGGCACGCAGACATTGCCGGAACCGTATAAAATGATTTCCTTGGCTTTTTCCGGCAGGTCTTTCCACGGCGTTGCCGGAGAAATGTTCAGAAAATCGCACAGGGAGGTAATCGCCTGATTGTGGAATGACGAGCGAAAGCCGTCCCACGGAGCAATGGCGCCTTTATTCAGGCTGAGGTTGGGATTGGGGATAATCAGTTCCGGATCCATATACAGCTTGGCGCCGATACCGTCACAGTGCGGACAGGCTCCGAACGGGTTATTGAAAGAAAACAGCCGCGGTTCAATTTCCTCAATCGTAAAGCCGGAAACCGGACAGGCGAATTTGGAGGAGAAAACCGTCCGCTCGCCGCTGTCGGCTTTTTCGACATAAACGATGCCGTCGCTGAGTTTTAGACCGGTTTCCAATGATTGAGCCAGACGCTCGCTCATGCCTTCTTTGATAACCAGACGGTCAATCACGACTTCAATGTCGTGCTTCAGATTTTTGTTCAGAGACGGAACTTCTTCAATGGTGTACATTTCCCCGTCGATTTTCAGACGCTGGTATCCCTGCCGCTGCAAGGCGTCAAATTCTTTTTTGAATTCGCCTTTTTTGCCGCGGGCAATCGGAGCCAGCAGCAAAAGCTTGGTACCGATGGGAAATTCTTCAATCTTGTCAACCATCTGCGAAACCGTCTGCGATTCAATCGGCAGGCCGGTTGCCGGAGAATAGGGCGTTCCCGCTCTGGCCCACAGCAGCCGCATGTAGTCATAAATTTCGGTCACCGTTCCCACGGTTGAACGCGGGTTGTGCGAGGTTGTTTTCTGTTCGATTGAGATAGCCGGCGACAAGCCTTCAATCGAGTCGACGTCAGGCTTTTTCATCAGCTCCAGAAACTGGCGGGCATAAGCCGACAGGCTTTCCACATAACGGCGCTGCCCTTCGGCATAAATTGTGTCAAACGCCAAAGACGATTTGCCCGAGCCGGACAGTCCGGTCACCACCGTCAGCTTGTTTTTGGGAATGGATATGTCAATATTTTTAAGGTTGTGCTCGCGCGCGCCTTTAATCTCAATGTAATCGTTCATTCAATCAAATCTCCTGCCCGACAATATAGTGATTTGCAAAAGAAAAGGCAATAAAAAACAATTGCCTCCGCGGCGCGGAGAAAGCAGAACCGATAAAAAACTTGCATTTTAGAGGGGCTTATACTATTATCCGCATCATAAACATTAACAACCAGCGAATTGTATGCTTAAAAACAGTCTGAAAATAGCTCTTTTTTTTAGCTTTCTGTTCGCACCGAATGCTCGTTCAGCCTTAAATATCGGGGTTATTGCCCCCCTGGCGGGAGAATATCAGAAAGTCGGAGAAGAACTTGTCTCCGGGGTGCGCACGGCCGTGGATGAAATCAATTCCCAGGGCGGTTTAAAAGGAGAGAAAATCAACTTAATCATGGTCGATGACCAGTGCGATGACCGTATTGCCGTATCCACGGCGCAGATGATGGCGGTCAACGTCTCCGAGCGCGATAAAATGTCGCTGGTGATTGGTCCGTACTGTTCCAATGCCTTGCAGAAAATTGCCGGCATCTATGCCAAAGCCGGAATTTTGCAGATTATTCCCACCTCTGTCAGCACCAGTATTCAAAACGGAAATTATAAGGGACTGGTTAAAATGGTCGGCTATAAAACGCGTCAGGCCGGCGATTATTTCAAATTCTATCAGGACCATTTTCCCGACCGTAAAGTGGCGTTGATTTATGACCGGAATGACAAAGACGTTGTCGAGGTTGCCGCCGCGGTTCAGAAACTTTTTGCCGATGCGGGAAAAACGGCCGCTTTCCAGTCATACAACTTTCAAAACTATGATGACGATTATGACCGCATCGCCGAAGACGTTATCCGCGACGGCAATAAAATTGCCTATATCATGGGCAAGTCCAAACGTGTGGCGCGTATGGCCAAAAGCCTGAAATCCGAGCGGGAAGACTTTATCATCTTTGTCAACAAATATCAGGCGCAGAAAGATTTTCGCGATGCCCTCGGCAAAAGGGCCGAAGGAACCTTTGTCCTCTCGCTGCCCACTCTGAAAGACAGTCCCGACTTTGCCGAAACGCTGGTAAAGCTGCGCCTGCTCGGCGTGGAACCGGAAGGGCTTTCGGTTTACGGCTATTCGGCGGTTCAGCTCTGGCAGGAGCTGGTACGCAAAGCCGATTCGTTCAAATATGACAAATTGGCGCGCGCACTGGCCGAAAACAAGTTCGACACCGGCTGGGGCGAGATGATGTTTAACAACGGCGACCCCAGCAATTCAATCAGTTACGGCATTTATCAAATCCGTAACGGGGAATATACACAGGTCTATTGATTTCGGTTTTCATCTGAAAGAAATCAATATATAATTCCCGCAGTTTTAATTTTAAGAATAGGTACATCACAATGGTTGGAAGTATTAATAAAGTAATTTTAGTCGGTAATTTGGGGGCAGACCCGAAAGTTGCAAACACCGCCAGCGGCACCAAGGTTGTCAACCTGAACATTGCCACTTCGGACAGCTGGAAAGACAAGCTCTCCGGTGAACGCAAGGAAAGAACGGAATGGCACCGCGTTGTCATTTTCAACCCGCAGTTAGCTGATGTTGCCGAAAAATACCTGCGCAAGGGCTCCAAAGTTTATCTGGAAGGCCAGCTGCAAACCCGCAAATGGGAAGATAATAACGGTCAGGAAAGATACACCACCGAGATTGTTCTGCAAAACTTCTCCGGCAATATGGTTCTGCTTGACGGCCGCGGTGACGGTGTTCCCGCCGGCGGCAATGATGTCTTCTCCGGTTCGGCCTCCAATGCCGGCTGGGACAGCTCTCCCGCTGCGGCACCGGCTGCCGATCTGGATGACGATATCCCGTTCTAAAGGTTTATATTTGAAAAAAGAGGTTCCGCCGGAACCTCTTTTTTTTGGCTATGCCTCTTTGGGCCGCAGCTCGATATGAAGCTGCAAATTGTTGCTTTCTAAAATTTTGCGTATGGAATGCCAGCGCGGCGCCCCCGGAGAAGGCAAACCGAGTTCCACCTTTTCCAGCTCTTTCGGCGAGATGCCGCATCTTTTGCAAAAAACTTCGGTGCTGAGTTTATATTTGTGACGATAGCAAAAAATCTGAAATCCGATCATCCGTTTGGCTGCGCGTTGCGGATATTGGGATTTTGAACAATAGCTATATGCAGACATGATTTTTATCCTTGTAGATTTTGTTTATATTAAAAAAGTGTGGGAGCTAAACACAGCCTACAAGAAACTGCCTGCCTATTCAGTATATTCGGACAGACTCCCACCTAAGATGGAATTTAGTAAATTCTTGTAGCAGAGTGTTTAGCTCTTAAAGCCATTTTTACAGGCAAAAGGTTAATAAGTCAATAATGCCCGTCCGTAGTCATCAAAAAAAGGCTTTTTTTTGCGTTTTGAAACAATTCACGTTAACCTTTTGCCGGCGGAAATTTTGCCAAATCGAAAATAAGGCCCTTTTTTTGCCCATACAGAGGGGAAGGGTGTTTATAAGTTCACGAATTCGTTAGAATTAAATCTTCGCTTCTGCTATCATCGGGACAGTTTAAAAAAGAAAGGTAATTAAAGTGACTGAAGAAAATATGCCTGTAGTCGGTTCGAACGAAGACATTGCCCCGGTTGATATTTCGGAGGAAATGCGCCGTTCTTACCTTGATTACGCAATGAGCGTAATTGTTTCCCGCGCGCTGCCGGATGTCCGCGACGGACTGAAACCGGTGCACCGCCGCATTATTTATTCCATGTTTGAAAACGGTTATGACTATAACCGCCCGTTCCGTAAATCCGCCCGCATCGTCGGTGATGTTCTCGGTAAATATCACCCGCACGGCGACAGCTCGGTTTATGAGGCAATGGTTCGTATGGCTCAGCCGTTCTCCATGCGGGTGCCGCTGGTGGACGGACAGGGCAACTTCGGTTCCATGGACGGTGACTCTGCCGCCGCCATGCGTTATACCGAAGCCCGCCTGGCCAAGGTTGCCCATTCGCTGATTGACGATATTGATAAAGATACCGTCGATTTTATGCCCAACTATGATGAAACCCTGCAGGAACCGACCGTTTTGCCGGCATCTTATCCGAACCTGCTGGTTAACGGCGCCAACGGTATCGCCGTCGGTATGGCCACAAACATTCCGCCGCATAACCTCGGCGAAGTTTTGGACGCCTGCTGCGCTTATATTGATAATCCGGAAATCAGCATCGATGATTTGATTAATATTGTTCCCGGCCCTGATTTTCCGACCGGCGGCCTGATTCTGGGTTACGGCGGAGCCAAGTCCGCTTATTACACCGGCCGCGGCTCGGTGATGATGCGCGCCAAGGCTACTATTGAGGAGTTATATAAAGACCGCGAAGCGATTATCGTTCATGAAATTCCCTATCAGGTAAACAAGGCGGCGCTGATTACCCGCATTGCCGAATTGGTTAAAGAAAAGAAAATCGAGGGAATTTCCGAAATCCGCGATGAATCCGACCGCCAGGGTGTCCGCGTGGTTATCGAAATCAAACGCGATTTCCAGGCCGATGTTGTCTTGAACCAGCTCTACAAATTCACGCCGCTGCAAACCAGTTTCGGTATGAATATGCTGGCGATTAACAACGGCCGCCCGATGATGATGAATTTGAAAGACATCATTCAGGCCTTTGTCGAATTCCGCGAAGAAATTATCCGCCGCCGCACGATTTTTGAGCTTAACAAAGCCCGCGACCGTGCGCATGTCTTGGTCGGCTTGGCCATTGCCGTTGAAAACATCGACCCGGTCATTGAATTAATCCGCAATGCGCCCAATCCGCAGGAAGCCAAGGACGCCTTGCTGCGCAAAGCATGGCCGGCGGGAGAGGTTGAAACGCTGGTTAAGCTGATTGATGAACCCGACCGTAAGGTTGAAAACGGAACTTACCGCCTTTCTGAAGCTCAGGCCAAAGCTATTCTTGATTTGAAATTGCAGCGCCTGACCGGTTTGGAGCGCGACAAAATCCATGAGGAATTAATCACTATCGGCGAAGAAATCAAAGAATGCCTGTCGATTTTGGCCAGCCGTGAAAAACTTTACGGCATTATGCGTGACGAATTTGTTGCTATTCGCGATGAATATGGCACGCCGCGCCGCACCAAAATTGAAGACATTGAGTATGATACCGACATTGAATCGCTGATTCAGCGTGAAGAAATGGTGGTTACCGTTACCGAAGCCGGCTATATCAAACGCGTGCCGCTGAATGCCTATAAAGCGCAGAAACGCGGCGGCAAAGGCAAGTCGGGCATGGCGACCAAAGACGAAGATTTCGTTACCCGTCTGTTTGTGGCTTCCACTCACACGCCGGTACTGTTCTTCTCCTCCAAAGGACTGGTTTACAAAATGAAGGTTTACAAGCTGCCGCTCGGTTCGCCGACCTCCAAAGGCAAGCCCTTTATTAACCTCCTGCCGCTGGATGAAGGCGAAACCATCACCACGGTTATGAAACTGCCGGAGTGTGAGGATGACTGCAAAGATATGTCGATTATGTTTGCCACCTCACAGGGCAATGTCCGCCGCAACTCGCTGATGGACTTTGTCAACGTCCAGAGCAACGGTAAAATTGCGATGAAACTTGATGAAGGCGACAAACTGATCAACGTCCGCATCTGTCATGAAGACAATGATATTATGCTGGCAGCCCGCAGCGGTAAATGCATCCGCTTCCCGGTTACCGACGTCCGCGTCTTTGTCGGCCGTAATTCAACCGGTGTCCGCGGCATCAAGCTGGCGGAAGGCGATGAAGTCATCTCCATGTCTATCTTGCTTCACAGCGACGCCACTTCGGAAGAACGTGATGAATATGCCCGCATTGCCTCTGCAATTAAGCGTATTTCCGCCGAACGCGGCGATGACAGCTGCGTCAGCCCGGAAGATACCGGCCTGCTTAATGTTCTCACCACGGAAAAATACAAGGAAATGGCCGAACGCGAGCAGTTTATCCTCTCCGTTACTTCCACCGGCTACGGCAAACGCACGTCTTCTTATGAATATCGTGTAACCGGCCGCGGCGGTCAGGGTATCGCCAATATGGAAATGTCTGCCCGCAACAAGGAAATTGTCAGCTCTTTCCCGATTGAGGACGATAACCAGATTATGATGGTTACCGACGGCGGCAAATTAATCCGTATGCCGGTCAAAGACATTCGTATCGCCGGCCGCAAGACGCAGGGCGTTATCCTCTTCCGCACGGCCGAAAATGAACGCGTTGTTTCCGTAACCTGGCTTGATGCCGATGACGGTGATGACGATGAGCTGGAAGAAGAAACCGGCAGCGAAGTTTTGGGTGACAGCGTTGCCGAACCCGAAGATAACTTCGATGAAGTCAGCGAACCGGAAACCGGTGCCGACAATAACGACGAATAAACCCGTTCGTTGCTCTCACAAAACCCCGCCTGAAAAGACGGGGTTTTTACGTATTTTGACGGCGGCAAACAAGTATTGACAAAATTTTTCCGAAATGTTAATCTGAATTTCAAAATTTTATTACTTAAAAATTATTAACCGTTAAATATTTTAACAATGAAGAATTTCAGTGAACAAGAAGTTCGCAGCGATATGCTGGCGAACTATGGTTGCAGCGTGCCTGTGTATTTCAAAATTTTGAAATGCCGGAAAGATTTTGACCGCTTTCCTTATTTTTACATCAGCGGTAAAGAGTATATTTTATGGATTTATGCCAATCCGCGCCACCCGGAAGATACGACCAATGTCGCCATTCCCGGGGTGGAAGGGTTTAAGGAAATTCCGAAAGAGATTTTCGGCGATTTTACCAAAGCAAAAGATGCCGTGATCTATGCCCTTTACAAAGAAGATGTCATTCCGCAGGATTATTCCGGTTTCAAACGCGTTTTCTGCCGAAACAAGGCCGATTACCGCGTTGTTCGGGATTTTGGTCGCGGTGTGACGCTGATACCGGCCGAGCGGCTCTCCAAGAAGTATATCTTTGCCCGGGCTCGTGAAAGCTTTGGTAAAGAAAATCTTTTTACCGTGGTTCCCCGCATTTTCGGAATCCCGGAACAAAAGAAAGCCTTTTGGGAAGTTATCTGGACGGTTCGGGAAAAGAACGGCCGAAAGAAAACTAACCGCCGCTATTATGATATCGTCGGCGGCGAATTTCAGGAGACGCCGTTCGGAATTCAGATTACCGACCGTATTCCGCTGGATCCCCACGGGCCGATAGTTTTTGTTGAAAATATTTGTTTCAAAAACGACGGCGAAAACCTGGGCTGGAGCCGTTAGGAAAGGGAGGGCGCAAGCCCTCTCTCTCTGCATGGAAATTATGTGTATTATTTAAAACTTAAAAGAGATGAAAAAAGAAATTTATGAAGCTGTTGAGCAGTTTTTCAATCAGCTTCCGCTTCCTCAGGAAGTGTCAGATTGTTGGCAGAATGTTACGAAAGAGATTCCTCTCCCCGCAGATATTGTGGTCTTGATGGATGATATGTACGACACGGTCGGCATGGCTTCCAGATTGCTGTATCGTATGCGGGAAAACAACATCCGCGTGCCTCTGTTTTATATCTTGGGCGGAAACAACCGCCTTTTGAATCAAAACGACGCGCTCGTGTTGCAGGCAACCGCTCTGAAACTGGGAATCAAATATCAAAATATCCGTATGTATCAGTCCGCTGCGGACTGGAATGCCAAATTGGAAATTCTCAATGCGGAGGCTGCGGGAAAGAAGGTTGTTTTTGTAACCAGCCGTCTGGGCTACCTTCCTCTGCGCAAATCGCTGGAGCGTTCGGAATGTCTGTTTAGTTACGGTTTCAACGTTGCCTATGAAAAGCTGGAAGATGCTTTGACCTGGGTGAATGCCAATGCGGCTGCCGGCGGTTTGGCTCTGCTTCGCAAAATTTGCCGGCTTTATCAGGAAGAAGACATTCCTGAATTGCTTCGCGGTTACGGGCATTATACCTTTGTCGGCCGTTTGCGGGTTAAGTTCTCGGTGTGGCAGCATCGCCGCTCAATAAAACGGGAAAGGGAAATTATGATTCGCAGCTATCAGCGGCAGTTTCGCCGCCGGAACTGGGCTTATTGATTTCTTTTTCTCAGGTGAAACTAAAAAAACAGGCGCTTGGTGGCGCCTGTTTTTTTTAGTTTAAAGATCAGATTTTGACAATGCCGTGCGTGAAGGCATAAATCGCCCACAGCGACAAAATGATGAATGCGAGAGCCAAAGCGCATTCTCTGGGCGTAAACGGTTTCTGGTTCGGGGCGGATTCCCGTCTGCCCCAGATATAAACCGGAATACCCAGCGTAACGATGACAACCGCCATCAGCAGGTAGTTCAAACCGGCGGCATAAATCAGCCACAGGGCATAGAACGAACCGAGAATACTGGTTATCAGCGCCGTTGAACGTCTGACGACGATTGAGGACGGATACTCGCCGTCTTCGCAAATCTTCCACAAATAAGCACAGGAGGCGAAGTAAGCGGGCAGAACCATTACGCCGGTGATGCTCAGCATAGTGTTCCAGGCATTGTTGGAAAAATAGACCAGCAAAATAAACAGCTGCATAGCCGAAGAAGTAACCCACAGCGAAACGCTAGGAGAACCGTTTTCGTTTTCCTTGGTGAAAACTTTTGGAAAGGTTCCGTTTTCGGCCGCAGCCTGCGGAATTTGTGCCGTTACCATTGTCCAGGCCAGCCAGCTGGTCAGAACCGAAACCAACAGACCGATATTCATCAGCCAGGCGCCCCAGCGGCCGACAACTTTTTCCAGAATTCCGGCGGTGGAGGGGTTGGGAACGGCGGCCAGTTGTTCCTGACTCATAAAGCCGTAGGGAATTAACGACAACAGAACATATACGACCAGACAGCCGATAAAGCCGAGCAGGGTTGCCTTGCCGACGTCACTGGCTCGTTTGGCCCGGTTAGACATGACCACGGCACCCTCAATACCGATGAAAGCCCACAGCGTCACCAACATGGTCGATTTAATCTGCGTGCTCAAATCGCCGAGCTTGGCTTTGGTCGCAATGGCTTCGCCCCAAAAATCAAAATCGAATTTTGAAAAGTGAAAAGCAAAAAGCATAATCAATATAAACAAAACCAGCGGAACGATTTTGACGATAGTGCCGATTGTGTTGACGATAGTCGCCTGCCTGATGCCTTTCAAAACCAGAAAGTTAAAGCCCCAGATAATCAGGGAGCCGCCGATGATTGACAATAAATTATTTCCGCCGGCAAAATAAGGCGGGAAGAAATAATTCAGCGCGTCCATGGTAATCACGGCATAGCCGACGTTTCCGCAAACCTGGCACAGCCAGTAAGACCAGCCGATCGTAAAACCGACATAAGGGCCGAACCCCTGTCGGCTGTACATATAAATGCCGGTTGTCAAATCCGGCTTGGCCATTGAAAGAATACTGAAAGTGTTGGCAATGAAATAAATGCCGATGCCGGTAATAATCCAGGCCAGCAGAACCGCGCCGGCCGAAGCTCCGGCGGCCATGTTCTGCGGAAGAGAATAAATACCGCCGCCGATCATCGAGCTGACGACAATCGCTGCCAACGCCATAACTCCCAAACCGTTCGGATTGGTTTTTTCCGCGGCCGGGGAGGGAGCTGTTGTTTTGATATCAGCCATTTTTTCCTTCCTTATCATTTGATGATATTAAAAACAAGGCCCCGGCTTTTTCCCTTCCGGGAAAAGTCGGGACCGGCAGTTAAATTAAAGCTTCTGCGGCGGAACCGGCGTAAATTTGGCCGGATCGGCATGTTCAAAATTAAGAAATCCCAAAGCGGTCAGGCTGTAGCCGAACTGCTGGGTGATATTGACGTAGTTATGCCACATCTGGAATTCGGAATGCTTTTCCACGCCGCGGATTGACAATTCATGATTCAGCGATTTGGTCAGCCACATTTCGGCATGGCCTCTGGCAATGTCGTCATCAATCTGGGTGTCGAAAAATTCAACATATTCGGCAGCCCAGCCGCCGATGAGTTCGCCGTTTTTGTCTTTGCCCCAGCAGACGCCCAGGCCGGTGGCAATGGCTTTGTGCTGGTCGCGGCTGGCGCCGTGTCCGGCCATAATAACTTCCAGAACCGCGCCGTGTTTGAACTGTTTGACAATGTCGTCGTTAATCGGAACAATATTGCCGTACATCTCTTTCGGCAGAACGGAAGTGTAAGGAACAACGTTAAAATTTTCGATTCTTGCTTCCAGCAGGGCGGAATCATAGCAGAAAGTTTCAAACGGCTGCGGCGGAATGCCGTCGTCTGCTTGTCCGGCTCCTCCGGTGATGAATGCCATGGTTGGAAAACGTACGCCTTCAGTCATCTTGATTTCTCCTTAAAAATGTTTAATTTTTGCTGTAATTAATCGCATGGCTAAAGGTAGTAATGATGTTTGGCTTTTCAATGTCATTAAAAAATAAGTATTAGTTGCAAACATTCTGAAATATCCACAACTCTGTAAAATATCAAAAGATTATTGTATTTTTTGAGCAATTTATAGTAATTTCAAGCCAAGATTAATTTAAATGACAAGGTGAAATAAATGTTATTCAAAAACAAATTGTTGGCAGCTGCCGCCGCATTTTTGGCATTAACATCCTGCAATGATGAAAATTC
This sequence comes from Azospirillum sp. 47_25, assembly GCA_001917125.1. GTDB lineage: Bacteria > Pseudomonadota > Alphaproteobacteria > RF32 > CAG-239 > Scatocola > Scatocola faecipullorum. The sequence continues at coordinate 13,393 of MNTU01000032.1, forward strand.
AGCTTCTTCGGCTGCACAGCAGATACCGACGGTATCCGCCGTCAGGGTCGAACCGAAAGACATTCCCCTGACTTTTGAATATGCCGCCCGTGCACAGGGCTCCAAGGAAACCGAGGTTCGGGCCCGCGTCGGCGGTATTTTGCTGAAACGCAACTACGTCGAAGGCTCAACCGTTAAAGAAGGCGACGTTTTGTTTGAAATCGATCCCGAGCCTTTCAAAGTGGCGCTGGAACAGGCCAAAGCCTCTCTGGCGCAGAACAAGGCGCAGCTGAAAGCGGCCGAAACCCAGTGGGCGCGTATTTCCAAGCTTTTTGAACAACGCGTTGTCAGTGAAAAATCGCGTGATGATGCGCTTGCCAATCTGGATTCATTGCGGGCGTCAACCCAGCTGGCCAAGGCTCAGGTGGACAAAGCCCAGCTTGATTTAGGCTATACCACGGTCAAAGCGCCGATCAGCGGCGTAACCAGTATGGAAGCCCAGTCTGAAGGCAGCCTGATTGCCACGACGGACAGTTCCAGCCAGCTGACGACAATAACTCAGCTTGACCCGATGTATGTCATTTTTTCGGCCTCCGAAAACGAAATTCTGGCTCTGACCAATCTGGTTGAGCGCGGTTTGGTAACCAATCCGCAGAATACGAAAGACATTAAAGCTAAAGTTAAATTCGGCGATGACACGCTTTATAAATATGACGGTGAAATCAACTTCATTAATCCCAGTATTGACGAAAGCACCGGAACCATCAAGCTGCGCGCCGTTTTTCCCAATCCCCAAGGCCGCCTGCGCCCGGGACAGTTTCTGCGGCTGTTTATGGAAGGGCTGACCCGCGTCAACGCGTTGGTCGTTCCTCAGGAGGCGATTATTCAGGGTTCCGATTCCGCTTATGTTTACCGTGTTAATCCTCAGGGCGTGGTTGAAAGTGTAAACGTTCAAACCGGCTTAACGACCAAAGAGGGCGGTTGGATTATTGATTCGGGCTTAAATCCCGGTGATGTGGTCGTTACCAGCGGCGTTATGAAAATTCGTCCCGGAATGACCGTCAAAACAAACATTTCGGCTGAAGACAAACCCGAGGAAGCCGTAGAAGGATAGGCCGTTAAAACCATATTGAGAGGGATAAAAGCATGTTTTCCAAGTTCTTCATCGAGCGGCCGATTTTTGCGACCGTTATTTCGCTGGTGATTATCTTAGCCGGATTGGTTTCGATAAAGGTTCTGCCGATTGAACAGTATCCGAGCATCGTTCCGACGGAAATTCAGATTTCGGCCACCTATCCGGGAGCCACGGCCGAAGTTTTGGCCGATACCGTTGCCGCGCCGATTGAGCAGGAATTGAACGGCGTCAAAAATATGATTTACATGTATTCGACCGCCACCTCTCAGGGATATCTGACAATTGGTGCCGTGTTTGACATCGGAACCGACCCCGATCAGGCGACAATCGACGTCAACAACAAAGTACAGATGGCAACGCCTAAACTGCCGAGCGAAGTAACCAAACAAGGCGTCACCGTGCAGGAAAAATCGAACTCGATTTTGCAGGTTGTGACCATGCGCTCCACCAGCAAGCGTTATGATACGGTTTTTGTTTCCAACTATGCCTTGCTGAACGTTCTGGATGAATTGAAACGAATCAAGGGTGTCAGCGATGCCTCGCTGTTTGCTTCGCAGGATTATTCGATGCGCATTTGGCTGAGCCCGGATAAATTGGCCGATTACAACCTGACCCCTCAGGACGTGATTGCCGCCATTCAGGAGCAGAACTCCCAGTTCGCCGCCGGACAGTTTGGCCAGGAACCGATGGATGAATATCTGGCCTATACTTATTCGGTCAACACCAAAGGACGTCTGGTTGACGAAAAAGAATTCGGCGACATTATTCTCCGCAGCGATGAAAAGGGCGGTATGCTCCGCCTGAAAGACGTTGCCCGTATCGAACTCGGCGCACAGGATTACAGCGTGTCTTCCAAATTTAACGGCGAAGATGCGGTTGCGTTTGCAATTTATCTGCAGTCAAACGCTAATGCTCTCGATACTGCCGCCGCGGTCAGAGACAAATTGGAAGAACTTTCCAAACGTTTCCCGGAAGGAATTGTTTATGAAATTCCGTATGATACGACTTTATTCGTTAAACAGTCCATCAACGAAGTGGTTCACACTTTTATGGAAGCGGTGGTTCTGGTTATTCTCGTCGTTTATCTCTTTTTGCAGAATATGCGGGCGACGCTGATTCCGATTCTGGCGGTTCCTGTATCGATTATCGGTGCATTCGCAGGTATGTACGCTTTGGGCTTTTCAATTAACCTGCTGACGCTTTTCGGTCTGATTCTGGCTATCGGTATCGTGGTGGATGATGCGATTATCGTGCTGGAAAACGTTGAACGCCTGATGGACGAGGAGGGGCTTTCGCCGAAAGAAGCGGCCATCAAATCAATGGAAGAAGTTTCCGGCCCGGTTGTTGCCGTTGCTCTGGTCTTGGCCTCGGTGTTTATCCCGATTGCCTTTTTAGGCGGCATGACCGGTGTTATGTATAAGCAATTTTCGGTAACCATTGCCGTTTCGGTGTTGATTTCGGCGCTGGTTGCGTTGACTTTGACCCCGTCGCTCTGCGCGCTGATTATCAAACGCAGAACTAAAAAAGAAGAACCGCACGGTTTCTTCAAATGGTTCGACGACTTTTTCCAGAAAATTACCGATATCTATCTGGCGGTGGTTCGTTTCTTCCTCAATAACCGTAAAACCGCGGTTTTGGGATATACGGCGATTATTGCCAGCATTATCTGGATGTTTAAGCTTATTCCGGGCGGTTTGGTGCCGATGGAAGATATGGGCTCGCTGTTAATGGCTTATGATATGCCGGCGGCCGCCTCCTTGCAGCGAACCGAAAAAATGACCGACGAGGTCTCCAAACTGTTGTTGGAGAACCCCAATGTCGAGAGTTTGACAACGGTTAACGGCTTTAATATGCTGTCCTCCAGCCAAAACACTTATTCAGGCATCAGCTTTATTACCCTGAAAGACTGGAACCTGCGTAAAGCGGCTTCGCAAAGTGCAGATACCCTGAGTCAGGTTTTCACCGGCTATGGAATGAGCCAGCCCGAAGGCATCGGCTATGCGTTCAGTATGCCGCCGATTATGGGTATGAGCACGACCGGCGGTTTTGAAGCCTATATCCAAAACCGTGCCGGCCATACGCCGCAGGAACTGATGGCCGAAACTCAGAAGTTTGTTGAAGCAGCCAATAAAAACCCTGCTTTGAGCAATGTCCGTACTACTTTTTCGGTTTCGACCCCGCAGTACCAAATTGATTTGGACCGGGAAAAAGCCCGAGTAATGAATGTGTCGATTGATGCGATTTATACCGTTATGCAGTCCACTTTCGGCAATGTTTACGTTAATGACTTCACCTATCAGGGGCGCAATTTCCGCGTAACGGTTCAGTCCGAGGCCAAATTCCGCCGCACGCCGGATGATTTGCGTTATGTTTACGTCAAGTCTAATGACGGGCAGCTGGTTCCTTTATCAACACTGATAAAAGTCAAACGCGTTACCGGCCCTGAACTGATTAACCGTCTGAACATTTTCCCCGCTGCCAAAGTAATGGGCGATCCGGCTCCGGGATATTCTTCCGGTCAGGCGATTGCCGCAATGGATGAAACTGCGGATGCTGTCTTGGATAAGGATTATTCGCTTGCCTGGATCGGTTCGGCTTTCCAGGAAAAACAGACCGGCGGCGCGTCCAGTCAGGCGTTTATCTTCGGTATCATCATGGTCTTCCTGATTCTGTCGGCGCAATATGAAAAGTGGTCACTGCCGATGGTTGTCATCCTGTCCGTTCCTTTTGCCGTCAGCGGTGCGCTTTTGGCAACATTGCTCCGCGGAACTCAGAACGACCTTTATTTCCAGGTCGGTTTGGTTACCTTGATTGGTTTGGCCGCGAAAAACGCCATTCTGATTGTCGAATTTGCCGTTATGCAGGTTCAAGCCGGTCTGAGTTATGCCAATGCGGCAATTGAGGCGGCCAAGCTGCGTTTCCGCCCGATTGTCATGACTTCTCTGGCCTTTACGCTCGGCGTTGTACCTTTGGCAACCAGTACCGGCGCCGGAGCTGCCAGCCGCCATGCGATTGGTACCGGTTTAATCGGTGGTATGTTAATGTCAACTTTCGTTGCGACCTTGTTTGTCCCGATGATGTTTGCCATTATCGGCGAAACCTTTGATGAAGAGAACATTGCCCGCCGCAAAATCAAAAAACGGGCAATCAAAAAAGGCCGCCCATTGCTGAAAGACAAGCGGAACTGAAAAGAGCCCTCCGGGGCTCTTTTTTATGGTAAATTTTTAACTAAAGCATTGTCGTTTTTAGCCGCAAGGAATTGCGGCTTTAATTATTTATTGACATTGTTTCTCTCTTGTGGCATTCTGTAAGTGGTATGGTTTCAGTTATAGAGAGGTGTATGAT
>MNTU01000033.1 GCA_001917125.1 Azospirillum sp. 47_25
TCATAACTGTTGGTTGCTGTCGCAGCCGGCGTTGTACCGCAACTGCTGCCGCAGTTCAGTATCGCTGTCGTATTCGCTCGGCCATCTACCCCACAAGTCGTTAAATCCGTACAGTTACCTAACGTAGGAATATCATAATAGCCAGTAGCCCACATCATTGTTGAGCTGCCCGCGGAACTGCTGCTGTTAATATCCGTCAACGCCACGGCCAACTTGTTGGTGGTATCGAAGACAATACCGACCGGCTTGACACCGTCAGGGAGTTTATCCTTATAGCAGAATTGATCACCGCCTAAGATTGAGCCAACGATACAGGTGACTGGCTGTACGGTTTTACAAAAGACTTTGGAGGTGTCGGTTGGACAAGCAACTTTAACACCGTCTGTACAATCGGCGGCGGACATTGTATATCCGAGTGACGCGCAGTCCGGCGAGGCGGTGCAGTTTAATGCGGCAATAGCTGAAGTGGAGAAAAAAGTACCTAAAACCCCACTTAAAATTAATGCTGATTTTCTATTCATCGCTTTTCTCCTCTTCTGTGCCTAATATTTTACCACCGGACGAACGTATAGCTGGTTATTGATGATCTTAAGGGTGTTGCTCTTGCGACCGTCCATACGCAACAACCACGCATTGTTGCCACTATACTCGGTAGAGGACCAGTAACCACCTTCCTTTAAGGCTGTAGCTCCCGAGCTGGAGGTTAAACTCAGCGATGCATTCACATAACTCTTCGCATTATGCAATGTGATCAAATCCCTCATACTCGGCAAAAACCACTTCGTTTTCTTACAGAAATCCTTGCTGCACCCGCTCGGTTCATAACTGTTGGTTGCTGTCGCAGCCACTGCTGCCGCAGTTCAGTATCGCCATTGTATTAGCCCGGCCATCTACCCCGCAAGTCGTTAAATCCATAATATTGGTACAGTTGCCTAACGCAGGAATATCATAATAGCTAGCAGACCAATTCATTGTCATTGTCGTACTGCTCGCAGAACCGCTGTTGCTAACATCTGTCAACGCCACGGCAAGTTTGTTATCGGTGTCAAAGACAATACCAACGGGTTTGACACCGTCAGGGAGTTTATCCTCGTAACAAAGCTGGTCATTACCCAGGATTGAGCCAACGGCGCAAGGAACTGGTTTAATATCTTCTTTTATATCTTCGCTTTCATCTCCGGCTTTACAAGCAGCTTTCGTCAAGTCCCAAGGGCATTTCAGGGCGTCGCCGCTGCAATCTGCCGCGTTTTGAGTAAAGCCCAGGTCAGCACAGTCTGGAGCCGGTTTGCAATCCTCTGCCATAACGCCCGATGCAAACCCGAAGACACTGCAAAGAGCCATAATCTGTATTGATAATTTCTTCATCACTTTTCTCCTCTTCTGTGCCTAATATTTTACCACCGGACGAACGTATCCGTTATTGGTGTTGCTCTTAGTGCTGTTGAACCTGTAACCGTCACTCAAACGCAACTTCCACGCAGTGTAGTTATTATACTCGGTAGAGGACCAGTAATAACTTTCCGTCAAGGTTTTAGCCCCTGAGCTGGCTGTCAAACTCAGCGAGGCATTTACATAACTCTTCGCGTTATACAATGTGATCAAATCCCTCATACTCGGCAAAAACCACTTCGTTTTCTTACAGAAGTCCTTGCTGCACCCGCTCGGCTCATAACTGTTGGTTGCTGTCGCAGCCGGCGTTGTACCGCAACTGCTGCCGCAGTTCAGTATCGCTGTCGTATTCGCTCGGCCATCTACCCCACAAGTCACGCAGGAATATCATAATAGCTAGTAGACCAATACATTGTCGAGCTGCCCGCGGAACCGCTGCTGTTAATATCCGTCAGCGCCACAGCAAGTTTGTTATCGGTGTCGAAGACAATACCAATCGGCGTTTTACCAGCCACCAGACTGCTCGCGACCGTTCCGTCGCCATACAGAATGTCCCCCACTGCCGCGCCTATATCTTCGCAGAAAACGGCTGCCGAGTTATACGGACATCTCACATAACCGTCCGAACATTGGCTGACTGATTTGGTATAGCCCAATTTGGCGCAGTCGGTTTCCGGTTTGGTACACCAGTTGACATAGCCTGTCGCGCAACCGACATCGCAATACTTGCCCGAGCAGTCCTCAAGCGTACAGCTTACGCCGGCCGGACAGCTGTCCAGTTTGCATTTGTTTTCGCAGGTCTTGCAATTATTGTAATACTTGATGCCGTTCATCTGACAATAGTCGCTCGGCGTAACCGGACCGAGTTCCGTACAGGTCTGATTATAGCCCGGCTTGCATTCGCAGGCGGTATATTTGGTCGTACCGTTATAGGTACAGCCGGTTCCCCGTCCCTGTTGGTTTTGCCCGGTACAGGTCTCGGTATAATTGGACGGACAAACACATTCTGAATAACGGGTAACCCCGTTTGCCGTACATGAAGAACCGCTTCCCATTGCCGGCGTTTGCGGCGAGGTACAACTCGTTACCGGATAAAGTGTCGTGTCGCAAGTACATTGATATTTGCCGCCGCAGGAAGTTTTGCTTATGGTATTCGGATAAGTACAGCTGTCTGCGGTATATTTATAAGAAGCGTCACAGCATTCTTTGAAATAAGCATTATTATAAGGACAAAAAACCGACGGATTGCCGGATGAACAAGAAGTTTTGGTATAGCCGAGATCTTTACAGTTCTGAACAGAAGTGTCTTCAAATGCTGGGACATTAAATTGTAGACTGTTAGATTCAGTCAAAAAATGAACAGATGCAAGTTTGGGGAAATTTTTAACAGAAACAGACCCCGCATCAGGCAGTTCCAGAGACAGGGTCTGAGGCCCAAATTCAAAGCGGTTTTGGTTCTTTTCTATGAGGGTGGCGTCGGGATTATTTGACAATCCGCCTGTTTGGTTGTTGTTGACAGAAGCCCGTACCGCGGTCGATGAATATACGACCATACTGGCACAGAAAATTATTGTCCTAATAATCCTCATAGTACACCTCGCAGATATAACTGAATCAAGCCTGTTTTTAAGGTATCATATTTGGCAGCAATTGTCAAATAATTCTTAACCTCACAAGATTTTTTGGCTATTCCTTCTACGCGGTATTACTTAGATTTAATAGTGTTTCGCCTGTTTTCAACTGGTCGTACCCGAGGAAATGTCAGATTAAAAACAGCATGGTTTTTACTATGGAATGGCAACACCCTCCTGCGGCAGTTTGTTCACGCGGAACAAGCGAATTCCAATTACCCGGTCTGGCTGTTCCCGGCGGGTGAGACAATAGGTGACAAGGAAAAAGCCGGGGCATGACAGAATAAAGAAAGTCGAGGCATGACATAATAAAGAAAGCCGAGGCATAGCTGCTGAGAGGAAGTGAGTAATAAATGGATGCTCCGGCTTGACCGAGGCATCCGGAAAATTGGCAACAGCGACAAAGAGATTACCCGATCAAGTCGGGTAATGACAGCTGAGAGATGTGGGCAATGACAAGAAAAAAAATGGCTCATACGAGTGTTCTCTATAAACACTCGTATGAGCCATGACATTAACTAAAAAAGGGCGTTTTCGTTTTATCTTTCGCGGCGGATAGCCTGAATATTGCGGATATAAGCAATATCCCCTTCCAGCTTTTCAAGTGTAACCGGAAGTTTGCGGCGCCAATTGGGATGTTCTTTATCCGTTCCCGGCAGATTTTGCATTTTTTCAACATGGAGGATATCTTCCAACTGCGCCAAAAAGACTTTAGACGCCGTCTTGGCTGCAAAGCGGTGAACCGCCTCTTCTATTCCCTCCGGATATCCCTGTCCGTAGATATAATTATCCTTGCGCAGATTATCCTCCGGCCAGCAGCCGTTGGCGTCCAGCGCCGAGAGAAGTTTCCAACGGTCGATTTCGCGTTTGTGATATGCATCGTTTTTAGCCGCTTCATCCATTAAGCCGAGCGAATGCATCAGTTCAATATCATAACCGAACCACCACATCCGCAGCGGCGCCATATCATGGGTTCCGACTGACATAAAGGCCTTTTCCGGATATTCGCCGGGCGCATTGAAATCGCCCCAGCCGGCATCTTTTCTTTCTGCCCAAAGCACGCTCAGCGCATAAATATTCTTTTCGGCAAGCGTTTCAAGGAAACCTTCGGGAACATTGCCGATGCTCTCGCCGACGATCTGACATTTATTGCGGCAGCTCTCAATGGCAACAATATTCAGCATATCTTTGAAATTATACATAACATAAGTTCCCGCATCGCCGTTATCGGGAATAATATAAAGGCGCATCAAGCCCATAACGTGGTCAATCCGCAAGGCTCCCGCCGCGTTCATATTGGCGCGGAGAATTTTAATAAACGGTTCATAGCAGCGTTCTTTTAACACATAGGGGTTGAAAGCACCGAGACACCATTTCTGTCCGGCAGGGAAAAAGGCATCAGGCGGCGCACCGGCACCGACATCACGGATAAACAAATCGTTATCCGACCAAAGTTCGGCACTGTCTTTGCCGACGCCGACGGCCAGGTCACGATAGAGACCGACTTTCAACCCGCACTCGGCAACGACGGCCGAAGCCTGTTTAAACTGGCGATCGGCTTCAAATTGCAGATATTTAAAAAAGCGGATACGGTCGGCATATTCTTCGGCAAATTTACGGACAGCCGGAGAATTCGGGTTTTGGAATTCATCTTCCCAGGCCGTCCAGCCGCCCCAGATATATGTACTTTTGATATCATAGAGGGTTTGGAACAGTGCAAGTTTATGCAGGTCGTCGCCCTGAGCCTCGACAAAAGCCCGGAACTCATTCCGACGGTCACTGCCGCGATCAGCCATAAAACGACCGTACAGTTTTTCAAGAACCGAAATTTTAAGCGGATAGACTTCGGCATAATCAATCAGCTCGCTTTGGCGCAGTTCGGCAATTTTGTCTGCTATTTCAGACAAATCTTCCGGTTTGAACTCCGGCACTGCTTCAACGTCAATATAAATCGGATTTAAAAACAGGCGGCTGATTGAGCTGTACGGGCTGGCATTTTCGGGAAAGCTGTGCACCAAAACATTCAGCGGATTGAGGCCAATGATATCAGCCCCGCAACGGGCACACATCCGAATAAAGTTTCCCAGGTCGGTAAAGTCGCCGACACCCCAGTTGCGCTCACTGCGCAGCGAATACAACTGCAACGCATAGCCCCAGATTTTGCCGTCTGCCAGAGCCGGATTTTCATAACAGCGGCACGGAGCTACCGCCAAAGTGCTTTTATAGGTTTTATCTGCTACGGTAAACGTCAGATTATAATAGCCGACCGGCAATTCATTGGTTATTGCGACCAGAAGTTTGACATAAATCGTTTTACCGATGGTGTAAGTTTCATCGGTCGGGTGGACTTCAAAAGCAACCTCCGACCTGATGCCGGTATCCTTGTTTTCAATTTGCAGGGCGAAGAAACTCTGCGCCTGTTCCGCCGGAACCACCGCATCAAACTGCAACTTGCCCTGTTCTACCACATAGATGTTTTCCAGGGTTTGCTGCCAGCGGCGTTTTTCAAAATCAGCCAGCGATTTTTCCACCTCGCCGCGGTTGCCGGCTTTATACCCCAGGCGCTCCGCAATATAACGGACCACCGCGTCATCGACTTCATAGTCTTTCCGGACCAGTCCGCCGTCGCTGAATCTGGTGGCTATTCCCAATTTTCCGGCCAGTTGCTGCAATAGTTCTTCCATAAGAATACTCCCTATTTTTTAATCTCAAATAATAACACGCTCCACGCCGGGACTCTGATTGTCTGCGCCGAGCCGATTTTCCCCTCCTCTCCGAATTTTGAGGAGCTGTCCAGCAATAAATTCCAAGACAGATTGCCGGAAATTTCCGGAAGCTTCCAACTCATGTCGTCGTGGTTGGCATTAAAGATTGCCAACACGAAACGGCTGCCGGTATAAACGCAGTAAGACAGAGCTTTGCGGTTGCCGTCATGCCAGTCGTTGGCTACCATTTCAACTCCGCGCTCATTATACCAGGCAATATCTTTATATCCGTTTTTGACAACTTTGCCGATAAAGAAATGGCGGCGGTTGAATATGCGCAGTTTTTTACGCAACCCGATAACCCGGCGGACGAATTTGACCTGCTCCTTGTCTTCCTTGCTGATGGCATCCCAGGCTATCCAGGTTAAAACGTTGTCCTGACAATAGGGATTGTTATTGCCGAACTGGCTGTGCGCGAATTCATCTCCGGCCAACATCATCGGCGTTCCGAACGAAAGCAGCAAGGTGCTTATCATCGCTTTCATCCGCTGGCGGCGGTTTTCCAAAATCACCGGGTTGTCGGTTTCACCTTCGGCGCCGGAGTTCCAACTCCAGTTGCTGTCGGTACCGTCACGGTTGTTTTCGCCGTTGCTCAGGTTATGTTTGCCGTTAAAGCTGACAACATCATGAAGGCTGAAACCGTCATGGGCGGTGATGAAATTGACACTGCTCCAGATGTCACGGTTCATATAGTTAAACACATCGCTGGAACCGGCCAGGCGGCTGGCCAGTTCGGCGGTTTGATACTGGTCGCCTTTCCAGAAGCGGCGAACATTATCGCGGTATTTGTCATTCCACTGACCCCAGCCGGGCGGAAAAGCACCGACCTGATAGCCGCCGTAGCCGATATCCCAGGGTTCGGCAATCAGCTTGACACGGCGGGTCTGCGGATCTTGTCCCGTGGCATACAAAAAACCGCTGTGAACTTTGAACTCCATATTCTGACGGCAGAGAGAAGTTGCCAAGTCAAAACGGAAACCGTCAACATGCATCTGTTCAATCCAGTAGCGCAGCGAATCCATTACCAGCGACAGGACATAGCCGTTCTGAACGTTAAACGAAGCGCCGCAGCCGGTGCTGTCGTAATAGTAACGCTTGTTATCGGGATTCAGCGTGTAATAAGACGCATTGTCAATGCCGCGGTAGCAGAATGTCGGCCCCAGTTGGTTGCCCTCGCCGGTATGATTATAAACGACGTCAAGAATAACTTCGATGCCCTTGGCATGAAGAGTTTTGACCATCTGCTTGAATTCGTCAATTTCATCATTGGAGAGATAGGTCTGTTCCGGCGCAAAGAACGTAAAGCTTTCATACCCCCAGTAATTATCTTTGATATATCCTTTTTTATGGCGGTTGCCGAAAAAGGCATGTACGGGCAGAAATTCAACGGCGGTAACGCCCAGCCATTTCAAATAGCTGGTTACCGATTTGTCGGCAAAACCGGCAAAGGTGCCGCGTTTGTCGTCGGCTATCTGCGGATGAAGTTTGGTAAAGCCGCGCAGATGAGTTTCATAAATGACGCTTTCTTCCATTTTATGATGAGGGCGGATTTCATCATCATTGCCCCAGTCGAACGTATTGCCGATGACAACCGACTTCGGCACATAGGGCGCGCTGTCAAGTTCGGAAAAAGACAGATCCTTATCCGGGCTGTCGATGTCATAACCAAAAATCGCCTTGTGCCAAATCAACTTGCCGACCAGCTTTTTGCCGTATGGGTCTATTAGCAGCTTGTTGGGATTAAAGCGGTGCCCTTCCTGCGGCTTATAGGGGCCGTAAACCCGATAGCCGTAAACCTGTCCGGGTTCCAGACCGGGAACATAAATATGCCATATGCTGTTGTCATTTTCATTAATGGCAAAGCGCTCCAATTCCTGCGATCCGGATGCGTCAAACAGGCAGAGCTCCACCTTTTCGGCATTGGCGGAGAACAATGCGAAATTAACGCCTTTCCCGTCATAAGTCGCGCCTAGGGGATAAGACTTTCCGGGTTGGGATTTGTAATTTGACATTGTTCTCTCCTGTCCTTTGTGAAGTTAGTCTCTAACCGGTTTGAGAACGATGGTTGACAACGGCGGCAAAGTTACTTTTATTGAACGCGGCTTATTGTTCCATTCGCCTTCTTCCGTCGTCAGCAGGCCTTCGTTTTTAACGCCGCTGCCCCAATAGTTGACATCATCGCTGTTAAAGATTTCCTGATAGCGGCAGTTTTCGTTCACCCCTATCCGGTAATCATGGCGGACAACCGGCGTAAAGTTGGAGATAACCACCATATAATCGGCAGGGTTATGCCCTTTCCGCATGTACGAAATAACGCTGTCATCGGCATTGGAATGGTCAATCCATTCAAAACCGCGATAATCGAAATCTTCTTCATAAAAGGCAGGATTGCCCTTATACATCAGGTTCAAATCGCGGACGCAGTTTTGCATGCCCTTATACATAGGATATTCCAGCAAATGCCAGCGCAGGCTTTCTTCCGAATTCCACTCCCAATCCTGACCGAACTCACAGCCCATAAACAGAAGCTTTTTGCCGGGGTGGGTGTACATAAAACCGTAATAAGCACGAAGATTGGCAAATTTCTGCCATTCGTCGCCGGGCATTTTGCCGAGCATGGAACCTTTGCCGTGAACAACCTCATCATGAGAAATCGGCAGAATAAAGTTTTCGTTGAAGGCATAAAGCAGTCCGAAAGTCAGCATGCCGTGGTGATATTTGCGGTGAACCGGCTCATGGCTGATATATTTCAGCGTGTCGTTCATCCAGCCCATATTCCATTTGTAGCCGAACCCCAGGCCGCCCATTGAAGTCGGACGGGAAACCATCGGCCAGGCGGTTGATTCTTCGGCACAGGTTACCGCCCCTTTGCATTGGCCGTAAACCAGTTCGTTCATTTTACGCAGAAAAGCGATAGCTTCAATGTTTTCATTGCCGCCGTAGATATTGGGAATCCATTCGCCGTTTTTGCGCGAATAGTCGAGATAAAGCATAGACGCCACCGCATCGACGCGCAGACCGTCAATATGATATTCTTTCAGCCAGTATAACGCGCTGGCGCAGAGGAAGTTACAGACTTCCGTCCGGCCATAGTTATAAATTTTGGTGCCCCAGTCGAGGTGTTCGCCTTTGCGGGGATCGGCGTGTTCATACAGATGAGTGCCGTCAAACTCAACCAGACCATGGCCGTCTTTGGGGAAGTGAGCCGGAACCCAGTCCATGATGACAGCAATACCTGCCTGGTGGAACTTGTCGATCATATAGCGGAAATCATCCGGCGTGCCGAAACGGCTGGTCGGCGCGAACATACCGATAACCTGATATCCCCAGGAGCAGTCAAGCGGGTGTTCTGCCAGCGGCAAAAATTCGACATGAGTAAAGCCCATATTGACAACATAGGGAACCAGCCGGTCGGCCATTTCGCGATAGGTCAAAAATTCGGAACCGTTTTCACCTTTCCGGCGCCAGGAACCGAGGTGGACTTCATAAATGGACATCGGCTTGTCAAAAGCATTATATTCTTCACGATAGTTCATCCAGTTCTGATCTTCCCAGTGATAGTGGTTCAAATCATAAACTACCGATGCGGTTTTTGGGCGGACTTCGCTCCAGAAGGCCAGCGGGTCAGATTTGACCAGAATGTAATCTTCCTGAGTTTTGACTTCATATTTATAAATTTCGCCTTCATCAATTCCGGGAATAAAAATATCCCACACGCCGCAGGTCGGATGCTTGCGCATCACATTAACGCGGCCGTCCCAGTTATTGAAATTTCCGACAACGGAAACCCGTTTGGCATTCGGCGCCCAAACGGCAAAACTGACACCGCGCACGCCGTCCATTTCCTGCACATGCGCGCCGAGTTTTTTATACATGTCAAGGTGATTGCCTTCAGCGAGAAGGTAGATGTCAATATCGCCTAAGATGGAAGAAAAACGGTAAGCGTCTTCCTGTTCGTAGAAATCGCCCCGGTCGTTTTCAATACGGAATTTGTAGGGGAAATTTTCAATCTGTCCGAGGTTAATCTGATAGAAACCGCGCTTGTCAAGTTTGGTCATCATTCCCAAGGACGAGCCGTCTTTTTTCAAGAGTTCGACGGACTTGGTATTGGGCTGATAAGTGCGGATGAATACTTCCTTGCTTCCCTTATCGCGGTGGATGCCCAAGACAGCAAAAACGTTACCGTGATCGCCGTTTATAACTGCGTTCATTTCTTCTTTTGATAATAAATTTTCCATTCGGTAGCCCCCTGTTAGACTATATTAACATAATTAGACTTTTGATAATATTCAAACGACTTTATATCAGACTCTTTAAACGTTATCTATAAAATCTTATAGTTTTAAATGCAAGCAAATTGCTAAGCGCTTTGATAATATTTTATATTTCAAATAAAAAACAGCCTTTTATTATTGACGTATAAATTTTTGATTGTATATTAAATAATGTTTACCAAACATTTTTTATTAATTTGGAGTTAGTTATGGTTAATAGTAATGAAAATGCAATCAGAGAAGCAGCTTATTTTCTCTGGCAGAACAACGGTTGCCCGTCAGGCAGAGACCAGGAATTCTGGGCAATGGCCGTTGACCAGCTGAACAGCAAATCTTCTTGCAAATCCTCTGCAAAAAAATCTTGCTCAAGCTCTAAAAAGTCAACGACTTCTTCCTGCAAAACAGCAACAGCGAAAAAAACTTCTTCCTCAAAAAAATCTAAATAATTTTAGCTGATTTTGAGATTGAAAAAAATAAAACCTCTTTGTTTTCATAAGAGGTTTTTTTATGGCTTTTTCAATGGAGAAAACTCTACTTTTTCAATGCGGAAACCACATAGCCGTACACAATGTTTTCGCCTTCGTTACGGAGCTTTGCACGCTCCAGCTTTTCGACTTCGAACCCCGCTTTTTCCAATACTTTTCCGACATAGTTTTGATGATGCAGATAACGTCCAGACGAATGCAGAAAATAGTCATCGTCATTCAGATTATTTTCGCTGACGGTAAAAATGACCCGCCCCCCGGCAGACAGAGAATCCGCCATGCCGGAAAGCAATTTTTCCAGACTGCCGAAATAAGTAAAAACATCTGCCGAAACAATCAAATCAAATTTTGTTTTTGCCTGCGAAAAATACTGTTCCAGTTCAGACTGAAGCAAATGGGAATAGACTTTTTTCGCCTGTGCCTGTTCCAGCATTTTTTCTGAAATATCAACACCGTAAAGTCCTCTGAAACTGCTGTATTTTTTCAGGAAGCCGCCACAGAATCCGGTGCCGCAGCCGGCATCCAAAATACGCAGCCGGGGTGATTTTTTACTGCCGTAAATTTCTTCAAGAAGACAGCGAATCAGTTCAGGCGCCCGATAATCCAATCCGGTTAATACCTGTTCAAAATCCGGTGCAAAAATATCAAATATATTTTTCAGATATTCGTCATTGGCCCGCGGCCTGACAGCACGGTTTAAAACGGCGTTTCCCATGTGCTGCGCCACCTGATTATCCGGATATTTTTCAAGCCATTTCAGCGCATATTCCCGCAGCAGGGAATCCTGTTTTTCAAGTGTCGACTCATAAAGCAGATAGCCGAAATTTATTTGCTGGGCTTCTTCTCCTCCGCTTTGTTCCACCGCCTGCCAGCCGGCGGCAAAAGCCTCATCCCAGTTGTTTTTTTTCTGCCAGGCCTGGCTCAAATAATTATAGAGCCAGGGATCGGAAGAATCCAATTTTATCGCCTGCCGATAAGCGCTCAATGCTTCGTCCGCGAGTTCAAGTTCAAGTGCCACATTGCCGAGAATCGTCCAGGCGGTTACGCTGGCAGAATCCAGTTTTACGGCAATTTCCGCATAACTCTTGGCTGCCTCGTAATCTTTCAAGTCAAGGCAGGTATTGGCCAGGTTTACCGCCGCAATAAAATACTGCGGATTAATTTCAAAAGCTTTCCGATAAGCCTCCAGCGCCGCGGCATATTTTTTCTGCTGGTAGAGCACGTTTCCCTGATTAATTAAAGCAGACAAATTCCGGGCATCCATTTTCAGCGCACGGCAAGAACATTTCAATGACCGGCGATAGTCGCCGATTTCATAAAAAGCGGTTGCCAGATTGGAAAGCGCCAACACTGATCGGCGATTGCACCGGCAGGCTTTTTGATACCACTCGACGGCAGCATTTTTATCCCCGCGGCCGTCCCAGCAATTGCCGATCATAATCATCAGGTTTTCGTCTTTCGGATGTTCTTGCAGCAAACGGCTATATTCGACAAGGGCAGCTTCGTACTGCTGCTGATGGTATAAATGCCGGGCATGTTCTTCGTAAGATGGCACGTCAGTAAACTTTCCTGTTTCTTTTTTTTCATTTATAGACATTTTAAGTAAAAAAACTATTGACGAACGGAAAATATTATTATATCTATTCCTCATGATTTTTATGGGGGTATGGCGGAACTGGTAGACGCGCTAGACTCAAAATCTTGTTCCCTCTGGGAGTGTCAGTTCAAGTCTGACTACCCCTACCAATTTGAAAAGACTGAATATTTTTCAGTCTTTTTTCTTTTTAAATCCTTTTTCATTCTGACTTTTAAGCGCAAATTTCCTCATATAAGAATCAAATACTTAGCATATAGAGTCAGAATGGATTTTCTCAAGAAAATCGTTTTTTTATCTTGTTTGCAATAATTAAATTTGCACCCTATATAGTTCTATGTAACGATTGAAAGGGTGCTTTATGAAAATAGATTATGACTTATTAAAAAGTTTACTTACTATCCTTGAAGAAGATGAAAGGGTTGAAGTACGGACAAATGATTTAAGAACGAAATTGAATAAAAATATCACAGATGATCAGTTTATCGGACACCTTCTCGAACTAAATGACAACGGCTGTTTTGATTGTCCGGTTAAAGATTTGGGATTTTCTCGAACTATTAACAGTGGCTATATAAAAAGCAACGTCCCCATTCGATTAACAGCGCAAGGGCGGCAATTTCTTGAAGCCCTCAATAATGATACAGTATTTAACAAATTGAAAAATTTCTCGGTAAAAACAGCTATTGAAGCAGGAAAATCTTTGTTGAATACCGTAATTACCCAAGGTTTTCAATAATTCTGCTTATATTCAATCAGACAAAGTCCGAGTTCTTCTGTCGTTGCTGTCGGCTTATTCATAATATCATCGTAGCAGGTTATGACTTTTTTGCTTTCATTTGTCGGCCGTGCGCATGAGCAGCTTAAAATCATCAGGCACTGGCAAACGGTGTTGGCAGTTTGGAACGGACAACGATTTTATCGAAACGCGTTTCAACCATTTTCTTTTTACTCCATAAAAAAACCCTGCTAAAAAGCAGGGTTTCATTTGTTTTATCTATAAATCAGGCTCGCAATGCTTCAAAAACACATTTGGGATCATGAGCAATCACATTCAGCAAAACTTTTGCCGGACCTTCCGGTTTTCTTTTTCCCTGTTCCCAGTTTCTCAGGGTTTCACAGCTAACACCAAAGGTTTCGGCAAATTGCGCTTGGGTCAAATCCAACCGTTCGCGAAGTTCACGAACGTTAATATCTTTGACTCTAACTCTATAAACTTTTGCATCGTCAGTCTTACCTTTAGCGAAATTGAGAGCATCAGTCAGGCCGTTCAAAATAGACATCTCGGTGTCATTCATTTCCATCAGTTTGCTCCTTTATATTGCTTAACCAGCTCTTTTAACAGCTTGGCGTATTGTTTACGCGCGGCCGGCGAAATATTCTCCATTACATTTTTAGCAAAGCCGGAAATCATAAAAAGCGGTATAGTTTCATTATAAAAGAAATAAATAACTCGATAACTTCCGCTTTTACCCTGATTTTTCCTTGCCCAGCGCAGTTTTCTCAAACCTCCTGTTTCCCGGATTAAATCCCCTGCCGTCGGATTAGATGCCAGATAATCAATCAGTTCTTTTCGTTCATCTTCGGTCAAATATTCTTTGGCGAATCTGATAAACTCCGCCGTTTCAACCACTGTCATATATTTATCAGCCATCTTATCCTCATTTAAATATAGTTCATTGAACTACTAAAGTCAAGCTAAAACTAGGTCAATGACCTACACAATCTAATTACATCCGGCAATCATTGCCTTCATAATAAGTATTATAAAATTCGATATAATGTTTATCTCAGTATCCTAAGATTATCAATTGCATTTGACACGTTTTTAGACAGAGTATCAATTGCTTCCACAACATTAACGTCGTTTTTATAGGCTATTATTTCTGTCATAGCATTTAACTTATTTGAAACATTTTCAATATTTTTATTAAGATCATTTAAATAAATAATGACAAACAATCCTAAAATAAGCCAAATTCCCTTATACAGCCACTCAAAAATATTTTTATATTTATTCACTTTAATACTTCCCTACCTCATCCGGCAATTATTACCTTTATAAGTATAATCTTTAACTTTTCCGTTTTTAAGAATAAAAGTCGTTTCGCAATCCAAATCAACAGGACGCGAAGAATAGCCTGTTGTGTTAGCGTAATTCCCTGAATAAATAGTATTATAGCTAGCATGAGTATAAACAGCATCATGATTAAAATAAGTCAGATACTTATATCCGTCTGCTTCGTATGTTTTATTAGGGATTCCCCAAAACTGAATAACACTTTTCTCTCGTGCTCCACGAAAAGCATTACAGTAATCAATATATTTTTGTTCAGTAGCACATCCAGTTACTAACATAAATAAAATAAGCAAAATCTTTTTCATTATTGCCATCCTTTTTATTTTTTATAACTGAATTATAAAGAGAGATACTTTTAATACAAGCTAAAATTTATAACTGCCATTGGTAAAACGGACATTGCCACCGCTGTAGGCTGTTCCGGTAACATCGTTAATATTTCCAGAATTTATACCTTTGAAAGCATTTGCGCTATTAAACAGCAAATTGCTGCTACCGCCGAGAATGGTGGAAATGACGTTACGTTTGGCGGCCATCATCGCCCGTTGCTGGCCGAGAAGCTGCTTATTCTTCCGCGCCGCCGAAACTTGTTCTTCCAATCCCCGGGCTTTGGCGTCTTCGGCCTGCTGACGCATAATCTTGTTCCCTCTGGGAGTGTCAGTTCAAGTCTGACTACCCCTACCAAGTCAAAAAAAACGCTCTGTATTGCAGAGCGTTTTTTTATTTTCCGATACATTCAGAATAATCCACAAGCTCTCCCTAAATTAGAACTAATTGATTATAGCTTTTTTAATCCGAATCTGTTTTGCTTAAGGACGAGAGATGAAAATTCTGCGATATCGCAAAAGTAAAGACGTAAATTTATTTATATACATAGACTTTCGATTATATCATCTTCTCATGCCGACCATTAACCTTATATTAACTTTTATATTAACCGTAACAAGGGGAGAAATAATGAAAGTGAATGTGGCAAATTATTTAATCGGCGACTTAAGCAATCGTTTTCCTATCAGCAGCAGAAATCCCATCGACAACGACCTGATCGACGTAATGGTTGACAAATGGTCGAAACGTCAATATTCGGGAACAGACATCAATATTTCTTTCTGCGACGGCAAAACCGCCGGAAAACGCTATCTTATGTAAACCTTAAGAAGCGGCGGCTTTTGTCTTCCTGACTGCGTTTGAATCTACCGGGCTGTTGTCCGCATCATCCATAATCCGACGAAGACATTCCAAAACCGTGCTTACCCGCGGCAGTTTCATCGTGTCCTGGTGGGCAATCAGATAAACGGGATAGCTCAGGTCGATGCTGCATTCATCAATGATATTGGTAACGGAAATCAGATTTTCCGTTTTCCAGTTGACGGGAAAGACACTTATCCCGGCACCGGCCTCGGTCATATAGTGAACGGAATAAGTCGAATTGGAGGAATAAGTAATATGTTTGATGTCTTTGCGCAGTTCTTTCCAGCCTTTAATTTGACGGCTGCTGTAAATCTGTTCGCAAAAGCGATGGTTATTAAGCAGGTCGTCCATATCATAAGGCATGCCGAATTCTTCAATATAAGAGGGAGACGCATATAAGCCGCAGCGAACCGTTTGAGCATGATAAATCGTTAAATCACTGCCGGAAGGAGGCGTATAACTCATCGCAATATCATAATCCAACAACGACAAACCGGACAAGCCGTTTCCGTTTTCGGTCTGAATCTGCAAACCGGGATAACGCCGGAAGACATCCAAAAATTTGCCGTTAAACAAAGTCGAGGTGACACCGTCTTCCACACTGAGACGGACCACTCCCGAAATCTCGGAATTTTTGGTAGCCAGAAATTCAACTTCCCGCAATATGCTTTTCAACGTCTGCCCGAGCGGGAGAATTTCCAGCGCTTCGGGGGTGGTCTGAGTTCCGCGGCCGTTGGAGGCCAGAAGTTTGGAACCGAGATCCTGTTCAAGATCGCCGAGGTATTTGTTAATCGTGTCAATGGAGGTATCCAGTTTTTCCGAAGCTTTGCGTTTGCTGGCATTTTGCGAAACGGACAACAAGTATAACAGGCTGACCAGTTTATTCATATCTTTTCTAGTGAGCATATTTTTCGATACCTGAGACAGATTTTTAGCTTATACTCATTTTATATTATTGATTTATTATATAGCTACAACATGAGAATCAGATTATACACAATTTTTAAGGGAGACCAAAATGAGAAAACAAGCCAACACAAAAAAAGACCGGGCAACTGCCAGAGACATCATTTTAATCAGCAAAATCTACCAAAGTTTTGAGGCTCTGGAAGAAACCCTCGGCAAGCTCAAATTAGAAGAACCTCTTTTTATTACTCATGTGGCGAAAAAATCATTTGCGGAAATCATTTTTAAAAACATTGATGAAGCCGAACAGAAAAAGCTGCAGGAAGAATGCCGCAAAAAACTTAATTAGAGAGATTTAATTTTTAGCATGCCTATTAACTCATTTTGCTGAATTAACTCCAAAAAAAATCCCCGAAATCCGGGGATTTTTTATAAACGGTTTCACCTCAGGCGGCAATTCCCTGCAAACGGCTCAGCACTTTTTCGCGGCCGATTAACGGCAGCAGAATTTTTAATTCAGGACCGTTTTCCTGCGCGGTCAGAGCTTTGCGAATCGGATGAAAAAGCTCCCTGCCCTTCTTGCCGCTTTTTTCCCTGACCTGATTAATCCAAAGTATCCAGGTCTCCTGGTTCCACGGCTCCGGCGGCAAAAGCTCCGCCGCCGTTTTCAGCAGAGCATCGTCTTCGATTACCGGTATTACTTCGCGACGGCAGATATCCGTCCAGATTTTTACGTCGGCAACCCTTTCCAGATTGGGCCTTACCGCATTCCAAAACTGCTCGTCAACATCAACCCGGCCGGCAACCCGGTCATAATCCAGTCCGTGCACCAGTTTTACGTTAAAGTGTTTCAGTTCTTCCTCATCGAATTTGGGCTGCGCGCGGCCGATTTTAGCAAAGTCCAGCGTTGCGGCCAGCGTTTCCAAATCATAAAAAGGTTCAATGGCTTCCGAAGTGCCGAGTTTGGCCAGAAAAGAACTGACGGCCATCGGCTCAATACCTTCGGCGCGCAGTTCGCTGACCCCCAGACTGCCCAAACGTTTGGACAATTTTCCTTCTTTTCCGGTCAGCAAAGGCAGATGCGCAAAAGTCGGCACCCGTCCGCCCAAAGCTTCAAACATTTGAATTTGCGAAGCCGTGTTGGTTACATGATCTTCTCCGCGGACAATATGCGTAATGCCAAAATCAACGTCATCAATAACCGACGGCAGATGATACAAAAAGCTTCCGTCTTCACGGATAACAATCGGGTCGCTCAGTTTTTCGGCTTCATAGCAGACTTCGCCGCGAACCATATCGTTCCATTTGATTTCGCCCGGAAGCAGTTTAAAACGATAATGCGGTTTGCGTCCTTCCGCTTCATATTTGGCAATATCTTCCGCCGTATTACGCAAAGCCTGGCGATCATAAATCGGCGGCAGGCCTTTGGACAAAGCGCGTTTTCTTTTAAATTCCAATTCTTCCGGCGTTTCATAGCAGGCATAAATCCGGCCTTCCGCTTTCAGTCTGGCGGTTACTTCGTTATAGCGTTCAAAGCGAGCCGACTGCCGGGTTTCTTCGCTCCAAACCAAACCCAGCCATTTCAGGTTATCGCGGATAACGTCTTCATATTCTTTTTTAGACCGCAGTTTGTCGGTGTCATCAATACGAAGCATAAATTTTCCGCCGAGCTTTTGAGCCCACAGCCAGTTAAACAAGGCCGTACGGGTATTGCCGATATGCATAAATCCGGTCGGGCTCGGCGCAAATCTTACTTTTATATCAGTCATTTATTTTATCCATCAGTTAAACTTAAGGGATAATAAACATATCTGCACTTAAATTCAAGCCTATTCTGCCGACATTCTTCTCCCAAATGTCTAGCGGAATTAGCGCAAATAAACCTCATTGCCCATATTGTATTGACAAAGTTCAGCGAATCTGATAAAGTAAGAGTCAAGCTTTGGTCTAGTTATATGTATGAGGTGTATTATGAATGTACTTCCCGTCGGCATTGCCTTATGCCTTGTTTCCG
>MNTU01000034.1 GCA_001917125.1 Azospirillum sp. 47_25
AAATACTGGATACCCTGTTCCGTCGCTCCGGAACGGCCGAGCGGAACATAGATTGTCATTCCACCCGGTCATGCTCCGGCCTGACCGGGGCATCCTGAGGATTGGCGACGACGGCAGTAAGGGGATTACCCGATCAAGTCGGGTAATGACAGAAAGAGAGGAGGAAATCAGGTAATGGCAGGAAGAGAGGAGATGTCAGGAAATGACGATAAGAAAGAGAAAGTTGAATAATTGTCATTCTACCCAGTCATGCTCCGGCCTGACCGGGGCATCCTGAGGATTGGCGACGACGACAGAGGGATTACCCGATCAAGTCGGGTAATGACAGAGAGAAGAGAATGTCGGGGATAATGGCCGGGAGAGAGGAGAACGTCTGGGAGAGGAAAGTTGATAATTACGACAAAAGAAAAAATCCTCTAAAAGCAGTGAGAGAAACTAGTCGGATAACAGAAATTTAACACTAAGGAGAAAGAAGATGAAACTATCAATTTTACTGGCGGGGAGCATTTTAACCTCGGCGATTGTCGGCAACGTTTATGCCCAGACCTGCGGCGCTCAGCCATCGTGTTCCACACTCGGCTATACTTACACCGGCAGCACTTCCGACTGTCTCAGTCCCGCTCTCAAGTGCCCCTTTAATACCTCTTATTTTAACTGTACCAAAAAAGCCGACGCTTTATCCAAATTAAAGGCTGATATTATTGCTTCTCTTATGCCTAATTATAAAAACAGGCAATCACGTTCATGTAATACATATTATACCGCCAGTTCAGACGGCTATATTTTTGGACATCTGGAGCATACCAAAGATGGTTCGACCGGCGGGTTTAATATTTATATTGATGACGTTAACGTCCGTTTAACAGATAGAGGAACAGACTATGGTGAAGACGTTTTCCTGTTTCCGATAAGGAAAGGATCATCTTATCGCGCAACAACAGGTTATGATGGTTCTTGCGCTTTGGCTTTTGTTCCATTGAATTAAAAAAACAGCCTCGATAATCGAGGCTGTTTTTTCAGAATGTATATAAGTCGGCGCCTAAATCAGCGGCTTTCCGCGTTAACGGATAATAATAAAAATATGCGCTGACCAACAGCAAAGCAACAACCGGAACAGCTACCTTTTCAAAAGGGAAATGGGCATGACCGCCGTTGCGGGCTTTCATCCACTGATAAAAGTCAGACGACCAAACCATGACCAAAGCTCCAAGGACGGTGCTGAACAGGAAAGGATCCAGATAAAAGATGCCGATAACCTGCGGGGTGTATTTGATTTCGCTGATATACATAAAACCAATCATTGCAACGGAGACAATGATTAAAGTCCAGTCGCGCCCTTTAAAGTTCCAGCCTTTTTTCTCAAACCATCTGATTGTCCAGAAGCCGATAATTGCCAACATGGCTCCGGCCCACACGCCGACGACGCTGTCATCGACCCCCAGCTGACGGGCTATTTCCAAAGAAGCGCCGACGGCAACCGTGCAGACGGCACAAGCCGGATTTGCCCAGGCTGATGCGGTGAGAGCCAGAACAAACAACAAACTTAATGCGATAACCATAACTTATCCTTTCTTTATCTGTTTGAGGACTATTATTGTCTTTGTTTTCAAAAAATCAAGGTTATTCTATCGGTTATCCTGCTTTTCATTAAGGGTTTTGAGATAACGCCGGGTCATTTTGAGGGCATTTTCAAAAGTTGAAGCCACAGAGATGGTTCGGGAGTTTATCCCCTCTTCCAAAAAAGCCTGATGCAACACGCGGCGCGGTTGTTTCTTGACATTGGAAAAGATGATTTTCGTATTGGTTTTGCGCAATTTTTTCACGAATTCAACAATGATGTTGGCACCGGTGGCATCAACAACCGGCACATAGCCCATACGCAAAATCAAAACTTTCGGCGCATCCTGAATGGTTTTAAAAAAGCGGGAGACCTGCGAAGCGCCGCCGAAAAACAACGGACCGGACAAACGCAGCGACATAACGCCTTTTTTGTGCAGGACCTCTGCCAAATCGCGGCCGCCGCCGACATCTTCCAGAACCTCTTCATCGGTTTCAATTTCAATCTCGCGGCTCATACGGTGCATAAAGATGACACTGGCCATAATGAAGCCGACCGAAATGGCGGTATTCAAATCGACCAGAACCGTCAGCAGCAGCGTGGTCAGCAGCGTATAACGGTCGCCTCGCGGCCCAAGCAGAAGCTTGTATATTTTCTCAACATTCATCATGTTCCAACCGACGATAATCAGAACGGCCGACAAACAGGCCAGCGGAATGTATTTGGCGGCGGGAGACAACAGCAGCATAAAGAGCAGCAGAAAGACCGACTGCATAATGCCGGCAATCGGAGAAGATGCACGGGCTTTGAAATTGGTAGCGGTGCGGGCAATGGCGCCGGTAGCGGGAACCCCCATGAAGAAGACACAGGCAATGTTGGCAATGCCCTCCCCGACCAACTCGGCATTGGAATTGTGATTATCGCCGCTCATACCGTCAACAACAGTTGCGCTCAGCAGAGATTCAATGCCGGCAAGAAAAGCGATGGTCAGCCCGCTCGGCATAACCTTAAAAAACAAATTCCAGTCAAAATCAGGCACTTGGGGCATCGGCAGAAAATGAGGAATACCGCCGAATTTATTGCCGATAGTGGCAATATCAAGCCCGAAGACGGCCACAATCAACGTTGCGCCGACAACACTGATTAAATAAGCCGGCAGTTTGGGCTTCTTGAACTGGGTATAAAATATCGCGGCAAAGGTAAAGACAGAGATGACCACCGACGACCAGCTCAGTTTGTCAAAATTATGAATATATACATTCCATTTGGGGAGAATTTCGGCCGGAACATTATCAATTTGCAGCCCCAGCAAATCTTTAACCTGAGTTGAAATCAGCAAGAGGCCGATACCTGCGGTGAAGCCGACAACGACCGGATAAGGAATATATTTAATATAGGTTCCCAGTTTGAGATAGCCGGCAATAATCAGCACCATACCGGCAATCAGCATAGTCATGGCCAAACCGTCATAACCGTATTGCTGCATGACGCCGAAGATGACGACAACAAATGCGCCGGTCGGGCCGCCGATCTGATAGCGGCTGCCGCCCAGCAGCGCAATAAAAAAGCCGGCAACAATCGCCGTGTACAGTCCCTGCGCAGGCGTGACGCCCGAGGCTATCGCAAGCGCCATGGCCAGAGGAATGGAGATGACGGCAACGGTCAGTCCGGCAACACAGTCGCGTTTAAATTTATCGAGATTATATCCTTTATGCAGTCTTTCGACCAGTTTCGGGGTGAAATTTTTCAAATAATATTCACCAAATTTCTTTACTAATGCAAACATCTTCCTGACTTTCGGTATTTCTTTTCCGTTTATTTCGTTTTCAACGGCGAATAGAACTACAACTTTTTTGCTTTCAGTCAAGACGTTATGCACAGGTTTTGCCAATTATTTTTAGACAAATTTAGCCGATTTTGGGATTGCATTCTCCGGGAAGCTGTGTTATCGTGTGCCGTAACACTTAATTTTTATGAAAATGAAGAATATTATTACTTTACGCGATTATATTCAGCAGGCTGAAAAATCGCACAGTTTGGAACGCAAACAGATTATCG
Organism: Azospirillum sp. 47_25; assembly: GCA_001917125.1. Taxonomy (GTDB): domain Bacteria; phylum Pseudomonadota; class Alphaproteobacteria; order RF32; family CAG-239; genus Scatocola; species Scatocola faecipullorum. The sequence continues at coordinate 3,617 of MNTU01000034.1, forward strand.
ACTTGCTTGACAGCAATAATCCGGAAATTCTGCATCAGCTTTGTTTGGCAGCAGGAAGATGCCGCCGCCGGTGGCTTTTTCATGAAACGCAGCTGGTCTGTTTTTTTGATTTCGAAGAAGAAGCGCCTGATGCGGACGGGACTGAACGGCTGATTCTCAAGGCAGAGAATGCCGGTTTCAGCAAAATTATCCTCAAGCGAAAACAAGGCGACGATTTTCAGACGGCATTATGGCAACACATTGCCAACAGATGCAGGCAGCGCAGAATGCAGCTCATTCTCAGCCTTGACAAATTCAATCTGACAGACATTAACCGGCTGAAAGACAGCGGCGTATATGGTTTTCGCTGTGAGGCAGGGACTTTCAATGAAAGGATCTATCGGCGAATACATAAAAGCAAAACTTCGGGGAACTTTTCCTATTTGTTGAAATGCCTGGAAAATATCCATGACTGCGGCGCCGATTTGACAATCGGTTTTGCGGTCGGCATTCCGGGCACAACAACTTCCGACATTGCTTCCGACATCCTTTATCTGCCGCAGCTGCGCCCGCACAATGTGGAAATTTGCCGGTTTTCGCCTGAGGTTGACGAAACGCTCGCATTAAAAAGCATTGCCCTGGTCCGGCTGCTTAATCCGAGAGTTACGCTGACGGCATCGCCGGTTTTGTGCAATCTTCCCGAAGCGCCGTTTTTGGAGCAATTGCTGGCAGGAGCAGATACTGTGGCAACTTCGGTTATGCTGCCGTCTATGTTAAGCGAAATCTGTTTTCATATCAAGACCTGCGGTTTTACCGTTAACAGGGATTTTGAAAAATAAAACGTTATTTTTATTCTCGGAGCCGCTTTGCGGCTCTTTTTTATTGATTTATCCCGAAAATACCTCTAATATCCGCCACGGAGAAAATAATGCTGCATTTGATTGAAAAAGCCGAAAACAACCATGATCTGACCCGGGAAGAACTGATTCTGCTGCTGGAAGATACCGGCTGCAGTGAAGAGTTGTTTGCCGCAGCTGACCGTGTGAGAAAAAAATATGTCGGCGATGAAATTCATCTGCGGGGACTTATCGAATTCTCAAACATCTGCCGCAACAACTGCTGTTACTGCGGGCTGCGGCGAGACAATACCAATCTTAAAAGATACCGGATTGATGAAGATACCATTGTCAAAATGGCGGAACACGCCCGAAACATGGGCTTGAAGACGGTTGTGCTGCAATCCGGGGAAGATTTGTATTTTACGACAGAGCGTTTGACCCGCATCATCAGCAGAATTCATTCCTTGGGGCTGGCGCTGACTTTAAGCATCGGCGAAAAAGCGGATTATCGCGCTTATCGCGAAGCCGGGGCCAATCGCTTTTTGCTGCGGATTGAGACCACAGACAAAGAACTTTATCACCGTTTTGATCCGGGAATGAGCTGGGAGGCCAGGGCCCAATGTCTGCAAAACCTGCGGCGAGCCGGATTGGAAGTCGGTTCTGGCTGCTTGGTCGGGCTGCCGGGGCAGACAACGAGTTCTTATGCCGACGATATTCTTTTTTTCAAAAAAATTGATGCCGACATGATCGGTATCGGCCCGTTTATTCCGCATCCGGACACGCCGCTGAAAGACGCCGAAGGCGGTACGCTGCAAATGGCCTTAAAGGTCATGGCGCTGACCCGGCTGCTGCTGCCGGACATCAATATTCCCGCCACCACCGCCATGGAGACGCTGGTACCGGAGGGACAGACCAAAGCCCTGCAATCCGGCGCCAATGTTTTGATGCCGAACATCACCCTCACCTCCTACCGGCAATATTACGAGCTGTATCCCGGCAAAACGACAACCGGATATACGCCTGACGAAAGCTTGCAAAAGCTTAAAGACAAAATCTTATCCATCGGACGGATTGTCGGCAGCGGTGCAGGAGCCAGCCGCCGTTTTCTCAGGCGGAACAACGGCTGATTTTTTATACAAAATGCTTCAACAGGTTTAATAATCCTATTGATAATTAATATTTATTGTACTAACTATAGCCTCAATCAAGGGGAGGCAACGTGCAAGAATATTTAAGACAGCTGAAAATCTACATCAAAGACATCGCCAAACTGGCTCTGCCGATTACAACGGCTTTCGTGGCCATGGGGCTGATGGGCATTATCGATACGATGATTGTCGGAAATTACAATACCGACCAACTGGCTTATATCGGCCTGGCCAATTCGATTTTTGTGGTTTTGTTTACCATTCCCATCGGCTTGCTGCAGGGAGTTTTGATTAAATCGTCCCAAAAGTTCGGTGCACACAAGTTTCAGTCAACGGGAAAAATTTATAATGAAGGACGAAAGTATTCCTTTATTCTGGCTATCGTGTTTACCCTGCTCGGCATTCAGGGAGAAACCATTCTGCGCCTGTTGGGGCAGGATGATGATATGGTTAAGCACGGCGGCGAAGTGTTGCGGGTTTTCGTTTTCTCCATTCCATTCATTTTAATGTATGTCAATGCCAACTTTTTCCTTCAGTCCATCCGCCGCCCGTATGTCGGCATGTACGGCATTATTGCGGCCAACATTCTCAATATCATCGTCAACCCGGTTTTGGTATACGGCAAATTCGGTTTTCCCGAGCTGGGTGCCGTCGGGTCGGCCACTTCGACACTGATCGTCCGTATTTTTCTGGCGGTTTACATTCTTGCCTATATCCGCCGAATGAAAAAGAATCCCAAACTGAACAAACGTTTCGGCCTCGACCGCAGTTACAGCACCTGGTGGAACGACAGCCGGCGTACCCGCAAAATCGGTTACGGCATTGCCATTATGACCATTGCCACCAACGGCTCTTTTTCCATCGTCAGCACTTTTGCCGGATGGATGGGGCAGCACACGATGGCGACTTTCGTTATTATGATTAACGTCAGCACTCTGTTGTTCATGATTTGTTTTTCAATTTCGCAGGCAACTTCCATTGTGGTTGCAAATGCCTACGGGCGCGGTGACCGCAAGGGAATTTTGATGGCGACCAATGCAGGTTATGTGATTTCTCTGACGACAATCATCACGCTGATTACAATTTTATACAGTTATCCGGATCAGGTCTTCGGCATCTTTACCAATGATCCCAGCGTTATCAGCGTCATTAAAGGTTTGCTGTTTTTCGTTTTGGCCGATTTGTTCATAGACGCCCTGCCCCTGAACATCAACGGCGCTTTAAACGGACGCGGCGACGTTAAGATTCCGACACTCAATCAGGTTATTTCTTTCCTGGGCGTACGCGTTTCAGCCTGCTATTTCTTTGCTTTCACACTGGACATGGGGCTTAAAGGGCTGCCAATCGGCCTGGCTTGCGGCGGCTTGTCTTCGCTCATTCTGAACACTTTGCGTTTCGGTTATCTGGCTCACAGAGACAAAAAAGAAGGTCTACATTGATTATGTGCCGCTTTTCTTCCTGTTTATAAATACAAGCTCCGGTATGGACAAGTATTTTAATAAATGTTACTGCTAATCTCATAGTAGTCTTATTATCTCTATTATGAGTTATAAAGATTTTAACAGGTGGTTTAGCGATTTTTTCTTAACCATTGAATTGACTGACACAATTTGTTAAATCCGATATATTATGAAGACAAGGTTCTTTGAGACTGGTCTGGTCATGGCCGCAGTCTGCTGTTTGCTATCGTGTTATGGCGGACAGGATAATGGTCTGAATGGGGTCAGGTTTGAAAACTATGCCTCCATGAAAGAAGTTGTTGAAGGCAAAGCTTTAGACAGAAGCAAATTTGTTTTGCCTTCCGGTCCCGAAAGTTTCGGCAAGAAACTTTACTCTGAAAAAACAATCTGTTTTGACGATGCCGAAGACCATGACGGCGTCTATGCCAAAACATGCATTGCCACCGTTTATGAGAGAGGCATCTGCATTGAGGTTGACGGTCACAAGAGCTATTTTGATGCCGAAGGGTTGGAAATGATGCCGACCGAAGGTGAAATAACCGTCACCGGCATGCCCTCCTCTATTCCGGGAGCTCCCTGGCAGCCTGCTATCGTGGTTTTAGATGAGAACTCTTTTTGGATTTACACTTCTCTGTATAACAAAGGAGACATCGGACATCGCGATCAGCAGGAAATCAAAGGCTGGTATTGGACTTATGCCAAACAGCAGGGTTACCAGTACAAAGTATTGGTTCTCAAGTAACATATTAGATTTATTAAATTTTTAAGATTAAAATTATGAAAAGGTTCAAATATTTGCTGGCAGTCATAACAATTTGTCTGTTAGCCTCCTGCGGAAATTCATCTTCCATGCAGGGATATGTGACGGAAAAAATGGCAGAATACAGCCGTACCTGTGTTAAATTCAACCGTTTGACCACCAGCGAGGACATCCTCGATCTGAGCAAATGTCATCCGCTGGCTTATTACCGGACTCTTACGCCGCCCAATGTTTACGGAGACATACGGGAATGTGTGGCGATTAAATATAAGGAAGGCGTTTTGTATGCGGTATCGGGAAGCGGGGCGATGTATTTCTGGGACAATGAGATGTTGACCTCTAAAAGCGGTATCATCTCAGCCATTGCAACGGAAGACAATTATTGGCTTCCGGCGACTGTTACCGGCGGCGAAGTCGCAGACTATCACTGTATTGCGGCGGGAGTTAACCCCAAACGTGCCGGTCTCAGTATAGACATGCAGATAAATAAAATTAAGGAAATGGGGGTAGAAAACATCAATTATTCGATGCTTCCGCTCATCACTTCCGGCAAATAGTTTAACAACATAAAAATTTGAAGAACATGAAAACAAAATTCTTTTTGACAGGTCTGGTCATGGCCGCTGTCGTTTTCGTCTCTTGCGGACGCAGCAATCAATCCAAAGCCTCTTTGGATAAGGAAGAAACTTCGAAAGCAAGTGTAATGACTGTTCAAGACAACAAGCTGTTTATCAACTCTGATTTATATAATATATCAGAGGAGCATGTGATTTTCAGTGCTCACGGGACACCGGGTGCAGACCCCTTGTTCGGTACTGATCATATTGATCATTACCGTACATTGTTTATTAAGGAAGACGGCGGTTTGACCGTCGGTTATGTGGTTAAGACGACCCGCGGCATAACTTTGCAGACTGGAAAAAGTTTTTATTTCTATAATGATTTATGTTTAAAAGAAAGAACCAGAGACTTGTATAACATTATCGGAATGGTTAAAAATGACGGAAGTCTGATTCCTATGAAAATCATGATTGACGGCAAGGACAACCAGATTATGCTGGAATGTAAAGGTGACGAAACGCTCACTTTCGTTCCCTTACGCGGCAATGATAAGGAAATGCAATATACGGTCCAAGAATTAAAGGACTACTGCAATAAACACGGCTTAACCATTCATGCCGTTCCTTATCTGAAATTCTCCGATTAGCTGTTACAAACCAAAGAAAAACCCCTGCCGGTCAAACCGGACAGGGGTTTTTCTTTTTACCGAATCTATTTAGCTATCAGTTCTCTGACACGCTCTTTCAATTTTTCCAAGACATCGGATTTCGGCGTATATTTCTCTTCAAACGGTTCAACCGTTGTCCAGCCGAGATCTTCATAAACCGCCTGAATTTGTTTGACAACGCCCGGTTTCCATCCATAAGAGCCAAAGCACATGGCCGTTTTGTTCTTCGGAGCCAGACCGTGCATATAGGTTACGAAACCGGCAACGCGCGGAAACAGCTGGTTATTTAATGTCGGATTGCCGATCACGACATATTTGGCATCAAGGAAATCAACCATAACTTCAGAAACGTTTTTAACTGCAAGGCAGTGCTTAACCACCGGAATTCCGGCATCCTGGAAAACACTCATGGCCGCTTCCGCCATTTTAGCCGTTGCACCCCACATGGTATCGTAAACAATAACCGCCTTGCCTTCATTTTTGCCGCTTGCCCATTTGCAATAAGCATTAATAATGGCCGTAACTTCTTCTTTTCCGGACCAGATACAGCCATGCGACGGGGCAATCATTTCAATATCAAGTCCGAGGCTTCCCGCCGTATCCAGAGCTTTTTCGGCCTGCATGCCGTAAGGGAACAGAATATTGGCATAATAGCTTTTGGCTTCCTGCATGATGCAATCAAACGGCGCATCTTTAACAAACAAAGCGTCGCTGGCGTAGTGCTGACCGAAACCGTCATTGGAAAGCAGCAGTTTGTCTTCCTTAACATAAGTCATCATCGAATCCGGCCAGTGCAGCATCGGGGTGGTCATAAACTCAAGCGTCCGTTTGCCGATGTTCAGACTGTCACCGGTTTTGACAATATGATAATTCCAGCCTGCCGTATCAAAATGAGCTTCCAACGCCATTTTTCCGGCAGAGTTGGTGACAATCGTCGCCTGCGGCGCCAGTTTCATCAATTCGGGAATATTACCTGAGTGGTCCATTTCAACATGGTTGACGACAATATACTTAATCTTGCTGAAATCCGTCAGGCTTTGGATGCGGGCGATATTTTCATGAGAAAGATAATGTTTTACTCCGTCAACCAATGTGATATTATCGTCCATAATCAGATAAGAGTTGTAAGTTGAGCCGTGCGGCGTGCTGTAGCCGTGGAACTCGACCAGATTCCAGTCTTTAACCCCTACCCAATAAATGTCTTTTTTTATTTCGACAGCATTCATCTGTGTCTCCTTTTACAAATTAACGGTTAATTTTATATTGCTTATATACATAACCTCTAAAAAGGTGATTGACAATCAGAAAATTTAGGCTATAAACAAAAACAAAAACAATAATCATTATCAGTTTAAAGCAGGACGATTATGAAATATTCCAAACAACGTGAACATATTCTCAAGACCTTACGGGAAAACGTTATTCATCCGACGGCGGATGAAATTTACGCACTTGCCCGCAAGGGAATGCCCTCGCTCAGTCTGGCAACGGTTTACCGTAACCTGAACCAGCTGGCGGAAAACGGCATTATCCGCAGAATAGACGGGCTGGACGGTTCGGTTCACTTTGATCATAACTTGTGCAAGCATTATCATTTTATTTGCACAAAATGCAATAAAGTTTATGATGTTGCTTATGACATCGCTCCTGATTTGGCAGATAAAGTTCTGGCTGAGACAGGATTATTCGTGGAAAGTTTTGACATTTCACTCAAAGGGATTTGTCCGAACTGCAAGAAAAACAACTAAACGTTCTAATTAAGGAGACTAAGACTATGGAACTTAAAGGCTCGAAAACCGAAAAGAACTTAATGGATGCTTTTGCCGGCGAATCTATGGCCCGCAACAAATATACCTATTATGCTTCCAAGGCCAAGAAAGAAGGCTATAATATCATTGCCGACAAGTTTGAACAGACTGCAAACAATGAAAAAGAACATGCCAAACTGTGGTTCAAGCTGCTGCATGACGGTCAGGTTCCCGACACTATCACCAATCTGAAAGATGCTGCTGCCGGCGAAAATTATGAATGGACCGATATGTATGACCGCATGGCTAAGGAAGCTCACGAAGAAGGCTTTACCAAAATCGCTTTTCTGTTTGAGTCCGTTGCCAAAATCGAAAAAGGCCACGAAGAAAGATACAATGCCCTGCTCAACTCTTTGGTTGAAGGTAAGATTTTTGAACGTCCGACCAAAGTTATTTGGGAATGCGCTAACTGCGGACACCGTGTCGAGAGCCCGAAAGCTCCTGAAAAATGCCCGGTTTGCGATCATCCGCAGGCTTATTTCTTCGAATTGCAGGAGCAGTTCTAGCGGCAATTGCTGTTTAAGCAGCATATTTTGCAGAAGCTCGGAGGCCGCTTTACTGCGGTCTCTGAAAAAAACCGTTCAGATGCTGAGTCTGAACGGTTTTTGTTTTTACAAAAAAAGCTCCGTGCAAGACGGAGCTTTCTGCGGTAAAATGGTCTAATTACTCGGCAACTTTTAATTCACCGGCAACAGTTTTGCCTCTTTCGCTCATTAATTCATAGCTGATTTTAGCACCTTCATTTAAAGTTCTCATACCTGCTTTCTGAACTGCAGAAATATGTACGAAAATATCCTGACCGCCTTCATCGGGAGTGATGAAGCCATAACCTTTTTTGTTATTAAACCATTTTACTGTTCCTGTTGCCATTATCTTAATCCTTTTCACAAACAGGTTGATACGTTCGTTATAAATCCCAAAGGATTATAACGTATTAATCCTAGTATAACCATTTTAATATGCAAGAGATTTCTTTAATTGAAACTGAATATTTACATCTCTTGCAATTCGGGCTTTCGTTATTATAATTAAAGTGTTTTGTTAGTTTCTGGTAAGTTTGGAAAGGAAAAATCATGAAAAAATTACTTTACGGTGCAGCGCTTATTCTGCCTTTGGCGATGGCTGCCGCCAATGCCGATGCCTTTTGGCACCGCGATGTTCACCATAACGCTGAAGCCAACGCCGCGACTGTCAACGAAGCCGGCAATCAGGCCGCCCAACCGCAGCAAAAAGATATGAAACAAGGCAAACCCTGCAAAAAATGCGACAAGCATGACATGAAAGCAATGAAAAAAATGCAGAAGCGCAGTCCCGAACATTGGCTGGCCAAAGAAAACGCCGAGATTAACGAGGACTATAACGAAGCCGTTTACAAAATAGGCAAAACCTCCCTGCCCCAGGATGCCAAAGATTTGCTGCTTTCGCAAGCTCAGGCCAATAAAGAACTGGCGTTGAAACAAGCTAAAGAAAAAAGTGACCTGATGATGAAAAATATGGAAGCGAGGGAAAAATTTCGCGACCAGATTATGCAGGAAAAAAGAAACCGCAAAGCCGTCCGCGAGATTGAGGATATTCTTTAAAAAAACCGTTTCCGGCCCGGGTTATCGACTGCTGGCCTGAGAATGACTTGCCTGTCAATAAAAAGTCTGGTAGAGTTTACCGGACTTTTTTTGTGAGGAAAAATGATTGAAAATCAGGAAATAGATTATTCCAAGCTGTCTGAAATTCTGGCCGAAACAGAAGAACCCGCGTTTTTCAAGTGCTTTTTCAACGGGACGGCTTTGCGCAGTCTGAAAGCGGAGAATGCCGTTTTTAACGATTGCAAGATGTCTAACATTGATTTTTCTTATTCCGATTTTAACGGTGCCGTTTTCAGAAACTGTGATTTAAATAACTGTAATTTTAACGGCTGCCGGCTGTTTGATGCCAAGTTTGAAAACTGCAAACTTTCCGGCAGCGATTTTTCCGATACCAGCAATCTCAACTGTGAATTTGAGCAATGTCAGCTATGCTATTGTTTTATGCCCTGCTTTAACTTCAAGAAGCTGACGCTTCGCGAACTTAACTTTAACGGGGCGGAGCTGAACGACTGCGATTTCCGCGATACGATATGGGAAGACTGCAGCATGCGGGAGGCGGTTATCCGCCAATGCCGGTTTAAGGGAGCCGATTTGCGCGGCTGCGATTTGGGCGGTCTGACATTTAGCGAAGCGGCCAACTTAAAGGGCGCTTACATTTCCAAAGCGCAGGCCAGCGACATTCTCGCTGCTCTGGCCATTACCGTCCTTTAAGGCTTTACATTATCGTTTTATAAATAACCTCTTGGCAAACAGGCAAAAAGTGTTTATAGTGGCGGCGTGCTTTCCGCATTGGGGCGGCGAGCCTTTAATTATGTCATATTAAAAAAGGAATAAACTTATGGGACTAAAAAACACAAGAGCCGGTAATTATCCGGAGTGGTATCAAAATGTTGTCAGCGAAGCCGATATGGCCGAGAATTCTTCCTCTCCCGGATGTATGGTTATTAAGCCGTGGGGATACGGCATCTGGGAACGCATCCGCGATGTTTTTGATGAAAAAATCAAAGAAACCGAACATGAAAACTGCTATTTCCCAATGTTTATTCCGTTGTCTTTCTTTCAAAAAGAAGCCGAGCATGTTGACGGATTTGCCAAAGAAATGGCTGTTGTCACCCATTCCCGCCTGTCAATGAAAGACGGTAAATTAACCCCGGATTCAAAACTGGAAGAACCTTTAATCGTCCGTCCGACTTCAGAAGCGATTATTGCCGACTCTTTTTCCAAATGGGTTAAGTCTTACCGCGACCTGCCGGTGCTGGTTAACCAGTGGGCCAACGTGGTACGTTGGGAAATGCGTCCCCGCCTGTTTTTGAGAACGCGCGAGTTCCTTTGGCAGGAAGGGCATACGGCTCATGCCAACGCCGCCGAAGCCGAAGAGGAAACCAAGCGCATGTTGGAGGCTTATCGCGATTTGTGCGAAAACACGCTGGCAATGCCGGTGCTGGTCGGCCGCAAGCCGGAACATGAAAAATTCCCCGGAGCCGTTGACACCTACTGCGTGGAAGCCATGATGCAGGACGGTAAAGCTCTGCAAGCCGGAACATCGCATTTTCTGGGGCAGAATTTTGCCAAATCGGCCAATATTTCCTTTATCAACAATCAGGGGCAGTCGGAATATGCCTATACGACTTCCTGGGGCGTTTCTACCCGTCTTATCGGCGGCGTTATCATGACCCATGCCGATGACGACGGAATGGTGGTTCCGCCGAAAATTGCGCCTTACCAGGTGGTTATCGTTCCGGTTATCAAAAAGCCGGAAGACAGCGAGGCGATTATGGCTTATATCAACAAACTGGCTGCCGCTTTGAAAACGCAGGCTCCGTTTGCCGAAAAAATTCGTTTGAAAATCGACCGCCGTGACAAAGCTTCGGTTGACAAGTTCTGGGAATGGACCCGCAAGGGAGCGCCGGTTATCTGTGAAATCGGCATGCGCGATGTTGAGGGCAATAAGGTTATGGTTAAGGAGCGGACCAAGCTCGGCACACCGGAAGGCAAACAAATTGTCGGATTTGACGAGTTTGTCGCCTCTGTTTCCTCTCGTTTGGAACAAATGCAGAAAGACATCTTCGCCAAAGCGAAAAACCGTCTGGAGCACAATATCCGCACGGATATTACCGACCCTGCCGAATTCAAAAAATATTTTGCCGAATCGAATGTCTGGATTGAAGACAACAAACAGGGAAAAGTTGCTTTTGTTCGCGGCAAATGGAGCGGTGATCCGGAATCGGAAAGCATTTTGAAAGAAATGAAAATCACCATCCGCTGCATTCCGTTTGACCAGTCCGGTTCGGAAGGAATCTGTCTGCTGACCGGCAAGCCGGCAACCATGGACGTTATTTACGCCCGTTCTTATTAGGAGAAAATAATGAAAAAAGTTATTCTGACTGCAGGAATGCTGCTCTGGGCCGTTCATCCGGCTTTGGCGCAAAGTGCCGATCCGTCTTTATTGATTCACGAGCAGTTTGCCAAAATCGACACCAACGGTGACGGAGAAATTTCAGAAGAAGAATTTCTGGATTATAAAATGGAAGAAACCAAAAAAGTGACGGCTAAAGTTTTTTCCAAACTGGATACGGATAAAAGCGGCGGAATTTCGGAGGAAGAATATTCCCAAACCGTCAGCAACATTATCAACCAGTTGAAAAAACTGTCTCAGGGAATGACACAGTCAAATTAAAAAGGACTATAAAAGAAGCACCTCCGGGAGGGGGTGTTTTTTTTATATCTGAAATATCTATAATCTTTAGTCCTACGGAAAACGTCTCCTTATTTTGTATTGACACAGCTCGCCCTTTGTGTTAACCTGTATTCAGGCTTTGATTCAGTTATATCTGCGAGGTGTATCATGAAAACGATCG
>MNTU01000035.1 GCA_001917125.1 Azospirillum sp. 47_25
AAGCCGCTTTTACGGCCAGGACGCGCTGTCTCCCGACTACGAAAGCCGCTTTTTTGTCAGCAACTTCCAAAAAATCGGCTATGTCAAAAACGGCGCCGGTGTCATCTTGAAACCGGTGCGCGATTACGCCGTCCTCCCCGCCGGAACCCAACCCACGCATGTTCAAACCCTCCTCGACGAGGCCGTCGCCTTCTACCAGTCCGCCTCTCATTGGAAACATTTTCTCAAAAAGTAATTATGAAGAAACTGATCACAAAACTCACTATCGGATTTTTCCTCCTGGCAGCGGTTCTCCTGCTCGAATATTTTACTGACTGGGACACCGACTTGCAGGAATATTTTTTTGACCGCCCGCATAATCGCTGGCTGATTTACCCGGAACTGCACAAAAAGCTTTCGGTCTTTTTCTACAAGGGCATCAAAACTCTGCTTGCCGTCACGGCACTTTGCTGCCTGGCCAGACTTGCCCTTTCAATCCGGCAAAAACAACTGAGACCCGACAACAAACCTTATTGGATTATGCTGTTAAGCATCATTTTCGTCCCTGCCCTCATTGCCGGTGCCAAATATGTCACCAACGTTTACTGCCCCTACCAGCTGAACATTTATAACGGGCTTTATCCTTTCGTCCGCATTTTGGAAAGCTATCCCGCCGACTTCATTCAGCCCAAACCCGGGCGCTGTTTTCCGGCCGGACATGCCACTGCCGGCTTTGCCTTTATGGCGCTGTTTTTCTGCTTTGACACGCCGTGGAAACGCTGGCTCGGACTGGCTGTCGGACTGGCTGTCGGCTGGACGGCCGCCCTCTATCAAATGTACCGCGGGCAACACTTTCTCTCCCATTCGGTATTCAGCATGATTGCCGCATTTATGGTTATTCTTCTGATTAACGAAATCGTTTCCCGCCTGACTGCCGCAAAAAATGACAAACGACTGACCGAAAAATGAAAAGTTATTAAATTCATAGCTTTAACCTTTACTTTAACAAATAATAATGCTAATGAACAAATGAATTTTAACCAGCGCAACCGTTGAAGGGCCAAAAATGAAAATCAGAAAATACGGCTTTAACATTAACAATTACAAAAACAAACTCAGCCGTTCTCCCCTGAACCCCAAGGTTCTGGCATCCGATCTTCACATTGATGTCAACAAATCTTTCAAAAAAGAACTGGCCCGTAAATTGATCCACCTGAGTTCGCTGTGGATTCCGGCTTTGATTTATTTCGTACAGCCCAGCATCAGCATTATCGTCTTTTCCGCCATTTTCGTCGGCGACGTTATCCTTGAATACGGCAACTACAAAAAATGGCGCTGGGCCAGACGGACTTTCGGCCTTTTGTTCTACCGCACGCTCCGCAACAAAGAACTCAAACGCAGTCAGCTTCAGCTCAGCGGCGGTGCATACGTCATGCTGGCGGCAATTGCCTGTACTCTGCTCTTTCCGGCCAATGTCGCAGTCGTTGCTCTGAGCATCATGCTTATTTCCGACACCTGTGCCGCCCTCTTCGGCAAAGCTTACGGCAGCCGCCGCCTTTATAAAAACAAATCCATTGAGGGAACCGCCGCATTTTTTGTCAGCGCCCTCCTCATTATGGTTATCTGCAATTTCATTCTGCCGGTAACCTACGCCAGCATTCTGGCCGCCTTTGTCGCCACCTTTGCGGAAATGTATGAAGATAAAATCGAAATCGACGACAACTTGTCCATTCCCTTGTTTGTCGGCGCGGTTCTCTCTTTGCTGGGATAAGCGTTCCCTTTTAATCCGCCGGATTTCAACAGCCTTGTTTTTACCTTGCACTTGCATCGGTTTTATGCTTTTATGAGCCCGATTTGCTATAATTATGTTTGTTTCACTAAAAACAACTATCATGAAAAAACAATTATTAAATTTAAACAGTCATGATGCCTATACGGCATTGGGCTATGCAGCGGGACGATTCAAAGTAACCGTCGAATCATCGCAGGTTCACACACGCCTTGCAACTTTCCGCCAAAACTGCGGCAGATTTAAAACCGAAACGCCTGTCGGAATTTGGTTTATGCGCGCCCATAACGATGAAAACAAACCGATGCTGCTGATTCTCGCGGTCGGAGACGAACTGCTCAACGCCGTTGCCGTCTCTCCCGAAGAAGTGGAATTAACCCGCGCAACGGAGATTCGTTTAAACAACGAATACTATACATTGCAAAAAGACGGTGATAAAATATCTTACGCCCTCAAAGAGGCCTGAATAAACACCCGTCGCTTTACCGTAAAACAGCTTAAGTCTTTGACTTAAGCTGTTTTTGTATATTTTTCGCTAATTTTTGTCATTTTAAGCTTGCAATCCTCATAAATTTATGTTTTTATAGACGGTAACAGTTAATTAGTATGTTTAACCGTCCGTTAGGACATAAAAAATTTACAATTATGTGTAAAAAAAATTTGAACCAGGAGTATTTGAGTGCAGCAACCGCAAAAACAGCCATGGCTGCTGCCACAGGACGAGAAATCAAACGAGTAATGGCCTTCACCCTGATCGTTTCCAAACAATCCGGCAAAGGCAACCGAAAGGATCTCATTCAGCCCAACATCCCGGTAAAAATATGGGCCGAAGTCACCAAAGGTGCCGACTTCGCTGTCCGCCCGATAATCAAGGAACCCGGCAAAAAAGCCAAGGTCGAAATCATTGACACCGCCAACGTGGTATCCATGACCCCGCTTACCGAGTTTGAATACGACGGCGTTCACTACCTCCGCCAACGCGTGGAAAATAACCAGCGTTTCGCGGAAATAAGAAAAAAATAAGGCCCCAATCTTAACTGCTGCCCGGCTGACGCGAGTCATCCCGGCAGCAGATGTTAACCTGAAAAAAAACACACCATGAAAAACACCTTACCTTTCGGTAGGGTGTTTTTTTCTTGCTTTTTACAAAAATTCGTCTATAAAAACGACAGAGATTTATTTTTCTGTATTTACTAATTCAAAAATTTACAACAATGAAACTGAACGGATTTCAAAGTAAAAACGTTGAGGAAGACAAAATCGTCCCTCAGCTGAAAGAAGCGGCCAAACGGTTCAATATCGACATTGCCCCGGAAACGCCGCTGGAGAGAATTAAAGTTTCTCCGAACCGGAAGTCTTATTTCTTCGGTGCCGGACATACCTACTGCTGCTGCGGTTATGAAAGTTCTGACCGTAAAAGTTATCTGGTTTTTGATATGGGCTCAGGCAATGCCTGCTGCATCGAAAAATCAGCCGCGGCCATCAAACCGCTGGAAGACAAAATTTGTTTGAATAACACACAGTTAGAACTTAAAATTACCGAAAAAGGTTGGAAATATGTTCCTCAGAAGAAATAATCCGCATCATCCGAAAAGGCCCTGTTGTCATCAAAGCAACGGGGCCTTTGTTTATCTGCTTTCCAATAACAGCAGCAAACGTTTCAAAACCGATTGCTCCACAAAATCGCCTTTTTTCACCCATAATGCAGCCCGGACACCGTCCTTTTCATAATCATTGCTGATTTTAAAATATTTCTTTTTCATTATCTCCACACAAGGCGTCACCGTAATTTTCTCCCCCGGCAGACTGTCATCAACGGCACCGCCGTAAACACAGTCAACAATAATATCCGGCTGAAGTTTCGGCGCCCCGTCCATAAACTGCAAATAAACCGCGGCACCGCCGCCGATATACAAATCCCCCTCAAACTCCTTAAAAGCACGAACATCGCCAACCAGACGCTCTGTATCCGGATTGCGCGGCTCATAATTCTGATTTTTGCTTAACACCCACACGGCACAGTCAGACAAAACCTCAGGCGGAACAGTTTCATACGTTTTGCGTCCGAACACAACGTCCTGCCCCGCAATGACATCGGCAAAGAACCGGCTGTCCGAAGGAATGTGCCAGGGAATATCATCCCCGATTCCAATCAGGTTATCCGCCTCATGCCGGCACCACATCGCAACTTTGGTCATCTGCATCTCCTTGAATGTTTTTTTCAGCATAGCAGATAATCCCGAAAAGCCAATAAAAAAACACGGAAGCCTCCTTCCGTGTTTGATTTGAAAAAATGAACTCAGAAACTTTTCAGCCAGCGGATAAAACACCCGTGCCTGAGCAATCTCCGGTGCTGATGATGACGCGCCAAAAAATCCCAGCATTTTGCTTTTTCAGCTTCATCAAAAACCTTGACGCGGTTAAAATCGGGAATTTTCGCCAGATAGGCCTCCCAATCCACTTGATCGGCATGTCCGTAGGCCGTTAAGCTTCCCCATAAACCATTATCCTGATACGGTTTAACCCAGCCTTTGCCCAGCAAAAACTTATCTTCGCGAAACTCAAACAAAAGCTGCTGTTGGCCTTCCTCCCACAAACGTTCAAGGATCTGTGTTTCCGAAAAGCCGTTGACCAGAGAAACCTCACGACCGTCATAGAAATGCTTCCAAAGGCCGAGTTGTGCCAATTTCTCCATTCCCTCATGACTCAATTTCAAGGCATCCCATTTTTCAGCCCGGATAATCCGTTCATACTGCCCGCAGCCGGCTAAAAGAACCCATTGGTTCTTTTGTTCCAACAAGTCATATTGCCCGTTATCGGCCAAAAGCTGATACTCTCCATTCTCCGCCAGCAGTTCCCAGAGCTCTCTGTCCCGCAGATAAGCCGGCGTCAAATGCCGGTACATATCTTTAAGTTCATGCCTGACGATAAAATCCATCGCCGCATTTTCGCCGCATACAGTACACATAAAGTCATAAACACCGTCGGTATGCTTCTCGGCGGCGGCAATCAGCGTGAAAACAAGAGAGTCGCGCTCAGTCAGCAGCAGATAGACCAGCATTCGCGAATTTAACACCACGCCATGCCGAACCGCATTGAGCATATAATCCGAATTTGGCAGCAGAGAAAACAAAAAATCCCCGTTCTGCGGCAGATGCTGACCCAATTTCTGCCATTGTTCTTCAGTCAATTCCATTTTTGCCATAATAATTGATGTTTTAAAGATTATTGCCATAAAAATTAATTCAATATGTCCCCTATAACATTATCACGCAAAACATACAACAAAAAAGAGCGCGGTGCATACCACGCTCTTTTAAGAAAAAACAAACTCAGGCAAAGCTCTTAAGCCACCACCTGAATTGTCCGCATCCGAACAGAAACCAGCGTTTGCGATACTTGGCCAGAACATCCCAGCGGCCGGCTTTGGCCGCATAAGAGCAAAATTTCCCGTTCTTTTGAGCAAGGCATTGTTTATAAAAACAATCCCAGTCAACCGCTTCATAAGCACCGGCTTCGGCCAGTTCAGCCCACAGTTTTTGGCTGATAAAAGGCTGATAATACTTCCGTGCCAACAAGAGAGGATGACAAAACTTGCTCCATGCGGCAGCAGAAGAACCCCCTGCCCAAAAAAGGAAATCTCCCCCGCCGGCCTCATAAACTTCCTGCAAAAGCTGCTCCTGCGGCACTTTTCTCAAAAAGGAAACCTTGTCAAAATCAACATAACGCCACTCTTTTAATTCAAAAAGCTTCAGCTCCCCCTCGGGAAGTCCCGCAAGCCCGATCCAGTCTTTCAACTCGGCCAACGCCTCCACGGCATTCACCTTACGCAAAGCCTCGCGTACACCCAGCAAATGATCGGAAGGGTTCTCCTGTTTCAGCTTTTTTAAAAGTTCAATCTGGCCGTGCTCGGCAAGAACGACATATTCCCGCCGCTCGGCCAAAAGTTCCCAAAGCTGATATTTAACCAGAGATTTCGTTGAAAAACGCTTTTGAATAACTTTGGTATAGCTGTTTTTAACAAAAAAATCCTCCGTCTTATCAACCCCCCAGTAAATGCAGAAAAAATCATAAATGGCAAAACTGCACCTGTCACAAACACACAAAGCTTTCTCTATGTGCTTCTCATACCCGTAGTCAATCATGCAGTTAAGCAAAAACGGCGTTAAGGCATAACCTTGTTTCAGCAGATAAAAGAACTTCGTTAAATCTTTATCATGCAAAGCGTCATAAAGCATCAGATTGTTTTCTTCGTTTGTCAGCAGTTCCAACATGCGGATCCGTTGGCTTTCCTTTTTTTCTTCCATAATGATAATGATTTATATGATTATTAAAATAAAAATAATTTTTCGAACCTATCATAATCGGGAGCCTTTGTTTGTCAACCTTTTTGTCGATATAATCTTCCGCATATCTTCTCTTGAAATCTGTGATTTTTACAGCTATAATTATTTTCGCTGAGCAATCAGCTATGACACTAGAGGCAGTATGAAATAGGCTTTTAGGACCCGGGGGCAGTACCCGGCACCTCCACCAGACCTGACAGGTCAGACAACAAATAATTATTTGTGCGATATAAAGGATTTGGAGAATAAGTTTGCTGCACCGTTAATTTTTTCACCGTGTACAACCGAGTACACCGGAATAAAAACTAACGAGCATAAAACTTGCTGTACAAATCATTCTATGGGGGTGAAACAGGATTGACTGGGAGCAGTAAAGATATGAGCTGTGTCCGGTGAGATACCACCGTTATCGGTTCAAATTAAAACGAATGCTAACGATAATAACGTAGCACCGGTTGCTTTGGCTGCTTAGTCTAAAGCGACAAATCTAAATCCTCGGCACCTTGGTTGGTGCTGAGTGGGGTCTGGGCCACCTAGCAACAGAACGGCCCGTTTTTTAAGATAAGGATAATAAAGATGACCGGGTATATAACAGAAATTAATTACGACAAACTGATTGAAAAATCATTGAAACATGTTGTGGTTGAAGCTTTAAAAATTGCCGAACGCCAAGGACTGCCCGGCGAAAATCATTTTTACATCACTTTCAAAACCACCCATCCCCAGGTCAGTATGTCCGAGGGGCTGAAAA
This sequence comes from Azospirillum sp. 47_25, assembly GCA_001917125.1. Lineage (GTDB taxonomy): Bacteria > Pseudomonadota > Alphaproteobacteria > RF32 > CAG-239 > Scatocola > Scatocola faecipullorum. The sequence continues at coordinate 6,866 of MNTU01000035.1, forward strand.
ACCAATACCCCAACGAAATGACCATTGTCATTCAGCATCAATATTCCAATCTGGTTGTCGCCAACAATTATTTTTCCATTGACTTAAGTTTCAACGGCATTCCGCAGACCCTTACCATTCCTTATGAAGCCATTACTTATTTCGGCGACCCTTATGCCAAATTCGGCCTCAGCTTCAACAGTGCCGATGAGCCGGAAGAAACGGCCGGCAGCCTTTTTGCCGAAGAAGAAGACGCCGAAGAACCGAAAAAAGCCTCCGGCGGCATTGCTACTGTTGTTTCAATTGATGCTTTCCGCAAAAAAAACTGATGCTCAAAAAATCTATCGTTATCGCTAACCGCCACTCAACCAGCATTTCGCTGGAACCTGAATTTATGGAAGAGCTGGAAGCCATTGCCCAGCAAAAAGGACTCAGCATCAACCAGTTAGTCACCGAAATTGATTCTAAACGTGAACACGAAAACCTTTCCAGCGCCATCCGCATTTACATTCTGAACCATTTAAAAAAAACAAATCCCGGAAATTAAGCCCGGGATTTATTTTTACCAATTTTGCTGAGAAAGATAATATTTTATCTCCTCCAATGAAAGCTGCGCGTCAATAATAAAATTCGGCACACATTTAAATGGGCGATACAGCGAAAGGATACTGTTGCAGCCCAGCAGCAAAGCCTTATCAATCTTTTTGCTTGAAAACATTCCGTAATTCTGGCTGATATAACTCTCCAGCTCAAAAATATCGCTTCTGTAAGCATAACGCAAAGCGCTGATTAAACAAACAAAATATATTGAAATCAGCCTGTCGCTTAACTGAATATTCATCCTTTTGGCAACATTTTCCCGTACTTCTTCGGAAACGCCGCCCAAGCCGGATAAACAAAACGGCCACTCCGCCGGCAAAGAAAGCCAGCAATCAGGCTCATCAAGCATTTTCAGCAAATCAAGCATCAGAGAATAACGCCGTTGCTGCAATTCATCATCCAAATACCCGTTTTTTCTGGCTTTTCCCAACAGAGCGCAGGCATAAGCCCGCAGCCACAAAGAAGGCAGCGAATAAACGGCAACGTCAAAATCGTCTTTTTTCGGATAACTCTGCAAAAAGGCCGACAGTCTGTCCAAAAACATCTTGTCTCTTTCTTCTTCCGGCATAAGGCGGATTTTCAGCTCTTCCGGATAGTCCTTTTCTTCAAATTCCCTCAGCGGAACACCGTCCAAACATACTTTAACCGGAAACAGCCTCAGCCAATGAATTTCAAAAACCGAACGGCATCCCCAGAAAGACTTTTTCAGCAAAGAAGCAATATCTTTTTCGCAGTCATAAATCTTGAGCGATTTTGAACCGTTAAGAAGCCTGCTTTTAAAGAAAACTTCCTGATATTCTTTTCGCCGAAGCACCTTTTTAACTTTTGCTTTTTCAATAAATACATCCATAATGATTAAATTTTAAGTTACAAAAATAATTATTTTCTACGACGAATTTAACATAAAAAGCATTTAAAGCAACCTTTAATTTTATTCAGCAATAAAAAAGAGAGGGAATATCCCTCTCTTTTCACCAACCTATAGCGCAGATGCCTTATTCTTCTTCCTCTTCAAAGTCCTCGGCATCGCCCTCATATCCGGTTTCTTCATCATCCATGTCAATATCGTCGTTATGGCCGATCAGCAGATTGTCCTGTTCCATTTCAACCTTTTTGCGGCGGCCGCGGCGCTTTTTCATCGGCGCTTTTTTCTGCATGGCACCGATAATATAATTCCCCGCAATTTTATACAAATCAACCAGATGATTATTGTACATATGGTCGCCTTCTTCAATCAAGGCAAAATCGACCTGAACGTTGCGCTGAGCATTCAGGCGTTTGGCCAAAGCGGCAACGCTTGCCGGATTGACGATCTCATCGGCCCCGCCCTGCAAAACCAGGCCGGAAGTCGGACAAGGTGCCAAGAAAGTAAAGTCTTTTTCATTCGCCGGCGGAGAAACCGCAATAAAGTTGTTAATGTCAGGCCGACGCATCAACAGCTGCAAACCGATCCACGCGCCGAAAGAATAACCGGCAATCCAGCATTGGCGCGCTTCCGGATTCACTGACTGCAGCCAGTCAAGCGCAACGGTTGCGTCCGACAGCTCGCCCGGACCGTCTTCAAACTCGCCCTGCGAACGCCCGACGCTGCGAAAATTAAAACGAAGAACTGAAAAGCCCAAATTCTGAAAACAGCTGAACAGAGTATAGACCACTTTATTGTTCATCGTTCCGCCGTATTGCGGATGCGGATGCAGAATCAGTGCAATCGGGGCTCCGGGCTTGTCACTCTGATGATAACGGCCTTCCAAACGGCCGGCATGCCCGTTAAATAAAACTTCAGTCATATAATGTCTCTTTTTAACTTAAAATTTAACAACGATTAAGTATATTACAGTAAAACTGTATAAATTATTAATTTTTGCAAAGGACTGTAGCACAAAATGGAGTCAAAATACAAGCTTATTTTACAGGACATTGATGCCGTCATCGCCCGGGATCCGGCCACCCGCAACCGAACCGAAGCGGTTTTGCTGTCTTCCGGGCTGCACGCGATTCTCATCTACCGCCTTTCACATTACCTTTGGAAACGCAACTTTCGCCTCACCTCGCGGATTATCTCGCAAATCGGGCGTTTTCTCACCGGCGTCGAAATTCATCCCGGAGCCCGAATCGGCAAAGGATTTTTTATAGACCACGGCATGGGAGTCGTTATCGGCGAAACCGCCGAAATCGGCAACAACGTCACTCTTTACCACGATGTCACGCTCGGCGGCACCACCGTCTTCGATAAAAACGGCAAAGTAACAACCAAACGCCATCCCACCATCGGCAACAATGTCATTATCGGTTCCGGCTCTCAGGTTCTCGGCCCGATAAAAGTCGGCAATAACGTCAAAATCGGCTCCAACGCTATCGTCACCAAAGATGTTGCTCCCGACACCACCGTTATCGGTCTGGCGGCTCACAGAGTCGAAGACCTGAAGAAAAACCGCCGTTTCTGTGCTTACGGACTGAACGGCGAGGTTGAGGAATGCATCAGCGCCGACAGCCTTTATCAGGAAGTGCGGGCTCTGCGCAAAGAACTCAAGGAAATAAAAAAATCCCGTCCGGAAAACCGGGAGAATTAAACAAAAACTAACCTTTCTGCTCTAAATTAGTGAGTTGTAACCTAAATGTAACTATTATTTTGGTTTAATTTATAGTATGATAAATAAAGAATGGAGACTGATGGAGGCGGCCATGAAAAAATATTTCTCATTACTTGCGGTCCTCGGATGCCTGACTATGGCATCAGCTGCGTTTGCCCAATTACCGACAAATCCCTGGTCTCCCAAGCCTAACGACGGCTATTTTGAAGAGGTTGCCAACAAGCCGGCGGAAGAAGGCGTCCCGACTATTCCTGAATACAGCGGAGGCCAAACCAACGGCGAAGTGCTTCCGGTTGACCCCTGGGCCAAATCGCGAGACCGCAGCGGCGTCAAAACCTGGCGCGGTTCTGCTCAGCACGGCAAATTAAACTATGTCGGCGAAGCCACAACTTTCGGCGACGATTACGGACAGGAACGGCTGGCCCCCGAAGTTAACCGCCACAACATGCTCGTTCTGACCGATTATCTCCGTAAAATGGGCTATAAAATTCCGGAAAGTTACGACCAGAATATTAAAGACATGCCCAAAAACTATAAAAGAATCTTAAAACAGAGCTATGAAGACGTTTACAATGCCAACGACCCGTTGAGCGTCACCTTTACCCAGATTATGGACGGAGTCGAACAAGGCACCGGGCTTGACCTTGAAAACATCCTTTTCAACACAATGGATATTCTGGCAACAGACTAAAGGAGCACCTGAATGCAAAAACTCTTTCTCCTCACGTTATGCGCATTTTTGATGTCTTCTCCGGTTCAGGCCGGAGAAGATGCGCTTGCTCCGCTGGAAGCCGAAATCGACAATATGAACATTACGCCGCCCGAACGCGAAGCCGCCATTCAAAACAGCGTCAATAAAAAAACCTATTACCGGCTGAACAATTATTCTCCGCAAAAAAAGAAAGCTCTTGTCAAATATGCCAAAGAACTTGACAAACGCTACAAGCGGATTAATAAACAAACTTACGAAGAACCCGAGCCGATTGACGCAAACGATGAAACGGATATGAAATATTTCCTCAAAAGAAACGTAAATACCGAACTCGGCGGCCCGGTACATCTGGAAAACTGACAAACAGGAAAGCAATGCTGCCCAATCAACCCGTTATCATTCTGGTCGAGCCTCAGCTCGCCGAAAATGTCGGAATGACGGCCCGCGCGATGATGAATTGCGGGCTTTATCATTTGCGGCTGGTTAATCCCCGGGAAGACCATCTGTCTCCCAAGGCAGTCGCTGCATCTTCCGGAGCAGACAAAATTCTCCGCGACGCCGAAATTTATGCCTCGGTTGAAGCCGCTGTTGCCGACTTGCAGCAGATATATGCGACCACGGCCCGCCGCCGTGATATGATTAAACCGGTCGAAACGGCTGACTTTGCCGCCGCTCAAATCACCGAAGCGCAACAGGCCTCAATCAAATGCGGCATATTGTTCGGACCGGAAAGAACCGGCCTGCATAATGACGACGTCTGTCTGGCTGACGCAATCATCGAAATTCCCCTCAACCCCGAACATTGTTCGTTGAATTTGTCACAGGCGGTTCTGCTCGTCGGCTATGAATGGTACAAGCGGCAAATTAATCCCCCTCAGGCCCGCTTGGTTACCAACAAGACCACTCCTGCCGACAAAGAAAAAGTTTTACAATTTCTTAAGCACTTTGAAGCTAAATTAGATAACTGTGGAAATTTCCGCATTGAAGAAAAACGCGAGAGAATGATTATTAATCTCCGCAACATATTCATCCGTAACCAACTCACCGAACAGGAGTTGAATACGCTTTACGGAATAATAAATTATTTAAACAGCCGATAAATGCGGTTAAAATTCAAGCTGCATTTATTTTGAATACTAACCCCTCTGGAGATAAATAATGCCTCTTGAAGACTTACACAGCGCCTCCGCCGTTATTTTCAACTGGGATGCCAAACTGGTCGCTTCGGCAATTCTGATTATCAGCTACCTGATTTTATTTACCGAAAAGCTCAATCGCGCCGTTGTTGCGCTGGTCGGCGCCTGCATTATGATTTTTGCCGGCGTTCTGACGCAGGAAACCGCCATTGCCGGCATCGACTTCAACACCCTTGCCCTGCTGACAGGAATGATGATAATCGTCGGCATTGCCGAAAAATCGGGCATGTTTCAATATGTGGCCGTCTGGGCCGTACACCGCACCCGCGCCAATCCCCGCAGCCTGCTGTTCACGCTGGGGCTGATTACCGCCGTTTTTTCCGCCTTGCTGGACAACGTTACCACCGTTCTGCTGATTGTGCCGGTAACTTTCCAAATCACCGAAAAACTTAAGGTCAATCCCTATCCGTACCTGATTATGGAAATCTTTGCCTCCAACATCGGCGGAACAGCCACGCTCATCGGCGATCCGCCGAACATTCTCATCGGCTCTGCACTCAATTTGTCTTTCATGGACTTTGTCAATGAACTGACGCCGGTTGTCGCCGTTACCATGCTGGTTTTGATTCTGGCCTTTGACTTTGTTTACGGACGCAAGCTGAAAACCAGCCTCCGCAATCAGGCTGAAGTTATGAAAATCAAAGCCATAGACGCCATAACCGATTGGACTTTGCTGAAGAAGTCGCTGTTTGTCCTGTTCGCAGTCATCGCCGGTTTCATTGCCGCCGAAAATATCCATGTCGCCAACGGAACCATCGCCATGTTCGGCGCTGCCGTCATAATGCTGCTTTATACTTTCGGCAACGCTCATTCCGAACGCGACCGTAAAATTGAATCGGCTTTCAACCTGGTGGACTGGACAACCATTTTCTTTTTCGCCGGACTGTTTGCCATTGTTTACGGCTTGGAAGAAGCCGGCGTGCTTGAACTCCTCGGCCACAAATTCACCGAATTTACCGAAGGCAGCATTGAAAAAACAACCATGCTGATTGTTTGGGTTTCCGCATTGGTCTCAACCGCCATCGACAACATTCCTTTTGTCGCCACCATGATTCCTCTGGTTAAAACCATTGAGGCAGACATGGGAGGCCGTGAAGCAATGATGCCGGTTTGGTGGGCGCTGTCTCTGGGTGCCTGCTACGGCGGCAACGGCTCACTGATTGCCGCTTCGGCCAACGTCATTGTCGCCGGTATGTCGCAGCGCCACGGTGAACCGATTCACTTCATGCGCTTTCTGATCTGGTCGCTGCCGGTTATGCTGGTCAGTGTCGGCATTGCTGCACTTTACCTGCACATCCGCCACTTTATGTAACCGGAACATTCCGCCGAACCAAGCTCCTGATTTTAACGCAAAATTAGGAGCTTTTGTTTTATATAACGTATTGTAAGTAATATTAATCATATAAGGAATAAGAACTATGCAGGCTGAAAACCTTGCTCAGGCCGCCAATTTGATTTGGGGGTTTGATCCGAAAGTTATCGCAACGGCCATTGTCGTCGTTTGCTACATCATCTTATTCACTGAAAAACTGAACCGCGCCGTTGTCGCCCTTCTGGGTGCCTGCGTCATGATTTTCAGTGGAATCTTAACCCAGGCAACCGCCCTGCAGGGAATCGACTTCAATACCATCTCCCTGTTGGTCGGAATGATGACCATTGTCGGCATTTCGGAAAAATCCGGTATGTTCCAATATGTGGCCATCTGGGGTGTTCAGAGAGTTAAAGCCAATCCGCGCGGACTGTTGCTCGTGCTGGCCGTCGTAACGGCCGTATTTTCGGCTTTTCTGGACAATGTCACCACCGTTCTGCTGATTGCGCCGGTGACTTTCAAAATTACCCAAAAACTCAATATCAACCCCTACCCGTACCTGCTGCTTGAGATTTTTGCCTCCAACATCGGCGGCACCGCAACCCTGATCGGCGATCCTCCGAACATTTTAATCGGTTCTTCCTTAAATCTGTCATTTATGGATTTTGTTAAAGAATTGACTCCGGTTGTCGTCATCACCATGGCCGTCTTAATCCTGGCTTTTGACCTGGTTTACCACAAGCGTATTCAAACCACGCTCCGCCATCAGGTTGAAGTTATGAAAATCCGTGCCGGAGATTCGATTACCGACAAATCGCTGCTGATTAAATCGCTCATCGTTTTGTTCATGGTTATCGGCGGCTTTATCTCGGCAGAACACCTGCACATTGCCAACGGAACAATAGCCATTTTCGGCGCAGCCGTCCTGCTTTTGCTTTACACTTTCGGCAATGCGCACAGCGAACGTGACCATAAAATCGAGGCCATTTTCGGCGTTGTCGACTGGACAACCATCTTCTTCTTTTCCGGCTTATTCGTCATCGTTTACGGCCTGGAAGAAACCGGCGTTCTCAAAATGCTGGGACAGATGTTTGTTGATTTCACCGACGGCAGCATAAAAAAGGCTACTTTGCTGATTGTCTGGACATCAGCCATTCTCTCCAGCGCTATTGACAATATTCCCTTCGTCGCCACCATGATTCCGATGATTAAATCAATGGAAGTTGACATGGGCGGGCGTGAGGCAATGATGCCGGTCTGGTGGGCCCTGTCTCTGGGCGCCTGCTTCGGCGGCAACGGAACCCTTATCGGCGCTTCCGCCAACGTCATCGTTGCCGGTATGGCTCAGCGCGAAGGGCACCCGATACACTTCATGCGTTTCCTGCTCTGGTCAATCCCGGTCATGCTGGGAAGCGTCGCCTTAGCAACGGCTTATTTATACATTCAGTATTTTTAACCGTCGGCAAAGCCCCTCTTTGGAGGGGCTTTTTTTATATCCAAGTATTTAGCTTCGTTAGTCTCAATAAATCTCATCACTTATTATATATTGACATTATATGTCATCTATGCTAATCTGAGAACAGGCTTTGAATTAGTTATAGAGGTGTATCATGAGACGTCTTCCTTGTTCTGTTGCTCTCGCCGCGGCTCTGCTGCCT
>MNTU01000036.1 GCA_001917125.1 Azospirillum sp. 47_25
TTTCTTTTTCATTTCCTGAATAATTTTATTCATCAGAACTTCCAAATCCTGATCGCTGAACGTTTTCTCAACCGGCTGGAAAGTTACTGAGACGGCAATATAGCGTATGCGTATGAGCGACAGCCATCGGGCAAATTATGGCAGATTCTATAATGCATATGTCCGCCCAGTAGTATATTACTAAAAAAAGCGGCTTAATCAGCCGCTTTTTTCTTATATTTCAAAATCATAATCAAGATATACCCGGCAAAAAACAATGAAATGGAGTTAAAAACCACCATTTGAACCGAATGGACGTAAAATCCGTATAACACCCAAGATAAAATCCCGATACAATAAAGAATATAACTGACCAGAGACAAGCTCTGCACATCTTTTGTACGAATAGTTTTGAGCGTCTGCGGCATAAAGCAAAAAGCCGTACACAGGCCGCCCACATAGCCGATGGTCTCGGCAATCAACGGATTCATCTAAAATTTCCTTTCTCTGCTTTGTCAAACGATTTAAACCGGATTTTCCAAATTCCAGGTTGTCCGGATAATATCTTCCACATTGGTTATTTCCGGCTTCCACCCCAACAGCTCACGGGCTTTTTCGGATGAAGCAATCAAAACCGCAGGGTCACCGGGACGGCGGCCGGCATATTTGACATTAAGTTTTTTGCCGGTAACCTTTTCAGCTGCTTCAATCATCTCTTTTACTGAAGTCCCCTCACCGGTTCCCAAATTCAAAACCGCAGACGGCATGCCCGCCATCAGCTTTTCAATTGCCAGAACATGGGCCGTTGCCAAATCGCTGACATGAATATAATCACGGATACAGGTTCCGTCCCGGGTATCATAATCCGAACCGAAAACCGACACCCCCTCGCGCACGCCGCTGGCCGCCTCCATTATAATCGGCAGCAAATTCTGCGGATTTCTTTCCTTGCCGCGAATATCGCCGGCAGCATCATAACCGACGGCATTAAAATAACGCAAAGCAACGTACCGCATCCCTTTTAAGCGATCATACCACTCCATAAAGCGTTCAATTTCCAGCTTGGTAAAACCGTAATAATTTATCGGATTGACCGGATGTTTCTCATCTACCGGTAAATATTCAGGCATTCCGTAAACCGCCGCCGACGAAGAAAAAACAATGTGGCGTATGCCGCTGGCACTCATCGCCATCAGAATGTTCAGCGCTCCCTGAATATTATTAATTGAATATTTGTCGGGATTTTCCATCGATTCGCCCACCGCTTTTTTAGCCGCAAGATGAACCACGGCGTCAAAACCGCCGCGCATCGTGTCAAACAACCGGCCGGAATCCAGAATATCGCCTTCGACAAATTCAGCCTTTTCAAACAAATTAACTTTCTGCCCGGTTGACAGATTGTCATAAACCGTTGCCTGATGCCCTTTTTGCAACAAAGCTTTCACCACATGGCTGCCGATATACCCGGCACCGCCGATAACCAGAACTTTTGCCATTTTTCACCTCTTTCCGATACAGGAATAAACAAAACCTTGGTCCTGAGCGGACTGTCCGTCCAACATATTCCGCAAATCCAAAATCTGCGGCATTTTCATTGTCTGTTTCAACTTGGACAAATCCAAATCTTTGAACTCTTCCCATTCTGTCAAAATCACGGCCAAATCAGCTCCTTTGCAGGCTTCTTCGGCACTGTCGGCATAACTGACACGCGTATTCAAAAGACGTTGTGCATTTTCCATCGCTTTCGGATCATAGACACAGACATTGGCATTATGCTTTAAAATCTCTTCCAAAATCTGCATTGCCGGAGAGTCGCGGCAGTCATCCGTCCCGCCTTTAAAAGCCAATCCCAACACGGCAATTTTGGCATCTTTGCGATTCTGCACCATTTCAAGCGCCCGTCGGCCCATCCGCGCTTTGCGCTCATCGTTCCGGGCAATGGTCGTCTCAATCAAAGACAAACGGGCACCGTATTTCCGCCCCATCTGCGCCATGGCATTCGTATCTTTGGGAAAACACGAACCGCCGTAACCCGGCCCGGGATTCAGAAACTTATTGCCGATACGGCTGTCCAACCCCATTCCCTGCGCCACTTCGCGAATGTCAGCCCCTGCCTGCTCACAGAAATCGGCCATTTCGTTAATATAATGAATTTTCATCGCCAGAAAGGCATTGGAGGCATACTTAATTGTTTCGGACGACTTGCGGCTGACCAGCAAAAACTTGGTTTTCCCCTCAAAAGGCCTGTATAAATCAAGCAGAACCTGTCTGGCCCTGTCGCTGTTCGCCCCGATAACAATCCGGTCGGGATTGAAAAAATCATGAATGGCAAAACCTTCGCGTAAAAACTCCGGCAGAGAAACCGTATCAAAATCAGCCTGCGGATTAACCCGGCGGATAATGGCTTCAACCTCATCGCCCGTCCCGACCGGAACCGTCGATTTGGTTGCCACAACCGTGTAACCGTCCAAATGCGGAGCCAGTTCTCCTGCTGCCGCATAAATATATTGCAAATCGGCCTCTTTGGTTACCGGATGCGGCGGTGTTCCGACTACAATCATCACCACATCGGCACCTTTAACCCCCGCCCTCATATCGGTCGTAAAACTCAGCCGCCCGGAAGCCAGATTCTTCTGAAACAGGTCTTCCATTCCGTCCTCATAAATAGTGGCTTTACCGTTTTGCAGAGAACGGATTTTCTCCTCAATTTTATCTATACAGACGACTTGGTTTCCCAGTTCGCTGAGCCCGATGCCCGTCGGCAGACCGACATAACCGGTTCCGATAATCGCTACTTTCATCAACAGTCCTTCTTTTGGTTTGTTATAAGCCCTTTATAACAAACCTCCGGGGAAACGCAAACAGATAATCGGAGCTTTCCACCATTAACCCGCAAAGCCGTTAACACCTTGCCGGAAAACGGCACCGGATTGCTCTAATCCGCCGTTGTACAAATTTACTCACGTGTTATATGTGATTTGCCATAAACTGAAGCTCTGCCGAATTTGGAGAATGAGGGGAGTAGAGTGATTTAGAAGGCGTAAAAAATTCCAGCGTACATATAGTTACGTGAATTTTTTGCGACCGAACTAAATTGCTCTAATCCGCCATTATACAAATTCGGAGGCCGTCAACCGCCGATGACACAATACCTCCCGCATATCCTGCTCCTTCGCCGCACGGATAGAGACCGCGGATATTGCTCTGAAAAGTTTCATCTCGCAAAATACGCACCGGAGAAGAAGAACGGGTTTCAATCGCGGTTAAAACGGCGTCAGGATTGGCAAAACCTTTCAGCTTGCGATCCATCTGCAAAATTGCCTGCCGCAGCGTCTCCGTAACATAAGGCGGAAACAGCCGTGCCAGATCGGTGAATTTGACCCCGGGACGATAAGACGGCCGCACCGTTCCGGCTTCGGACGAAGCACGCCCGGCAAGAAAATCGCCCACCAGCTGCGCCGGCGCATGATAATTTCCGCCGCCGAGTTCAAAAGCTTTCGCCTCCAGCTCGCGCTGCCAAAACATTCCCTGCAAAGGATGCGTTCCGCCGAAATCTTCTGGATTAACCCCGACCAGCAATGCCGCATTGGCGTTTTCCTTATTTCGGGCAAACAAACTCATCCCGTTCGTGACTACCCGCCCCGGTTCCGAAGCCGCAGCCACCACTTCGCCGCCCGGACACATGCAAAACGTATAAGCCGAACGTCCGTTCGCCAAATGAACCGCCAGTTTATAATCGGCGGCTCCCAACTCTGCCCGTCCGGCATAACGGCCGTATTGCGCCGCATCAATCATCGTCTGCAAATGCTCAATCCGCGCTCCGATGGAAAACGGCTTGCGTTCCATCACAACTCCGGCCTCATAAAGCATTTCAAAGGTATCTCTCGCACTGTGCCCTACTGCCAAAATCAATTTTTCCGTCGGCTGTTCGTAAACCGTACCGTCTGCCCGGCGGATTTGGACAGCCCGCAACCGGTTTTCCTCAACTGCCAACCCGCATAAACATTCGCCGAAACGATATTCCCCGCCGAGCGCAATAATTTTTTTCCGAATATTTTGCACCACGGTCACCAGCTTGTCCGTTCCGATATGCGGTTTGGCCAAATAAAGAATCTCCTCCGGAGCTCCGGCAGCCGCCAGCTCCTGCAGCACCTTGGCACTGTATTTGTCTTTTTTAATGCCGGTCATCAGCTTGCCGTCGGAAAAAGTTCCGGCGCCACCTTCCCCGAACTGAACATTGGAATCCGGTTTCAGCTTCCCCGTCCGCCAAAACAGGCTGACGTCTTTCTGCCGTTCGTCAACCGGTTTGCCCCGTTCAATAATAACCGGCTTCAAACCGGCTTCGGCCAAAGCAAGCCCGGCAAACATTCCTGCCGGCCCGCTGCCGACCACCAGCGGACGAATATTTCCCGGCTGCTGTTTCCGAATCACCAGAACCGGCCTTTCCTTTATCAGTTCAATATCTTTCCAGGCCAGAATCGTCGCAATATAATCTTCGTCACCCCAGACTTCCATGTCCAGGGAATATACGAAATGCACATTCCCCTTATTGCGGGCATCAACCGATTTCTTGGCAATTTTAACACTCTTGATATATTCGGGATCCAGCCCGGTTTTGATTGAAACGATTTCTTTCAGCCCCGCCAGATCAACATTCAAATTCGCCTGTATATTATTTACTCTGATCATCCAACCAACCCAAATATGATATTAAAATGATATTTTTGTAATATTTCCTTGCCAAGCCCCGCAAAAATATTTACTATTTTCAATTATGAGAAAAATCACGGGCCTTTGCATTATCGTCGCACTTCTGGTTTCAATTTTTGATATTATAGATGTGAACGACATAACACTCAATGGTAAAGAAAATTTTACCACAGATAATGCCTGTGCCCAACACAATGACGATGACCTGAACGACAGCGGCTATCACGCTTTTTCGCTTAACCTGCAAATATTTAACCTGCCGCAGACGGCAAGCTGCACTTTTTTTGCCGAAGCACCGGAACATCCGCTGCCTTGTTTTGATATTCCCGCCTACCCTCAGCCTGATTTTGACTTATGCCGTCCCCCGATTGCTTAAGCGCCATAGCAATCAAACAAATACATTTTTAACAACCGGAGAACACCATGGCTAACGACTTAAATCTGTTCGTTCTTTGGGCAAACGGACGACATAAAGAAACAGAAATTATTAATGACATTAACCGGCATTTTGAAATTTTGCAAAGTTTTGAAATCACCTGGACGCCCAAACTTTTTACCCGCAATCTGTCCCGCTTTTACGGCAAGAAACTGCCCAGCGCTGTCAAAAAGAAAAGACTCTGCGGCACCGGAAGCTTTCTGGTCATTTGCGTCAATGACACTCAGCCGAGGATACATAACGGCAAAAATCTCAATATTATTGCCGCCAAAGCGCGTTATCGCCAAATAATCGGCAGCAACTGTATCCATGCCGGTGACTTGCAGCCGGAAGCTGAGGAAAACCTGCTCTTCCTGACCGGGTTAAACTGGCAGGACCTTTTATCCTCCCGACAGCAGCCGATACGGCGCCCGATTAAGCTTTATCAGGACTTATGCGGCACACCGAGCTGGCTGGATGAGGAGCAATTTGAACAGTTTCTCCGCAAATTGCCCAATATTCGTTTCTCCCGCAACGCCGACGAATTTAAAATATTGACCGATGACCGGCATCAGACCTGCCGCCTGCTCAATGCCAGCAAAAAAATCTTCTCATGGCATCGCGACTGCTACACTATTCCCATTCGCGGTAAGAATATTAAATTCCGCATCAGTGAAAGCCCGCAAACGGAGTAACTATTTGTCGGTATCTTCATCGTCATCATCACTGTCGGAAGCCGACATGATTTTCCAAATACTCCGGCGATACATCCAGACATTGATAATTCCCAAAACCACGGACAATGAGCCGAACAAATAAAGCAGATAATACCAGTTCAGCTCATTGGCCGACATCATGACATCCTGTCCGCTGACACGGATAAAAGCAATTGAAACCGCCGTAACGACAAAAGCCAAAATAAAAGCCAGCGTCCAGATTTTATGCAAAATGACTTTCTTAACCATAAAGGCCGTTAAAATATAAATCAGCAACAACGCCAAAAATAAATACAATTCCATAACAAACAGCTCCTCTCCTTTAATTTTCGCTGTTCTGAAATATAATCGCACCGAACATAATTTCACCCCGTAAACACCAAAAAGCTGCCTCTGACGAGACAGCTTTTTGATACTTTTTCATCAGAATTAGAACATATATTTCACTTCCTGATAGGTTAAGTATAAACCAATAATTGCGCCTGCAATAACTCCCCACCATGCCACGGTCAAATCTGTCCAAGCATAATCGAAAAACAAGCAGGAAATTGCCCAAAGGATAAAACCTCCGATAATACCGGCACCGACACTGTTCTCAACAAGAGCCCATAATACGCCAATACCTGCACAAACAACCATCCATACTAAAACTACTGCAATCGCAACAAAAAATACTAATAAAATTGTTTCCATATTTGAATTTTTTTAAATTTTAATAATAAGGTGCGAACAATCAGATTTATCAATTCATAGACTTCTCGGTAATTAAAAACTCGAACGAATTCAAACTCTCAAAAACCTTACGCCCAATCAAACCCGACACATTCACTCAACAACACAATCTCAACTAAAAAAATATATAAACTAAGTTTAGTATAGCACAAAAAAAAGGCCTAAACAATATATTTAAGCCCTGCCTAATGCTGATTTTGTCAAATAAATTAGGGAAGACAATGCGTAAGGAAACTTTCAACCTGAAAATTCTGTATGAGTTGACCGGAGAAGCCCTGCTTAAAGGGTGGGCCACTGCCCGGACGCCACCTCATCCATACTCTTGTGCTCTTTGCCGAAACGCAGATTATAAGCCCAGAAATTAGCCATCACCCGCTCAATGTAAATACGGGTTTCACGAGAGGGAATAACTTCAATAAAAAGCAGCGGATCGTTATTATACTTGACCTTTTTCTGCCATTTGAACAAATTGCCCGGCCCGGCATTATAGGCCGTCGCCAGATAAAAAAGATTGTCGGTGACAAAAGGCTTGCCCATAAGGTAGCTGAGATACTGCTGGCCGACTTCCATATTGTAATCGGCATTATACAAAACCGAACTGTCTCGCTTCAGACGCCGGTCTTTCGTCACATGATAGGCCGTGTTAGGCATCAGCTGCATCAGCCCTTTGGCTCCGGCTCCGCTCTGTGCCTCCGGCTTAAAAGCCGATTCCTGCCTGATTAAAGCCAGAACCAGCGCCCGACTGACTTTCCAGCCGCCTTTCGGTTTCCATGTCGGAACCGGATAGGCAATGTTATCATAGAAAAGGCTTTTTTCATTATCCTTTATCTCATTGGAAAGCTTAATTCCCAAAGCCGGCATATTATACTGTGCTGCCAAATACAAACAGGCCTCCTTCTGGCGCTCGTTCATATTTTTATAAGCATAATTCAGTTCTTTTTCCGCCAAATCGGGATTTTTTGACATTATTAAAACAATCGCCCGCTGAATGGCACTCGAGGCCAGCATGTCATTCACATAATCATAAGTACTGAAATTATTGAAATAAGCATCGCCCGACCAGTTAAAGTCCCATGGCTGACGCAGCTGATAATTGGCCAGCATGCCGTAAAACGTACGCTTATATTTGGAAGCAGTTTTCAGCCACTGATTGGCTTGCGGCTTTTTGTTCAGTCGTGAATATGCCCGATAAGCCCAGTAAGCACCTGCACTAACCAACCATTCGTCATTATCGGTTTTGGCTCCGAGCCGACCGAAATAATCCGCCGCTTTTCGATAATTGCCGCTCCGCCAGGCGGCCAGACCGCCGACCCACAAAGCCGTGGCATCTTTGCTACGCCGGATTGCTTTTTCCGTATATTGCAGAGCCAGCTTATCCTGCCCGTCGATTAAATAAGAAGTTGCCAGTGTTGCGCTCATCGCATCATATTCCCGGTCCGGTATCCACAGACGGAAATTTTTATCCGCCAGAATCAAACGTGCAACTTTAGTCTTTCCCCGGTTTATCGCCTGCCTGAAAGAAGAAACTTTCTGCCGGACATATTTGCGTTTGGCATCGCTCAAATGCTCATACTGATTGTTAAACCAGCTGTAAGGCGAAACCGGAAGCTTGGGCAAAAGTTTTTCAATATCTGCCAGCTCCTCCTTGGCGCCGTTGAACTTGCTCTTGGCCAGACGCAGCAGACTGAGTGCCTGCGGATGGTCATAATAGAGCCGCAGCCAGTCTTTCAGCTCGGCATAGGAAGTCTTATAATTTTTGGAAAGATACTTTTCCGCCAGCACATGTCCCATCAAAATCTGATTGCTGACGTCGGCAATATGCTCGTCGGCGGTTTCCACATCATCTTTATTCAAAGCCCGGAAAATCTTTTTATAACTGGCAATATCCCGTCTGCTGATAACCAGATTATCCATAATCTGCTGATAGCACTGGCGGTCAATAATAGGCTTTGCCGCAAATGCCTTTTGCGGAAACCAACCGGCGGACAATAACGCCGCAACTGTCAGAAAAAGCCTTTTCCACACTTTGCCAGTCCTGTTATAAATAAAGCACAAATCCGGTTACTTGCGCAACCAGCGGATCTTAGCCGCGCAATCCTGCTGGCTCAACCCTTTCACACGGCAGCGGTTAACGATAATATTCGGAATGCGATCCATTGAATAGCAGCCGTCGCCCAACAGCGTATAGTCATAATGAACCGGCTGATTCGGCGGAATATCCGAAAAACTCAACGCCGTTTCCATATTCGGCCAGCGCAGGCGGACACTTAAGTTATTCAAGCTGCGGTCCAAGGTTGTCAGAATCTGAAAACGAACATCGCAGGTCACCGTTCCGCTCATCATCCGGTTGACGGTAAAATCGCTGTAATAAAGAAAAATTAAGGTTTCTTCCTTTGGCAGAGGATTTCCGTCATACATAATCGGACGTATAATTGTCGTTCCGCGCTTGACGCCGTCAAGAGTCGGACGCTTGACCTGAGGCAATGACTTATAAAGATAATCCTCGGGATTTTCCACCACTTCTTTTGCCGGCGGCTTGGTCTGCTGCTGCACCGATACCGTTGCAGGTTTGGCCGCTTGTTGTTTTGGTGTCGTACGTATTCCCCACCAGTTTCCGCCCAAGCGGTCTCTGTTGTTCCAACCGGAAACACGTCCCGTCTGCGGCTGAACCTGAGTCTCTGTCTTATCCGGCACAGCCGCCGGCGTTTCCTCGCCGAACATTTGGGCCGCAGCCCAGCCGCTCCAAAGTCCGATTCCCAGAATTGCCGTCAATCCGGCCCTAAATTTCAGGTTCATTTTTTTCACCGTTCAATTATCTGATTTGCCCCATAATATCCGTGGCTTTGCTTAAATTCGACACCGCTTTGTCATAAGTTTCGGTCAGTTCCTGCTCCTCTTTTTTGCGGGCATTCTGTTTTATTTTCTTTTCTTCGTTAAAAGAAACTTTCTTAAACTCACGATAATATTCGGGATCGCGAGCGGAAACAAAACGAAACAGATTATCACAAGCTGCGGCACCGGCGCTCTGCATGGTCATACCCGACTGTTCGGGATCAACTGCCGAACAGTTCTCCAATGAAAATTCGGCATCGTTCAGCATCAGGAAACAGCGGTCGGACGCCAGCTTGGATTTAAGCGAAACCTGACGATAAGGCTGAAGCGGCGGAATCCGAATGCTGGTCGTCAGAGAAACCGGCGTAATGCCTTCCGTCTCGGAAACCGGCTCGGCAAAAGCGCCGCCGTTTTCATTATAGTTTTCCATTTCCATCTTGCGCTTGGCCAATTCTTTTTCATCTTCGATAACATTGCCGATGGCCTCGTCTTTCCAAGTCAGGTTAACCGTTGCGTTATCGACGTTTTTGTTGGAACGGTTAAAGAAAGTAATGTTAAACTCACAGTTGGTAATTTTGCCGTCACGGTTTTTAAGCGGCTTAATGTCATGAACTTTAAACAACACGGCAGGCTGGCTTTCGTCAATGCTGCTGACCAGTTCATCGCTGTCTTCCCCGTCTTCGGCCCAGGCCGGAACGGCGCTCAACGCAAGCAAAGCGCAGGTTGCATGCCATAAAAATTTTTTGTTGTTACCCATTGTCACTTTCCTCAACAGTTAAAAATTTGATTGCAATCAAAATAATACTTTCTTTCAACATACCCAAAAATAGTGAACAAAAAGATAACACGCGCCTAATTGTTGCACAATTTTTGTTTCATCCGCAGCATATCAACCCAGGCCTTGGCCTTCTGTCCGCTGTTGCGCAGCAGATAGGCCGGATGGAAACTGGCCAGAACCGGAACTTTTCCGCCGTCTGACTTTTTATACTCCAGCCATTTACCGCGCATTCTGGAAATCGGTTCGCCGTTGTCCAACAGTGCATTTGCGGCGCTGCCGCCCAAAATCATAATTACCTCGGGCGACACCAAATCAATCTGCCTTTTCAAAAACGGCAGACAAACCGCTATTTCGCCCTCGGTCGGGGTTCGGTTCCCCGGCGGACGCCACGGTAAAACATTGGTAATAAAACATTCATTGCGATCAAAACCGATGGCTTTCAGCATTTTTTCCAGCAACTGCCCGCTGCGCCCCACAAAAGGTATGCCGCTCCGATCCTCGTCCGCGCCGGGAGCTTCGCCGATAAGCAGCAGCCGTGCTGTCCCCGAACCATACCCGAAAACAGTCTTGTTGGCCGTCAGCTTCAGGGCACAGCCGTCAAACTCTTCAACCATTTTTTTCAGCTCTTCCAGCGTTTCCGCCTTCTGACACAATTCTCGCGCACTCTGGCAGGCATTGATTGTCGCCTGCGCCAGTTCGGTCGTAGCCGGGCGGGCACTGTTTTCGGCCGGACGAACGGCGGCGGAAACGGCTGCCGGAACAATCCGCGGCATTTCCTTCGCCGGTTCGGCCAACGCAAAAGGAACTTCCCCGCAGGTTTCATCCACGCCGGCGGTCAAATACCACTCAAGAATTTCCTTTATGCCTAAATCTTCGTTCATAATACCGTAAACTAAAGCAAATCTTTTATTTTGTCATTTAATAATTAATTATTTACACATAATAGTATATAAATATAAATTACTGTTGTATGATAGCGAAACTATTATAAAATGGGCGTGATTCCTAATCGTTTAATTCAGGATTTGTTTAATTATGGCAAAAGTCAGCTACATATTGGTCATTCTTGCGGGATTTATCCTTTTCAATTCCTGCTCCAACCAGCAGAAAATAGAAGCTTCGGCTCCGCAGCCGAAAGCGCCGGCTGCCGCCCGAATTCAAAAATCCTACGGAGCTTACCTCGCCGGCCGCGTCGCCCATCTGCGCAAAAACTTCAACACCGCTGCCGACTATTACATTAAAGCTCTCAACGAAGACCCCGACAATCAGGATCTGCTCAGTCGTGTTTATGTCATTCTTGCCTCCAAAGGGCGAATTGCCGAAGCGGCGCGCTACGCCGAAATATCTCTGCAAAAAGGCGATAAAAACAACATCACCTACATCATCATCGCCGTAGAAAAAATGAAACAGGGCCGTTATCCCGAAGTCATCAAAACCATCAATAAGCTCGACGGCCAGGTTTACCGCGAATTCATTAATCCTTTAATCAACGCCTGGGCTTACGCCGGGGAAAACAGCCCCGACAAAGCGCTCAAAGAGCTTTCCGCCATTGAAAAAGAACCGAGTTTCCGTGCTCTCTATAACTTCCATGCCGGGATGATTAACGACTATTTCGGACGCACCGCCGAAGCCCGCAAACATTACGAAGTCATCGTTAATGAAGAGAGTCTGGAAATGTCTTTCCGCGCCCTGCAGGTCATCACCAACTTTTACATCCGCAGCGGTGAACAGGAAAAGGCCGTCGCTCTGGTTAACAAATATACTGATGACAAACTGATGCTTGATATGCTCAACAAGCTTGCTAACGATGTCCGCCGTGCAGATCCGCAGACAACCGCCAAAATTATCAACAGTCCGCAGCTCGGCCTGTCCGAAGCCTTGTTCAGCATTGCGGCCACGCTGCGTCAGGGGCCTTCCGGCGTTGACCTTGCCCATATATTCATCTGCTTATCGATTTACTCAAATCCCAAATATGATTTGGCCAAACTGCTGTTAGCCGACATTTTGGAAAACCGTGAGATGTATGCCGAGGCCAATGACGTTTACAACGAAATCAGCGAAGATTCCGTCGCCTACTACTCCGCTCAGGTAAAAAAAGCCAATAACTATGTCGCTCTGCAAGACTATAAAAACGCTGAAATTCTGCTGAAGTCCCTGGCTTTGGAATCCCCGGGAAACTATCAGGTTCTGCTGGATCTCGGCGATGTCCTGCGCTTGCAGAACAAACCGAAGGAAGCCATCCGTTTCTATGAGGAAGCGCTTGAAAAGCTCCCCGAAAACGCCTCCCAACAGTGGGTACTCTATTATGCGCTCGGCGTCTCTTATGAAAGCAACAAACAATGGGACAAGGCCGAGGAAAACCTTGTCAAAGCATTGGATATCAGCCAAAATAACTATCTCATATTAAACTATCTCGGTTACAGCTGGCTGAAACAGGGCAAAAACGTTGAATCCGCATTCGGTATGGTCGTTGACGCCTACAATCAGCTGCCCACCGACGGACACATCACGGACAGTCTCGGTTGGGCCTTTTACCAGCTCGGGATGTATGACCGCTCAATCGAATATCTTGAAAAAGCGGCGGAACTCGAACCGGCCAATGCGCTGATTAACGAACACCTCGGCGATGCCTATTGGCTCGGCGGACGCAAAAACGAAGCCCGTTTCCAATGGCATCATGCCCTCACTCTCCCCGATGACAGCGGCGAAGTCATTCGGGAAGAAGTCGAAAAGAAAATTTCCCGCGGCGTCAGAGGACATCACCCGCTGGCTTTTGATAAAAAAGAAATCGAAGAAAAAATAAAAGCCATCAGCAAAGACTAGACAAAAACATTTGCTAACAAAGCTGGACAAATTTCTCCCGATATGCTATTACTGATAACAGTAGCATATCTTTCAAGGGAGAACAGCCTTGTTAAACAATCCTTTTGCCAAACTGTTTTATGACAAATTTCAGGAAGAGGTTCTCAACCAAAGCACCTTTTACGGAGACAAGGAAACCATAACCCATGGCCCTTTGGAAAACAAATTCATTGAGCGTTTCAACCTCTTTCTCAAACGTTGCGGTCAAAAGACGATAGACATCTCCCACCATTGCATTTCAGACAAAAAATTGGCCCGGTTTTGTTCCAGCCTGCGCTTTTATATGATACGCAACGTTCAGAACCTTCCGGACATAACTTCGGAATTCAGCCGCGATAAAGACCTGATCAGCCTTTTTGACAGTTCTGCGCAATATCTGATTAACCGCAGCCGCCAATACCGTCTCCGCGGCAAACGAACGCAACAGCTCTCGGATATCTACGATTACACGGTCTGGAAAGTAAAATTTCAGGATGATCGCGGCAGCACGCAGATGATTCCCGCCAAAATTCCCGCCAAACCGACGGGAACCGCATTGTTTGTCTTTGACCCTAACCGCTGCCCGCAAAATGAGGCACTCGCCGGCAAAGTTTTTCATCACGATATGCAGGATGCTTTTTCCGGAAGCCGGCACGAAGAAATGAAAACTTTCTTCGTTCACATGCCGCCCAGTTACCCGGAAGAAATTGCCGCCGCCAATGTCCTTACCACAATCCGCTATCCTGACGAATACACCGAAGCCGACATGACTTTTGCACGGGAACAATGGAGCAACTATCTCGGACGAAACCTCAAATATAATGAAGACAACGAAATCATTTCCGGCTACCGCTATGAAGACAACGATTTTGTTGAGGCCATGAAAGGCCTGAAAATATTCGGCTATTGTGCGGCAGCCGCTGACGCGCACCGCTGCCTGAAAGCATTTAAAAACCTGGCAGAACAAATTTATGAACCGGAAGTCGTTTCCCGGGCAATGAAAAATGTGACGCTGATGGCTTATGCCCTGATGCCTCTTGAAGAAAAGACCGATTACCAAGGTATCTATTTCATGTCTAATGACATCAATGACCTTTCCAATCCCGAACATGTGATGATGACCAATTTTCCCGAACTCTACCCGCAAATTCGCATTTCCAAAGCCGATTTGCAAATTGCCGACAGCAAAATAACCGAAACTGCCGCGGGAGATTTTATTATTGTCAGTCCGATGCCGGAGAGCTCTATCCAAATGGATAAAAACGGACGGCTGGTTGACAAGCTTAAAGACAAAAACAGCCGCCCCGCCCGACTGACTTTAGATATGTCGCTCCCGGCAGCAAAATCTGCCGCCAATCCCCGCAAAAAAGAATGGCGCGACGGACATCGGCTGCAAAACAGCACCTCGGCCAATCTGGGAAGCGTTAACCATATCATGTTCAAAACCGTGTTCAATAATGTCTTGGCTGGCAAAACCGGTGCCGATATCTTCGGCAAAGCGGCCACCGGCAACCCGAACTACATTCTTACACCTGCCATTGCCTATGCTCACCGCCGGAAATTAAAAGAATAGTCCCTGCCCGAAAGGATAAGAAGTAATAGCCGCAAGGAATTGCGGTTGCAATTATTTATTGACATTGTTTCTCTCTTGTGGCATTCTGTAAGAGGTATGGTTTCAGTTATAGAGAGGTGTATGATGAAAGTTCTTCCTTGGTTTGCGCTGTTATTTGCTTGTACAGCTGTTCCCGCCGACGCTCATTTGACGTTTGCCGGAACTCCAAAAATCGACCTTTTCTCATCCGCCCGCCTCATAGAT
>MNTU01000001.1 GCA_001917125.1 Azospirillum sp. 47_25
TGCCTTTTACTGCTGCTGTAATCTTTCCATGTGCCGGCAGATATTTATTGCCTCTCAATTAAATCCAGCCTCAATCCCCTCGCTATTCTTCTTCCCGTCCCTTCTCCGGACTTGCTCTGAATACTTCCTCCGGCTGCAAAAAAGCCTCTCCTGAAACCGTTTCTCTCAGTGCCGCCCTCTCCTTATCCTCGCCTAGCTCAACCTCCAACACCATGTGGTCGCTTCGCGTCAGCCACTCTCTTCCCCCGTGTATCCTGAACGCCTCCGCTCTCCTCAATAACCCTCTCCCCAACCACGCGTAATCTATATGATAACCTCGCCTCTTTATGCGATGGTAATGAAGCGACGCTGCTATATCATATTTAGTACGGATTGCGATGAAAAGAAAATTGCAGATAAAAAAATAAAGCGGTTTATTGGTTAATTATTTCCACATTTTCCGCTGCCGGACGACCTTTGTCATCATAAATTTCAAATCTAACTTTTTGTCCGGGCAACAGGCGCTTTAATCCTGATTTTTGCAGAAGCGTCGCGTGTATAAAAATATCTTTCACATTTGCTTCCGATTGTATGAAACCGTATCCCTTTTTCATATTGTACCATTTGACCGTACCTTCTAACATTAATAAAATCCTTTGGATGGTGAATAGATACCAGCTTGATTGGTAAATAAATTATATATCTGATTTTTTTTAGGACAATATAACATTTTTCTTTCTTAGATATCGAAAAATTATGACACTCAAAAAAAGACAGGATATTGTAAAAGTGAAATTATTCTTGAGAAGTTAAAATAAATCGGTTATTGGTAAAACGACAATTCTGGAGCCGTCAATGACTTTATTTGATATTTTTCTTTTGGGACTGGCATTATCCGTAGATGCTTTTGTCGTCTCTTTTTCTTATGGACTGGTGCTGAAGCCGCACCGAATGTCTAATGGGCTGAAATTGGGAGCCGCAACCGGTTTTTTCCAGTTTTTAATGCCGGTTATCGGCTGGTACGGTGCTCGCAGCATCAACCGCTATATCGAGAGCATTGATCATTGGCTGGCTTTTTTTGTGTTTCTGGCTCTGGGAGTTAAAATTATAAACGATGCTCTGTATGAAGAGGCGGAAGAGAAGCAGCCTCTGCAAAAAAAATTAACTCTTCAAGCCCTGTTTATGATAGGCATTGCTACCAGCATTGACGCTTTGGTGACCGGCGCAACAATTTACTTTATGCAGACGCCGATTTGGTTGTCAGCCGTTATTATCGGCTGCACCACATTTGCCTGTGCCGCTTTCGGCTATGGCTTATGCCGCGTTTTAAAACGATTTTCGACAAAATACCTTGAAGTGGCAGCCGGCATAATTTTGATAGCTTTAGGCTGTAAAGTCCTTTTTGAACATCTTTCTGCCTAAAGAACGGAAACAATACTGGACAAAAAAAGATTAATTTGTTATATTCAACGCAATAACAAATTATGAATTTAATACTTATATCAAATGAAAAAGTTACTTTCTTTGAGTGTAAGTGCTGTACTGCTGCTTATGACTGTTCATTTCCGCCTTTGGGGATTTGTTTATGTCGGTTGGATTTGTATGCTCCTGTTGGTTTTCTTGTGGGTTTGGCTCCTGTGGGGCGAAAATTTTCTCTGGGAACGAAAACTTGCGGAATGGTTTGAAAAAGCTATCAATAACCCGGGCATAGCCGCGGAACCGGAAGATTTTGTCGTCAGGGAGGTCCTTCGGGACGAATCTCCCCTGCTTGCCGAAAGTCTTTACCGGATTTATAAACGCAAAGCCGTCGAAACGCTCGATATCGGACAAAGTCGCCGCTATTTGAAACTTTGTTCCCACCTGCAAAAAATACAGAGATTTTCAAAATAATTACTAACCGTAAAATCCTTATCGAGATGAAAACAAATTTTTGGTTGGGTGCCTTGTTCGGTGCCGGAGTGTTGTTAAGTTTGTGGGATGCCAGGTTTTGGTTCCCCGTTGTTTTAATCGTTCTGCTTGCTCTGTGGGGAGAATATAATTCCCGCCCCGGCAAGAAAAATGAGGCCAAAAGCCGGAAGATATTCGAAACCTTTCGTGAAAATGTCGAATATTTTGACAATGAGTGGATGGTCAACAAAGAGCTGAACCGGTATCCGGTCAGACACTTGTGTTATCTTCGCGATGCGCTTAAAAAAGAAATTTTCCATTCCGGCGGCAGTGATATGCTGCTGACTGCCGGCGAAGAAGCTGCAATGGACAGATATAACAACCTCTGTCGGGAAATTTTAGAGAAAGTAGAAAAGAGAATACCGGATAAATATCTGGATTAAAGCAAAAGGGGCGTTATGCCCCTTTTGCTTTATATTAAGAACGCTTCTGCCATTTAATTCGGACTTTAGCCAGCTCTCGGCCGTCGCTCAGCGCCGTAATGTCATGCAAAGAAACGTTTTCCTGTATTTCTGTGATTATTTTAACCCGTTCGCCGTAGTGGCCTTCCTTTTTAAAGGCGATTTCAAGCTCCTGCGGCACATGTTCGAGGCGAAACGCCGGATCGACCGATTCGCTGGCCCAAAGCGGATAGACAGCGTTGTTAACGTGGTTATTGACGTCAATATCATCATAACGGACTTTAAACTCAGTTGTTGTATCTTCTTTTTCAGGCTGAGGAAGCTTGGCAAAATCCGTTTCCAAAGCCCTTTCGGGGATAACCTGATAATCGGGCAGATTCTCACGCAGTCCGACCGGACGCTTCTTGGCAAAATCAATTAAAATCCATTGACTGGCGGCAACGATAATCGGATGTCCGGTTTCATCCTCCACCCGGAAATCTCTGATGGCTCCCAGCCTGCGCTCTTCACAGGGCCAAGTAATGACTTTGATTGTTTCGTGCCAACGCGGCAGCCGGTCAATTCTGATGTGATAATTGGAGCCGACCCAGGCCAGCCCTTTGGTTCGGCAGAAATCATATCCGAGCCCCATTTGATTGGCGTGGCTGTCAGCGACATCCTGAAAAATATTGAGCAGCGTAATCAAACGCAGTTGACCGTCCCGGTCACATTCATAGCTGCGAACCGGATATTCCCGTATAAATTTCTCAATTTTTGACATCTGTCCTTTTTCGCCTCCTCAGTTTCGGTTTTAAGGGATTTTGCCGTTGATGTAAATACATTTTAAATCTCCGCAGACAGCGGCGGTTGCTGATGGTGCGCCGCAGAAAGCCGATTCCCGAAGTCGCCGTTTGAAAAACTTCTTTCAGATAAGCCTGGTTGTCATTATAAACAACAACCAGCCATTTGGCGGGGAGTTCCTGAATCTTTTCATAGCCGTCTTTTCCCAACCGCCAAATTTCGTTGTTGGCCGGTGTCGGCATTATCAGCTCCATACCGCAGAAAGCCGCCAGTTCCCGCACATTATCAATAACAAAAGCCGGCGTGTGCGTCGGGATAAACGTTGCCCGGGGCAGGTGAAGATGCAGATATTCCATATCGCCCCAAAACCCATGGCCAAACCCTTGCAGTTCGGGGAATTCATCAACTCCGACGAATTTGATGTTGTGCGCATTAAGCTGCCCTTTCAGCGGATTAAAAAAGGTTTTGGCGGTAATAATGCCGAAACAGTTGCTCCGGTCGGCGTCAAACGCGGCGGAAATATGGTTATATGTGCCGATAACGACATAATTGTTGTCCAGAGCGGCAATTTCGTCCCGCTCATGCGTATAAATAACTTTGATTCGCTTGCCGGCCAGTTTGGTAAAGTTGATGCCGTATTTCTGTATCAAATGAAGATAGCCGTAAAAATCCGGATTACCGAAAAAGACAACATTCTTTTTGAGTTTCAAAGCTGCCAGAAAAGCAATGATATACATCTCGGGATGTGTCGGATATACCGGCAGAAAAATCTTTGGTTTATTGTGTTTTTGCAGCAGACTGACCAGCTTGCGGAAAGTTGTTACCTCTTTGGTGGCAAAACCATCGTCATAAATTCCGTAGAAGTCCGCCACCACATAATTTATGCTGCCTGACAGTTCACGGATTCGTTTCAGGTCGGTCGGCTTGCGGAAATAGGTGGATTGGTCGATTTTCATATCCCCGGTATGATAAACAACCGCATGAGACGATTTGATAATAAAACCCAGACTGTCAAAACAGGTATGGCTGGAACTGATGGTCTCGATTTCCAAACTGCCGATTTTGATTTTGTCGCCGGGCGCAACGGTGATTTGAGCCGGGCGCTGAGTCTTGGGAATTTGATAGAATTTATACAAATCCTCCAGAATCATAAAGGTATATTTCCCGGCATAAAGATCCGGCAAATGATAGCCGGCCTTCAGATAATGAATGATGCCGTTAAGATGATCCGGATGAGAATGGGTCAAAAAAATGGCTTTGGCCGTATCATATTCCCCGACCAGCAGATTCCGAATATCCGGAACCGCGGCGGTTGAATTCTGAACGCCCAAAGCCTGATGGTTGTCAAACTTCCCCAAATCCACGATAATCGTAGTTCGGCGCAAGTTTCCTTCCTTGTTTGGTTGAAGGTCGGTATATCGGTAACAGTGCCCGCTGATTTGGTCAATATTGTTTCCGCCCAGCGGCTGCCAGTATAAACCGGCCTGATTAATTGCAGTACTCATTTTTTTGGCTCTTTCTAAGCCAAAGTTTTATCAGTGTATTTAGTTGCTCGCAATTAATTTGTTTCTTCTATACTCCGCTAATTTTGCTTCTCGCCATGCGCGAGCGTCAATCTTATTGGCGCCTTTGCGAACGGCTTCCGGCTTAACTGCTGCAACTTTAACCGCCGTCGGTGCCTTTCTGACTTCTTTTAACGCTGCTTTCTGGGCTTCGATACGTTCACCGAACAAACGTTCGTCATTGTCTTTGCTGGCCATTCTGACAACTTCATAAGCCGAAACGATTTTTTTCTTATAGCGCTGGGCCTTGTGCGGAGTGGTGGAATGATAAGCCATTGCCGCTTTTAACCAGTCTTTGCCTTTTTTAAGGTAAAGACTTTTCAGGTATTTGGCTGCATAGGTTACATTCTTCTGCGGATCTAAGGCGTCTTCAATGCTTTTAAAAGCTTTGCCGTGATATGAGAGGTTAATCTGCATACACCCGACGTCAATGCTTTTAACGCCCTGAGCCTGCAGTTTTTTGATTGCCTTGACAGCTTCAGCTTTGGTTTTGAAAAATTGTCCCTTGCCTTGGGCATTGATTGTCCAGGGCCAAGCCAGCGACTGCTGTTCTTTCTCGTTCCAGCGTCCGGTTTCAACGCTCGAGATTGTGGTGAGCAGGTGCTTTTTGATTTGGTATTCTTTTTCAATTTTTTTTGTGGCGTTCAGGCAGGAATAAGTATCGTCAGCAAAGTACTGACTGGCCTCTGCCCGAACCGGCTGAAGCAACATCAGCAGGATAACAAAAAACATTAAAAATTTTGACACGAAACGTCGCATCCCTCTGTTCCCTCAAAATGGCCGCAAACATCCCTTATGCAACTAATATGCCAATTTCAGTCTGTGATTCGCCGAATTAAATAATTAAAAATTTTGAGGTTGGTTAATCTAAAATATAAACTCCCGATTACACATCCAAAACATTGATAATTAAGTATAATCAATAAGTTATAATTAAAAAACACAGCATGCACCTAAGCTATTTAAGCTCGGGCTCTGCCAAAAACAAGAGGGGTTATAGCATAATTATTTTTTAAAATCCAGCAAAAAGTTGCCTAAGCGCAGAATGGCTTTGCAAATGTTGTCGCTAAGCATTGAAAATGCGTTATTTTTTTTATACACACGTTCATTCATATATAGCCCGCGGTTAATTTCCATTTGCATGGTATAAATTCCTTTGCGCGGCTGACAGTAGTTAAAGGTGATATATGCGCCGGAATAGGGGCAGTTGTCGGCAACGTTATACCCGTCTTCCTCCAGCTGCTGTTTAAAAATATCATGCATTTCGGCCGGACAGCTCTGCTCAAACAAAGTGCCCAGGCAAAAGTCGATTTTGGCGGTATCCTGCATCAGCGAACAAATTTCGGACGGCATGGAGTGGCAGTCCAGCACCAGGCAGAAGCCGAATTTTTTGATGACTTTGTCAATCAGCTGCTGTAATTTTTTATGATATGGGTCATATACCCGGGCAAAGCGCTCTGTTACTTCGTTGTAATCGAGCAGGCCGTCATAAATGCTGTGGTTTTTTGCCGTAATGCGGTGAATGACGCCCAGTCCGACACGGCAGCGCCGGCCGCCGATATTGCTTTCGTTGGCATGCGGATGATTGTAAAACATGGTCGGGTCAAGTTCAATCTTATCTCGGTTGACATCGACAAACGAACGGGCGATATTCATTGCAACCATCGGAATACCGGCATCTGAAGCCTTTTTAACCAGTTCATCGACAAATGAATCTTCGTTGCTGCGCAGTTCGTCGATTCCGCAGCGGCTGTTGGCCAGAAACTCTTCCGGAAAAAGCATACCCTTGTGCGGAACCGATAAGACCATGGGAAACTTAATATCTTTGCTGTTATATTCGTCAAAGATATTTAGTTTGGAATAGTCGACTTTAAAATCCAGTTTTTTATCTGCCAAGATCAGCCCTTTCAACGCATACTTTTTAACCTTAGCCCAGTATAAGCCGAAAAGATTAACTTTTTAATAATTTGTCGGCAAATAAAAAGTTCCGGAATAAAAGAATTATGCGGCAGAAAGAGAGAAGAAGAAAGCAATTTGATTTTTTTCCGCCCTTGATGAAATTTTCGCTTGATTTGTAAAATCTTTTATTGTATTAAAGACAAATCGTCGGGTGTGTAGCTCAGGTGGTTAGAGCGCTACGTTGACATCGTAGAGGTCGCAAGTTCGAGTCTTGCCACTCCCACCAATTCAAAATCTCCTTCAGGGAGATTTTTTTTTGTATTTATTCGACTAATAAGTTTTTCGGCAGATGCAGTCGGCCAAATGGTCGTCAACAAATCCCGTCGCCTGTAAAAAGGCATAACAAATCGTCGTGCCGAAGAATTTAAAACCCCGTTTTTTCATATCTTTGCTGATGGCGTCTGATTCCGGCGATGAGGCGGGAACCTCGCTTAAGGAGCGGAAATGGTTGACAATCGGCTTTTTCCCGGGGAAAAAAGACAGAATATAATTATGAAAGCTGCCAAACTCTTTTTGTATGCCCAAAAAAAGGCGGGCATTGGTAACGGCTGATTTTATTTTAAGCCGGTTTTTGATAATTCCGTCGAAAGTCATCAGTTTTTCAATGTCTTCATCGCTCATTTGTGCAGTCAGTTCAATGCTGAAATTGCAAAAAGCCCGGCGGTATCCTTCGCGTTTTTTTAGAATGGTCAGCCAGTTCAGGCCGGCTTGGGCGCTTTCCAAAACCAGAAATTCAAACAATACGTTATCGTTGCTGACGGGCTTGCCCCATTCTTCATCGTGATATTTCACATAAAGACTGTCTGTTCCGCACCAGCCGCAGCGCCCGTTGATGATATCCTGCATTTTAGTCTCCTGTTTGGGTTTTGTTCACTATAACCGACTGGCGATTAAAATTGCATTAAAACAGAAAAATGTTGGAGTGTCGTTTTAATTTTTTACAGGCAAAAATATGCTTTATTGGCATAAATAAAATTGTCAATAGAAAATTTTGTCTAATTTAGAGTTAACACATATTGACAAAATAGTGAAGAAACGGTATTAATAACCTATGAGCAAACAACCATAGGAGAAGATACCATGATTACCAACGAGCAAGCAGCCAAAATGTTTGAACAGCCCACCATTGAAGCTGTTCCGACCGATATGAAGCGGATTATTATTCCGGCTTATGGCTTTGCCGGCGCCAGAGACGCCAAGCGTGAAGAATGGGGTGCCGACGGACCGTTTATGGAAGATGTTAAAGGTTTGGTTTTCCATAATCCGAAAGATAATTGCGAACAGGTGCTGAAACAAAAAGACGGCTGCCTGATTTGTTATGACGCGCCCGGCCGCAAAGAAAAAATCAACCGGTATATTGAACAGCATCCGGAAACGTTTAATAACATTATCCATCTTAACAAGTTTATTAATTATTTGAAAGAAAATGTTGTCAATGAGGGCGGCAAGGCAGATTTGTGGGATACGGACGTCAATTTCGCCGCCGGATTAAAAGATGCTCCGGCCAAAGAGGACATTAAGATAGGCAAGGTCTTTTCTTCCGTAAAGAAAAAAGAAGCAGTCAATGCCGTTTTGGTTAATCCCGGTGTGGAATTTGAAGGCCCGGCGGGAACTCCTCAGATTGCGGACAAAGACGGCGCTTATCTGGTCAAGGACGGCAGCGGCATCCGCATGGTGCAGAAAGCCGAGTTTCTCAAGGCTTATTCCATCACCAAAGTTCCGGCAACGAACGGACGTCAGTTTGTCCGCGAATAAGACACCTGCTTTTGAATGGAGGCGCAAATGTCAACAATAAAAACAATAAAAGAAAGAATGACGGCTCTGAAAAACAAATGTATTTCCAGAATGTCAAAAGTCGGCGAAATTCAGCCGTCGGATCAGGAAGCGGTTGAAAAGGTCAAAAACTGCGCAACACCGTCTTCTTATTATAATTTTCTCGGAAAAACGGAGCAGAAAGTTGAAAAAGAAGCCTCCGTCCGCAAAATTAAAAACCGGAATGATGATTATTTTGTTGCCGACGGGGCAACCAGTCTCCGGCGTCAAATTTTTTTCGGTGATCCCAGAATGAGCGATCCCGCCTTGGTTGATACGACGTTTCGTCATATTGCGGTCATGTATCAGGATAAGATTGTTTCCGTATCCATTGCCGCTAATAATACGATAGAAGAAGGAGAGCGCAAAGTTCCCGATAGATGCATTTCTCTTGATGACAGTTACAACCGGGTTGAATTGGACGCCGGAACGGATATTTATGATACGAATGCTGTCCGCTATCAAATAAAAGATAATAAAGAACTGGCTAACTTTTTTGATAAGTTCGTTATCGTGACGCCTGAAGAAAGAAAAGCTTATCAGGACTATGAAGCCCGGCAGGAACGGGAAGCCGCCTTGCAGGCCAAACGACAGGAACGGGAAAATCGCAAAGCCCGAAAAGCCGCGCGGAAAAAAGCCGAACAGGATGCAGCCCGGGCGGCCGCCGCAAAGAAAGAGGCTCTTAACGAACAAAGGAGACAGAAAAAACTGAGGGAAAGATTCGTCGGAAAAGAATAAAACCGACGGCTTTATAGAACCGGATGCGGCGAAAGCATCCGGTTTTTTTATGAATGCAGCCGGAAAATAATTATATTGTTTCCATCTTCATAATTTATTTAGCGCTGATGCAGAATAATATGTCAGACAGAATTTATAAGGACCAAGGAAATGACCGAAAAAGAAAAAATGCTGGCGGGAAAGCTTTATTTTGCCGAAGATGAGGAATTGTCGGGCTTGCGACGCCGGGCCCGCAATTTATGCCACGAGTTTAATGCGACCAATGAAGATGAAAAACCGCGCCGGCGGGAAATCATTCGAAGTCTGTTCGGACATATCGGGCGCAATCCCGGCATACATCCGTCTTTTCATTGTGATTACGGTTTTCCCATCCGTGCGGGAGACAATTTTTATGCCAATTACGATTGCATCATTCTGGATGTCTGCCCGGTAACCATCGGAGACAATGTTATGTTCGGCCCGCGGGTCTGCATTTATACGGCCG
This sequence comes from Azospirillum sp. 47_25, assembly GCA_001917125.1. Taxonomy (GTDB): domain Bacteria; phylum Pseudomonadota; class Alphaproteobacteria; order RF32; family CAG-239; genus Scatocola; species Scatocola faecipullorum. The sequence continues at coordinate 9,663 of MNTU01000001.1, forward strand.
GGCACCCGCTTGATGCGGAAATCCGCGCCACCGGCATTGAGTTCGGCAAACCCGTAACCATCGGAAATAATGTCTGGATCGGCGGCAACACCGTTATCAATCCGGGCGTAACTATCGGCAGTAATGTTGTCATCGGTTCCGGTTCGGTTGTCACCAAAGACATTCCCGCTAACGTGATAGCGGCCGGCAATCCCTGTCGGATTCTCCGCCCTTTGACGGAAGAAGACCGGCAATACTGGAGCCGTCTGCGCCGTGAAACGGAAAACGCATCATAAAAAGCCGCCGGAATAAAATTCCGTTAAATAGATTTTAACGGCTCGGGCTTATGCTGAAACAAGTTTGAGACAATCCGCGGCAAAAGGTGAGAGCATGGCTCATAAAGTTTTTTATATTTTCCGTCACGGCGAAACGGATTTTAACCGTGAGGGACGCTGGCAGGGGGCCGGACACAATCCCGAACTCAACCTGGCCGGCGTGGCTCAGGCTCATCTGCTGACCGAAACCCTGCGTCCGCTGGGCATGCGGATAATCTATTCCAGCCCGTTGCAGCGTGCCTTGCAGACGGCTGAAATTATCGGCCGTGAACTTCATATTCCCGTTATTGTCAATAATGACCTGATCGAGGGCAATTTCGGCATCAATGAAGGCCAATACCATAAAGACATTATCCTGACCGAAGAATATAAAAACTGGCGGAATCTTGACGCTGAATATATTCATTTCCGCTTTGAAGGCGGCGAGAGCAAATATGAAATTATGCAGCGCATGTTTGCCGCGGTTTCCGCCTTGCTGGAAACCCCCGAAGAGGTCATCGGCATATCGTCCCACAGTGCGGCAATCCGCTGCCTGATGCTGCAGTTCGGTCTGAAAATGAAACGGCTTGAAAACGGCGCCCTGCTGCGCCTGACGTATAATGACGGCACTTGGAGCGTGGAGGAAATTTGTGATGACAGCGAATGAAAAGGAACAAATGATGATAGACGATATTCTGGACTTTATGCGCCTGGCCGGAGACATTGCCCGCGGTGCTCAGAACCACCTCGACGCCTCGGCCAATTACCTCAAAGCCGAAAGCGTTACCTCTGTGGTAACCGCGGCCGATTTGGAAATCAGCCAACTCTTCCGCCAGTTTGTTGCCCGCCGTTTTGCTGATACGGACTATGTGATTATTGATGAAGAAAGCCTGAATACGCTGGGGGAGGACAAATGGCAGCGGATTAATCAGGCGGAGTATCAGTTTATTATTGACCCGATTGACGGTACATTGCCTTATTCCTGCTCTCAGGCGCTGTACGGTATTTCTGTCGGCATCTTCCGCCGGGGCAAACCCTGCTGCGGCGCATTATATATGCCGGCGACCCGTGAACTCGCCTGTTTTGACGGCGCGGAAGTCCGCCTGGTGCGTGAAGCTTTTCAGCCGGAAGAAGAAACCGAGGTCTTGCAGCCGCAGATTCGCTGTTCCTGCCCGATAATTTTCGGACATCCCTGGAACACGCCGCTGACCGAAGATTTTAAATTGTCGGAAACCGTCTTTGTTAACTATTATTCCGCGGTGGTACAGCTGCTTTATTTGGTGACGCAGCGTGCCCGCGCTTATGCTTTTTATATGTCAATCTGGGATTTGGCCGGCGGCTGGGCCATCGGCCGGGCGATGGGACTGCGGCTGTATCGGCTTCAGGACGGACAGGAAATTACCGAACTCTCAGCGGCGGATTTTGATGACAATCTGCACCTGAAAAGCGTTTGTGTCATGTGCCGGTCTGATGATCTGGCTTATGTTCAAAAAATATTGGAAGTAGCGCCGCGACTGCGTTAAGCCCGTTCAAACGGGCGGCAGATGTCTATCCATGCGGCCGCGCCGGCATATCTGAACAATTCGTCCGGTGCCAGTTCAATCGCCGAATTGCTGCTGCCGCAGGCCGGAAAAACCGTTTCAAAGCGCTGCAGTGATACATCCAGATAAACCGACGGTTTTGGGTCGGGCAAAGCAAACGGACATACGCCGCCGACTGCATGCCCTGTGGCAGACAGCACTTCTTCGGCAGACAGCATTTTGGCTTTGCAGTGAAAATAGTCTTTAAATTTATGATTGTCTATTTTCATGTCGCCCGCCGCTACGACCAAAACAACGCTGCCGTTGACAGCAAAAGAAAGTGTTTTGGCAATCCGTGCCGGTTCCGTGTTTAATGCCCGGGCTGCCAGTTCAACCGTTGCGGACGATTGTGATAATTCAATAACAGCCTTGCCTTCTGCGGCAAAAAAGTGTTTGACTTTCTCTATTGTCATCGGTTACGGCTATCGTTGGCGGTAAGATGCCAGAATGTTGTCTATGTTTTTTTTGTGTATCATTCTGACCTCATGTTTGGCGGCAGAAAATTGCAGGGCCGCTTTAAGTCTTTCTGAGAATTTAACTTTACGCCCTTCTTTGGCTGCTTTTTCATAAAATGTTTTGAAAAACGGATTGCGTTTCATGTTTTCGTTTTCCAAACTGTTATGAGCCGTTGCCGCACCGACGGAAACGGCATTGCGGAATTTTAATAATTTGGCCCGCAGAGAAAGTGGCTGATTGTCTTTTTGCATCCATTTTTTTAGTCCGGCATTAAATCCGTTCGACAGATGCTTGGTTTGTGTCAAAACGGCCCAAACGGTTCCTCCGGCAGCAAGCCCCGCAACGGGGCCGCCCATAGCCGCTGCTGCCGACAGGGCAACTCCCGTAGCCATAACTTTAGCACCTGTTTTAACACTTTCTTTTATTGCGTCTTTAAGTATCTTTTTTTGTGTATTTGTCAATTTGAGCATAATTGTCTCCTCGAGCCAAACCTGAATTAAATAGAGTATAATAAATTTAGACAAAAAAATCAACTTAAATTGTCATTTATAAAAATCTCCCCGTTATGAGGGGAGATAAAGTCGGTGTAAGCATCTGAATCAGCAGATATGGTCGAATTCCTGTTTCAAGTCTCGGTTAAACATGCCGCGGATGGTTTCTTTTATATCGGCTTTTTCGTAAATAACCTTATATAAAGCCTGACAAATCGGCATATCGATTCCCTTGGCATCGGCAATTGTTTTGACGGCTTCCAGCGTCGGAACACCTTCCGCCAGTTTGCCGAAATCTTCCCCGCGGGCAAATTTCTCGCCGAACATCCGGTTGTGGCTGTGTTTTGAAAACAGGGTCGCTTCATAATCGCCGAGATGCGCCAGCCCGTAAGCCGTATGCGGATTCCCGCCGAAATAACCGATTAACCGTCCCACCTCAATCGGCGCCCGGGCCATCAGTGCCCCCTTCAGTCCATACCATTCCAAACCGTCCAAAATGCCGGCAGCCAGACCGATAACATTTTTCAGTGCCGCGCCGACCTGATTGCCGATTAAATCTGAACCGTAATAAAAACGGATTAAATCGCTTTGCAGATTTTTAATCAGCATATCTTTGGTTGCTTCTTCGTATGAATCGATAACCGCGCAGGAGGGAACTTTTTTCATATAATCCTGAACATGTCCCGGTCCGGCCAAAACGGCAATATGAATATCCTGTTTGATTTCCTGCTTCATGATGTCGTGCATAATGGCGGCGCTGGGCGTTTCCAGTCCTTTCATCGCCAGCAGAAATGTTTTGCCGCTGAGGTTAAAAGCATTCAGCTCGCGGCACAAACCGCGAAAATGCTGACAGCCGATAGAAACAATGATAATTTCGTTGCCCAGAACATCTGCCAGCTTGTCATGAAGTTCCATATTGTCGGAAAGGGTCAGATACGGATTTTTGCGGGTGTCGCGCAGTTCGATAAAATTCGGCGATGTCGGAATGTCATACATGTCAACCTTTTCAAAACCGCAGTAGTTTCCGGCATACCAGCCTAAAAAGGTGCCCCAGCGGCCGCATCCGATTAATGATATTTTCTTCATGACATAGTCCTTTAATGAGTTATCAAAATAATAACCCTTATCTACCGCAATTTAACCTAAATTGCAAGAGAGGACTCAACAAGTCACAGCAGCTTAAATGGAATTGTTCTTAATGTGCTGACGCCCGACGATTGCATTGATATGGTCAAATTCTTCAAAGGATTTGTAAGCATAATCATAGCTTTTTTTGTCATAGTCGTAAAAGACCTTATTGGCCAGCGTGGCAATGGCATTGTCTATGCGCTGAAAAGCGGCATTGTAATCGGAATTGAAATTGTTTTTGGTGCGTTTTTTGACCACATCGTGATAGGCCGAAATGACCTTTGCGGTTTCATCGGCGGAATTGGCATAGCCTTTCTCTTCAAAGTCGCGCATAATCCGTGCGGTCGTTTGATAGAAGCATTTATTGGTTAAAATACTTCTCTGCTTTTTATTGTTACCATCAATAATCATGACATAACATCCATTTTTATTCCGTAACGTTTATGTAGCATAAGTTTTTTTAATTTGCAAGCCCCAGTGTCGGGCGCGGAATAAAAAAACTTTGTATTTCGTTTTCAGAATAGCGCCGAACGGTTAATAAGAGATTAATGCCGCTTTGCCGCCCGGCTTCTGAACATTTTAATTGCAATTTAACTTTTAGCCTTTAGAATGGTTTCCGCAGTTCAGAGATGAGCTGCGGAGTGTCGAAACTCCCGAAAGAAAAAGAACGACTCCTTATTGAGGGGAGCCGGAGATATAAGCCTATATGGTCGAATAATCCGGACTGTTTCTTTCACAGTTTCGAACTCCCCCACCTTTAGTTTCAAAGGTGGGTTTTGTTTTAACTAAATTATCTTTGCCTGACTTTCGTTGAAGTTTGCAGAGATATTAAGACAAAATGGAGTTGAAATATGTTGACTAAAAAACAAGTTAAGAAAAACAATCATGAAACCTTTACCCGTCTGGGGCGGCAGCTCTATGAGCGGCGGATGATGTACGGGGTTACGCTGGAGGAACTGGCGATGAAGACCAATGTTTCTCCGCATTATTTTGACCATGTTCGACGCGGCGGCCATGGAGGAATGGCGCCGGCTGAAAGTTGACCGCTACAGTATTTTGACTTAGACGGCATCAAAAAAAGGAGTTCAAAATTGAACTCCTTTTTTCAGCGTAAAGATATCTTCCCTTAATCAACGTTGCCGAACGGATTGATAACCTGCTCTTTGGCTTCCTGGGTTGCCCGCAGGTCAAACAGGTTAAGCAAAACGGCGGAAACATAAATGGAAGAATAGGTTCCGACCACAACACCGGCAACAATCGTAAAGGAAAAGCTGCGCAGCGTGTCGCCGCCGAAGGCAAACAGAGCCAAAGCGGCCAGAAACGTGGTCAAACCGGTCAAAATCGTCCGCGAGAAGATGTCATTGATGCTTTTGTTCAGCAGTTCAAGCTGCGGCATTTTTTTGAATTTGCGCAGATTCTCCCGGATACGGTCATAAGTAACCACTTTGTCATTGACCGAATAACCGGCCAAAGTCAAAATGGCGGCAACCGTCGTCAGGCTGAAATCCATGTCAAACAGCGACAGCAGACCCGAAGTAACCAGCACGTCATGAACCAGACCGGCCAAGGCGCCCAGAGCAAACTGCCATTCAAAGCGGAACCAGATATACAGTGAAATCGCCAAAATCGCAATAACGGAAGCGATAATGCCGGCTTTCTTTAATTCGTCGCCGACTTGCGGTCCGACCAGCTCGACCCGGCGAAACTCAAACTCGTCTGTTCCCAGAACTTGTTTGATTTTGTTAACCGCAGCCATCTGCTCTTTTTCGCTAAGCTCTTTGGCCTGTGCCCGAATCATAAATTCGGTGCCGGTTTCACCGACGGTCTGCAGGTTAACGTCGTCAAGGTCAACCTGATTAACCTTGGCGCGAATGTCTTCCAGATTAACCGGACGGCTGCTGCCGACTTCCATCAAAATACCGCCGGAAAAGTCAATGCCGTAATTAAACCCCTTAACGGCAATGCAGATGACGGATAAAACCACCAGTAATGAGGAGAAAACATAAGCGGGCTTACGCATTCCCATAAAATTGATATTGGTGTCTTTGGTTACCCAACTGAAAATTCTCATTTTTTATTCCTTAACATATTAAATAGGCAGTTTGGTCGGTTTGTATTTGGCAATCCACGAAGCGATAATCAGCCGGGTGACCGTTACCGACGTAAACATGGAGGTTGCAATACCGATAGCCAACGTAACGGCAAAACCGCGAACCGGGCCGGAACCGAAATAAAACAGAACGATTGCGGCAACCAGCGTTGTCAGGTTGGAGTCCAAAATCGTTGCCCAGGCTTCGGTAAAGCCGGCTTCAGCCGCGTCTTTGGTCGAACGCCCGTGTTTAACTTCTTCCCGCATTCTTTCAAAAATGAGTACGTTGGCATCAACCGCCATGCCGATAGTCAGAATAATACCGGCAATGCCCGGAAGGGTCAGCGTTGCTCCGATCATGCTCAAAATGCCCAGCATCAGGAACAGGTTGATGAATACCGTGATCGTCGTAAAAATGCCGAACAGACCGTAAGCGGCAATCATAAACGCCACCACAGCAATCAGGCCGACCACCGAAGCAAAAATACCTTCGCGGATAGAGTCGGCACCCAGTCCGGCACCGACGGTGCGCTCTTCCAAAACTTCCAACGGAGCGGGCAGGGCGCCTGAGCGCAGCAGCAAAGCCAGATCGCTGGCAGATTTTACCGTAAAGTTGCCGCTGATAATGCCGCTGCCGCCGAGAATGGCGCTCTGAATAACCGGAGCAGAAATAACCTCGTTATCCAAAACAATCGCCAGACGTTCGCCGATGTTGTTTTTGGTCGCTTCGCCGAATTTCTTGCCGCCGAGGCTGTTAAACTTGAAGCTGACCACCGGCTCGCCGTCTTGGAAAGACGGTTGGGCGTCAATCAGATTTTCACCGCCGACAACAGGTTTGCGGCTGATAACATAGGTTTCGCCTTCCGAACCGTTGACCAGACGCGAGGCTGAGCTCAGCTTGCCGCGGCGGGCATCGGCTGCGGTCGAACGGCTGTCAACCATGTGAAAAGACATTTTAGCCGTTTTGCCGAGCAGCGTTTTGACATATTCCGGATTCTGCAACCCCGGCAGCTGAACGACAATGCGGTCGCTGCCCTGCCGCTGAATTACCGGCTCCTTCGTGCCCAGCTCGTCAATACGGCGGCGGACGATTTCGATGGATTGGTCAACCACTTTGGCTTTCATCTGGTTCAGAGCCACGTCGGTATAACGAATAACAATTTCGCCGTCATCACCTTCGCTGACGTCTAATCCGTCGTCCATCTTGCGGAATTTGCTGACCGCCTGAGTGCGGGAATTCGGATTCTCAATTTTAACTCTGACCGCGTCGCTGCCGGCTTTCAGATTTTGATAACGGATTTTGCTCTCGCGCAGAACCTGACGGGCGGAATCTTCGATTGAAGACATCCGCTCTTTCAGAACATCGTCCATTTTAACTTCCAGCAACAGGTTGGAACCGCCCTGCAAATCCAGACCGAGGTTAACCGGCTGCCACCACTTCGGCAATTTTGACGTGTCGCTCAGCATATTGGGAATGGCAAAAAACAGTCCCAAAACGCAAATTGCCAGGATTATAAAAATCCTTGAACGAGATAATTTATACATATTCAATCCCTTGCTTATTTTTTGGATTTTGATTTTACTTTGGATTTTTTGTTGGAGTTGGCCGGAGCGGTGCTCTGCGGATTAACCACGTCGCGAACCGTCAGGCGGTTGACAGTGATGTTGACGCCTTCGGCGATTTCAACGACCAGTTCCGGGCTTTCGTCTGCTTTGACAACCGTGCCGTAAATGCCGCCGCCGGTAATAATCCGGTCGCCTTTCTTAATCGAGGCCAGCAGATTGTCATGTTCTTTCATCCGCTTCTGCTGCGGACGGATTAAAATAACATAAAAAATAACGAAAATAAGCCCGAGCTGAATCAAGGTTCCGGTCAGGGTTCCCTGCGAAGTCGCCGCTGCTGCGTCGGCAGCCTGTGCCATAGCTTCACTGATAAACATATTTTTCTCCATTTAAATTATTAACTGCGACGAATATACACCAATATTGCCGTATAACAACAGGAAAAAAACACAGATTTAACAATTTTTTTATGGTTTTAAGTCGGTAAAACGTTTTTATGCCTTTACTTTTTTGTTTCAAAGCACCCGCCGATAGAGTAAAGAGATTTAGCCAAAAATAAATCCTCTCTGTATTATTTATTGACATTGTTTCTCTCTTGTGGCATTCTGTAAGTGATATGGTTTCAGTTATAGAGAGGTGTATGATGAAAGTTCTTCCTTGGTTCGCGCTGTTATTTGCTTGTACAG
>MNTU01000002.1 GCA_001917125.1 Azospirillum sp. 47_25
TCAGATTTGGCAAGCAATGTCAATACAATATGAGCAATGAGGTTTATTGAGACTAACGAAGCTAAATATTTGGATATAAACCAAGCCCCTCCAAAGAGGAGCTTGGTTTAATTAGGATTTATTTAGTATTTTAAAGCGATACCGGTTATAACCGCATAGCCTTTGTTATTGTTGTCGGAATTCCGATCGACGCCTTTGGAGTTGCTGTAAGCATTAACCCAGAACAATTCAAAATATTCATTCAGCGAATAACGGTTGGCCTGAATAAATATGTCATCGCGGTTACGGGTGTTTTTGGCTTCGGAATGGAGATAAGCAAAATTGGTTTTGAAGCGGCCAAAATCATATCCGACGCTGAAGTCCCATGCCTCACCTTCCCGGTAATTATCAAAATATGCCGGCAGATGCGGGCTGCGTGCCGTGGTGGAAATCGGATTCTTATCGCCGTCAATATAAGCGTTTTTATATGATGTCGAAACGTTAAATTTATCGACAACCCAGCGAACACCGAAAGCCCATTCATTATCGGTACGGTTAAACAGGCCGTAAGCCACCGAAGTATATAAATCACCCAAGCCGGGATTCCACTTGTTTTGCATGGCTGCGGTGTAACCGTCTTCTTTTTTCTGATAGCTGGTATAACGGCTGACCATACCGCGGCGGCTGGCATTATCCGGCGCATAGCTGAAACCGAATTTGGTATTGCCGATCATCGGCGTGAAATAATTGAATTTGAAAGAACGCCCGTCATCCATAATATTGGTTGATTTCGGGGTCGCAAATTTGACGGTCTTCAGGCCGTTGACCCAGTTGGCGCTGGTCAGCCAATATGGCAGATTGCTGTCCTGGATGCCTATCCAGGTAATTTCCTGCGCCCCTTGGTGGAGCTGAAAGGCTGCGTTGTAGGTGTGACCGACGGTAAATTTACCATATTTGGGATTTTCAGCCAATGCATACGGATAAAAGCGCCAGTCGCCGTCGTTATAATCTTTGTCATGCTGGCGGAAGACCAAGGTATAATCGGCATGAACCCCCAGCCGGGTTTGATTTTCAAATTTGTAAGCCCCTTCCAGATTGCCGTCCGAGCGAAAAACCAAACGATTGGGCATATTGCTCACATTATTGTTGTCCCGGGTTTCCATAATACCGTAATAAACGCCGGCCATTCCGGACTGCGAAAACTCAAAGCCGTGGGCTGCCGCCACACCCGGCAAAGCCGTGGCTGCACATAAGGTCAGTAATAATTTTTTCATAAGGCCCCCTTCAGATAGTTGCAAAGGATATAACCAACTATAACGGCAAGGATTTAAGAATGCCTTAAAATTATTTTCCTTAATAATTATCCGGGAGGTCGTTCTCAAGCAGGATAATCTTTTTGCGCTCCGTTTTCAGGGCATGGGCATGTTCCAAGCCGTCTTTTAAGCTTTCCGCGATATAAAGTTTTTCGGCAGGAAAGCCGGCATCCGCCAATCCCCGGGCAATTGGGCGGGTTTGTTTTTCGCCCACCAAAATGACATAGTCACAGACCCGGGCCGCATTTTGGCCAAACTCACGGTTCAATGTCTCCTGCGCTTCGCCGAGTTCAACCATTCCCGGGGTGATCATTATTTTATAATCGTCAAACAAAGACAAAGTGCGCAATGCGGCTTGGGTTCCGTTAGGATTGGAGTTGAAGCCGTCGTCTATAACGGCAAAGCTGCCGTGATCAATCAGCTGTAAACGGTGCGGCACGGCGGTAATTTTTAAAAGTCTCGGTTTCAAGGCTGTCAGAGATATGCCCAACAGGTGACACATTGCCAGCGCGCCGGTGAGATTGACGATATTGTGTTCGCCCAGGAGTGCGGTTTGAAAATCGCAGCTTTGACCGTCCGGCGTATGCAGGGTAAAGGCCGTGCCGCGGGAAGAAACTTTTACATCAGATGCCCAGTAATCATTTTCATCGTTTAAGCCGTAAGTCATAAACCTGTGCCGCGGCAGATTGGTGCGAATCAGCTCATTATCGCCGTTAAGCAGCAGAAAACCGTCTTCCGGCAAAGCATCGGCCAGTTCATATTTGGTTTTAATAATATTTTCCTGAGACTTGAAACTTTCCAAATGCTGCTGCCCGAGCGCGGTGATAATGCCGTGGCGGGGACCGGCAATTCCGCAAAGCTCCTTAATGTCGCCGACATTCTGTGCCCCCATCTCGCAGACAAAAACTTCATGATAAGGTTTAAGCTGCCCGCGTATGGTTTTGACCACGCCCATCGGCGTGTTATAGCTTTCCGGCGTCATCAGAGAATTAAACTGCGCCTGCAACAGCGTGTTCAAATAATATTTAACACTGGTTTTGCCGTAGCTGCCGGTGATGCCGATGACGGTCAAATCAGGACAGGCCTTTAAAATTTTACGGGCTTTGACAATATAGGTATGGCGGCGCCAGGCTTCAAACGGCATATTGATATAATCAGCCAACAACAGCAACAGCGGAATTGCCGCATAGGTCAGCGGCAGCCAGAAAAGGGCGATTTCCCATCCGGCATAAAAACCGGCCGCCGTCAGAGCCAAAACGGTCAGCAGCAAACGGTCAACCCGATGGGTATAGACCAGCGGCTTTTTGGCCTTGCGGGGGCGCATACTCCAACCGGCCAGGACAAATGCGGTTGCCAGTACCGTTTCGTTCAGAGGCTGACGCCAGCCGTAAACCGCCAAAACCAGCAGCAGTATCTGCCCCCAGAGGCGCGGCGAATTGTGCCAGAGCCATTTCAACTGAACTTTCGGCTTATAGGCGTTCAACTGAAACATGTGGGTAAAATAACGGATAGCCAGCAAAGAAGCGGCAGCTCCCAAAACAAAGCAAACAACAGGCAAAATCATCTTAATCTCCGATGTTCAGAAAAGATTTTATAACTTTGGCAAACAAATAAGGCTGCTCAAGAAAAGAGTAATGTCCGGCGCCGGAGAACACCACCAGTCCCGAGCCTTTAATCTGTTTTTCCATTTTACGGCCGTCGCTCAGAGGGGTGGCGGTATCTTTGTCCCCCCATATCAGCAGCGTTTCCGCGGTTATTTGCGGCAGCAGCGGTTCCAGATCCTCGTTGACGGCCTTGACCAGGCTGCCGCGCATTACCGGCGACGCGGCGGCATAGTCCGCCGAACCGAATTTCTTCTGAAAACGGTTTAAGGCATCGGGAAAAAGTTTTGTCATCAAAGGAAAATTCAAAACCGCCTTGCCCAATTTGTACAACCTTACCCGCAGTTTATAAGCCAACGAACGGTGCGGCATGATGCCTGCGGCATCAACCAGAATGTTTTTGACAATCGCAAAAGGAAGATTTTTGCGGGCAGAGAGCTTAATAATAACCCTGCCGCCGTACGAATGCCCAAGCAAAATAACCTTTTTCCGCTTAAACTGATGCAAAAATTCGACCACAAAATCAGCATAGTCGTCCACGCTCCATGCTGCGGGCGGTTCCTCACTGCCGCCGAATCCGGGAAAATCGGGTGCAACGACTTTATAGCGGGCGGCAATCACGTTCATAATATTTTCATAAAGGCTGCTGTCAGCCCCCCAGCCGTGGAGCAGGCAGACCAAATCGCCCTCCCCGGCCTCGCGGTAATTGATTTTTAATCCCTTAATTGTTGTGTACACGGCGGCAAATCTTTACGGTATGTTAATCAGAATCGTTGTAGTTTTCTTTCTATATTGATAGCTTTTTTATCTTAAATAAACCTTAAAAGAGAGACTTAAAATCATGAAAACGAGAGTTGCGGTTATTTTCGGCGGCAAAAGCACCGAGCATGAAATTTCCATTATTTCTGCCGTTCAGGCCATGAACAACATGGATGCCGACAAATATGAAATCATTCCGCTTTATTTGAGCAAGGAAAATGAATTTTATACTGGTTCCCGGCTGCGGGACATCAACGAGTACCGCGACCTCAAGGCATTGATCAGCAAAAGCCGGCGCGTAATTTTGGTCAACGACAAAAATAAAAACTATCTGGTCAGATATCCGCTGAAAGCTTTGCGCAAAAATATTGTCAGCGAGATTGACGTTGCTTTTCCGATTGTGCACGGCACCAATGTTGAAGACGGCACGCTGCAGGGATATTTGAAAACGCTCAACCTGCCCTTTGTCGGCTGCGACGTGTTTGCTTCCGGCTTGGGTATGGATAAATATGCAATGAAAATTATGCTGAAGGAAGCCGGTTTTCCGGTTTTGGACTGTTGCCGTTTCAGCGCCCATGATTATCAAAATGTTGATAACGTTATTGCTGCGGTTGAAAGCAAATTTGCTTATCCGGTTATCGTCAAACCGGTAAATCTCGGCTCCAGCATCGGCATTTCAAAAGCCGACAACAAATCCGGACTTGAAAAAGCTTTGGCCGGCGCTTTCACTTTTGCCGACAAGGTACTGGTCGAGCCGGCAATTACCGAGCTGAAAGAAATCAACTGTGCCGTATTGGGCGACGGTGACGAAGCCACCGCTTCCGAATGTGAGGAACCGCTGAATGCCCATGAAATTTTAAGTTTTCAGGACAAATATATGAGCGGAGGCGCCAAATCAGGCGGCTCTAAGGGAATGCAGAGTCTGCAGCGCCGGATTCCGGCCGATATCACTCCCGAGGCTCGGCAGGAAATTCAGGATATGGCGGTTCGGGCCTTTCAATATCTGGACTGCAACGGCGTGGCGCGAATCGATTTTATGATTGACAAGGCAACCGGTAAAATCTATTTCAACGAAATCAATACAATCCCCGGCTCACTCTCTTTCTATTTATGGGAACCGGTCGGCATCAAATATAAACAGCTGCTTGATCATCTGATTAAGCTGGCTCTCAAACGTCAACGCCGGGAAGAGGAAATCGTTTATTCCTTTGACAGCAACGTTCTTGCTCAGGCCGGAAGTTTCGGCGCCAAAGGCTGTCACGGACAGGGCGCAAAATTTGCAGCCTAAACACATGTACCCTGAAGACGCTCGTTGGCTGTAACGTGCACTCTTTGGGGCGGGTGACATGAAAGGCCTTATCTTCGCGGACAGGGCGCAAAATTTGCAGCCTAGGCAAAATGTCTTGCAAATATTAAATTTTGTAAAAAATAAAAAAATTATTTTCCCTTAAGCGTTCCTTAAGTTCGGCATGTAAAAGTGTGTTTGTAGTTAAGAGGACAAACCACTTTATATTTAGAGGAGAAAAGAAATGAACAAATTTATTACCGCTTCTGCTTTTGTTGTTGCCCTTGGATTGAGCACCAGTGCTCTGGCCAGCGGTTTTACCGGACCGCAGCAGGCCGGGGGCTTTCAGGGACCGGGTTTGGCTCCGAGCAGTGTTGCCGAAGCTCTGAAACTCAATGACGACACTCCGGTTGTTCTGGTCGGTCAGATTGAAAAAAGCCTGGGTGACGAAAAATATCTGTTCAAAGACGCTTCCGGTTCGGTTACCGTGGAAATCGACAATGAAGACTGGCGCGGCGTAACCGTTACCCCGAAAGACACCATTGTTATTCAGGGTGAAATCGACAAAGACTTTTTCAAAACTGAAATAGATGTTGACAGCGTCGCTTTGAAAAAATAAGCTGTGACAAATTCAAGGCTCCTGCCCCGGCCGGATATTACAAAGTTCCCTCTAGGATATCTGCCCGGCCGGGAGCCTTGAAACCTTTTGACGGAGGTTTTGATGCGGATTTTACTGGTAGAAGATGATTTTTTAATCGGTGACGGCATTAAAACCGGGCTGGAAAAGCTCGGCTTCAACATTGACTGGTTTCAAGACGGCGAAGACGGTGAAGAGGCGCTGCTGCAGGCTCCTTATGATGCCGTTATTCTGGATTTGGGACTGCCGGGAAAAGACGGGCTGGAAATTTTGCAAAGCTGGCGGCAAAAAGGCCGCAAAGAGGCCGTTTTGATTTTGACTGCCCGCGGCGACGTCGACCAGCGGATTACCGGACTGAATCTCGGGGCCGACGATTATTTGGGCAAGCCTTTTTCGCTTAAGGAGGTTCAGGCGCGCCTCAACGCCCTCATCCGCCGGCAGGGCGGACAGGCCTCTCCCCTGATCAGCCATAAAAACGTTACATTTAACCCGCAAACACGCAAAGTGACCCTGAACGGCAAAGAAATTACTTTGTCGCCGAAAGAACTTATTGTTTTGGAACTGCTACTGCTCAACAAAAACAAAGTGCTTTCCAAAGAAACCATTGAAAACAAAATTTATTCCTGGGACGACGAAGTGCAAAGCAATGCCGTGGAAGTGCACATCCACCATTTGCGCAAAAAGCTCGGCAAGGATATTGTTAAAACCATCAACAAAATCGGCTATGTTCTGGAGGATGAATGACCAAATTAAGTTTGAGGCTGCGGCTGATTATCCTGTTTGTGATTATCTCCGGCATTTTCGGAGCAATGGCCGGCGTTTTGTCGTGGCAGGAAACCAAAGAAAAAATCGATGAGTTTTTCGATACATATCAAATAGCCCTGGCCCGCCAGCTGGCAGCAGCCGACTGGAGCAAGGTGTCTCCCAGAATTCAGCAGGCAACCGACAGGCTGCTTGATAATATTGCCGATGCCGATGATGAAGACGAGGCCATCGGTTTTGCCGTTTTTGACAAGAACGGACGCAAAGTTTTTCATGATGACCAGAACGGGCGCGATTTTGCCTATACGCCGGTCATCGGCAGCTATGTCGAACAGCGGGTCGATGACGAAAAATGGCGGATTGTCTGGATTTATTCGGCTGACCAGCAATATGTCATTGCCGTCGGACAAGAGCTTGACTACAGGGAGGACATCGCCTGGGATATGGCTGAGGAGTTTGTCAGCCCTTGGATTTTCGGGCTGGCGGCCTTGCTGTTGATGATGATTGTCGTGATTACAATCGAATTTCTTCCGCTTAACAAACTTGCCCGCGAAGTTCAGCATCGTCCCGAAGGCGATTTGTCGCCGTTGCCGACGGCCGGACTGCCCGAAGAAGTTCAGCCTCTGCTGCTGGCAATGAACCAACTGCTCGGGCAAACCGAAAATATGCTGCGGCGGGAACGGAGCTTTATAGCCGACTCTGCACATGAACTGCGGACGCCGCTGACAGCCTTAAAAGTTCAGCTGGAAGTGCTTGAACTGTCGCTTGATGACAAACCGGCCCGGACGGAAGCTCTGAAGAAGCTGGAAGGCGGCATCGAACGCGCATCCCGGCTGGTGGAACAGCTGCTTGCCTTGTCAAAAATCGATACGGCGTCAGCGGCCAAGCTGAATGAACGTGAAATCATCAGCTGGCGACAAATATGGATGCAGCTCAAAGACGACTACCGCAGCGAAGCGGAGGCCAAAGGAATTGAAATTATCGAGGAATTCAGCGGAAACGGCCCGATTGGGGAAGGCAACCCGGTTTTATGCGCGCTGTTGCTGCGCAATCTGCTCGACAATGCGATTAAATACAGCCCGAATAAGGCGGTTATCCGCGCGGAAATTGCCGAAGGTTCACTGAAAGTTATTAATTCCGACAGCTGCGTTGACGAAAAATCTCTTGCCAAACTCGGACAACGCTTTTACCGTCCGGCGGGACAAAAAGTTCCCGGCAGCGGACTGGGATTGTCCATCGTTAAGAAAATTGCCGAATTTTACGGCTGCTCGGTCAGTTTCGGCAACACCGAAAACGGTTTTGAAGCGGAAGTAAAGGCCTAGTCCAGAAAAACGGGCGCCAGAATAAGTTCAGCGTTCAGCGGACGACGGCCTCCCCGCAAATCAATCCCCATAAAGTTTTCATCGGGGAATTCCAAACTACAGGTTACGCCTAAGGCTGAGGCGCGGACATAGCCGAAACGCGGATAATAGCCGGTATGCCCGACCAGAAAACAATATTCATAGCCGAGCTCTTTTGCCTTTCGATGTCCTTCCTTTATCAAGGCGCTGCCGATGCCGCAATTTTGGTATTGCGGCAAAACGGACAGCGGCGCCAAAAGCAACTGCCGGGAATCTCCGACCCGGGTTTCCGTAAACATAATATGTCCGACAATTATTCCGCCGGTTTCGGCGACCAGCGCCAATTCAGGAAGATAAAAAGGGCTCTGCCGCAAACGGTTTACCAGATTATGTTCATCATGATCGGTGTGCTCGGCATGTTCGAATGCCTGTTTAACCAATTCATAAATTGCGGCGTAATCCGCCGGCTGTTCCCGTCGTATGTTTATCATGGCTGTTCCTTTCAGCTTTTTTGTAGCACGGCCTTGCGTATTTGGCAACCGGAGAAGCTTGATTATTGCCGGCCGCTGATTATATAGCGGTGAGATTTATAAAACGGAGAAGATATGATGCGCAAACTTTGGCTGATTTTAATTTTTTCAATTATTTTGACGGGTATTGCCTCCGCCCAGGACAAAACCTCTGCCGCAAGCAGCGTTCAAGCGGCAGCCGCGGCAGTCGCCGAACCGCCGTTTGACTTTGCGGCGGCAGACAAAGAACTGAACAAAATCGAACGGCTGCTGTCTTCGGGAAAAGTTTCCGGCAAAGAAACCTCCGCTTATCTGAAAAGCCTGAACGACATTCAAAATGCCATTAACCAGTCACGGGCGCAAAATGCGGAAAATTTGGATAACGTGCAGAAAAAAATCGCCGCGCTGGGAACCGCTCCTGCTGACGGCGAGAAAGAACCGGCCGACATTGCCAAACAGCGCAAGGAATTCAACAGCAAAGCCGACACTTATAAATCTATGATCGCCAAAGCCGATTTGGCGAAAACCAAAATCGACGAAATCAATGATTTGATTTTAAAGATACGCAATCAGGAACTGCTCAATAATATTCTGGCTAAACAGAGTTCAATCATGCATCCGCAGGAATTTTGGGATTCACTGGTCAGTTTCAGCAAATTTATCTATGAACTGGCATCGTCTCCCGCAAGCTGGTATCAAAATTTGAGCACGGCAGACAAGACGACGGTCAAGAGCAATATTACCGCGGTGATAACGGCCATGCTGCTGGCTTTGGTTCTGGCGGTTTATCTTAACCGCTATATCAAGCGGCGGTTTGGTTACAGACAAAGCATAGAGCGTCCCGACTACAGCCAGAAAGTTCGGGCGGCGGGCTGGGTGCTGGCCGCACGCGGCATTATTCCGGCCGCGGTTATCGGCGCTTTTCTGATTTGGCTGAAGAATACCGAAATCATCAACAGCAGCGCTTTCGGACTTTTTTTGAAAAATGCGGCGCTTTATCTGCTTTACTATTATTTGGCCAAAGCAATTGTCCGGGTGGTATTCACGCCGCGCAACAGCAAATGGCGGATTATCGA
The DNA here is from genome assembly GCA_001917125.1 of Azospirillum sp. 47_25. Classification (GTDB taxonomy): domain Bacteria; phylum Pseudomonadota; class Alphaproteobacteria; order RF32; family CAG-239; genus Scatocola; species Scatocola faecipullorum. Next base: position 9,262 of record MNTU01000002.1, read on the forward strand.
GGTCTGCGACGAAAAAGCCGTCGGGGTCAGCCGGGCGCTTATTTTTTCCGCGGCGGCCATCTGTACGGTTTCGTTTTTTCAAAGTCTGGCAGCGGAAATGAATTATAACAACGATATCGTTTATTCGCTGAAAATTTTTGCCAACGGCGTTAAAGCCTTCTGTATTGTACTGGTTACGCTGAAGTTTCTGTATGACAACAGGGAATTGAGCGATGACGAAATAAAAAACGAAGACGGCGACATCGGCGAGCTCAGCATGTCCACCAAAGTCAGCCTGGGCATCAGCTTTGTTATCACCGCGGCGTTTGCCCTTTCCCTGTTGGGCTATATCCGCCTGTCAGAGTTCATTATCAACCGTTTTATCGTTTCGGCGCTGATTATCGGCATCTATTATATTATAGACAAGCTGCTGCGGGTTATTTTCCACCAGGTTTTGCGCTTTAAGTTCTGGATCAGGATGCTCAAAATCAACCGGCGGACGCTGGTTAAGTCAGAATTTTGGTTCAGCCTGCTGCTCAGCCCGGTTTTGTGGGTTTTGGCCGGATTGACCATTCTGGCGGTTTGGGGCGTTTCGGTCGACATTCTGCTGGTTAACGTTAAAAACTTTCTGGTCGGGTTTAACTTCGGCGGCGTTCATGTTTCTATAACTTCAATTTTATTAGGAATTTTTACATTTTTCTTCTCGTTATTCCTATTTAAATTGTTAAGAGGAAGTTTTCAAAACGGGAAGCTCAGCAATATTGACATGGATGAAGGCGTTCGCAATTCGGTTGTTACCAGCATCGGCTTTATCGGCTTTGTCTTTTCCCTGATTTTGGGAATCGCGGTAATGGGCGGCAGTTTCGGCAGCATTGCGATTATTGCCGGCGCGCTTTCTTTCGGTGCCGGGCTGGGCCTGCAAAACATTGTCAGCAATCTGGTGGCCGGCCTGACCATTTTATTTGAACGGCCGATAAAACTCGGCGACTGGGTTATCATCAACGGTCAGGAAGGCATTGTCAAACAAATCAGCATGCGTTCGACGACTTTGGAATCGGGCAACAAGGCCAGCATTATCATTCCCAACTCGGACATTCTGTCCAGCAGCCTGATTAACATGACTTATGCCAACCGCATGGGACGGGCGGAAATTACAGTCGGCGTCGATTATGACAGCGACATTGCATTGGTGCGGCAAACACTTTTGGATATTGCGACGGAAAATCCCAATGTGCTGCAAAATCCGCCTCCGTCGGTTTCTTTCAGCAACCTGGGCGCCAGCAGCCTTGACTTTCAGCTGAACTGCTATACGGCCAACGTCTATAACAAAGGCGGTATTACCGACGCCATCAGAGAAGAAATCGTCAACCGGTTTCGCAAGCTCAACATTAATATACCTTATCCGCAGCAGGTGGTTCATCTTTTAAAAGACAGCTGAATTTTGGTAATCAAATAGTAATAATTTGCCTTTATTATCAGAAAATATGTTAAATCAATTCCCTGCCGGCAAAAAATCCGGCGGGAGAATTGACATCAGTCGATTGACTGGTATAATAAATACTTCGATAATTATATAAGGTAACAATTTACAACATCATGATGTACGCAGTAAACTTAGCATTAGTTTTATTTTTAGTGTTTGCTAATGCTTTCTTTGTCGTTTCAGAATTCGCCATTGTCAAAATCCGACGAACCAAACTTGAAGAACTGGCTCATGCCGGAAACAAACAAGCCAAAATCGCCATTAAAATCACCGACCGTCTCAACACCTATCTAAGCGCCATTCAGCTGGGCATTACGCTGGCTTCGCTCGGCCTGGGCTGGATCGGCGAACCGGCGGTTTCCCGCCTGCTGGAGCTTTGGTTTGCGGGCTTTTTCAACGGAAACACCATTTTGCTGCATTCGGTCAGCTTCGGCGTGGCTTTCGGCTTTATCACTCTGCTGCACGTTGTTCTGGGCGAACTGGTTCCGAAATCACTGGCAATTCAGCACACGGAAAGATATGTTCTGTCAATTGCCCGGCCGCTGTATCTGTTCAACCAGATTTTTGCGCCGTTCATCTGGGTGTTTGACCATGTCACCAACGGCATCCTGCGGCTGATGGGAACCCGCGTTTCCAACGAAAACGACGAAGCCCATTCCGAAGAAGAAATCAAGCTGATCATCAATGCGTCGCAGAAAGACGGCGTGATTGACGACACCGAAGGCGAAATTATTCAGAACGCAATTGATTTTTCGGAAATCTGCGCACATGAAATTATGATTCCGCGGCAGGATATGAAATGCCTGTATCTTGATGACACATATGATGAAATTATGGAATTTGTCCGCGGCAACAAGCACACCCGCTATCCGCTGTGCAAGGATGACAAAGACAGCATTGTGGGCATGATACACATCCGCGATCTGCTGGAACATCAGGAACAGCTGCACGACAAAGACATTTTGAGCAAAATTGCCCGTAAAATTCTCTTTGTTCCGGAAAACAAATCAATTTCGGAAATTCTGCACCAGATGATGGCCAAACATATTCACATTGCCATTGTGGTGGACGAATACGGCGGAACGGCCGGCATGCTTTCAATGGAAGATATTCTGGAAGAACTGGTCGGCGACATTATGGACGAGCATGACGACATGGAAGAAGAGCCGATGAAAATGCTCAGCGACACGGTCTGCCAGTTCGAGGGCACTTATTTGATTGAAGACGCCTACGAATGTCTGGGGCTGCCGGAAATCGAATATGAAGAGAGCACCATCGGCGGTTATGTTTTCGGCCTGCTGGGACGGGAGCCCAAAGTCGGCGACAAGGTTGAAGACAATTACTGCGTTTATGAAGTTGTCGGCGTGGACAATATGCGCATTACCAAAGTTAAAGCGCAGATTAAAATTCACGAAGAAGACGAAGACAAAGAAGACTAAAAAAGACCCCGGAAATTCCGGGGTTCTTTTTCAGGCGGACAATCTCGGCTCAAAGATTATCGGCTTCAATCACAAGCGAACGGTTATTGGTGGTATATTCGGCAATTTCCAAAATACCGAAAAGCAGAATGTATGTTCCCATCAAAGCCGTTATGGTAATGACGCCGACGGCAGGATAGCTTAAAATCAGAAAAGCGAAGAGAATGCCGAGGATGCCGGAAGTCAAAGTCCAGCCCCAGCTGACCTGCGCCTTGCGAAACTGATAGGCGACAACCAGCTGAATAACGCCGACCGCCAAGCACCACAGGGCAAAAATTATCGGCATGCTGGAAGCGGAAACACCGAGGTTGCCGACAAAAATAATGCCGACAAGGATATCGAGCACGCCGACAAACATATCCCAGCCGGAATCATAACGGAAAGAAGCGGTTATGTAGCCGGCACCGAGAATAATGAAAATAATGCCGATATAAAGCGCCAGGGCCACCATGGTGGCAACCGGATTAAACCAGACATAAACGCCGAGCGCGGCCATAATAATTCCGGCAAACAGGTGCCAGATTCCGACCGGACGGGACCTGCCGGTGCGAATTTCAAGTGTTTTAGTTTCAGCCATAGTCTTTTCTCCCAATCTGTTGATTAAATCAAGTCACCGTTTGATATAATCATCGGCAAAAGAAAAAACAGGAGGGCGGCAGCAGAGATTATGCTTGGCATTCAAAAAAAATAAGAATATGATTGTAACAGTTATTTAATCAGAGAGGTAAACATGTCTAAAACCCGTTTCATCAAAGTCGCCGCCATCATTACCATTATTGCCGCCGGACTGGGCACCGGCGCTTTTTTCCTGCAGCGATCCTATCAGTATAATTACGCCGACATTCGCTCGGTTGCCGTCAACGGCGATGCCAAACAGCTTGAAGCCGTTATCAAACACGGCGCCGACGTTAACGCAACAGACGAAGACGGGCGTCCGGTTTTGTTTTGGGCCATGCGCAAACCGGGCAACAAAGACAATATTCTGATTTTAATCAATAACGGGGCTGACGTTAATTTCCTTTACAATCAGGTTTCACCGCTGACCATGGCCCTGACCAACCTGACGGATAAAGAGGTTTTTGAAGCTTTGCTGGCACACGGAAGCGATGTCAATTATTACGGTGTTGACGGCAATACGCCGCTTATGCTGGCTTCAGCCTATCAGTCCGACCCGGAGGTTGTTAAGTTGCTTTTGGCTCACGGCGCCAAAATCGACGCCATTAACGACGAAGGACAGACGGCTTTGATGTTTGCCGTTGTCAGCAACCCCAATCCGCAAGTTCTGAAAGCGCTTTTGGACGGCGGCGCTTCGGTCAATCTCGAAGACGAACGCGGTAACACGGCGTTTATTCTGGCATCCCTGAAATTAAAAGATTCCCGTTTTCTGGATCTGCTGACGCTTTACGGAGCCGACATCTATCACAAAAACCGCGACGGGAAAGACGCGCTGGCTTTGGTGAAAGAAGTTTCGCAACAAATCGAAAATGCCAAAGATGCAGCCGCAGGCAATTAACCGGTGAGGATAGAAATGGCAGAACACCCGATTTCAGAAAAACACCAGGCGCTGCATGACCACGGGCAGGATTTGGATAAAGTTCTGTCCGCCATGCCGAGCGAAGAACAGTTTATTCAGGCTTCGGAAATTTTTCAGCAGCTTTGCGACCCTACCCGGCTGCGGATTTTATGGCTGCTGGCACACAGCGAACAATGCGTGAACAATATTTCTCTGGCCATCGGCATGAGTTCGTCAGCGGTTTCGCACCATTTGCGGGTTTTGCGCCAGGCCGGACTGATTGTCAACCGCCGTGCGGGGAAAGAGATTTATTATAAGCTGGCACCTTCCCGGACGGCATCACTCATCCACACCATGATTGACGATGTATTTGAAATGTCTTGTCCCGGCTATCATTAAGCTGTGAGCGCAGGTGAACAAAACCCCGCCGGATGAAAACGGCGGGGTTTCTTAAAGCGGAAGACCAAACCTTCATCTTATTGCTCAAAGATATCATCATTGGCCTAACCGCCGCTGCC
>MNTU01000037.1 GCA_001917125.1 Azospirillum sp. 47_25
GTGATGGCGGCTGTTAATGTGGTCTTGCCATGGTCTACGTGACCGATGGTTCCGATATTGCAGTGCGGCTTTGTCCGCTCAAATTTCTCTTTTGCCATTTAGATTTACTCCAAAATGAAAATTAATTATTATCAATATACATAAATCAGATAATGAGGATAATAAGAGTGAAACACGGAACGGAAAACCGGAGCGTACATAGACGTACGTGAGGATTTGAGTACCGGATTTCGCTCTTAGAATCCCATTAGATGATTTATGCGTTTTTTGCTTTAATGGTTTCGGCAATCTCCCGCGGTACTTCAGCATAATGATCAAAGACCATCGTGAACTGAGCACGGCCTTGAGAAAGTGAACGCAAGGTGTTGACATAACCGAACATGTTGGCCAGAGGAACGCTGGCATCAACCACACGGGCATTGCCGCGCTGATCCATACCGCTGACCAAGCCGCGGCGGGAGTTCAGGTCACCGATGATGTCACCCATATATTCTTCCGGCGTAACGACTTCAACTTTCATGATCGGCTCCAGCAGTCTTGCATTTGCCTGACGCATACCTTCACGGAACGCGGCACGGGCTGCAATTTCGAAGCACATAACATTCGAGTCGACTTCGTGATAAGCACCGTCATACAGAGTGGCTTTAACACCGGTTACCGGATATCCGGCCAAAACACCGGCATCCATCGCCGAACGCAAACCTTTTTCAACACCCGGAATATATTCCTTCGGAACGTTACCGCCGACAACGGTGTTGTTAAATTCAAAACCGGTATAACCTTCCATCGGTTCAAATTTAATTTTAACCTTAGCAAACTGACCGGCACCACCGGACTGTTTCTTGTGAGTATATTCAATATCACAAGGTTTGGTGATGGTTTCGCGGTAAGCAACCTGAGGATCGCCGACATTAGCGTCAACTTTGAATTCGCGACGCAGACGGTCAACAATGATTTCCAGGTGCAATTCGCCCATACCGCTGATGATGGTCTGGCCGCTGTCAGGGTCGGAAGAAACGCGGAAAGACGGGTCTTCCATTGCCAGACGGGACAAAGCCATACCCATTTTTTCAACGTCGGCTTTAGTCTTCGGTTCAACTGCCAGCTGAATAACCGGATCCGGAAATTCCATATTTTCCAAGACAATCGGATTTGACGGATCGCACAGGGTATCACCGGTCATTGTATCTTTCAAACCGGCCAAGGCAACGATATCGCCGGCATGAGCTTCTTTCAGGTCTTCACGTTTGTTGGCGTGCATCAACAGCATGCGGCCGACGCGTTCTTTTTTATCTTTAACCGAGTTATAGATATAAGAACCGGCGGTCATCGTACCCGAATAAATACGGGTAAATGTCAATGAACCGACAAACGGGTCATTCATAATTTTGAATGCCAAAGCAGACAGCGGAGCGTTGTCATCAGGATGACGTTCGATAACTTCGTCAGTTCCCGGTTTAACACCGTCAATAGCCGGAATATCCAGCGGAGACGGCAGATAGTCGATAACCGCATCCAGCAAAGGCTGAACACCTTTGTTTTTGAAAGCGGTACCGCACAGAACCGGAACAAAAGCCTGAGAAATCGTACCTTTGCGGATACATTTCTTCAGAGTTTCGACAGAGATTTCCTTGCCTTCAAAGAAATCTTCCATTGCTTTTTCATCCTGTTCAACCGCAGCTTCAACCAACTGATTGTGATATTCTTCAGCCTTGTCTTTCAACTCGGCCGGAATTTCTTCGATATTAATCGGAGAATCGGCGGTATCGCCGGTATAAACGATTGCTTTCATCTGCAGCAAATCGATAATACCTTTGAATTCGGCTTCGGCACCGATCGGCAGCTGCAAAGCCAGCGGGGTGGCACCGAGACGGTCTTTAATCATATCCAGGCAACGATAGAAGTTTGCGCCGATACGATCCATCTTGTTGCAGAAACAAATACGGGGAACGCCGTATTTGTCAGCCTGACGCCAAACGGTTTCGGATTGCGGTTCAACACCGGCAACGGAGTCGAATACGGTAATCGCACCGTCGAGCACGCGCAGGGAACGTTCAACTTCAACCGTGAAGTCAACGTGGCCCGGCGTATCAATGATGTTGACGCGGTGTCCTTTCCAGAAACAGGTAGTTGCCGCGGAAGTAATGGTAATACCGCGTTCCTGTTCCTGTTCCATCCAGTCCATGGTGGCAGCACCGTCATGGGTTTCGCCAATTTTGTGGTTTACACCGGTATAATACAGAATACGTTCAGTGGTCGTTGTCTTACCGGCATCGATGTGAGCCATGATACCGATGTTTCTATACATTTCCAGTTTATGTGTACGAGCCATTGTCTTATTCCTATGTGATTAGAATTTGTAGTGAGAGAAAGCCTTGTTGGCTTCAGCCATTTTATGGGTATCCTCACGTTTTTTGACGGCAGAACCTTTATTGGCAAAAGCGTCTAACAATTCGTTAGCCAGTCTTTCTGTCATGGTTGTTTCCGAACGTTTCTGAGCGGCGGCAATAATCCAGCGGATAGCCAGCGCCTGACGACGGTCGGCACGAACTTCACAAGGAACCTGATAGGTGGCACCGCCGACGCGGCGGGACTTAACTTCAACAACAGGTTTTACATTATCAATAGCTTCATTAAAAACGCTCAAAGCATCTTGCTTGGTTTTGGCGGCCAGAATGTCGAAAGCGGAATAAACGATTTTTTCCGCAACGGCTTTCTTACCGTCTTCCATAACGTTATTAATAAATTTTGCGACTACCTTATCATTATATTTTGCATCAGGCAGCACGATTCTTTTTACAGCACTATGACGACGTGACATTATCTATATCTCCTATTTAGGTCTCTTAGCGCCGTACAGAGAACGACGTTTGCGACGTTTAGAAACACCCTGGGTATCCAAGGTACCGCGAATAATATGATAACGAACACCAGGCAAGTCTTTTACACGGCCTCCTCTAATCAGCACCACTGAGTGTTCTTGCAGGTTGTGACCTTCACCAGGGATATAGCTGATTACTTCAAAGCCGTTTGTCAAGCGTACACGTGCCACTTTACGCAAAGCGGAGTTCGGTTTTTTCGGGGTCGTTGTATAAACCCTGGTACAAACACCGCGTTTCTGAGGGCAAGCTTTCAAAGCCGGAACTTTGTTTCTTTTCACTTTTGGTGTTCGTGATTTACGAATTAACTGATTAATTGTAGGCATCACTAATTTCCTTAAAATTAAATTACATTTGTTAACATAAAAGACCCGATTCACAAAACATCTCTGTTTTGCAAAACAGGGCTAAAACTACAGCATAACTAAGACTTGGTCTGGGTTTGCGTCATTTTAATTTTGCTCTTCTCCTTTTATAAAAAAGTCAAAAGATTGAGCGCATACTAGATGAAGCCGCTCTAATAGTCAACAGCTTTTTACAAAAAAACGGCTTTTTTGAGTCTAAAAAAAATTTACCTTCCTTTAACCTTTGCCGCAAGCGAGTCTCTGCAAGCCTTTGCGAGACTCTTTCCCCGGATTTTTGCCGGCCTGTCGCCGAATGGCCGGACCGGCACATTTTGAGTCCAATTGAGTCTATTCAGATAAAAAAAGGCCGCCGAAGCAGCCTCTGAAACAAATCGCCGGAAATCAGTCTCCGCGAGCATCAACAACAATCACATCTCGCCTTGATTTTTCTTCCGCCCGACAAATAAGATACATCACGGCAAAAACGCCGCAAAATACTCCCATAAACACATTTGTTACTTTTCGATTGATTCGGACTCTTTCATCAATCAAAACCTGTTCGTGAATTTCCCCCTTATAAAAAAGGACTTCATCATCGCCGACAAATTCTATGGCCGTAACCATATCGCCAATCTTGGGTTCTGCATCATCATTCTGATAATGCCGCACCGCCGCAACAGATTTGCCGATTTCAGCCCCGGACTGGTAAACCATTTCCCAAACCTCGTCCAAACGTCCTTGATAACAGCCCCTGACCATGACGCCTTCGGAAAGATAAAAAAACAAGACGAACCAGACACAAACGTTCATTCCGAGCATAAACAGGCAGAAGTGACTTTTCTCCATTTCTCTTCGTTTCATAATTCACAATTATTAAATTAAACAATAATAAAAAATTCGCCGCATCTTACAAATTCAACCTCTTTCTGTCAATCGTCTTCCTTCGGCAAAAATCGTGCCAATCAGGTATAACCGCTAAAAAAAACTTGCCTTTTGCGGCATAAAATAATACGTTCTAAACATCTTGAATGTTTTTTAAAGGATTGACTATGACCGCCGAAGAAAATACAGACCTGCAGTCCGCCCGCCGGACCATGGATAAAGAAATTGAAGCCCTCCGCATGATGGAAGACGAATTAAACGGAAACCTCAGCAAAGCCTTAGATCTGATGCAAAGCACCAAAGGCCGGGTTATCGTAACCGGCATGGGAAAATCCGGACATATCGGCTCCAAAATTGCCGCAACGCTGGCCTCTACCGGAACACCGTCATTCTTCGTTCACCCCGGTGAAGCCAGTCACGGCGACCTTGGCATGATTACCAATGACGATATCGTTGTCGCCATCTCAAATTCCGGCGAAACCAAAGAACTTTCCGACATCATCATTTACTGCAAACGTTACGGCATTCCCCTGATTGCCATCACCAAAAATGCCGACAGTGCTCTGGGGCGCGCCGGTGATATCTTGCTGCAACTTCCGAATGACGGCGAAGCCTGTCCGTTGGGCTTGGCACCGACCTCCTCCACCACGGCAACTCTGGTGCTGGGAGACATTCTTGCCGTCTGCCTGCTGGAACGCAAAGGCTTCTCCAAAACCGATTTTCGCCAGCGTCATCCGGGCGGAAAACTGGGCTCTTTCCTGCAAAAAGTCTCTGACCTGATGCACAAAGGCAATGAAATTCCGCTGGTTAACGAAAACGCTTCCATGCAGGAAGCTTTGCTGATGATGACCTCCAAAATGCTCGGCTGCGTCGGCATTATTGACAAGCAGGGAAATCTGGAAGGCATCATCACCGACGGTGACCTGCGCCGCTGCCTGTCTCCCGATATGCTCACCAAAACCGCCGGCGAACTGATGACCCGCAGCCCCAAGACCATTCGTCCGGATATTCTGGCCGCTGAAGCGGTAAACCTCATGAACGGCAAAGGCATAACCCAGCTTTTTGTCACCGAAGACGATAAGCCGGTCGGTATCATTCACCTGCATGACTGCCTGCGCGCCGGAGTTGCCTGATTTGTTCGATTCGCACAAAATAGACGCCTATTTTAACGGCGAAAAAGACCTTCGCCCCGCAACCGAAACCATGTTGACGCGGCGGGCGAAGATAATGCGCTGGATTAAACTGGCGCTGCCGAGCTTAGCGGCGCTGTTAATCGGGCTCCTGATTGTCCTTCCGGGACTGCAGACGGACGACGACCGCTTTGAGCTTGACGTCACCCGTCCCAAAAAAGGCGAGCTGGAAAAACTGCATATGGAAAACACCGTCTTTTACATTACCGACGCCGACAACCAGGTCAATAACTTCAATGCCGATAAAATTGACGAAACCGAACCCGGTTCAAAATTGATCAAACTCATCAACCCGCAGGGCATCATCCCCGGCGACGGACAGGACTGGGTTAATATTGAGGCCCCTGTCGGCTATTTTAACCAAAACACCAATATCCTCCAGCTTCTGGAAGACGTCGAGCTCTTTCACAGTTCGGGAATGACCGGCAACAGCACCGAAATGTTTTTTGACTTTAACCAGTCCAAAGCCTACGGCGTCAAACCGGTCACCGTTGACAGCGAAAACGGCCATATTGAAGCCGAAGGATTCGAATATTACAATAAGAAAAATTTAATTATTTTTACCGGGAAAACCCATATTACCATTCCCGAAGAAAAATTAAAAGGTAACGAATAATGCAGAAACTTTTTATTATTCCGGCTCTGGCCTTGCTGATTGCAGCCCCTGCCGCCGCCGAAGAAGTCCACCTGACTGCCGATGAAAGAGTCGAATGGCATCAGAACGAACAGAAAATGGTTGCCGTCGGTAATGCCGTTGCCACCAAACAGGACATGAACATTCGAGCCGACCGGATGACCGCCTTTTACGAAACCAGCAAAAAAGGCGGCGAAAAAGCCCGTTCCAACATCCGCGACGTTCATGCCGTCGGCGGCGTTGTTATGACCTCGCCCAACGCTAAAGCTTACGGCGACACAATGGATTACGACCTGATTAAAGACGAAATGATTCTTCGCGGCAAACCGGTGTCAAAAATCGTTACGAATGACAACAAAACCATTACCGCCACCGAAAGCATAACTTATTATCCTTCACAGGATAAAGCCGTTGCGCTGGGTGACGTTGTCGCCAAAGATCCCGAAAATACCATCTACGGCAACAAAATGATCAGCTTTTTTACCAAAAACGCCCAGAACCAGACAGAACTGGATAAAGTTGAAATTTACTCCGACACCAATCAGGTTAAAATCGTCAACGACCAGGCCACGGTCACCGGCGAATGGGGTGTTTATCTGCCCAAAATTAACAAAGTCCGTCTTTATAAACACGTTGTCATTAATCAGGAAGGCAATATCTTAAACGGAGATTATGCCGAAACGGATTTAAAAACCGGCATCAGCCGCGTTTTGTCCGACAAAAAATCCGGCAAACGGGTTTCCGGCGTCTTTATTGAAAAAGACAAAGAAGCCGAAAAAAATAATGCACCGCAGAAAAAACAGCCGACAGCCGATAAAGCGGAAAACAAAACGAATGCCGACAAAGCCGGAGACAAGTCCCCCGACTGGTCCCTCAAAGAAAAAGAATAAGAGGATAACATGAACAAATTTGACACCATTCCCGCCTCCACGCTTGAAGTCTTTAACATCGGTAAAAAATATAAAAACCGTCCGGTTCTGCGCAATGTTTCGCTGAATGTCAAACGCGGCGAAGCCGTCGGTTTACTGGGGCCGAACGGCGCCGGCAAAACCACCTGTTTCTATTGCGTTACCGGGCTGATTACTCCGGACTACGGTGATGTCCACATTGACGGACATGACATTACCAATCTGCCGATGTACCGCCGTGCCCGCATGGGAATTGGCTACCTGCCGCAGGAAGCTTCTATCTTCCGCGCACTGACCGTCGAAGAAAACATTAAGGCGATCCTTGAAATTGTTATTGATGACGAAAGCCAGCGTGAAAACATGCTGGAAGAACTGCTGTCCGAATTCTCGATAGCCCACCTGCGCAAATCTCCCGCGATTGCTCTTTCCGGCGGTGAGCGCCGTCGTCTGGAAATAGCCCGTGCCCTTGCCAGCCAGCCGAATTTCATCCTGCTCGACGAACCGCTTGCCGGTATTGACCCGATTGCCGTCGGCGAAATCCGCAATCTGGTGTCCCAGCTCAAACACCGCGGCCTCGGCGTGCTGATTACCGACCACAACGTTCGCGAAACCTTGGATATTACCGATCGAGCCTATATCTTACACGGCGGAACCGTTTTAATGGAAGGCAATCCCGATGAAATCGTCAATAACAAGGAAGTTCGTAAAGTCTATCTGGGTGACAACTTCTCAATGTAAACTTTGAGAAAGATGCGCTGATGGCTCTGACGCCCAAAATAGAAATCAAGCAATCGCAGTCATTACTGATGACTCCGCAGCTGCGGCAGGCCATTAATCTGTTGCAAATGTCCAATTTGGAATTGGGCGAACTGGTCTCCAAAGAACTGGAAACCAATCCTTTTCTTGAAAGAGAAGACGAGCGCCTCAACGACAGCCAGCCGCATGAACAAACCATAGACGACTACGATGCGCCACAGGAAACACCGAACCCGCAAGATGAAACGCCCGATATTGACTATGACAACAGCTTCGACGATGATTTCGGCAGCGACCGTGAAGGATACGAAGTCGGACAGGACGCTGACTGGCGGGATTATCTGCCTCCGGGCAAAACGGGAACTGATGATGACTTTAACTATTTTGAACAGCGTCTCCCGGCGGAAAAATCCCTCTACCGCTATCTTGACGAACAGATTCTGCTCACCTTTGCCACAGCCCGGGAAAGGATTATTGCGGCCCGCCTGACCGAATTTCTTGACGCGGCCGGATATTTTCGCGGCGACTGCACCGCCATAGCCAAACAGCTGCAAATTAAAGAAAGCGAAGTAAAAAAGATTCTGTCCCGGCTCCAAACTTTTGAACCTTCCGGCATTTTTGCCGTCTCTCTCGCCGAATGTCTGGCCATTCAGCTCAAAGACCGCGGCCGTTTCGACCCCTATATGGAATTTCTGCTCGACCACCTTGACCTGGTTGCCGAACGCAAATTCAAAGAGTTGAAGAAACTCGGCAATCTGACTGACGAAGATTTAAGCTCCATGCTGGCAGACATCAGAGCGCTGAACCCCAAACCGGCAGCAGGTTTTGCCAATGACCTGACCGGCTATGTTATTCCCGATGTCTTTGTCAAAACCAACAAATACAGTGAATATTTAATCGAACTTAATGCCCGCTCTCTGCCCAGAGTTCTGATTAACCGCGAATACTACAGCGAAATAAAGAACCTCAGTTCACAAAACAAAGAAGCCAAACGTTATTTGAAAGACCGTCTCAGCTCGGCCGGTTTTTTGGTCAGGGCACTTCACCAGCGAGCCGCGACAATTCTGCGCGTTGCCGAAGAAATCGTCAGACATCAGCGCGACTTTTTCGAAAAAGGAATTGAATTTATCAAACCGCTGCTGCTGCGCGACGTTGCCGACGCCCTTGAAATGCACGAAAGCACCGTCAGCCGCGTTACCAGCGGCAAATATATGCACACCCCGCGCGGTATTTTTGAATTGAAATACTTTTTCTCGTCTGCCGCCGGAACTTACACCGGCGACGAGAACACCTCGGTTACCGCCATCAAACACCGCATCAAACAACTGACCGACGAAGAAAAACCCGACAACATTCTCTCCGACGATATGATTGTCGAATGTCTGGCCCGGCAGGGCATAAAAATCGCCCGCCGCACGGTAGCAAAATACCGCGAAGGAATGGGCATTCCCACTTCCGGACAAAGGAAACGCCTTAAACGCTCGGCCTTTTAACACTATCCACAAGCCGCTTGCTTTTGATTGAATCATATTATATATTGACTTTTAGAGAAATTTAGAGTTATCTCTCTTTTGACAAGTTTTAATAATATATTTTGCAAGGAAAAATTATGAAAATTACATTGACAGGCAAACAGGTTGACATCGGAGACAGACTTCGTAACCATGTTGAAGAGAATGTATTAAATTCGGTTAACAAGTATTTCCCGGCACCGATCAGCTGCACCGTCGCTTTCTCCAAAGACGGTGACGACTTCTGCGCGGAAGTTACCGTTCACCCGGCTAAAAACATTGTCTTAAAAGGTACGGGAACCGCTGGTGATCCTTATTCTGCCTTTGACAATGCCAATGCTCACATCGCCACCCGCCTGCGCCGCCACAAAAACAAACTGAGCGACCACAAAGGCAAAACCGGCCTCGCCGAGATGGCTAATGAAGCTGTTTTCCCGCTGCATGAAACCGAAGACGAAATGGACATTGACGTCAACGCTCCGTTGACCATTGCCGAAACCGAAGCCAACATTCCGGTTTGCACCGTCAGTGAAGCTGTTATGTATATGGATCTGGTCAATGAAGCCGCCATCATGTTCCGCAACAGCGCCAACAACCACATCAGTATGGTTTATCGCCGCAAAGACGGTAACATCGGCTGGGTCGAACCCAAAGCCGACAACTAGTTCTAAATATTAAAAGGCATAAAAGAAAATGAAAATTTCCGAGATAATGTCCGTAAATTCCATTGTGCTGTCTTTGAAAGCCAACAACAAGAGACAATTACTCCAGGCTTTGGCTGAAAAAGCTGCCGAAATAACCGGCATTAGCGAGCGAACCATTTTTGACACCATTCTGGAACGTGAGAACTTGGGTTCTACCGGCTTCGGAGGCGGAACCGCCCTGCCGCACGGCCGTCTGGCTGAATTAAATAAAGTTTACGGCTTTTTTGCCCGTTTACATGCTCCGCTTGATTTTGACGCAATAGATGATAAGCCGGTCGATTTGGTGTTCCTGCTGCTTTCTCCCGAAAGCAACGGCGCCGATCATCTGACCGCTCTGGCACAAATCTCCCGGATTCTGAAAGATGAAGCAACCTGCACCAAACTGCGCGCTGCGGCTTCTGATGAAGAAATTTATGCTCTCTTAAACAACTAGTACAAACAACAGTAAAACACCCGGCGTTAGCCGGGTGTTTTTTTATTCCTCACAAATGCCGCAAAGCGAACAGCCAAAAACTTAATCAATGTACGCTCTTCGGACAGAGATCATTCTGCTTGGCCATCACAAAAGCAAAATCACGGTCATCCGTAGCCGCAATTTTGGTACCATCCGCGGCATAAATCAGCCACATTTCCTTACCGTCATGAACCCCGCTCTTAATAAAAGCGACATCTTCGTCATTCCAGCTGCAGAGCTCGGCCTCAACTTCGGGCAGCAGCTCTGGAAGCGTATCATTCTTTACGCTGTGTTTTGTCATTTCTTGTTCCTTTGGCTATATTTTATATTTATTAAGATAATATGTTTATATTAATAAATAATAACCAAAAAGACAAATACAACCTTCTCTGAGGACAAATTTGATGTTTTTCAGCTTAAATAAAAAACTTATTTATACCATAACGGTCTTTTTTCTGTTCACTTCGCTGATTTTTATTTATGCCTTCTACATTCTCAACGCCAACAAAATCAGAGAAGAACAAAAATCCGCCATCGCCCGGAACCAACAGTATATTGAACTGCTCTATCAGAACATCTCCCTGCGCAAGGAATTATCCGACATAAAAAAAGAGCATCCCGTCATCACCCTTAAACCTGAAATCGGCAATTTGGTTCAGCCTCAGGATCTGAATGAAAAACAGAAACAAATATCCCTTGAACGCAAAAGAGCCGACGAAACATTGAAAAACTACGATGATCGCTATCAGGCTCTGGCCGAAAGTTTCAAAATTGTCCTTATCAGCGCCGTATTGTTTTTCTTTGCCTTGCTGGCACTTTGGATATTAATCCGTATCTGGGTTTTGAAACCGATTGACAAGCTGTCCAAAGTCAGCCGTTTGGTTCTGGACGGCAACTATGCCAGCCGCCTTCAGCTGCCCCCCGACCAGCTTTTCTCAGATGAATTTGATAACCTGATGCACACCTTCAACAGCATGTTGGACAATATTGAAAACGGCATTAGGGAAATCCGGAAAACCGAATCATTCCTCCAATCCTTGATTGATTCCATTCCCGACGGCATCCGCGTTCTTGACGAACAAGGCAACATCATCATTGCCAACAAAGAATATTACCGCCAAATCAACAGCAATGAAAACTGCATCGGCCGCAAATGCTATGAATCATCCCAAAATCGTAAAGAACAATGCCCCTACTCGCTTTTCACCTGCCCACTGCGCGCCCTCAGAGAAAAGAAAGCCTCCAGCATCAAATTCATTCAGCAGTTTGCCGCCTATCCCAACCGGCATCTGGCTATTAATGCCGCACCGCTGAACATTCAGGATGCTCAGGGAAAAACGCTGAACTACATCGTCGAATCAATCCGCGATTTAAGTGAAGATATCCGTTTTTCTCACCAGCAAAAACTCTCTTCTCTGGGTTTTCTGGCCACCTCGGTTGCTCACGAAATGAAAAACCACCTCGGCTCCATTCGCATGATTACCGAAGGCCTGCTTAACAAATATTTTCAAAACCGCAGCGACGAAGACGAAGAAAAAAAATATCTGACCCTGATTGACAAACAGCTGGTTGAATGTATCAATGTGCCGGAGCGGCTTTTGAAAATGGCCCAGTTTTCCCAGGAAGAACAAAGCAAATTTTCGCTGCAGTCAGGCATTCATGACGTTATATCTCTGCTTGACTATGAAGCCAAACGCAACGGCATCAGCATCAGCTTCCAAACGCCGCAAAAAGAGGCCAGCCTGTTGGGCAACGAAGCCGACTTCAAAATGATGATAATGAACCTGATGCAGAATGCCCTTAAGGCAATGCCGGACGGCGGCAGCCTGGCGGTAAGGCTTTCGGTCGGCAAACAAATCAAAATAGAAATTGAAGACACCGGACAAGGCATTCCCGCCGATAAGCTGAAACGCATTTTTGAGCCGTTCTACTCACAGGGGCACAGCTCTCAGCATCAGGGAACCGGCCTAGGGCTGGCTATCGTCAAATCCATTGTCGAAAAATTGAACGGCACCATCGAGGTCAAGAGCAAGCCCGGGCTTGGAACCTGTTTTACCATAAAATTTCCGCTTAAGTGAGAGAAATAATTTGCCAAAATAAAATTTAAGGTTTATACAAAAGGAAATAATTAACAAATGAGGAAAATTTTATGAGTAAAGAAGAACTTCTTGAACTGACCGGAGAAGTTATCGAAAAACTTCCCAATGCGATGTTTCGCGTTAAATTGGAAAACGGGGTTGAGATTCTGGCTCACACCGCGGGAAAAATGCGCAAATTCAGAATCCGGGTCATGGTCGGCGATAAGGTCGATATCGAAATGACCCCTTATGACCTCACCAAAGGGCGCATTACATTCCGCCATAAAGATTAAAAAAAATCCTCCTTCGGGAGGATTTTTTATAAACTCTAAAAAAACTTAATTGCCGCAAACCCGCCGACCAGCAGCAGCACGAACAGAACAGACAACATCCCCAGATTCTTGTCAATAAACTCTTTCATCGGCTCACCGTATTTTTTCAGCAGCCAGGCCACCAGAAAAAACCGCCCGCCCCGCGCCAAAACCGAAGCAACGGTAAACACCAGCAAATCCAAATGCACTACGCCGCTGGCAATTGTCACCACCTTATAGGGAAACGGCGTCAGCCCGGCCCCGAACACAATCCAGGCACCCCATTCATGGTAATAGCCCTTGAAAACGTCAAACTGCGACATATAACCGTAAAACGTTAAAATCGGTTTGGCAATCAAATCATATCCGAAAACACCGATGAGATAGCCGAAATAACCACCCAGCACGCTGGCAACCGTAGCCAGTCCCGCAATACGGTAAGCTTTTGCCGGCGTGGCCAAAACCATCGGAATCAACATAATATCAGGCGGAATCGGAAAAAAAGAACTCTCGACAAAGGCCACGATAAACAAAAAGAGCATGGCATTTTTGCGAGCAGCCAGCTCCAGCATATAATCGTATGTTACCTTAACTAAATGATGACCCCAGTCCAGTGTCTTGCGTAAAAACATCAGTTTCATTCCCGTCTTAAAATATCTCCGCCGGAAATGATAACATACCTACTGCAAAAGTGTAGCTAAATTTTCCAAATTGCGCGGATTTTCCACATAAAAGATTTTGTCATGTTTCAGCTGCGGCTGAATTTCCTGACACTGTTCATAAGGCAGATAGAGACAGACACAACGCGGAAAATTCTTTTTCAAATAAGCCTTGGCTCCGCCCAAATCATGCACTTCAAAGCAGGTCAGGTTCTGCCGGCCCAGTGTCAGCAGGGCCGCTGCCGACTTCTCTCCATATTCGTCAAGCAGCAAAACATCATGCTTTTTACGCCCGACACAATAAGCCTCGATAATTTCCGCCGCTTTTTCCATGGTTGCCAATTCCGACAGATAATGCGCCACGCCGTAACGCCCGGATAAATCCTGTTGTTCCGAAAGCATCAGCATCACAATCGGAATTTCCTTCAGCCCCTCGTCACTGGCCAGCATGCCCGCAACTTCCCAGCCGCTGACATCTTTCATATCCAAGTCCAGAACAAACAGATCCGGCTGCATTTCTTTTGAATACCGCAAAAACTGAAAAAGGTTGTCCGTTGCCAAAAGCTCATAATTTCGCAAACCGCACCAGTCTGCAAACAGCTGACGGACTTCACTGTCCCCGTCCAGCATACAAATTTTACCTGACTTTTTCATCTCCTGTCCTTGGCTGATTGTTTCCATGACAGATAATATAAGCAGGCAACGGCAAAATTTAAGATTATGAATGTTGTTTTAAATAGGCCCGCCAGGTATTTTGCAGCAGCATCGCCACCGTCATCGGCCCGACCCCGCCCGGAACCGGCGTGATAAAACCGGCCTTTTCTTTAACATCGTCAAAATCAACGTCACCCACCAGCTTGCCGTCCACCCGGTTAATACCGACGTCAATCACTGCCGCTCCCGGTTTAATCCAGCCTCCCTTTACCAAACGCGGACAGCCGCAGGCGGCAATCACTATATCCGCTTCGCGGCACAACAGCGGCAAATTGACGGTCTTTGAATGGGCAACCGTAACCGTACAATCATGATTCAGCAGCAAATCCGCCAGTGGACGGCCGACAATGTTAGAGCGGCCGATAATCAGCGCATGTTTTCCGGACAAACCGCCCGGTATATCTTTAAGCAGCTCATAAACGCCGCCCGGCGTCGCCGCCACCACCGCTTCAGAGTTGTTCATCTGCAGCAAACCGGCATTATACGGACTGAAACCGTCCACGTCTTTATGATATGAAATCATTGATAATATCTGCAACGCGTCAAACTGCGGCGGAAGCGGAAGCTGAACGATAATGCCGTTAACATCGAAATTATCATTCAAATCAATAATCAAATCCCGTAAATCCGCCTCTCCGGCATTTTGAGGCACATAACTGATGCGGCATTCCATCCCTATTTCCGAGGCGGCCTTATGCTTATTGCGGACATACACCTGACTGGCCGGATTATCGCCGACCTGAACCACCGCCAACACAGGGCGGGCTTTTGCTTCGGCAATTTCCCGCGCCAGATTTTCTCTGATTTCCAGAGCCTTCTTTTTCCCGTCAATAACAACCGCCGTCATCTGATTATTCTCCCTGCCGTAAAATTTCCGCCGTCTGAACGGCATCAATTCCTTTGATTAAAATACGCTTGCAACGTTCGCTCGCTCCGCTGATAATTTCAAAATTGCTCTTGGCCGTCTTCAGCCTCTTCGCCAAAAAACTCAGCAATTCCTTGTTGGCCTTTCCCTTTTCCGGAATGCTGACAACCGAAATTTTAAGATACTCCGCGCCGTCGGCATCGGTAAAAACGCCTCTCGCCCCGCAGGCGGAAGCATTCGGCATAATCCGAACATTCAAAATTATTCCCTCTGCAACTTCCCGAAAAAACATCGCCGCCCAGTCAAAAAAAGGAATCGTCCGATTCCTTAAACACAATTTCCACAGAGCCTTTCGACCCGAATTCAAAACCGCAAAGCCGCCGGCGCCTTTTCTCTTCCGGGAAAGCGCACCGGCAGCCTGCCAAACGTCTTTATTACATAACCAATTCGGACAAGCGATAAACCAAACGTCCGATAAAAAGCAAAATCAGCAATAAAATAAACGGTGAAAAGTCAAAACCGGATACCGGCGGAATTTTCTCGCCGATTTTCTTATAAACCGGCTGCGTTGCCTTTTCCAGAATCTCCATCGTTTTCTGAGCATACTTGTTATTGGCTTCCAAAATTTTGAAATAAATCAGCCAATGAAGAACAATCTCAACCACAACAACTTTAAAATAAATATCGACCACAAAACCGATAATGTAGAAAAACGGCTCTAATAAAGCACCCATAAAAAATCTCCTCAAAAATTACATTACTTTATGATATAAACCCACTCCGGCGGCTTCGCAACAGTTTTGTTGATTTTATTAAGCCCTATCCATCGCTTCGCGCTGAGCCTGGCGAGCCAGTGCCAGCTCAATTCCCTCCCGGGTCAGCGCTCTGGCGCGCAGTTTCCGTTCATCATAAGCCGGAACCTCTTTAAGCGGCGGACGCAGGCCGCGCAGACGTTCAATACGGGTACGGATATCTTCGCCTTTATCTTCGACATGTTTGGCCATATAAATAAATTCGCCCGGACTGCGGTTATAAGACAAACTGTGGTCAAAACTGTTCTCGCGAATTTCGCGCTCTCTCCTGTCGGCATGACGTACATCTTCCAGCAGCCGCGTATAAAAACTGTAGCCGGGCAGCATTTCGACATCAACGCTGTGATCAACCTTCAATGCCAGCGAACGTTCCCGGAACTCCTCCACCTGCGTCCGCGTCGGCCGGGCTCCCATCTGCCGCATCAGTCCGATCAAACGATAATACTCCAAAGCCACCTCATATTCACGCCGCTCAACCTTGTGGTCAACTTCGTGATTACAGGTAGTTTCAATGGAACTGCGGATTTCGCGCAGCTTTTGCAGTTTAAGCCGCAGCTCGTCAAAACGAACCTTTGCATCCTGATTGCCCATCTGCATACTGCGTTCATACAGTCCCAGACAAGTCAGCAGCTCGGTCTCCCGCTGAAACGACATATCCAGAAAGTCATTTTTTTCCGCAAAATCCTGCGGCGTGACTTCACCGTCGTTCATATGCTTGACAATTGTCTGCCCCTCCTCAATCCAGGTAAAATATTCGTTCATTGTCGAGGTTTCGCAGTTAATGCGTTCGATTGAATTAGCCTGTTCAAAATAAAAAGTGTCTTTTTCAATCGCTTCCGCCAAGTCATTAACGAACTGGGAGAGTTTTTTGTTTTCTTCTCCGTCGTTGACAACTTCGTCCTGCGACGCATAAAGGGCTTTCTGCACCAAATTCATCTTTTCGGGAGCATTCAGTCTCCCGTCTTTGCCGCCTAAGGCATTAAACATGATATTGCGCGGATTTCTCTGTTCCCGTTCTTCCTGCTGACGCTGAAAATTCTCCCATACGCCGTTCAAACGTCTGACCCGCTGCTCATGCGCCTGAATTTTTTCCTGCATATTTTCCATAGTCGTTCTCACTCGGTTAAAGATTTAGACTTCCTCAAAAATAATTTTTGCCTCTTCCAGCCAGATTAAACGGTCGATAACCCAGTTGCTAATCTGTTCGATTTTATCCAAATCAATTCCCATTGCCATGCCCACCTTGCCGATAAGGGCTGTTTCTTCGTCGGAAAGCTCATCGTCGGCATGTGCCAGAACGCACATTTCCTTAATCAGTTCCAAAGCGGCGCGACGATTGTCTATCGTTTTGACGGCATTGATAATTTCCTCGTCATTGTCGATTTGCAGAATTTCGTCAACCCGCCGTGAAGACACACCGAAACTGACCGCGACATGCCGGATGAATTCTTTTTCTTCCGGATCAAGATGCCCGTCGGCAGCGGCCAGACGCGAAAAAGCTTTCAAAAAAGCGATCCGTTGATCCTCGGTTAACTTTGCAACACAGTCCATATCCATCTCCATTTGTAAATCGACCATAATAAACCTCTTGTTAAAAATGACTTTCAAGCGGAATGATAGCCAAATTTCCGCTTTTTAGCAACGAAAAAGAGACATCCCGCCGAATAAATTTCGTCAAACTGGGCAAAGGCTTAAAAAAGGTTTGAAAATAATTCTCATTTAACCTAAACTGATAGTTAGATTTAAATATGAAACGAGAAGACCGTGAACAAACAAAAATATTATATTAAAACGTTCGGCTGCCAGATGAATGTTTATGATTCGAACCGCATTGCCAACATTCTTAACAGTCTCGGCTATGAAACCGCCTCCTCGGCCGCCGATGCCGACATTATCATATTCAACACTTGCCACATTCGCGAAAAAGCGGCGGAAAAAGTCTTCTCCGATTTAGGACGTGCTCTGCTGATCAAACAGGACAGGGCTGCCGCCGGCAAAGACACGATCATCGGCGTCACCGGCTGCGTAGTTCAGGCCGAAGACCAGCAAATTGCCGTTCGTGCACCTTATGTTGACTTTGCTACCGGTCCGCTGACCTATCACCGCCTGCCTGAAATTTTGGCAAAAATAAAACGCAAACGCGGGCAAAGCATTATCGACACCGAATTTCCCGCGGAATCCAAATTCGATTTCCTGCCGGAAAACCGGGCACAGGGCGGCTGCTCCTTTTTAGCCGTCCAGGAAGGCTGCAACAACTTCTGCACCTATTGCGTCGTCCCCTACACCCGCGGCATCGAAACTTCCCGTCCGGTAGAGGAAGTTCTGCACGAAGCGCGGCGCCTGGTTGAAACCGGCAGCGTCGAATTAAACCTCCTCGGGCAAAACGTCAACTCTTATCATGGCGCGGACGGCTCGGGCAAGGAACGTTCTCTTGCATATCTGTTGCACAAGCTGGCAGAAATCGACGGTCTGAAACGCATTCGCTATACAACCTCTTATCCCGCCGATATGACGGACGAATTAATCAACTGCCATCGCGACATTCCTCAGCTGATGCCTTATCTCCCCCTGCCGGTTCAATCCGGTTCCGACAAAATTCTGAAAGCCATGAACCGCCGTCACAACCGCGCGCAGTATCTTGATATTATCGAAAAGCTCTATGCCGCCAATCCGGCGCTGCGAATGTCCTCCGACTTTATCGTCGGTTTCCCCGGCGAAAGCGACGAAGACTTTGAGCAGACGCTGGACATCGTCCGCCGGGTCGGCTACATACAGGCCTTTTCGTTCAAATACAGCAAACGCCCCGGCACCCCCGCGGCTCTGATGCCCGAACAGGTCGAAGAAAAAATCAAACGGCAGCGGCTTGATATCCTGCAGGAGCTCTTAAGCGGCATGCAGCTCAAATTCAACCGTGAGTGCCTCGGCAAAACCATGCCGGTTTTGTTTGAATACAAAGGACGCCGCGCCGGGCAGTTGGTCGGACGGACACCGTATATGCAGAACATTCACGTTGAAATAGGTAAGGAATTTTTAAACCAAATCGTGGATATTAAAGTAACCGAAGCCGCAACCAGCTCTTTAAGCGGCGCCTGCACAACACTAAATAATAAAGCTTCACGAAAGGGCAGTCATCATGGCAGAAATCAATTTTGAACTTTATAACAATCAGCTCGTCCAGCAGCTTGTCGGACCGCAGGATGCAAACCTCAAGCTGATAGAACAGCTTTTGAACGTCACCATCGGTTCTTTCGGCAACCAGATAACCATTCAGGGAAACGGAGAAGCGGTGGAACAGGCCCGCACCGCCATCGACATGCTCTACAACAAATTAAGCCGCGGTATCGACATCACCGAACAGGAAGTCAAAGCGGCTGTCCGCATGAGCGACGAAGGCGCTGAAAAAATCACTGAGCAAAATCTTGACGATATCGTGCTCAAAACCAAAAAACGCCATATTTATCCGCGCTCGGCAACACAGGCAAAATACATTCAGGAAATGATGAAGAACGAACTCGTCTTCGGCCTCGGGCCCGCCGGTACCGGTAAAACATATCTGGCTGTTGCCCTCGCCGTTTCGATGATGCTGGAAGGACGCATCGACAAAATCATCCTTTCCCGCCCGGCGGTTGAAGCCGGTGA
This sequence comes from Azospirillum sp. 47_25, assembly GCA_001917125.1. Lineage (GTDB taxonomy): Bacteria > Pseudomonadota > Alphaproteobacteria > RF32 > CAG-239 > Scatocola > Scatocola faecipullorum. The sequence goes on from MNTU01000037.1 coordinate 19,341, forward strand.
AAATTTAGGCTTTCTGCCCGGCGACCTCAAAGATAAGGTTGATCCTTATCTGCGTCCGCTGTATGACGCCTTGTATGAAATGCTGCCCGCCGAACAGGTCGACAAAAAACTGGCCATCGGCGAAATTGAAATCGCCCCGCTGGCTTTCATGCGCGGCCGCACGCTTTCCAATGCCTTTGTCATTCTTGACGAAGCCCAGAACACCACCCCGATGCAGATGAAAATGTTTCTGACCCGTCTCGGTGAAAACTCCCGCATGGTTGTCAACGGCGACCTCAGCCAGGTTGACCTGCCGCGCGGCGTCATCTCCGGCCTGAAAGATGCGCTGGACACCTTAAACCATGTCAGCAACATCAGCTCCGTCACTTTCAGTGCCTCCGACGTTGTTCGTCACGGTTTGGTCGCCAAAATCGTCAAGGCTTATGAAGAAAAGGCCAAAAAGCAGCACGGCGATGATTAAGCATTCTCTGAACCTTACGGTCAATGAACCGGCCTGGTTGCAAGCCCTCCCCGATGTTGAAACGATCTCCGGGGAGGTCTTTTCTCAGGTGCTTGATTACGTCGGCTCCCATGAAGAAATAGATTTTCTGCAATCAGGAAAAAACATAAACGTCAACCTCTGCCTCGGCAATGACGATGAAGTCCATGCCCTTAACCGTGAGTTCCGCGGCAAAGACAAACCGACCAACGTGCTCTCTTTTGCCAATATCGACGACGAAAGTTTTGCCGATGAATGGTCTGACGGCAAAGAAATCGAACTCGGCGACATCATCATCGCGCTGGAAACCATGCAGGCGGAAGCCGAAAATCAAAATTTGACACTCCATGACCACTATTGCCACCTCTTTGCACACGGGCTGCTCCACCTGCTGGGTTACGACCATATCGAAGCAGATGAAGCCGAACACATGGAAAGTTTTGAAATTGCCATTCTCAAACAAATGAACATCAACAACCCCTATGAGGAATAACCCATGCCGGCCGATCTGATTGCCAAAATCCGCCAATATCCCAAAACCGCCGCTTTTGTTCTCGGCAGCCTGAGCGTCCTGGCCTTGCCGCCGCATTTCTGGCTTCCGGTTTTATTGGTGAGTTTTACCGGCTTGCTGCTTTTGCTGCAACAGACCGAAAAGCCAAAAGAAGCTTTTGCATTCGGTTATTGGTTCGGTTTCGGCTATTTTGCCTGCGGCCTGTCCTGGATCGGCAACGCCCTGCTGATAGATGCCCAAACGTTTGGGTGGCTTTATCCGCTCGTTTTCCTGGCTTCCGGCGCTTTCTTCGGCCTGTTTGCCGCCTTTCCGGCCTGGCTGGCCTCATACTTCAAAAATATTTATGCCAAATATCTGGCCTTTGCTTCGCTTTGGGTCGCCTTTGAATGGGTACGCAGTTTCTTTCTGACCGGTTTTCCCTGGAATCTGCTCGGAACCGTCCTGGCCTTCACGCCCGCAACAATGCAGCTCGCCGCCGTTATCGGCACCTACGGTCTGTCTCTGCTGGTTATCATGATAAGCTCGGCTCCGGCTCTGGCTTTACGGCAAAAAGACAAAATTGGATTATGGAGCAGCCTCGGCCTTATCATTGCCGGCTCGCTGCTGATTGGCGGATACGGCGTTTTCCGGTTACACCGGCTCGGCAGCACTGAGGACGGCAGCATCAAAGTCCGCATTGTTCAGCCGGCCATTCCCCAAACCATGAAATGGAGCCCCACTTCGTTGGATGACAACATCAACAAATATATCGCCATGAGCCGAACCGAAGGCCTGGAAGATGTTGACTTTGTCATCTGGGGTGAAACCGCCAGCCCTTTCCCGCTGGATTATGACGATTATTACCGTCAGCTGGTAACCAACGCCATTCCCGAAAAAGGCTATCTGATTACCGGCCTTGTCCGCTACGAAGCCGATGCGGACGACCGTTATCAGCCGCTCAATTCACTGTTTGTCATGAATAAACACGGCATCGTCAGAGGAAGTTACGACAAAAGCCATCTGGTACCTTTCGGCGAATATATCCCCCTTCGCCGCTGGCTGCCGCTGTGGATACGGCCGATAACCAATACCATTGCCAATTTCAAAGCCGGAAGCGGCCTCAAAAACATCCGTATTGACGACTATCCCGAATTCGGTGCCCTTATCTGCTACGAGATTATTTTTCCCGCCCAGGTAGTAAATGCAAAACACAAACCGGACTGGCTGGTCAATCTCACCAATGACGGCTGGTACGGCAACAGCGCCGGCCCCTACCAACATTTGGCAATGGCTCAAATGCGGGCAGTTGAAGAGGGAATAACTGTCGTCCGCGTTGCCAACACGGGCGTCAGCGCCGTAATTGACCGTCTCGGAATCATCCGCACCTCCCTTCCGTTAAACCATTCAGGAACCGCCGACACATTTCTCCCTCAAAAGTTGAGTACACCGACTCTATACGGAAAATACAGTAATTTCATACCGTTAATATTATGCTTTTTGAATTTAACATTTGCATTTATGCTCAAACGCCGTTTCCGTTAAGCTTTTGAAATTTATAACAAAATCGCATATTTTATGTTTTTTTAATAAACAATATAAAATATTATATAAATATTAGTTGACGAAATATCCTTAAAATCTTATTTATAAGATATCAACGTAAACAAAAGGAATAAAAAATGACGACAGAAACTTTTAAAAAATCTAGCCGAGGTAGAACCCCCACCGGGCAGCCAAACCCGATTGACGTTCACGTAGGAAACCGCATCAGATTAAGACGGACTTTGCTGGGTTTAAGTCAGGAAAAGTTAGCCAGTCTGTTAGGCCTTACTTTCCAGCAGGTTCAGAAATATGAACGCGGAATGAACCGTGTCGGCGCCAGCCGTCTGTGGGATATCGGTAAGGTTTTGGAAGTTCCTGTCGGTTTCTTCTATGAAGATATGGACAAATCTGTTGCCAACCAAAGTCCGCGTATGTTCAGCCTGCCGGACAGTGCCCCTGAATGCCTGGCAGAAGACGATGCCGAGTTTGACGTTGACCCGATGAACCGCCAGGAAACGATTGAGCTTGTCAAAGCTTACTACAAAATTCCCAACCGTAAAGCGGCCAAACATATGTTTGATTTGATTATCGCCATGTCCAAAACAACTTATAATAACAAAGACGAAGACGATAAGCTCAAATAAAATGGCTGTTATCAAAAAATAAAGCTGGCAATCTGCCGGCTTTTTTTTTATACTTCATCCAGTTTAGACCGGACAAAGGATAAAAAAATGCAGCAGTTTTTCACCAGTGAATCAGTTTCCGAAGGACATCCGGACAAGGTTTGCGACCAAATTTCCGACGCCGTCGTCGATTTGTTTCTTCGCGCCGATCCCCGGTCCCGTACGGCCATAGAAACTCTGGCAACCACCAATCAGGTCGTCATCGCCGGCGAAACAAAATGCAACGAATACATATCGGCGGAAATGATAGAACAAACCGTCAGGGATACCATCCGCCGCATTGGTTATGACCAAAAAGGTTTCAGCTGGCAAACCGTTAAAATAAAAAATTATCTGCATCATCAGTCCTGCGACATTGCCCTCGGTGTTGACCGCGACGGTGCCGGCGATCAGGGCATCATGTTCGGCTACGCCAAAAAAGAAAAGGGATTTGACAGCGACTATATGCCTTTGGCCATTTATTGGGCCGACCGTATTCTGCAAAACCTTGCCCAAGCCCGGCACAGCGGCGAAATCATCGGCATTGAACCTGATGCCAAAAGCCAGGTCACGCTTGAATATGACGAAGACGGCACGCCGAAAGGAATCAAAACAATCGTCCTCTCCACCCAGCATAATGAAAATCTAAGCCAAGAAGAAGTGCGTCGAATAGCTTGCCGTTATGTTGAACAAACGCTGCCTGCCGGATGGATGCCTGCCGACAAAGATATTCTGATTAATCCGACCGGACGTTTCGTTATCGGCGGACCGGACGGGGACACCGGCCTGACCGGAAGAAAAATCATTGTCGATACTTATGGCGGCTACGCCCCGCACGGAGGCGGAGCTTTCTCGGGCAAAGATCCCACCAAAGTTGACCGTTCGGCCGCCTATATGCTGCGCTACCTTGCCAAAAACATTGTCGCTGCCGGACTGGCCGACGAATGCCTGCTGCAAATTTCTTATGCCATTGGTCTGGCTGAACCTCTGTCCCTTTACATCAACACCAACAAAACAAACAAAACCGATGAAAGCAAAATCCTCGCTTTTATCAGAAACAATATCGACTTAACGCCGCAGGGAATCATTAATTACCTCCGGCTGCGCCAACCGATATACCTGCCGACGGCTGCTTACGGCCATTTCGGCCGGCAGCCGGGCAGCGACGGAACTTTCTCCTGGGAAAAATTAGACTTAACGGAGCAATTAAAATCATGTTTTTAGAAAACAAGCCCCATTTTTTCGGCCGACGGAAAGGCCGCGTCATCCGCAAAACCAAAACAACTTTGCTGGAAAACTTTTTGCCGGCGCTTAAAATCACCGAACAAACCGCATTTGACCGAAACACTTTGTTCGGCACGCCAGTTCGGGAAATCTGCCTTGAAATCGGCTTCGGCAATGGCGAACATCTGGCCGGACAAGCCAAAAACAATCCGCAGACCGGTTACATCGGCGCCGAGGTTTTTCAAAACGGCGTTGCCAATCTCCTTACCCTTCTCACCGGCATCAAAGTAACCGCAGACCTGCCGGAAACCGTCAGTCTCGAACCCGGAAGAGTTGACAATATCCGCATTTGGGACAATGACATACGTTTGCTCTTTAAACAAATTCCCGATAATTTTCTTGATCGCGTTTACTTGCTATTCCCCGATCCCTGGCCCAAGAAACGCCATGCTTCGCGGCGCTTTGTCAATCCCGACAATTTAAAGGAACTCGCCCGCATTCTGAAAAAGGGCGGAATATTGAGAATTGCCACCGATCATAAAGTTTACAAGTCCTGGACGCTGCACCAAATGCACGACTGCCCTGATTTCCGCTGGACAGCAACCTGCGGCAACGATTGGAAAAGGGAACCCGGCGACTGGGTACAGACCAAATATCAGAGAAAAGCCGAGCGTGAAGGACGCCGCGCCGTCTTTCTTGACTATGAAAGAATCTGACGAACTTCCGCCGTTAATATGACGGAACCGTTGATATCGTCGAATTAACATTCGGCTGTTCTATCGTCCGAATATCGCTTGCCGGATAAGACTGAACATCATAAATACGGTTACCGGATTCATAAAGGGTATCCTGAATTTGCCGATTGGCCTCTTGCGGTGTTTCGGCGGAAACCGGTGGGTTCTGGGGCAGCGTTTCCTCAATTTTTACCGGAACGGTCTTCTGCGGCGGCAGCTGCTCCGGAGCTGCCGTTGCCTGAGCATCACTGGCTGTCGCATCACCTCCGTTGCCTGAAATTATCGGATTTCCCAAAGGATTGCCGCAGCCGGCCGGCTGCTCAAGCAAAAATTCATCCTCGCCGCCCGAAGATTTTTTAGCCGCGCCGTAAACCATTGTTTCCTGCTGCGGAGCAGAACTTTCTTCGCTGATAAACAACCGGCTGCTCTGCGCTTCAGCATCCGAATTAATTGCACAGACAGCCCAGACTAACATCGCTACGTTTCGTATTGCTTCATTCATCTTACGCCTCATTAAATGGTTGCGCTGAATCCTAAATAATCACGATGAATTTAAAAACAAGCAAGGGAGAAAAATCTCCCTTGCCTTCCAAACACAAAAACCTATAAAACAACCGGTTAAATCAAATTAACCGTATCCTGGGCAATAACCAGTTCCTCATTGGTGGGAACCACAAAAACCCGAACCTTGGAACCGGCTTTTGAAATTTCGATTGTTTCGCCGCGTTTACTGTTGGCTTCCTCGTCCAATTCAATTCCTAAATAAGACAGACGCTCGCAAAGCATTTTGCGAACCATGGACGAATTTTCGCCAATACCGGCCGTAAAAGCTATCGCGTCAACGCCGCCCAAAACGGCAATATAACTGCCGATAAAGCGCAAAATGGTATGAATATAAACGTTCGTGGCATTAATCGCATCTTCATTGCCGGCCAGATAAGCCGTTTCAACGTCGCGGTTATCTGAAAATCCGCACAATCCGAGCATACCGCTTTCTTTGTTCAGCAAACGGTTGACTTCATCAACGCTTTTGCCCTGTGTTTTCATAATATGCAGCGGAATATAGGGATCGATGTCGCCGCAGCGGGTTCCCATCATCACACCGGCCAGCGGAGTAAAGCCCATCGACGTATCGACACACTTTCCGTGATCAACCGCCGACAAAGAAGCACCGTTACCGATATGGCAGACGATAATTTTCCCTTCCTTGCCGATTAACTTGGCAACTTCGCGGGAAACATAATAATGGGAAGTGCCGTGCGCGCCGTAACGGCGGATCTGATGTTTCTTATACTGCTCCAGCGGCAGCGGATACAAATAAGCCTCCGGCTCCATCGTCTGATGAAAAGCCGTATCAAAAACAACCACCTGCTTAATGTCCGGCAACAAAGCCTTTACGGCCTTCAATCCGAGGACGGCCGCCGGATTGTGCAGCGGAGCCAGGGTTGAAAGTTCGTCAATCTGCTCAATGACCTTATCATCAACCAAAGTCGATTTTTTGAAAATCGAACCGCCCTGAACCACACGATGACCGACACCGGCCAACTCGCCCATACTGCTCAGCGCACCGTTCAGCAACAAAGCAAAAACCTCGCGAATAGCCTCCTGATGTGACGGAATGTCAACATTTTTGGTTACTTTCTCACCGTCGCGGATCTTGATGGTAACAAACGAATTGTCAATCCCGATACGGTCAGCCAAACCCTTGGCTATAACCTCATACTTATCCCCGTCAACGCCGAACAGCTGATATTTGAGAGAAGATGAACCCGAGTTCAAAACAAGAATTTTTTTCATATGTCAGTCCTTAATCTTTTTATAAATCTATACAAAAGGCAGCCGCTCTAATGAGAAGACTGCAGAGCCGTTACCGCAATCATTCCCACAATATCTTCTACCAAAGCGCCGCGGGAAAGGTCGTTAACCGGAGCATTCAAACCTTGCAGCATCGGACCGTAAGCCTCACAGCCGCCGATTCGCTGTAACAGTTTATAGCCGATATTTCCGGCATCCAGATTGGGGAAAATCAATACCCTGGCCTGTCCGGCAACATGACTGTCAGAAGCCTTTTTCTTGGCAACAACGGCATCCAGAGCCGCATCGGCCTGCATTTCACCGTCCAACTCAATGCCTTTGCCGGCATATTCGGGTGATTTTAAGGCTTCCTGCGCCATAGCGGTCGCCCGGCGAACCTTATCGACGGAATCTCCTTTTCCCGAACCGCGGGTTGAATAAGAAAGCATGGCGATTTTCGGCTCAATTCCGAACTGAATAGCCGTTTCGGCACTGGTCAGGGCAATATCGCTCAGCTCTTTATCGGTCGGATCAATAACCACCGCACAGTCAGACAACAAATAGGCCTCGCCGTCTTTGACCGAAATCAAAGCGGCGGACACCCCGCGATCCTTATGGGCCGACTTGATAATCTGCAAAGCCGGACGAACGGTATCGGCGGTTGAATGATTGGCGCCTGAAAGCATGCCGTCGGCATCGCCGGCCTTAACCATCAGCGTCCCGAAATAATTTGCATCGCGTGCGGTTTTGCGGGCGTCTTCCGGAGTCATGCCTTTAGCCTTGCGCAGTTCATAAAGCAGATTGGCATATTCTTCCAGCTTGGGAGAAGTTTCCGGCGCAACAATGGAAATGCGGTTCATGCTCCAGTTGTTTTGGGCAAAATAGTTTTTAATCTCCGTTTCATCGCCGAGAATAACCAGGTTGGCAGCTTCTTCTTCGGCAATAATATGAGCTGCCTTTAAAATACGCTCGTCTTCGCCTTCGGGTAAAACAATGGTTTTCTGGAGCTTTTTGGCTTTAGCCACCAGATTTTTTAAATATTCGCTTTCAATCATGATTAGACCTTTTGTTCTGAGTTTAAAACACATCTTTAAAATATATTTGTATATAAACAACGAACGACATTTAAAGTCCACAACAAAATGTGGTTTCTGCGCATATAAACGGCGGATTTATTGGAAAAAACTTTTGCTTTTTCCGGCAAAGTAGAATATCATCCCCTAAAACCGACGGTTACATTATTAATTTGAGGAAGATTCCATGGAAAGAACATTGTCTATTATCAAACCGGATGCCACCACCCGCAATATCACCGGCAAAGTAAATGCCATGATTGAAGAAGCCGGGCTGCGGATTGTTGCCCAAAAACGTGTCTGGCTCTCCAAAATCCAGGCGGAAGAATTTTATGCCGAACACAAAGACAAAGCCTTCTTTGCCGGTTTGGTCGAGTTTATGACTTCCGCTCCGGTCATTGTACAGGTTCTCGAAGCCGACAATGCCATTGAACTTTACCGTAAAACCATGGGAGCAACCAACCCGGCGGTTGCCGACGAAGGAACCATCCGCAAAACTTTTGCTCTCTCCATTGATAAGAATACGGTTCACGGTTCCGATTCTCCGGAAGCCGCCGCCCGTGAAATTGCTTATTTTTTCAGCCGGATTGAAATCATCGGATAGGAGCTGCAAGTGCCGAAAATTTTACTGCTTCTTGTTTTTTGGGGACTGCTGGCCGCCGCTCCGGTTCGAGCCGAAGATATGAGTCTTTACGATGCGGAGATCTCGGTTGACGTCACCTCCGAAAACGCTTCCGTTGCCCGTGAAAAAGCAATGAGTGAAGCTAATCGGCAGGCTCTGATGCTGGTAGCCGGAAGGCTGACCACCAAAGAAGGCGCTTCGGTATTGAATCATCTCAATGACAACCAGGTGCTCAACTTCATCAAAGAAGTCACCGTCGAGTCCGAAAAAGTTTCTGACGTTCGTTATCTGGCTCAGCTGAAAATCAGCATCAACGGCGACATTTTAAAAGCCTATCTCTCGGAAAAAAATGCCCCCTTCGCCATGGTTGAAGAAACCTCGGTCATCATCATTCCTACTTTTCGCGAGTTTATCACCGATTCGCCGCTGCTTTGGGAAGACAACAATCCCTGGCGCCGGGCCTGGACGGACAATCCGCTGACATCGGGTCCTATCAAAATTGCCGCACTGGATGCTTCCGCCGCCGGCAGGATAACCGCGGCTCAGGCTTTGCAGATGAACGGCATCATTCTCGATCAGATTGCCGCCGAAAACCACAGCGATGAAATTTATATCGCCGACGCCGTTTATGACGGCATTGACGGAATAGACGTGACTCTCTCGTCTTATAAAGACGGTTCACAGCAGAACATCAAAGTTCCCGGCATGCGCAGTCCGCTGCTGTTTGCCGATGCCGTGCAGAAAACCAAAGAAGCTTTAATTGCCAAACTTCAGCAGCAAAGCCGAACCGTCAGCCAAACCCGCGATGAAATAACCGTTCTCTATGATTTCCGACGCCTCAGTGACTGGGTTAACACCCAGCGCCTTCTGAAAGGCACCGCCGGCGTCAACGACGTTGTCATCAATGCGCTGGGAGGCGGACGCGTACAATTTAAACTGATGTTTACCGGCGGACTGGAACGTCTGCTGCGCAACCTGCGCGACAAGAATCTGAACTTGAAACCGTACGATTCTTTCTACACGCTTGAACATTACTGATACCGGAGAAACCGACCATGCTGTTACAAAAAAAAGACAATCGCAACTGGGTGTTCTGGCTGACCCTGTTCGTCCTTTTCTGCTTAGGCGTTTACGCACTGAAATCGGTTCTGCTTCCGTTTGTTGCCGGCATTATTATCGGCTACCTGCTTGACCCCTGGGCCGACTGCTTTGTCCGCCACGGCATTAACCGCACGCTGGCAACGGTTTTGGTTCTTTTGCTGGTTGTTATCGTTATGGTCCCGGCTCTGATTATCCTTTTCAGCATCATCGACGAACAAGTCGGGCGTTTTCTCAATGCACTGCCGCAGTATATTTCAACTTTCGTCAAAAAAATCGAACCGTTCATACAGGAACTTCAGTCCCGGATTCCTTCGCTGGAAGCCGACAAAATCAAAACATATATTCGCAGCAACATGGCCAACGGTCTCAAATTCATCGGCTCGGTCATTCGCAGCGTCGTCAGCAGCGGCTTTGCTTTCTTCAATCTGCTGTCTCTGCTGTTGATTACCCCGGTTGTCGCTTTCTACATGCTGAGAGACTGGGATAAATTTATTGCCAAAGTTGACAGTCTGCTTCCCCGCAAGTCCAGAGAATCTGTCCGAGAACAGGCACGGGAAATCGACCGGACGCTGGCCGGCTTCATTCGCGGACAACTGAGCGTATGCCTGATTTTGGGTACCTATTATTCCACCGGGCTCTATCTTGTCGGACTGGAACTCGGCGTCGTCGTCGGGTTTGTCGCCGGTATCATTTCTTTTATTCCCTATATCGGCAGCATCTCGGGTTTTGTCGTCAGCTTAGCCATTGCTTTTGCACAATTTAATTCCTGGACGCCGATCTTGCAGGTTGTGGCCGTTTTTCTCAGCGGACAATTTATCGAGGGCAATTTTCTTACCCCGAAACTGGTCGGAGACAATGTCGGTCTGCATCCGGTATGGGTAATGTTTGCCTTGCTGGCCGGCGGTGTTTTGCTCGGTTTCCTCGGCCTGATGATTGCCGTTCCCGTGGCCGCGATTATCGGTGTTCTGGTCCGACATGCCATCGACAACTACAAAAACAGTAACCTTTACCTGGAATAAGCGCAAAATAATTCGCTGTCGGCTCAGCCGAAACGCATTTCTTAAGACTTATTTTAGAATTGCCCTCTATGATTAAGCCAATAATCATCTATTCGGGGATAAGTCATGTTTTATGCTTTGTCAGATTTCTTCAGTCCGGTTTCTTTGCGGGCTTTGGCCGCTTTTTTCACCGCATTGCTCATTGCCCTTGCCTGCGGTTCGCGGTTGATTGAATTTCTTCACCATCACCAGAGCAAAGGGCAGCCAATCCGCGAAGACGGTCCACAAAGCCATCTGCTGACCAAAAAAGGAACCCCCACCATGGGCGGACTGCTTATTCTCGGCAGCTGCATTTTCAGTACGCTGCTTTGGGCTGATCTGAACAATTATTTCATCTGGATCAGCCTGCTGGTTCTGCTCATTTACGGCACCACCGGATTTGTTGACGACTACGTCAAAGTCACCAAACAAACGGCCAATGCCATGACCGCCCGCATGAAGCTTGTTCTCCAGTTTTCTACCGCGCTGATTGCTTCGGCCGTCATTTCTTATGCTACGCCGGAAGCCTACCGTTACAGCCTGACAATTCCCTATTTCCGTGATTTGGCGCTCAATCTCTGCTGGTTTTATATCCCCTTCGCCATGATTGTCATTACCGGCGCCTCCAATGCGGTCAATTTGAGTGACGGCCTCGATGGCCTCGCTTCCGGTCTGCTGATTTGCAGTTTTGCCGTTTTCATGCTGATTGCTTACACCTGCGGAACTGCCGTTGCCCCGCATTTCACCGCTTTTGTTATTCCTGCCGCCGGTGAAATTACCGTCCTCTGTGCCGCAGTTATCGGCGGCTGTCTCGGCTTTCTTTGGTTCAATGCCCCCAAAGCCAAAGTCTTCATGGGAGACACCGGTTCTCTGGCGCTCGGCGCTCTGCTGGGAACCGTCGCCGTCATGACCAAACACGAAATTCTTCTTGCCATTGTCGGCGGCGTGTTTGTTATGGAAACCGTTTCGGTAATGATTCAGGTAGCTTATTTCAAAAAAACCGGCGGCAAACGCTTCTTCAAAATGGCCCCTGTTCATCACCATTTTGAACAGCTCGGCTGGCCCGAAACGACGGTCGTCATCCGTTTTTGGATTATGGCGTTCATTCTGGCCGTTTTGGGCCTGGCATCCCTGCTCACATTGTAAAAAAGGAGACGACAGGTGTTTTCCTTTTCAAGAAACAGCCGTTCGCAAATCGCCAACTGGTGGTGGACCGTTGACAAAGTATTGCTCACGCTGATAACGGTTCTGATTATCATCGGCATTTTCTTGAATTTCTCGGCCAGCCCGGCCGTAGCCCGCCGCATCGGCGTGGACAGTTTCCATTTTGTCAAGCGCCAAATGGTCTTCATTCCGCTGGCTATCGGCATAATTCTTTATCTCTCCATGCAAAATTTGCGTTTCATCCGCCGCACTGCCATCATCGGCTACATCATCACTATGCTGCTGATGGTTATGGCTCTGCTCTGGGGCGAAGAAATCAAAGGCGCTTCCCGCTGGATTCGCATCTTCGGCTTTTCATTGCAGCCGTCGGAATTCATTAAGCCGACATTTGCCGTCGTCGCCGCCTGGCTTTTTGATGCCCAGAAAAAATATCAGGACATTCCCGGCACCCTGCTTTCAAGCATCCTCTTTGCCCTGACTCTCGGATTGCTGCTTGCCCAGCCGGACATCGGCATGTCTTTTGTTGTTACGGTCATCTGGGGCTTTCAGCTTTTCTTAAACGGATTGTCGCTCATTTTGGTAGGGTTTGCCATACTTGCCGGCATTGCCGCACTGATAACGGCTTACTTCGTTTTTCCGCACTTTCACACCCGCGTGATGCAATTCATTGCCTCAGACAATGAAGTAAGCTATCAGGTCAAAAAAGCAATGGAAGCTTTTGAAAACGGCAGCCTCTTCGGCCGCGGTCCCGGCGAAGGCATCGTCAAACTGAATATCCCCGATGCCCACACCGATTTCATTTTTGCCGTTGTCGGTGAAGAATTTGGTTTATTTGTCTGTTTAATTATGGTAGGCTTGTTCGCAGCGGTCGTTATCCGGTCCATGCTGATTTCGATGAGAGAGAACAACTTGTTTATCATTTTGTCTTCGGCGGCGCTGTCGGCATCTTTCGGCCTGCAAAGCGTCATAAACATGGCCTCCACCCTGCACCTGATGCCCACCAAGGGAATGACCCTGCCTTTTATTTCTTACGGCGGTTCGTCCCTGCTGGCCACGGCCCTCGGTATCGGCATGCTGCTGGCCATAACCCGTAAAAACGTCCATGCGGAGGATAAAGATGAAACCGACTAAAAAAACTGCTTCTGAAAAACCATTGATTATCCTCACGGCCGGAGGCACCGGCGGCCATGTTTTCCCCGCGGAATCGCTGGCTGAAGAGCTCCTGCGGCGGGGCTACAGACTGGCTCTGGTTACCGATTCCCGCGGCAAAGACAACTATCAGGGAAAACTGAGCGAAATACCTAACTACTCGGTCTGCTCCGGCGCCCTGGTCGGCAAATCAAAACTTTTCAAAATCAAAAGCCTGATAAAAACCTGCTGGGGTGTGGTTCAGGCCGCTTATATTTTATTCACCCGCAAACCGGCCTGTGTCATCGGTTTCGGCGGCTACGCCTCTTTTCCCTGTTCCATGGCAGCCATTCTGCTCGGAATAGACCTGATTATCCACGAACAAAATTCGGTTATGAGCCGCACCAACCGCTTTCTCAGCAAATATGCCGCGCTGATTGCCCAAAGTTTCCGCAATGCCAAATATACCCCGCCGCATATCAAAACCATTCTGACCGGCATGCCGATTCGAACCGCAATTGCCGATTTGAACAAACAAACCTATCCCGAAATTAAGGACGGACATTATAATCTCCTCGTTATCGGCGGCAGCCAGGGTGCCAAAATTTTCGGAGAAGTCATTCCCGAAGCCATCCGAAAACTGCCGCAGGAACTGCAAAAAAAATTAACCGTCACCCAACAGTGCCGCAAAGCTGACATCGAAGACGTCGAGCCCCGCTACCAAGACTGCGCCTGCCGGGTAAATATTTCCTCCTTTTTCAAAAATATGCCGGAACTTTATACGACATCTCACCTGATTATTTCCCGGGCCGGCGCCTCTTCTGTTTTTGAAATCGCCGCTGCCGGCCTGCCCTCGGTCCTGATACCGCTGCCCACCGCCGCGGACGATCACCAGACGGCCAATGCCCGCTACATTACCGGCGCCAAGGGCGGCATTGCAATTCCCCAAAAAGAATTCACCCCCGAAAAGCTGGCTTCGGTATTGACTGACCTGTTCCAAAACCCGCAAAAACTGCGGCAAATGTCCGACAACATCCGCTGGGCGGCCATAACCGATGCATCACAGCGTTTTGCCGATGCCGTTGAAAAAGAAATTATCGCCAAACGTTAGGAGAAACGATATGTTTAATATCTTCCGCAAAAGTCTGGTTGACATTCTGCCGCAGGTTCGCGGCAAATATCAAAAAAACGTCAGCCTCAGCAAACATACCTGGTTTGGTGTCGGCGGCCCCGCCGAAATTATGTACCATCCTGCTGATGCGGAAGACCTCTGCCGTTTCATTAAAGAAAAACCTTACAACCTCCCCGTCTGCCTGATTGGCGGCGGTTCCAATCTGCTGATTCGCGACGGCGGAGTTCCCGGCGTTGTCATCAAACTGGACAGCCCCGCCTTTCGCCGCATAACGGTTGACGGCGATCAGATTACCTGCGGAGCCGGCGTTAAAAACAGCGAACTGAAAAAAATAATGCTTGAAAAAGGCCTCGGCGGCTTGGAATTTCTCTGCTCAATCCCCGGTGTCATCGGCGGCTCGGTTAAAACCAATGCCGGCTGTTTCGGGCAGGAAGTCAAAGACGTCATCATTCGGGCCGAAATCATCAACGGCCGCGGCGAAATCGAAACCATCGGCGTTAACGACCTGCTGCTTTCTTACCGCAGCAGTTATTTTCCCGACGACTGGATTATTCTCTCGCTGACGCTCCAAACACACCCGGACGCCCCGGAAACGATAAAAAAGAAACTGGACGAGCAAAAGGCATATCGTCTGAAAAGCCAGCCCTGCAACGCCCGCACCGGCGGTTCCACTTTCAAAAACCCCGAAGGTCTCAAAGCTTGGGAACTCATTAAAAAATCCGGCTGTGCCGATCTGCGGGTCGGCGGCGCCAAAGTCTCCGACATCCACTGCAACTTTCTGATTAATACCGGCAACGCTACCGCCCGCGATATTGAAACACTCGGAGAAACAATCATTCAGCGGGTTAAACAAACGACTTCCATCACCCTGGAATGGGAAATTAAACGTCTCGGAATTCAGAAATAAATATGGCTGATAAAAATGCACCCCAAATAGCGCCGGCCGCACCAGTAACAATTCCCTCGCGGATTTCCCTGCCGCGGGAATGGCCGTTCCGATTAGCCGGAAACCTGTTTCTGCTGGGGGTTATTTTTATGCTGGCGTCCGTCATCATTACCATTAAGACCAACCTCATCGGCCGCAAACTCACCGACCTCAGCACGGAATTTTACAACTACAGCGCCGGCCTGGGCTTCAAAATAGACGACATTGTCATCACCGGCCGCGACAAAACCGCCAAACAGGATATTCTCAACGCCCTGCAGCTCAGCCGCGAAACCAACATCCTTAATCTGGATCTTCGCGATTTGCAGCAAAAAGTCGAACAATTGCCCTGGGTACGTCACGCCGTCGTCAAACGCCGCTTTTTTCCCAACATCATCCAGATTGATATCCGGGAACGGCAGGTGCAAAGCATCTGGCAGCTTGACCACAAATTCCGCCCCATTGACGGCGAAGGAAACGTCATTGAAGCCGATTACACGCCGGACCATCCGATTCTCCTGATTGTCGGCGAGGGAGCTCCGGAAAACATTACCGCACTGATGAAAAGCATCACCGACGATCAAAACATTTTTCAACGCATCAAGGTCGCCAACTACATCTCCGGCCGCCGCTGGAACATCGTACTCGACGACGTTGAAAACGGCATCACTGTCAAACTCCCGGAAAAACATATCGACGAAGCCTGGAAAAAATTGCTGAAATTAAACACCACCCAGGGACTTCTTAAACGTAAATTAACCATAATCGATTTAAGATTCCCCAATAAAGTAATCGTCAAATTAGGCAAAATGACTCCCGAGGAGCGCAAAAAACTCAAGGATGTCAAGGAACGCCGCATTTAAGAGGAAGAACGTTGACACATTCATTTAATCGACTAACCACAATCGCCGCCTTGGATATAGGCTCATCCAAAGTCTGCTGTCTGATTGCCAAGATTAGCCGTGATAAAAAAATCAATGTTGTCGGCTACGGTTACAACGCCTCCAAAGGCATAAAAAACGGAATCGTCACGGACATCAACCAGGCGACCCTTTCCGTTTGCAATGCGGTCGAAACGGCAGAACAGATGGCGAATGAACGCATTAACCGCATCATTGTCAACATCTCCGGCGACCGGATTAAAAGCAGCCTGAAAGGGGTCACGATTGCCATCAACCGCAACCGTCCGGTAAACGACCTCGACATAAAAAAAGTCATCGAAAAAGGCATCAATAAAATCAACGTTGAAGACAATGAATTGATTCACTGCCTGCCCACCAACTATCGTCTCGACCTCGGCGAGGAAATCAAAGACCCCCGCAACATCTACGGTGAAAACCTTTCGGTCAACATTCTGCTCGGCATGGTGCCTGACATCCAATTTAAAAACCTTTCTACCGTAATTGAAAACGCCCACTTGGAAATCGCCGAAAAAGCCTTTTCCGCCTATGCGTCGGGGCTTGCCTGCCTGGTCGATGATGAAAAGGAAATCGGCGCCACCATTGTGGACATTGGCGGCGGCACCACCAATATGGCTACATTCAAACACGGTTACCCGGTAGCCTTTTCTTCCATCGGTGTCGGCGGCAACAACGTCACCAACGACATCGCCTGGGGACTGACCACCTCGTTTACCCATGCCGAACGTTTGAAAACGCTGCACGGCTGCGCTTTCATGACCAGTCAGGACAAAGAAGACCTGATTAACGTCTATCCCGTCGGCGAAGAAGACGACAGCCTGATTAAACAAGTGCCCAAAGCGGAATTAATCAGCATCATCACCCCGCGCATTGAAGAAATTTTTGAACTGGTCAATAAGAAACTGGCCGAACACGGCCTGCGCGACATCAGCAGCCACCGGGTTGTTCTGACCGGCGGCGGAGCCCAGCTTTCCGGAATCCGCGACATCGCCAATATGGTTCTGGACAAACAGGTGCGCATCGGTCGTCCCAAAAACGTCATCAATCTGCCGGACAACCTGTATAATCCCTGCTTTTCCACCGCCATCGGCTTATTGCTGTTTGCGCTGAATTACAGTGAGAAAAAGCCGAATAAAATCATCAGCAAACCGGCCTCTTCCGGTACCAGTTTCGGCCGTATTCTTGACTGGCTCAAACAAAGCTTTTAAAACTCGGTTCCCCGCTGCCTCAGGCAAAGGGGAATTTTTTTATTTCAGTGGCTTTTGTAAAAAAATTATCATCAAAACAATCAGACGGCCAAAGAGAAAGAACATAAACCTCCTCTTCAACAAATTTTTCAAATAACTATTTCTTAGTAACCAAAACTTAATTTATTTTCACTATCCTGTAAGCAATTAAAGTAAAATTTTTGGAGTAAGAAATACAATGTCAATCAAATTAGCCGTCCCCGAAGCGACCGTTATGCACCTGAAACCGCGGATTTCCGTCATCGGAGTCGGCGGCGGCGGCGGCAATGCCGTCAATAACATGATTGATCAAAATCTGGAGGGCGTTGACTTCATCGTCGCCAACACCGATGCACAGGCCCTTGCCCATTCCAAAGCCAGCCGCAAAATTCAGCTCGGCCTGGAAACCACAATGGGACTGGGCGCCGGCGCCCGTCCGGAAGTCGGACGCATGGCTGCGGAAGAAGCCAAAGAAGAAATTGAAAAGGAACTTGAAGGTGCCAATATGGTCTTCATCACCGCCGGCATGGGCGGCGGCACCGGTTCCGGCGCGGCACCGGTTGTCGCCCGTCTTGCCAAAGCCAAAGGCATTCTTACCGTCGGCGTTGTTACCAAACCGTTTCAGTTTGAAGGCCGCAAACGGATGGAAACCGCCGAAAGCGCCGTTGAAGATTTTACCAATTCGGTTGACAGTATCATCATTATCCCCAATCAGAATTTATTTCGCGTTGCCGACAAAAAAACCACCCTTGCCGACGCCTTTATCATGGCCGACAATGTGCTCTATGCCGGCGTCCGTTCCATCACCGATTTGATGATGATGCCGGGCCTGATTAACCTCGACTTCGCCGACATCAAAAGCATTATGGAAGATAAAGGGAAAGCCATTATGGGAACCGGCGAAGCCGAAGGCGAAGACCGCGCGGTCAAAGCGGCCGAACAAGCGCTGGCCAACCCGCTGCTTGACGATTGTTCCATGCGCGGAGCCAAAGGCGTGCTGATTAACATCACCGGCGGTTCAGACATTACCCTGTTTGAAATAGACGAAGCGGCCAGCCGCATCAAAGAAGAAGTTGATGAAGACGCCAACATTATTTTCGGCTCCAGCTTCGACGAAGCTCTGGTCGGCAAAATCCGCGTTTCAATCGTTGCCACCGGCATCGGCGAAGGCAAAGCTGCCCAGCCGCAGCCCAAACCGGCAGCCAAAATTGCGCAGGACTACCTGAAAGAAAGTTTTATGCCGGCGGTAAATACCCCGGAAACACCGAGTGAGGAAGTTGATTCCAACTTGGAAAAATTTGCAGCAACGGCTCCCGAAGCCGAAGCTGACACCGTCGAAAAAATGATTGATACGGCAACAATCGTTTCTTTCGACCAACCCGAAGAGGTTTCCGAAATCGAAGAACCTGCCGTTCAGGCTTCGGTGGAAGAAGAAAAATTTGAGGATTTTAATAATCTTGAAGCTTCATCTATTATTAACGACATGCCTCAAGCCTCCTCTTTGTTCAAAGCTATTATTAACAAAAATGAAGACATCAATGCTGATGCTCAGCTCGACAGCATTTTGTCTGCCAAGGAAAACAGCTTCACCGCCAAAACTTCTTTAAAAACCGTTGAAGAAGAACCGGAACTGTTTCCCAACCACAATCCCAAACCTTTCTCCGCTTCCCGCAAAGAAGAACCGGAAAGACTGATTGTGAATGACGACGATGAAGAATACACCCCGACCTTAATCGAGCGTGTAACCGGATTCTCCATCGCCAAGAGAAACCGCAAGAAAATGGCCAAGGAAAGTGAGCGTTTCCAGGAGCCGGTTTCCCCGAGTTTCTCTGACAACGACTATGACCCGGAAGATAAGCTGAATCTTGAAATTCCTTCTTTTCTGCGTCGTAAGTCTTAACCCAGAATATTATTGTAAGTTATAAACCTCAAAGCGGAGAAATCTCCGCTTTTTTTATGCCTCCGAACCTAAATTTTCCGCGCCTGCCCCTGCAACCGTTTTTATATACAAAAAATCTGGGTATCTCTATTATTTGTATTTTCATTTCCGCATAAGCGGCTTATAGTTTAGTCGATAATTTATCAAACAACTATTAGGATAAACAAATGACTGAGACATCGATTATCCCCGTTTTTTTCGCCACGGATGAAAATTACGTGCCTTACCTGGGCGTTTCGCTGCAATCGCTGATTGCTCATACGGCCCATAATAAACAATACGAAATCTACATTCTGCACGATTCGCTGTCTGAACATGCCCGACAGCAACTCCGCGAATTCAAGCAGAAAAACGTCAATATTTCCTTTCTCAAAGTAAGCGACCATCTTCAGCAATACCAATCCCGCCTGAAAAACAATCTGGCTTTCTGGAATCAGCCGACCTATTATCGCCTGGCTCTGCCCCTGCTGACAGCAAACTACGACAAAATTCTTTACTGCGACTGCGATACGGTTTTCCTTGACGATGTCGCCCGTCTCTACGAGCAGGACATCAAAGACAACTACCTGCTTGCGGTTCAGGATGCCGACCACCCCTATTATATTCCCGAACGCATCGAACAGATGAAAACGGAATTAAAATTAGCCGATACCAGCCGTTATTTTAACGCCGGCATTTTGGTAATGAACGTCGCCCTGATGCGGCAAAACAACTTGTTTGACCGTTTTATTGAGCTGCGGGAAACGATTAAATACCTGCCATACCATGACCAGGATATTTTAAACAGCGCCTGCCGCGACAAAATAAAATATCTTTCCCGGCGTTATAATTACCAATGGCATTTGGATTTCTTTTACAATGATCCCGAAGCGGCCCAAGCATACCGCCGGAATATCGAACCGGCGATTGTGCATTTTACCTCCCATATCAAACCATGGAACGAACCCAAACGCGAATTTGCCGACAAATTTTGGTACTATGCCCGCCAAACGCCCTTTTATGAAGAAATTCTGTTCCGCAGCATCGCCAAACAAAAACTCGGAATTGATTACACGGAAATTGCCGCCGCCACCAACCGCAAAGACTGCCTCAGCCTGCTGCGCCGATATAAGTTCATTGCCTTCTTCGGCCTTGGCAGTACCCGCAAAAAATATAAACAAAAGGTCAAAACGCTCAAGCAGCTCCTGCGAAACACCGCAGCATTATGCCGCCTGTAAATCAAAAGCCCGCCTCAATGACGGGCTTTTCTTGTATTTGGCAGAAGTACATGATTGCTAAGTAAAAATAACAACGATTTGTTATTTTTATCTGTAAAATCTTGGCTATCTTATTAAACAAGCCAGCAAACGCTGTCAAACGAAATTAGATACCCAAGTGCAGCTTTCGGCCCGAAGACAACGCACCAATCGACCATTATACAAGTTTTTACTGAAGGTTGATGAGCGTGATTTCCACCCGCCTGTTCTGTTCTCTGCCGGCTGCCGTTGCATTGGAGGCAATCGGATTATTCGGTCCCATTCCGGTTACCGACAAACGGTTAGCCGCCACACCGCGATTTTGCAGATAAGTTGCAACCGCCTGCGCGCGCTTCAACGACAGTTGATTATTATAGGCAACCGTCCCCGTATTGTCGGTATAGCCGACAATCTGAACCGCCGTTTTATTATATTCTTTAATAACCTTGGCTACAGAATCCAACACCCGGTTAAAGGATGTTTGGAAAACAGCAGAATCTGTCGCAAAAGTAATATTGCTCGGCATAATCAAACGCACCTGTCCGTTCATTTCCTGAACCTGAACACCGGTGCCGACCAGTTCCTGACGCAGTCTGCGGGCCTGAATATCCATATAACCGCCGGTAGCCGCACCGCCGGCCGCACCGATGCCGGCACCGATTAAAGCGCCTTTTTCACCGCCGACCAATGCGCCGATACCCGCTCCGGCAACCGCTCCGATACCTGTTCCCCACGCTGTTTTGGAAACCTTGCTCTCCCCGGTATAGGGATCAGTTGCGCAAGCCGCCAGCAAAGACAGTACCGCAACAGACATAATCAGTTTTTTCATCTTCTTATCTCCTTTTGTTAAACTGTCATTACTTTACTTTTTCCGCCGCCAAAAAACAAGCCATTTTATAAAGCAGCAAAAATTTTCGGCTGAAATTCCCTATACAAAAAACCCTGTGAGAAAATCTCACAGGGCTTGTAATGCTTTTTTCTGGCTTAAGCTTTACTTAAAACATGGTGCTGCGACTTTGACCAACATTTTCCAAAACTCCGACAGCAGAATTCTTCGCTGAATATCCTGCTTGCCGATTCCTTCCAAATGCGAAGCTTCATAACCGGCAGCCATTTGATGACGGCTGATACGCGTTCGCAGCAACAGACGCTGATACTTCGTCAAACCGCGAATGTACTCGGCAACTTCTTCGGCTTCAAGATTAATAACCTGAACGTAAGCACCGTTCTGAAAACTTACCACCTGAGGCTTATTCTCCTCGAGAAGGCCTCCCAAAAATTCTTTAGCATTCATAACTAAAAAAAATTTTAAAACGTTAATAATATATAATAAACCGCCGTAACGCGGTAAATATCCCAATAGCATCTAAATAATTTTGAATTAAGATAACTATAGTCGGTTAAATTCTGATAATCAAGAACAAATTTTGTCCATATACCGTTTTCTCACTCGGCAAACAAAAAGGGTTCTGAAAAAATCAGAGCCCTTTTTGTTAAATAAGGTTTGACCCCTATTCGGCAGAAGATTCGTCAGTGCCGGTTGCGGCAACAGCGGCATGCTGTTCCAACTGAGCCTGAGCTGCCTCTTCCTTGAGCGACAGAATTTCCTTGTCGTTCTGGGCGGCAACCTTCTTCAGTGCCCGCAGAACCGTACCGGTACCGGCCGGAATCAAACGACCGACGATAACGTTCTCTTTCAGACCGCTCAGTTTGTCAACCTTGCCCTCAACCGCAGCTTCGGTCAGAACACGGGTCGTCTCCTGGAACGATGCGGCTGAAATGAAGGACTTGGTCTGCAACGAAGCCTTGGTAATACCGAGCAGGATCGGATCGGCCTGAGCCGGTGTTCCGTTCTCGGCAATAACTTTGGCATTTTCGGCCTCAAACACGTCACGGTCAACCTGCTCGCCGATCAGGAAAGTTGTGTCTCCCGGAACGGTGACTTCAACCTTGCGCAGCATCTGCGAAACGATAACTTCAATATGCTTATCGTTAATCTTAACGCCTTGCAGACGGTAAACGTCCTGAACTTCCTTAACCAGATATTCAGCCAGTTTCTCAACCCCGAGAACACGCAGAATATCATGCGGCGCCGGAGTACCTTCAACCAGCATATCGCCTTTCTTGACAATATCGCCGTCCTGAACCACCAGATGGCGGCCTTTCGGAATCAGATATTCAATCGGTTCGCCTTTCTGCGGCACAACCGTAATCCGCTGTTTGGCCTTGTAGTCCTTGCCGAATTCAACCATACCGTCAATGTCGGAAATAATTGCGGCATCTTTCGGACGGCGGGCTTCAAACAGCTCGGCAACGCGCGGCAGACCGCCGGTAATATCTTTAGTCTTGGAGCTTTCCCGCGGAATACGCGCGATAACGTCACCGACTTTGACTTCCGCACCGTTGTCAACGGTCAGAATGGCGTCAACCGACAGATAATAGCGGACTTCCTTACCGTTATCATAAGTAACCGGTTTGCCTTTGGCATCTTTCAGCATAATGCTCGGTTTCAAACCGGCGCTGCTGGAATTTGAACGCCAGTCAACAACCACCTTGGAAACGATACCGGTCGTTTCGTCAACGGTTTCCTTAACCGAAACATTGTTGATGAGGTCAACCAGTTCGGCCTGACCGGCTTTTTCCGAAATAACCGGAATTGTAAACGGATCCCACTCGGCCACTTTCTGCCCCTTCTTAACCTTGGAGCCTTCGGCCGCCAAAATCTTGGTACCGTAAGGAACATGGTGGCGTGATTTTTCACGGCCCTGAGCATCCTCAATAACAATTTCGCAGTTACGCGACAGAACAATGCCGTTGCCCTCGGAATCGATAACCAGATGTTTGTTTTCCAGTTTCAGCACACCGGCAAACGGAACTTCAACCGAAGCCTGTTCGGCAGACTTGGAAGCCGCACCACCGATGTGGAAGGTTCTCATCGTCAGCTGGGTACCCGGTTCACCGATTGACTGAGCCGCAATGACACCGACGGCTTCACCGATATTAACCGGCGTACCGCGAGCCAGGTCACGGCCGTAGCAGGCAGCACAAATGCCGTTCTCGGCTTCACAGGTCAGAACCGAACGGATTTTAACCTGTTCAACACCGGCAGCTTCAACGACTTCAACATCGTTCTCGTCAATCAGTTTGCCTTTGTGAACCAGAACTTCACCGGTTTCAGGATGAATAATGTCTTCCTGAATGGTACGGCCCAGAATACGTTCGCCGATGGAAACGATAACGTTACCGCCGTCAACAACCGGACGGACGATAATGCCGCGCTCGGTGCCGCAGTCGGTTTCGGTAACGACAACGTCTTGAGCAACGTCAACCAAACGACGGGTCAGATAACCGGAGTTAGCGGTCTTCAAGGCCGTATCCGCCAAACCTTTACGGGCACCGTGGGTAGAATTGAAGTATTCCAACACCGTCAGGCCTTCTTTAAAGTTTGAAATAATCGGCTGTTCAATAATTTCGCCGCTCGGTTTGGCCATCAAACCGCGCATACCGGCAACCTGACGCATTTGGGCGGCAGAACCGCGGGCACCGGAGTGAGCCATCATATAAACCGAGTTGATGTAACCATGGTCGATTTTGGAAATGTTCTTCATCATTTCGTCAGCGACCTTATCCGTGCAGGCAGCCCAGATATCGATAACCTTGTTGTACTTTTCGCCTTTGGTAATCAAACCGTTCTGATACTGCTGTTCAAATTCCTTAACCTGTTTTTCGGTCTCGGCAATCAGTTCTTTCTTGGCATCAGGAACAATCAGGTCGTCCTTACCGAAAGAAATACCGGCCTTGCAGGCATTGGTAAAGCCTAAGGTCATAATCTTGTCAACAAACAAGACGGTTTCCTTCTGGCCGCAGTGACGGTAAACGATGTCAATGATTTCACCGATTTCCTTCTTACGAATCAAACGGTTAACCAAAGAGAACGGTACGTTTTTATGTTTCGGCAAAATCTGCGAAACGATAATACGTCCGGCCGTGGTTTCAACCAAACCGTATTTCAGTTCCCCATTGTCATCGACATATTCCATCCGGCATTTGATTTTGGCGTGCATATCAAGGAATTTATTGTCCAAAGCCATCTGAACTTCGTCAAAATCGGCATAGACGGAGCCTTCGCCGGCAACACCTTCAGCCTCGTAGGTCAGGTAATAGATACCCAGCACCATATCTTGGGACGGAACCACAATCGGTTTGCCCGAAGCAGGAGACAAAATGTTGTTGGTAGACATCATCAGCACGCGGGCTTCCAACTGAGCCTCAACCGACAACGGAACGTGAACGGCCATTTGGTCACCGTCGAAGTCGGCGTTGAACGCGGTACAAACCAGCGGATGCAGATGGATAGCTTTACCTTCGACCAGAACCGGTTCAAAAGCCTGAATACCCAAACGGTGCAACGTCGGAGCACGGTTCAGCAAAACCGGATGTTCGCGAATGACTTCTTCCAGAATATCCCAAACTTCCGGACGTTCTTTTTCAACCATGCGTTTGGCCGCTTTAATCGTCGTTGCGTGTCCGTACAGTTCCAGTTTGGCATAGACGAAAGGCTTAAACAGTTCCAGAGCCATCTTCTTCGGCAAACCGCACTGGTGCAGTTTCAATTCCGGACCGACGGTAATAACCGAACGGCCTGAATAGTCAACACGTTTACCCAACAGGTTCTGACGGAAACGACCCTGCTTACCTTTCAGCATATCCGACAGGGATTTCAGCGGACGTTTGTTGGTACCGGTAATCGCACGGGCGCGACGACCGTTGTCAAACAAAGCATCGACCGATTCCTGCAGCATGCGTTTTTCGTTGCGGATAATGATATCCGGCGCATGCAGTTCGATTAATCTCTTCAGACGGTTGTTGCGGTTAATGACGCGGCGGTACAAATCGTTCAAATCCGAAGTTGCAAACCGACCGCCGTCCAGCGGAACCAGCGGACGCAGTTCAGGCGGAATAACCGGCAGAACATCCAGAATCATCCATTCCGGCTTGGTATTCGAATCAATGAATGCCTCAATGATCTTCAAACGTTTAATCAGCTTTTTGCGTTTGGCTTCGGAACTGCTGTCCTTCAGCTCTTCGCGAATAGCCTTGCGTTCGGCTTCCAAATCAATCTGAGACAGAATTTCTTTCAAAGCCTCGGCACCGATGCCGGCCCGGAAAGAATCTTCACCGTATTCGTCAATAGCTTCCTGATACTGTTCTTCGCTCAGCAACTCATTGACTGACAACGGAGTCAATCCCGGTTCAATAACGATGTAGCTTTCGAAATACAAAACGCGTTCCAAAGACTTCATCGGAATATCGGTAATCAGCGCAATGCGGGACGGCAGAGACTTCAGGAACCAGATATGCGCAACCGGCGCCGCCAGTTCAATATGTCCCATACGTTCACGACGAACTTTTGACAAGGTAACTTCCACGCCGCACTTTTCGCAGACAACGCCGCGATATTTCATGCGTTTGTATTTGCCGCACAAGCATTCGTAGTCTTTAACCGGACCGAAGATGCGGGCGCAGAACAAACCGTCCCGCTCCGGCTTAAATGTACGATAGTTAATCGTCTCCGGCTTTTTGACCTCGCCGTATGACCAGGAACGAATCTGTTCAGGCGAAGCAATCGAGATTTTAATTTGGTCAAAGGATTCGGCTGAAACCTGCTGGCCAAAAAATTTCATAATATCATTCATATTCGTAAAACTCCTTTACCTTAAACTTCTTCGTTCAACAATTCGACATTGAGGCAGAGAGATTTGATTTCTTTAACCAAAACGTTAAAGGATTCCGGAACGCCGGCTTCAAATCCGTCATCGCCGCGGACGATTGCTTCATAAACCTTGGTACGGCCGTTGACGTCATCGGATTTAACGGTCAGCATTTCCTGCAAGGTGTAGGCAGCGCCATATGCCTGCAGAGCCCAAACTTCCATTTCACCAAAACGTTGTCCGCCGAATTGAGCTTTACCACCCAGCGGCTGCTGGGTAACCAGGCTGTACGGACCGACCGAACGGGCGTGCATCTTTTCGTCAACGATGTGGTGCAGTTTAATCATATAAATCGTACCGACGGTAACCTTACGGTCAAACTTCTCACCGGTGCGGCCGTCATACAGGTCAATCTGACCTGAAGTCGGCAAACCTGCCAGTTCCAGCATGTTGTTGATATCGTCTTCATGAGCGCCGTCAAAGACCGGTGTAGCCATCGGCACGCCGTTTTTGAGGTTGGAAATCATTTCCAGCTTCTCGGCTTCATTCATCGGCTCAATATCATTTTTATACTGCTTTTCACCGTAAATTGCCTTCAGTTTGGCATTGAGTTCGTCAATGGTTTTCTCGCCGCGCTTATACTGTTCGCACATCTCGTTCAGCTGTTTGCCCAGCTCGCTGGCAGCCCAGCCAAGGTGCGTTTCCAGAATTTGTCCGACATTCATACGGGAAGGCACGCCCAACGGGTTCAACACGATGTCAACCGGGGTGCCGTCTTCCATATACGGCATATCCTGCAACGGCAGAACGCGGGAAATCGTACCTTTGTTACCGTGGCGTCCGGCAATCTTATCGCCGGTTTGAATTTTACGCTTGGTCGCAATGAAGACTTTAACCATCTTCAAAACGCCCGGCAGCAAATCATCGCCGCGCTGTACTTTTTCAACCTTGTTTTCAAAGTGTTTCTGAACCTTTTCGACGCGGGCGTCAAAAGCAGCCAGAAATTCTTCGATACGGGCCATGACTTCTTCGTCTTTAACCACAATCTTACGCCACTGTGAAGACGGAACGGCAGACAGAACCTCTTCGGTAATCGTCGCATTCTTGGCAATGCCCTTTGGCGCGTCAACCACTTTCTGTCCCATCAGCATCGACTGCAGACGAGCTTCGAAAGAACGGCGGATGATTGCGATTTCATCATCACGGTCTTTGGCCAGCTGGGAGATTTCTTCCTGCTCAATGGACAGTGCACGTTCATCCTTTTCGACACCGCGGCGTGAAAAGACATGAACGTCAACCACGATGCCTTCAATACCCGGCTGAACACGCAGGGAAGTATCGCGAACGTCACTGGCTTTTTCGCCGAAGATGGCGCGCAGCAGTTTCTCTTCCGGCGTAACCGGAGATTCGCCTTTCGGAGTCACCTTGCCGACCAGAATATCGCCGGCCTTGACTTCCGCGCCGATGTAAACAATACCGGCTTCATCCAGATTGCGCAGGGCTTCTTCACCGACGTTCGGAATATCGCGGGTGATTTCTTCCTGCCCCAGCTTGGTGTCACGGGCCATAACTTCAAATTCTTCGATATGCAGTGAAGTCAGCACGTCATTACGGGAGATGTTTTCTGACAGCAGAATGGCATCTTCGTAGTTCAAACCGTTCCACGGCATAAAGGCAACCAGCAGATTGCGTCCCAGAGCCAGCTCGCCCATATCGGTGCACGGACCGTCGGCCATAATGTCGCCGGCTTTGACATGGTCGCCGACTTTAACCAGCGGAACCTGATTGATACAGGTATTCTGGTTGGAGCGGCGGAACTTCTGCAATTTATAAATTTCAACACCGGCATCGGCCACATTGTCGTTCAAAGAACGAACAACGATACGGTTGGCATCGACGGCATCGACAATACCGTCATATTTGGCAACGACAGTTGCACCGGAATCTTTGGCCACCGTTGCTTCCATACCGGTACCGACCAGCGGAGCTTCCGAACGCAGCAAAGGCACACCTTGGCGCTGCATGTTCGCACCCATCAACGCACGGTTCGCGTCATCGTTTTCCAGGAACGGAATCAACGCAGTAGCGACCGAAACCAATTGTTGCGGAGAAACGTCGATGAAATCGACTTCTTCCGGATGAGCAAATTCAAATTCACCGGCTTTGCGGCAGGCAATCAGGTCATTTTCAAAATGGCCGTCATCTTTAACCTTGGCATTAGCCTCGGCAATTTTGAACTTGCCTTCTTCATTGGCGGACAGATAGACAACTTCATTGGTAACCACGCCGTTGACAACCTTGCGGTACGGGCATTCGATAAAGCCGTATTTGTTAATGCGGGCATAGGTTGACAACGAGTTAATCAAACCAATGTTCGGACCTTCCGGCGTTTCAATCGGGCAGATACGTCCGTAGTGGGTCGGATGCACGTCGCGGACTTCAAAACCTGCACGGTCACGGGACAAACCGCCCGGCCCCAAAGCAGACAAACGGCGCTTATGCGTAATTTCCGACAACGGGTTATTCTGATCCATAAACTGAGACAGCTGAGAAGAACCGAAGAATTCGCGGATAACCGACGCAATCGGCTTGGCATTGACCAAATCCTGCGGTTTAACGTTATTCAGCGATTCGGAGCTCATTCTTTCGCGAATGGCGCGTTCCATACGCAACAATCCCATACGATACTGATTTTCCATCAATTCGCCGACCGAACGGACACGACGGTTGCCGAGGTGGTCAATATCGTCAACTTCCCCTTTGCCGTCACGCAGTTCAACCAAACGCTTGACAATACGCAGAATATCGTCTTTACGCAGCGTGCGGTAAGTATCCGGCGCATCTTCAAAAGAAATGTCCAAAGCAACATTCATCTTCACACGACCGACAGACGACAGGTCATAACGGTCATTGTCAAAGAACAGGGAACGGAACAGCTGATCAGCCGTTTCATAGGTAGGCGGTTCACCCGGACGCATAACGCGATAGATATCCAGCAAAGCTTCTTCGCGGTTATGGTTTTTGTCTGCTTCCAGCGTATTGCGGATATACGGGCCGACATTAACGTTGTCAATGTAAAGAACCTTGATTTCGCCGACTTTTGCCGCCGAAATATTGGTCAGAACTTCTTCATTCAGTTCAGCACCGGCATCTGCAATAATTTCACCGGTTTTCGGATTGATGACTGCAGTCGCCAAAAATTTGCCAAACAGCTGATCCGGGCTGACTTTATAGAATTCCAACCCTTCATCGGCCAGTTTCTGAGCCGAACGCGGCGTCAGTTTTTTGCCTTTTTCCCAAACGGTTTCGCCGGTTTTGGTATTAACCAGATCGAAATCAAATTTAACGCCTTTCATACGCTCCGGCAGGAATTTGACTTTCCAGGCCTTTTTGTCGGCAACATAAGTGTCAACATCATAGAAATAGCTCAGAATTTCTTCTTTATCCATTCCTTTGATTTCGGACGGATCGATTTTTTTGCCCTGAGCTTTCAGTTCTTTGATTTTGTCTTCGGTTTCTTTGGAATACAAAGAATACAGAATGGAAGTAACCGGCAGCTTGCGGCGACGGTCGATGCGGGCATAAACCAAATCTTTGGCATCAAATTCAAAATCGAGCCAGGAACCGCGATAAGGAATAATGCGGGCCGCAAACAGATATTTACCGGAAGCAACGGTCTTGCCTTTGTCATGATCAAAGAACACACCCGGAGAACGGTGCATCTGTGAAACGACGACACGCTCGGTACCGTTGAAAATAAACGTACCTTTATCGGTCATCAGCGGAATATCGCCCATATAAACATCCTGCTCTTTGATGTCATGGATTGATTTGGCTCCGGTAGCCTCATCAATATCCCAAACGACCAGACGCAGCGTTGCCTTAACCGGAGCGGCATAAGTCATATCACGCTTAATGCACTCGTCAACATCATATTTCGGCTCTTCGAGTTCGTATTTGACAAACTCCAGTTCGCCGCTGCCTGAAAAATCTTTAATGGGGAAAATAGATTTAAATACTTCTTCCAACCCGAATTCGCACTGCCCTTTTTCTTTATCGGATTCGATAAAATCAGCATAGGAACCGGTTTGAACTTCGATTAAACTCGGCATATCCGACACGGCATCGATTCGGCCGAAGTTTCTTCTTACACGTCTCTTGCTCGTATAAGATTCTTTCATTGTGCTTTCATCCCTAGGTTACAAATCCGCACCAATCCTGCCATGATTGCCATGAACCCCGCGTGCGGAAGATTAAAAAATATCTTTTTTAAACAAACAGAATCTGCCAAACCCTCGGATAAAGACCCTCTTGGCACGATTCGGAAAATAATATTTTAGAAAAATCACTTCTTTCTATACCTTAGAGTCTAAAATTGCAACAGATTTTTCGCAAAATGAGTCAAGTTTTTTATCGCGACAATTAAGACATTTTTCACTTTTACCCATAGCAGCGATTCGTATTCAGCCCCTGCTGCGATTCGGATAGCAGTGCCGCCGTTTTCTGCAAAATTTTCACTGTTGCCCCAATAAAAAACTCCCGGAAAATCCGGGAGTTTTTACAAAAGCTCAAAAGAAGCAAAATTACTTCAATTCAACCTTAGCACCAGCTTCTTCAAGTTTCTTCTTGATTTCTTCAGCTTCAGCTTTCGGAGCTGCTTCTTTAACAGTCTTCGGAGCACCGTCAACCAAATCCTTGGCTTCTTTCAGACCCAGCTGGGTGATAGCGCGGATTTCTTTAATGACGTTGATCTTGTTGGCACCAGCTTCAACCAGAACGATATCAAACTCGTCTTTTTCTTCGGCAGCAGCGGCACCACCGGCGGCACCACCGGCAGCAACGGCAACGGCGGCAGCGGCAGAAACGCCCCATTTTTCTTCTAACATTTTTGACAGATCAGCAGCTTCCATAACGGTCAAAGCTGACAATTCATCTACTAATTTGGCTAAATCGGCCATATTTTTTCTCCAATAAATTAATTAAATCAATAAACTAAAAATTTACTCGTTTTCCCTCTTTGGGAAAATTTTTGCTTTTAGGCGGATAATTGCGAAGTTATTTTTGAGCGCCGTGTAGAATAAACTACACAAGAGAAAAAATAACCGGCAAGAACCGCATAAAAACGAAAATTATGCGGCTTCTTTTTCGCTGTAAGCCTTCGTAACTCTCGCCAGCTGAGCTGCAGGAGCCTGCAACAGGCCGATAATTTTGGCGCGCAGTTCGTCCATAGACGGAATGGTTGCCAAACGTTTAATCTCATCCAGAGAAAGAACGCCGGTTCCCATCGCACCGCCGACCAAAATGAGTTTTTCATTGGTTTTAGCAAATTCGACACAAGCTTTGCAGGCTGAAATCGGGTCATTGGCGAACGCAATAGCGGTCGGTCCTTTGAACAGGTCAGCCAAAGATTCAAATTTTGTGCCTTTAAGAGCCAGACGAGTAATCCGATTTTTAGTAACTCTGAAACCTGCACCGGCTTTACGAACGTTGTTGCGCAGTTCCGAAACTTCTTTAACCGTCAAACCTTTATAGTGAGATACGACGATAACTTCGGCACCGTTAAACAACTCGTTTAATTCGCTGAGCAAGTCTGCTTTTTCTTCACGGTTCACTTATTGTCTCCACAATAAAACATCAAACTTCTTGATGTTGTTTTAACACTTACCAGTTTCACGCCACCGGCAGCTTCGGCACCAAGCCCTCGCCGCGAGCTTTGTCAAACTGAGACCTAATCTGTCCAGGAGAAAAGATATAAATTTACACTCACTCCCGTCTATGCAGGATATTTAGGGCTGTCAACAACAACCACCTGCAGTCTTGGACAGTTTCAGAACGTTGCCGTTCCGAGAGCGGATTGGGAGGCAAGCCTCCCGCCCCAAAAAAGTTTAACATAACTAATAAAGTACGGGTGCTGCGAAGTTGGTTTTCGACGACATGTACAAATAGCTACATTAGGAAAAAACCAACAAGCATGACCCTATTTTATTAGAGATTTGAAATGTCGACTTTAATGCCAACACCCATAGTACTCGACAAAGAAATCTTCTTCATATAAGTACCTTTGGCGCCTTGCGGTTTAGCTTTCTGAATAGCTTCGATGAAAGCTTTGGCGTTTTCATAAATCTGCTCTTCGCTGAAAGAGGCTTTACCGATACCGGCATGAACAATACCGTTCTTTTCGACACGGAACTGAACTTCACCGGCCTTGGCGTTCTTTACTGCATTGGCAACATCGGCGGTAACAGTACCCAGTTTCGGGTTCGGCATCAGGCCTTTCGGACCCAAAACGCGGGCTACGCGGCCGGCCATACCCATCATATCCGGGGTAGCGATGCAGCGGTCGAAATCAACTTTGCCTGCCATAATGGAATCAACCAGATTTTCTGCTCCGACAATATCGGCACCGGCAGCTTTTGCTTCATCAGCTTTTTCACCTTGAGCAAAAACGGCAACGCGTACTTTTTTGCCCGAACCGTTCGGCAGGGCGCAAACGCCGCGAACCATCTGGTCGGCATATTTCGGATCAACACCGAGGTTGATTGCAACATCAATTGTTTCGTCAAATTTGGCGGTAGCGTTTTCTTTAACGATTTTAACAGCTTCTTTCAGAGCATAAGCCTGATCTTTGTTTACTGTCTTATAAGCGTTTACGATTCTTTTTCCGGACATTGTCTTACTCCACTACCTTGATACCCATAGAAACAGCCTGACCTTTAACCATATTCATGGCAGATTCGACTGTCGAGCAGTTCAAATCCGGCATTTTGGTTTCGGCGATTTCTTTAACCTGGGCCATTGTAATCTGACCGGCAAAAGATTTGCCCGGTTCTTTCGAAGCGGATTTAACATTGGCAGCTTTCTTAATCAGATAAGAAACCGGCGGCAGTTTGGTTTCGAAAGTGAAAGACTTGTCTTCATAAGCGGTAATAACAACCGGAACAGGAACACCCGGTTCCATTTTCTGAGTTGCGGCGTTAAACGCTTTGCAGAATTCCATAATATTTAAGCCTTTTTGGCCCAGAGCCGGACCAACCGGCGGAGAAGGGTTAGCCTTTCCGGCGGGGATTTGCAGCTTAATCAATCCTAAAATTTTCTTTTTGGACTTAGCCATTTCAATACCTCTTGTTAGGTTTCGTGGTAATCAAGACCAATGGCTCATCTCCCACGAAATTAAATTAAAACCTTCAAAGCAATGCTTTGATTTGCAAACCGCTGCCCGCAACATTACCGGCCGACGTTACGCCTTCCGGACAATCCGCGATTCGGCGCGATTCGCACTCCTGAAAGACAGATTCCTCCTTTTCAAGAGTCGCCTCTGTATATCACATTCTTTTCATTTTGCAAGTATTTTTTCGGCAATTTGAGTCAAAAAGAATCAAATCTCCGGCAAAGGCCCTCCGAAGAGAACCTTTGTTTTACTTGCCCAGTTCAGACGTACAATGCGGACAGCGCGTTGCCTTAACCGGAATTTCCTCGCAGCAATACGGACAAGCCTTGGTCGTCGGTGCTTTTTTCGCCTCTTCGGCAGCTTCCTGCTTCAGCATTTTGGCCTGCAATTCGTTAATCGCCTTAATTAAAACAAACACGGCAAACGCTACAATCGTAAAGCTGATGACGGCATTCAAAAAATTACCCAAATTCAGAGTAATTGCACCGGCATCGGTCGCCTGAGCCAAAGACACGTACGGCCCGGCAAAATCCGGTCCTTTTTTAAGCACGACAAACAAATTGGTAAAATCCACCTTACCCAGCAACAAACCGATCGGCGGCATAATGATATCCTTAACCAGAGAGTCGACGATTTTTCCGAAAGCCGCCCCGATGATAATACCGACGGCCATATCAATAACATTGCCGCGCATGGCAAATTTTTTGAATTCATTAAAAAAATTTCTAAACATCCTGCCTCCTTTTCTGATGATGAAATCAATATAAAGCGTTTCCCCTAAAAAGCAATCACATAAATAAAATCTGGTGGAAAAACAATCGGAAAGATTAAAAGAAAAGCGCCTCTTGCACTTGCGGCAACGGCGCTTTTTAACAACAAAGACAGTTGAAAATGTCTAAACTTTTTCCACCTGGTTGAATTCAAGTTCTACCGGCGTACTGCGACCGAAAATGGAAACCGAAACCTTCAGACGGCTCTTCTCGGTATCAACTTCTTCGACCAAACCGATAAAGGAAGCAAACGGACCGTCGTTAACGCGAACCTGCTCGCCGACTTCGTAAGCCACCAGAGTCTGCGGACGCTGAACTCCCTCTTCCATCTGTGTCATAATACGGTTGGCTTCGGCTTCGCTGATCGGCTGCGGCTTGTTGCGGCTGCCCAGAAAACCGGTTACCCGCGGCGTATTTTTAACCACATGCCAGCTTTCATCGGTCATTTCCATTTTAATCAGAATATAACCGGGGAAGAACTTGCGCTCGGTATTGACCTTGGAACCTTTGCGAACCTCAACGACATCTTCGGTCGGAACGATGACATCAAGAATTTTATCTTCCATTTTTTTCAAAACAGCCTGCTCTTTAATCGATTCGGCTACCTTTTTCTCCGAACCGGAGTAAACATGAAGAACATACCAACGTGCAGACATCTGACTAAGCTCCCAGACCAAAGATTAACTTAACGACCCAACCAAAAATTTGATCAACAAAGAAGAAAAAAGTTGCGGCAATCGCGACCAGCACAATCACCATAATCGACGTACGGACAACTTCCTTGCGGGTCGGCCAGGTAACTTTTTTAACTTCTTGCTTTACTTGTCTAAAAAACTGTATCGGACTGATTTTTGCCATGGATCCTATCCATTAAAAAAATTTAAAACATATCTCTGCTTTTCAGGGCAGAGAAAAGGCAGAACACACGCGCGCGGACAGACTGAAACAATCCGCTTAATGCGTCCTAACTTAATGCCGCAAACATATTAAATTATTTTTCATCTGTCAATAACTATATTCTTTGTCCGCCCAAATAATCTCGGCAAACCGGCAACAACTGCCTGTATTTATTTCAAATACCTCCCCGTTTTGCTCGCCGGACAGTTAACCATATCCTCGGGCGTACCCGAAAAAACCACTTCTCCCCCCAGCTTGCCGCCTTCGGGCCCCATGTCGATAACATAATCGGCATTTCTGATAACGTCCAAATCATGCTCAATAACAATAATCGTCGCGCGATTGTCTATCAGTTTCTGGAAAACGTTAATCAAAACCTTAACATCCAGCGGATGCAGACCGATGGTCGGCTCATCAAACACGAAAATGCTGTCTTCCTGCCGGCGTCCCATTTCCGAAGCCAGCTTCAAACGCTGGGCTTCCCCGCCGGAAAGACTTGGCGTGGCTTCGCCGAGCGTCAAATATCCCAGTCCCAGGTCTTTCAGCGTTTGCAGACGCTGCCGGACAACTTTTAAATCCTTGCAGGCCTCAAGCGCATGATTAACATCCATCGCCATAATTTCAGACAGAGAAAACATTTCTTGTGACTTTGCGACATACTTGATGCCTTCGGCTTCCTTGGCATATCTTGAACCGCGGCAGTCGGGACACGGCACTTCCACATCCGGCAGAAATTGCACGTCAAGGCTGACGGTTCCGTTGCCGTCGCAAACTGGACAGCGCAATTTTCCCGTATTATACGAAAAGTCTCCCGCACCATATCCGCATCGTTTGGCATCCGGCGTTCTGGCAAACGCCTTGCGCAACTCGTCATGAACATTCGCATAAGTAGCCACCGTTGAGCGGATATTCATGCCGATCGGCGTGGAATCTATCAGCTTGATTTGCCTGATGCCGTCAGCCTGAACCGTTTTGATATGCGGCGGCAGCTTGTCCGCACACAACTGTGCTTTCAGAGCCGGAACAAGGCTCTCCAGAATGAGTGTCGTTTTTCCCGAACCCGACACCCCGGTAACAACCGTCAGCCGCCCTTTGGGTATTC
This sequence comes from Azospirillum sp. 47_25, assembly GCA_001917125.1. Lineage (GTDB taxonomy): Bacteria > Pseudomonadota > Alphaproteobacteria > RF32 > CAG-239 > Scatocola > Scatocola faecipullorum. The sequence continues at coordinate 55,415 of MNTU01000037.1, forward strand.
TAACCTCTAACGGTTTGACCGTATGAACAGCGCCTGTTGCCAAAACAATTTCGCCGTTTTCAAAAACATCGGTCCCCCTGACCGGCGGACGGATACGCTCGCCGCGCCTGCTCAAAAACGCACCGATCTGCGAAATTCGATTATTCTTTATCTCGGCAATCGTGCCTTGGGCAATAACCTCTCCGCCGTCGGCACCCGATTTCGGCCCCATTTCAATCAGCCAGTCCGCTTCCGCTAAAATTTCCGTATCATGATCAACCAGCAAAACAGAATTTCCGTCAGCCACAAGATCATGCATAACCGTTTTAAGACCCTCAATGTTAGCCGGATGCAGCCCTATCGACGGCTCATCCAGAACATACAAAACCCCCGTCGTCCGATTGCGAACCGCGCGGGACAGCTGCATTCGCTGCCTCTCTCCGGTGGAAAGAGTTGACGACGCCCGATCCAGTGACAGATAGCCGAGCCCCAAATCGAGCAAGCGTCTGGCCGCCGACACAAAAGATTCGGAAATGGCTTCAGCCATCGGCCGCATCTCCGCCGGCAGAGCCGCCGGTACGCCTTTGACCCAGTCCGATAATTCCGACAGCGTCATCCGGCAGACCTCGTCCAATGAAATTCCCCGCAGCTTAGGCGCCCGAGCCCGGGCAGAAAGTCTGGTACCGTGGCAATCGGGGCAAACGTCTTCTTTCAAAAACTTTTCAACCCGTTTCATGCCTTTCTCGTCTTTAACTTTAGCCAGCGCATTTTCTACGGTATATACCGCATTGTAATAGGTAAAATCGAGCTCCCCCGCCTGATTGGAACTTTTGGCCTTGTAAAGAATATGTTTCTTCTCTGCCGGACCATGAAAAACAATTTCTTTTTCCCGCTCCGTCAAATCTTTAAACGGCACATTGGTCCTGACCCCCATCGCCCGGCAGACGTCCGTCATCAGCGACCACATCAGTGAATTCCACGGAGCAACCGCCCCTTGGTCAATCGTCAGATTCTCATCGGGAACCAACGTCGTTTCGTCAACCGTCCGGATTGTGCCGACACCGCCGCAGGTCTCACAAGCCCCCTGACTGTTAAAAGCCAGTTCTTCGGCTCCGGGAGCATAAAAACGCACGCCGCAGACCGGACAAACAAGCTCTTTCTCCGCCGCAACCGCCAAAGTCGGCTCCAGATAATGCCCGTTCGGGCAACGGTGACAGGCCAGCCGGGAATACATAAGCCGCAAACTGTTCAACAGCTCCGTACCTGTCCCGAATGTACTCCTAATTCCGGGAACGCCCGGTCTCTGATGAAGGGCCAGTGCCGCCGGAACATGCAAAATTTCATCAACCAGAGCTTTCGGAGCCTGCGTCATACGCCGTCTGGTATAAGTTGACAGCGCCTCCAAATAACGACGGGACCCCTCGGCATATAAAACGCCCAAAGCCAAAGACGATTTCCCGGAACCGGAAATTCCCGCAATTCCCACAATTTGATTTAGCGGAACATCCACATTGATATTCTTTAAATTATGCACTCGCGCGCCGCGTACTTTTATTGCATTTACGACATTCATCTTATTGCCCGCCAATTTTATCCCGGCTTAAATTTGTCTTCTGTTTTGCCGGAACCACTTTAACACGCCCCTGCCGGACAAACAAGCCCCTTTGCATCATTCCTGAGCATTCTATAAGCAAGACATTAAATCACCAAAAAATATTCCTGAAAAGCTCTGCGATTTAATACTTGTATATTTCTATTATACTTCTTTAATTCGTAACTTAACCGTCTCTTGATTTTGTCTAAATTTTGTGCTAATCTATATAAAGTTAACATACCGCCTTAAGAGGATAACATGAAAATAAAAAGCCTATACAGCAAACTCTTTCAGAAAATTTCTAAAAAAGCAAAAGCAGAACCGACCACCGAAAAAGAAAAGCCGGCTCCCATAAACCCTGATGAAGACTTTGAAATTCACAATTATGGCGAAGGACTGAACTTGGGGAAAAAAGCTTTGCTGACATCTCCTGAGAGGGTAAAAGCCTTCGTCGGCGGCATAAGTAAAGGCATCACGTTTAACAGTAATCCCAAACTGGTTTACACGGAACTTACGGCTGACGGACAGCCTGACCATCCGGCATGGCTTTTTGATATTAACGGCAAAAGCGGAACATATCAGATGTATATAGATATTTTTCCGAAAAGAGGCGGCGCCTGCGCTTATAACTGTGTCGGATTTTCCAGTGGTCATTTTAAACAGATTCCCGTGGAAGACAATCTGAAGATAAAAGATATGTCTAGCATGAAACGTACCCGTGTTACCCCTGAACCGTCTCTGGGACAAGATACTTTTTCCGAAGAAACCTTTGACGGAGAAGTTAAGGTTTATGCGACCAAAGGCGGACGCTTGGAATGCATCGGAAGCAGCCTGGCTGAATATCACGAATACGTTTCTTCAATTGGCGACGTCACCTTGTTCAAAACCGGGCCGGAACGTTTCATCGCTAAAAAAACGGCTCTCCCGGAAAATAAATCTACATCAGTAAAGCCAGAAATTCTTTTAAACAACATCAAAACAAATATCAGATAGCCACAAAGTTAAAACAAGCGTTTTTAATAATAGGCGGTAATCATAACTATTTGTTTTTGAGCCTGTGTTTCAACAAGCCGGCCAAAATGCCGGAAATTGGTTTTCCTAATCGATCATTATTATGTTTATCAATGATACCGATAGCTTTTATGAGCTTATCAATACCACCGGGATAAGTTGCATCAAAAGTAATACAGCGGCAGCCGATATTTTTAGCCAAATCCCTATCTGCCTTACCGTCACCGATAACGAGACAGTCTTCAGGTGGCGGAGGATTACCGTCAAACATGGCAACAAATGCACCGCGGTGCGGCTTTTCGCGCAACTTAAGCTGTGCCGCATTTTCATTGGGATGGATTTTAGGCGAACCGTATATTTTATCAAAAAAAGGCGTTAAATTAAAATGATCTAACTCCTGCTCCAAATATTCAGGACTTTTACTGGAAATTATATGCAGCCTGACTTCATTCTTCTGACAGTAGCTGAGTAAGGTCAAAGCCCCTTCAACCAAACTGGCATCCCGAATGTGATTTTGTTCAATATAGTTATAAAACGTATCGTGAGCCAAAGACATGGTCTCTTCCATTTGCTTTTGGTTCAAGGTGCGCAAACCCTTTTTGGTTTGAAGGCTATAGGGTTCACCGGCAGCAAAAGTTTCACCGCAAAGCATATATCCGAAAATTTCGCTTTTAGGCTTTCCTCCTGTAGCTTTTTTGATTTCTGCTGCAGTTTTACGGGGCATATTTAAACTGTCAAAGACACAATCATATGCATTTTTGGTCGTGGACAGAGTATGCAACAACGTTTCATCCAAATCGCAAAGTAAGTGTTTAATCGTCATAAAATTTTCCCTTTGACCCGAAAATCATTATTAACCTTGTTCAGGAAATGATTTTGCGGAGAATTCCGTTATTTTGCTCCAATAGTCGTTCCGCTTCGATTTTGGAAACCGGCTTAACCGCCATAACACAGGCCGTTTTAACCTTATGTCCTGAAGCCTCAATATAATCGGCCGCTTTTTCATATGGAATACGCGCAATTTCAGAAACAATGCGAATACCGCGATCAACCAGCTTTTGATTCATCATACGAACATCAATCATATAATTTTCATAAACTTTTCCGATACGGATCATCGCACCGGTAGAAAGCATGTTAAGAATCATCTTTTGGGCTGTGCCGGATTTCATCCGCGAGGAACCGGCAATGGGTTCTTCGCCGACGACCGGATTGATAAAGATATCGGCAAAAGCCTTTAGTTTGGCTTCAGGATTTGAACTGATACCGACAGTTTTGCAACCGCGTTTTTGCGCTTCTTCTAAAACAGTCAGAACATAACGCGGCCCGCCGTTGGCGGAAATACCGACAACAACGTCATCAGGGGTAGGATTGAAGGCATTTAAATCTGCAAGTGCCAAATCGGCATTGTCTTCGGAATTTTCAACCGAAAAACGCAGAGCCCGGTCTCCGCCTGCGATAAAACCGTTGACCATACCATGCTCGACACCGAAAGTCGGCCAGCACTCTGATGCGTCAAGCACTCCCAGACGCCCGCTGGTACCGGCACCAAAATACGCCAGCCGGCCGCCTTTTCTGAAAGCTTCCGCAATAACTTCAATTGCATCACCGATTTGAGGCAGAGCTTTTTCAACCGCCAAAGCCACTTTTTTGTCTTCATTATTAAGCGTCTTGGCAATTTGCCAAGAATCCATCAAATCTATATTGACGGTTTCCGGGTTTCTTTTTTCGGTCAGTGCAAGTTTATTCATATCAATTTTCCTCCGATATATAAAAAAGATAAATTCAATTGATTAAAAAACATATAAAAAATTGCACATCGGAATTTATAATATTAAAAACTTTCCTAACCTTTCTATACGCAGAACAAATTGTACTGATTGTACAAAATTTGCAAAAAAAATTATCTGGACAGCTATATGGGAATATGATATGTTTATAGCATATTAATTATAGATATCTGAATTATTAACTAAAAAATAAAATTATGTTTACACCACACGATTGGAGAAACGGAGCTGATTACTCTGACGAAGCTTATGAAAGCTTCCATAATACTTTTGAAACATGTGATACATTTGGAAAGTTTCTCAAAATCCTTTTCATTGTAATTGCCTGTTCTTTGGCAATATGCTTAATTATATGGCAATGGGAAAATATTACAGAAATCTGTAACAGATTGTACAATTTCATTATGTCCAAGCAAAAAATAAAAGAAATAGTTATTGCAATTGCTTTAGGAGTTCCATTCATCATTACATTAAGCATACCGTATATAATTTATATGCGACATAAAAATAAATAACCATTTATCCCCTTGGAACAAGATGTTCCAAGGTTTTTTTTGCCCAAATTTATTCTGACCAATGATACTAACTATTTGATTCTGAGTGAACTCCAATATCGGCTTAGAATCAAAACATAAAGACCTGCGATTCCTCGCAAACCCTTTGTTTCCTTTGGCAGGGGCAGACAATTGGCTGCGCTGTCGCTCCGCCGCTTCGTCGTCGCAAGAACGGTGATACTTCCGTCTCGCCCGGCTCCTTCTTGTCGAACTCACTTCCCCGTGAGTTCTCATCAATTTCCCTAAAAGCCAATAAAAAACCGCCCTAACGGACGGTTTTTTATTGGCAGGGCACATAGTGCAATCCACGGACTTTTATATTTACTTACACCTAAAAAAATAATTTAAACAATTATTGATTTTAGCAGGAAACATTTCCTATATACTGCTTGATAGCGCTATCATTGTGTTAAGAATTATAGAAAGGAAAATAAAATGGCTAGTAAAGCAATTTCAACAATAGGTAAATATGCTGCTAAAAAAATTGGCAATAAAACTTTTGATAAAGCAATACAAAAAATAAGTGAACCATACGAACGATTAAGACGTAAAGCGTTTGAAATAAAACCTCTTAATGTTGGTGAAAGAGAAACTATAAAATGTTTACAAAATCCACATAATAGTTCGAGTTATTGTAAATCCGTTGGAAATACAGTTAGAAAGACCTACCATAAAACCGGAAAATACAAATAACGCCTCAGTAAAGGCAATATTCTATATTGCCTTTACTATCTTTTCTAATTATCATTAAACAGCGAGGTTTTAATGAAAAAAATATTTTTGTTTATAATCGGATTTTTTTTAATACCCACTATTCTGGGCTCTACAACAGCCTACTTGTTTAACCCAGAAAATTACGAAACGTATGTAGGCTTTTGGGGAAGTATTTATCTATTGATTTATATAATTTTTCCCTTTATCTTTCGCGGAAAAATAAAACAATCCATCAATAAATACATTTTCTACGCTGTCATATATACTCTGCTGTTTTTAATATTTTGCCTACTTCTAATTTACTTTAATTAATAAACATATCCCAAGAACAAACGGGATTCTGACTAACTTAACTGCTTATAAAATAAGGAAACTTGAAAAGAAGAGCCGTGTAACTATCCAAAAACAGCTCTGATAACCGCACCTCACACGGGCTCGATTAAGCGCTTGTTTTATAAAGAAAAAAGACGCTTTTCAGCGTCTTTATTTTGATTGGCAGGGGAAACAAGACAATCCACGGACTATATCGCAATACTTCTTTTACGCTTAGCAAACAATGGATGAATAACAAAATAAATATCATCATCAAAGTCAAGTTGTGAAAGTTTAGGTTTATCTGCATTCGAATACAATGTTGTTCCATCAGGAAATTCTATTCCTACGACCCCAATAGTGAATAATGTATTTACTAACGTTTTAATATTAACATTTACACAGTTATCATTATCTATGTTACACTCTAAAAATGACACAACAATCGGATCATCTTGGTTCTCAATCGCAGAATTAAGCAGTGAATCTAATACTGTTTGATAATTATCCTTAATGTTAAAATAATTAAATCTATTTCCTAAAGATCTTATTGCTTTTATATAACACTCTACATTAGGGTACAACGTATGCCACTCATGTTTAAGAGCCGTTAATCTTTCATCACAATATAGCTTTTCTGCATTGATAATATCTAATGGCGTAATAGAAGTCCTGCCATCAGCTTGTTTGATACACTGATTAACAAAGCTAATAACATCCCGAGGACGCATCATTGTTCTTTCTAAAATATAGTTATAACCTTCTGTTTCAGAAATAAAACAATCGAATATATGTTTAAATGATATTTTTGAATTCTTTTTATATTTGAATTCAAACATATACTGAAGTCTTTTATCAATTAAATTTGTCAGCGTCGTTGGACTCCAATTTAATTTTATTGTATAGGATTCATCTTTTTCATTCTGTCTGTTTGAGACCTCCACAGTTTTAGACAGCAAATCGTTTCTCATCGCAATTAATATTTTTAAACTTGGAATACCAATAAAAAAACGAATAGTATCTAATAATGAATTAATTAATTTATATTTCGATTCCTCATCAGTCCAATTTTCATCAAGATTATCAATTGTTACAAGAATTTTTTTCTGCTTATTATTTTCAAAATAATCTTTCAATATAGATATCAAATTTTTTAATTGATTTATCTGGGTTTTGCTTACATATTGACTAGTCTTAGATTGAATTTCTTTTTTCTGAGATTCAGAAAGGGTACTCGCTATTTTTGCAAAATTTTTAAATCCCATCTCGGCTTCTAACTTAGATTCAAGCTGATCCGTTATTTTTTCTTTTGTACCTTCTGCAAAAAAAACATCATCATATTGTTTTACATAATTTTTTAATTGTTTTATTCTCTCAGAATCGCTTCCAAATTTGCATAGCTCCATAAGATAATTCTTATTATAATATTTGAAATAATTTTTCACTATACTTGAAAGTATTTCATGTAACCACAAAAATTTATAAAAGACCTCAAGATTAATTTTCTCTTCTTTAAGTTGACGTATAAAAGGGACATTATCAATATATTGCAATACAAAAACATTGGGTTTAATATCAACTACAACATCTGCTTCTTCTTTTGCTTTATTTAATAAGGCAGTTTTACCAGCCCCCGTTCTTCCTAAAATAATCATTTTTCTATTTTCATAGTTTTTTATTTCGTTGTATTCAGCAGTCTCAATAAAACAGTTATCTAAAAAGTCCTGATCAGCTTCAGCACTTAGATTTCCAATCTCCATATCTCTACGAAAAATGATTTCATCAGTCATTACACGGTCTCTCTCTAAAAACAATTATATAAAAAGTATACAACTATTAATCTTAGAGTAAAAATAAAAAAGCCAATTATCCTACACATGATAAAACATCACATCGTTACCATCTCAAACTCTTCCAAATTCTCTACAGCAACTTGAGGTCAGTCTTGATAATTTTTGCACACAATTAGTCTGTCAAATAGAGCTTTGAGTTTGTATTCCAGCCTTTTGCCATTAAGTTTACAATCCGTAAGAAATAATCGCAATAACTGATTTTGCTTGTCCGGAGCTGCTTTATCAAAGATATTAGAAATATTTACAGTTGTTAAAATAACCTTCTCAACCGTTTTTTTCATATCTGTATCTATCGTCTTGTATTTTTCCGCAGTTGCTTTTTTCGCAAAATATGTTATTATATACAAAATTTCAGAAGTATTAAAATGACAAAACTATACCACTACATCACCAAAGGAAACACAGCGTTACAGGACGGCATATTATCATTTGCAAAAAATCCTAATGCCGATTTAAGTTATTACTACAAACGCACCGGCGGCGAAACATCCCACTCTGGAATTGTCAAATGGATGGAAAATTGTCTTGAAGGGCGTAGCCGTGCCATTCGTGGTTTTTCCGAGCCCATTCAATGGACTGAAAAAAGCATCAATATGTTCAAACCTTTTATAGAGAATGCGGACTTATTCTCTATTGATTTAGATGCTCTACAAAAAGACGGATTAATTGAAGCTGTTTACGTTTCCCCGGCACTCCGTCCCAACTTGAACAAAGATTTACCACAAGATGTTGATGAACGTATGGTAAAATTGGCTTCAATTAACGATATTGACACTTCTCCGGTAGATTGGTCTGTTTGTGATGAAAAATTAGGCTTACGCTTTTCTGTCGTTTCATACTATCTGATTGTCATCAAAGGCGGCATAATTCCTCCCCAATACATTACCTTAGAATCAAAATAATTCCCCAAAAGCTATAAGATTCCAACCAACTTAACTGCTTATAAAATAAGGAAACTTGAAAAGAAGAGTCGTGTAACTATCCAAAAACAGCTCTGATAACCGCACCTTACACGGGCTCGGTAACTGCTTGAAATATAAAAAAACCGCCCTGACGGACGGTTTTTTTATTGGCAGGGGCAGTAAGACAATACACGGACTAATTTTATCTAAAAAAAAACGGTAAACACAAAAAATCGTGCATCAAGAAACTTACAAAATAAAAATTGTTTGCAATCTTTTTCTATATAAGGTTAAATAATAGAAAATTGAAATTAAGGCAATATAAATGAGACGACATAAAATTAATCAGTTAAACAGAATTTATATACATCATGAACGGAAAGAGAGCCTTTCTGATTTGTGTGTTAAATATATTCCATTGTTTCTTGGCTGTTTTTTGTTTATGTCTTTTTTATTTAACTTAGGATATTTTATTCCTTCTTCTCATCAATACATAACCTTTTTATCCTACGCTGATTATTTTGAAGGAACTATGCCCTTTATTGTAATACACGTTATATTGGCAACATTTGTATTCACTCAACCATTTACATGGCTTCCAAAACTAGTTGAAGACTTTGAAGTATATATTAAGGCTTCTCGTAAAAAAGATTGTTTACACCAAATTATATACAAAAAGATAAAATTTGAAAGCTTTATTGGTTATAATATTCAGCAAATCATTTCTAACAGCGTAATACAAGATGAATATTACCATGACCCTATAAAACAGTATGAAAAAGAACAAGAATTGCGTAAACAGCAGGCAAAAGATAATATCGGCAAAAGAAGAAAATTGAAAAAAATAATAGTAAAAATAAAAAAAATATTTAAACCCATAAAGAAAATTTTATCGCTGATTTTATTTATGGCAGTTCATCTAGCTATTTTCCTTTTTATTATGTTTTTCATATGTTTTTCTGTTTTAGGATGCGTCATATTTTACATATTGATTATTAATTATTTATCAGAAAACATATCATCAATTTATGTAAAAGCTTTCAATATAGTATTAACAGGTCTATACATATATGCAATTTACCAGTTTTTCCTCAACGAAAATAAACTAAAAACATATCATCTTGTAATCATTATTCTATGTTTCTACGCTCCCCTTTTAGGCGAATTAAAATTCTTATATGATTGGAAACACCCAGAATTAGAGGTTTTAAATACTGAAACAAATAAAAAAAATTATCTGATTAGAGCTATTTCTAATGGATATTTTGTAAAAGATTCCAATACTATGTTATATTTACCTAAAGATAATATACAAAACATAAGCTTAGAAATAAAAAGTATGTAAATAACCTCTACACCTCAACCTTTTCAAACTCCTCGAGATTATCAATAGCTACCTGAGACCAGTCTTGATAATTTTTGCAAGCAATCAACTTGTCAAACGGAGTTTTGAGTTTGTATTCCAATCGTTTGCCATTGAGTTGGCAGTCTGTAATAAGCAATCGCAATAACTGATTTTGCTTGTCCGGTGTTGCCTTATCAAAGATATTAGAGATATTTACAGTTGTTGAAATAACCTTCTCAACCGTTTTTTCATATCTGTATCAATCGTTTTGTATTTTTCCGCAGTTGCTTTTAGTTCTTCCATTTCTTTGTCAATCGCTGCTTTCTTGGTTTCATAAGTAGATTGAGGCAATTTTCCCTCAAGATAAAAATCTAGCAGATTATCTTCTTTAACTTTCAATTCGTTAATTTTGTTTGTAATCTTAGCTTTAAACATCGCATTAAATTGAGATGTATCGTTGAGATTTTTCAAAAGTTGATTCTTCAGGACTTCTTGCAAAGGCAAAGGAAGCGTTAATTTATCAAGCACCTCTGTTTTTAATTGCTCAACAATGTCTTTTTCATTAACAACACCTTGATGACAAATTTCTTTAGAGTGTCCACATCTCAGATAAACATACTCGCGACCGCTTCTTTTAATTTTCTTTTCCGGAGTTATTAAACAACCGCATTCTTTACAGCGTATCATCTTTCTGAATGTATAAGAATTTTTAGCAATCTCCTTAATGTTGGTTCTGTTGTGTGTTCCGTTTTTTACAAAAACTTCCTGAACTTTGTTAAACAATTCTTTTGATACAAGCTGCTCGTATATATGCGGTATAAGCTCACCCTTAACACACATCTCGCCATAATAAAAAGGATTCGTCAGTATTTCATATACAGTGTTTCGGGTAACAAAACAGCCTTTCTTTTTTTTAACTCTGGTATATAGACCTAATTCTTTAGCCAAACACCAAACAGATTTGATAGTATGCAGTCCTGTTGCATATTCCTGATATAAACGTTTTATTATCGGTGCCCGAACCGGATCCACAACTATTATTGATTTATTATCGTCATCTTTTTTATTCAGATATCCCAAAGGTGCTGTTCCCTGCCATTTCCCTAAAGACCAATTTTTAGCGAGACTTGCCTTAACCTTATCTGTTTGCGAGTTAACCTGCGCATTAGCAAACATAACAAACATATTCCAAAAGGTTAATTCGGTTGCCGCGGAATCTTTTGTAATAATCAATCGCTCTTTTATAAAATGTATTTCTACTTTTCCTGATCTTCGAAGACTTTCAACATAATATGAATCTTCCGGCAAACGTTGCAATCTATCAACATAAGCAACTACAATAGCAACCTTGCCCTCACATTTGGCTGCAAAATTTATCATCTCATGAAATACCGCACGGTCACCATGTGTTGAACTCTCATCAATACTGTATCTGGCAATAACCTTTAACCCATTTTCTTTGCAATATTGGGTTGTATTTTCTTCTTGAACTTCTAAGGATATACCCTCATCTTTTTGTCTCTTACTTGATACACGGGCAAATATAATGGCTTGAGTACATTTTAGAGAAACAGCTCTTTTCTGATATTTCTTTCTCATGGCTTAATACTCCTCATCTTCATCATCAAAATTGTCATTTTCTGCGTAAAAATCGTCTGCACTCATAGTTTCGATAAAGTTTCCGGTTTGGTTGTCATGGATTTTTACAACAGTCCAAGAAGGATCCGATATGTCAAAATCAATGTTAATATCATCGGAACCTTCAAAAACTGCCGCACCATGCGAATAAATATCTGAGTATTCTTTTGCAAAATGGTTTTCAATTTCTGATGTTAGACGACAAACGCAAACCATGCCGGAATCAGCGCAAAATTCTTTATGGATAATATAGCTGCCATAAATTTTATTATTCCAATCGCCCAAACCGGTATCACAAACATAAGCCGGAAAACCTGTTAAATTCGTCAAAGCCTTAGAAACAGCTTCATTAAATGCTTTCGGGCTGTCATCTAAAAATTTACAACATTCGTCCCAGGTCTTATTATCCAAGATATAGCAAGGATCTGTAATGACATATTTTACAAGTAGACTCATTTTTATTACTCCATTGTTTTTACAGTATATTTATTATGTCGTGTTAAAATGGGAATGTACGCAAAAAAATGAGCCCGTTTGTAACTTTTTTACTAATATTTTACTGATTTTTCAAAATGTTAACTTTGATGGTTTCTTGCATTTGAGCTATATATATCTTATCAGCTAAGTCTTGCAATTCTTTCTCAGGTATAACATTGTGATATTTACATTTCAAAATTACCAAATGCAGCCTAACTATTTCAGACATTGGAGTTTGAGAGTTGTATATCAATGCTTCTTTATAAAAATGAAGACTAACTTTTCCTGCTTTAATTAGATTTTCAAATAACTCAATGCATTCTGTATTAAACGGTAAATCCTCAATACTATAAAACACTACATTTATATGTTCACTTGGGATAGTCGCAATATCTGCAAGTAGATTTTTAATGTAATGTGTATTTTTACGTCTTACACAAATAGAATATTCTTTAATTATAGATAATTTGTTATCACAACAATAGTTTATCAGTTTGTCAATTTTAGTATCAATATTAGAATTTTGAGTGTTTACTCTTGTGAAAATTATAGCATTTGTCATTTTAAATTTTCCTTTTATTATTAAAAACAATTTTGTAGTCGTGTTTGAAAACAAATGTAAAACAGATTTTGAAAATATTTTTTACTTATTTTTCAAAGTATTAAACTGATTTGCAAAATAAATAAGATTGAATGTCAACTTCTTTACCTTAAGGGAAACAGGTTGTTTTTAAAGTTTGTGACGTTAACGACAATTTATTTTCTTGTTCCAAAACAGCTTCAACCGCAATTTTATAAAAGTTTATAAGATTATCCGTCATTTCGTTTAACTCAATATCCGTAACATCGGGATAGAGAATTGATAACTCGTCTTTGAGTTGGTTGTATGTATCAGTCATATATTATAGAAGTATATGACTTGGCTTTTTCTACTAAATTTTTTGAGATGAATTTTCCAAATAGTATATTTTTTTGTTTTTAACTATGGTTTTTGATTAAAATGTTAATATTTTTAGTATAAGTTTTTAAAATTAGTTTACAAAACATGTATAATGACATACAAAGTAACAAAAGATACATTCGAACAAAAATGGAACGTTTAATGAAATTTTAAAAAATATGTTTTTATATTATATATATTCGCGGTATGAGGGAAAATGTTATTAAGAAAAGCAAATTGTGATTTAGATGTAGAAAGGTTTAAGTCTTTCTATAATTCTTGGCAACTCAAAATTTTGCTTGATTTATATCATGAAGACTTAAAGGCAAAAAATTTTAATATTAAAGCGGATTTTCTTAGTGAAAATATATCTAAAAATAATGAAGAGTTATTTTTAACATTACAAGAACTTGATAACCAACATCAATATAAGCGTTACTATGAAAAGCTTATAGCTTTACTTATGTATAAGAACATTGATGAAGAATCTTTTCAAAGAAATTTGGAAAAAATAAACGAAAAATCAGAAAAGAGAAAAGGAAATGGCGTTTACTATACTCCAGAAGATGTTTCTACGTTTATTATTCTCAATAGTTTTGCCCTATTAAATAATGAGAATGGTAAGCTTTTTAATAATATTAATTCCTTATTTACTCAAATAGATAAAACAATTATAGCAAAAACTATACTTGATCCTACTTGTGGAACAGGAGCTTTTTTAGTAAGAGCTTTTGATGCTAAAGTTGAATTAGCAAAAAAAATTTATGGAAATAATATATCTGATGAAGTGTTATTATTAATTGTAAAAAGTTTGTACGGCAACGATATAGATATGTTCTCTACATATATTTCACAAACACGAATATTGTTTAAAGTTATTAATCTATCACTCACTATTAATATTCGTAAACTTTTGAATATTTTAAAAGAGAATTTTTTTAATTTTGATTTTGTCTCATCATCTAATAAAATTAAGAAAAAATTTGACTTTATTATAGGTAATCCACCATATGTGGAAAAGAGTAAATGTCAACAATCTTCATTTGTAAGGTATGGAAATATTTACGCAGACGTTGTGGATAATTCTTTAAATCTTTTAAATAATAATGGCGTCTTAGGTTATATCATTCCCTTATCATATGTTTCTACGTCTCGTTTCTCAACATTAAGAGATGTTATTAAGAATAATACAAATGTTGAATATCTTTTGAGCTTTGCAGATCGTCCGGATTGTTTATTTTCAGGGGTGCATCAAAAACTAAATATAATCTTAGCAAAAAAACAAAAATCAGATAAACACGATATTTTTACGTCTGATTATATTTATTGGTATAAAAATCAACGTAAATCATTATTTGATAATCTTAATGTTTCTTTGAATTCATTTGTGAATAATAGCTATTATCCAAAATTAGGAAACGATTTAGAACAAAAAATTTATCATAAAATTTCAAAAGGATTATATAATATTAATTCGTTAGTTGGAAGTGGCGATAAAAAGTTATATGTTAATATGAGGGCTGCTTTTTGGATAAAGTCTTTCATTACACAACCGTATAAAAGCAATGAATATAAAGAATTTTTATTTGATGAGGAAAAAGTTCATCTTGTAAATATCATTTTAAATTCGAGTTTATTTTGGTGGTTATGGGTTAAAATTTCTGATTGTTGGCATCTTACAAATAAAGAATTTTCAGTATTTTCCATACCAGATTTATCAAATATCAACTATTCAAAAGTTATTACTTTATCTAAAAAAATTAATGAAGAGCTTGATAAAACCAAGGAAATAGTTAACACTAAACAAACAATGTACGAATATAAACACAAGCGGTGCAAACATATTATAGATCAAATAGATGACTATCTTGCAACACTCTATAGTTTTTCTACAGAGGAAACTAATTATATTAAACACTATAAAGAGAATTATCGGTTAGGTATATCAAATGATGAATGTGGTTGATTTATTTGCTGGTGCTGGTGGACTTTCTTCTGGATTTATGCGTGCCGGGTATAATATTGTAGCTGCTGTTGAATTTGACAAACAAATTGCAGAAACATACAAATATAATCATCCAAAAACACAGTTATTTGTTGATGATATAAAAAATATAGCAGAAAAAAAAACATTAGCCGATATCGGTGCTGATATTATTATCGGAGGTCCTCCTTGTCAAGGTTTTTCCATGGCAGGGGCAAGAATTAGAAAGAATTTTATTGAAGATGAGCGGAATTATCTATTTCGTTATTACTATGAAATCATAAGACAAATTCTTCCTAAATATTTTGTTTTTGAGAATGTTAAAGGCATTACAACCATGGAACATGGAGAGATATTGAATGAAATAATCTCATTATTCCAAAATTCTCAGTTGTTAAATGGACATAAATATTATACATATCCTTACTTATTTAAAGCATTAGATATGGGTATTCCTCAAAAACGTGAACGTTTTATAATTTTAGGTGTTTTGGATAAAGAAATTGATTGGAGTTTAATTTATAACCAAACAAAAATAGATGTTGAAAAGAAATATCCAATGTTCTTTCAAAATGCTAGCGTTTGGGATGCAATTTCAAATTTAGCAAATATATCAGATGTTGAGGAAATAAAAGTTATGCCTCAAACTGAATATCAAAAATTCTTGGCATCTCCAACAGGAGTTACCTATAACAATAAGAAACCTAAACATAATAATATAGCTCTTTCTCGTATTAAACAGATTCCTTGTGGTAAAAATTGGACTTCATTGAAAGGTGAACATATAAAATCTGTACATAGTGGAGCTTATGGGCGTTTGGAAAAGAATGGTGTAGCTCCAACAATAACTACACGTTTCGACACTCCTTCGGGTGGAGGTTTTATTCATCCTGTAGAAGATAGAACTTTGACACCCCGTGAAGGTGCCAGAATACAATCCTTTCCTGATGATTATAAATTTATTGGAAATAAAACCTCTGTTTATAAACAAATTGGAAATGCTGTCCCTCCTAAAATGGCTTATTTTATTGCAGAGATGATAAAAAAAATAAATTCCTAAAATATTTGACTTCTTAAATTTCAACTGTTAGGCTACCATTAATTATGTGGGAGCAGTTTTATGACAAATGAAGAATATATTCTATTTTTAGAGCAAAAAGGTGAAGGTTATGTCTGGCAGTTTACCAAGCAAGAAGTAGATTTTGATAAAATTTTTCTAGCTACAAAGTTGTTTAATGAATGGAAAAATAGCGAAACGGAAATCTCGCCAGAAACTTTCTTTTCCCAACAACATAGTAAATATGGTATTACAGATAGACACAGAACATTAATTATTGCACAGCTATATGGATTAATAACTAAGAATAGTGGCACATATAGACAAGAGAATGTTACTCCTATTTTTAAGGCCTTAGCACAATCGACAAATAGTGAAATATATAAAAAAATTGTGACAGAGCAGTTATTAAAGATAAAATTGCCAGCACTTACTTATTCCCGCGCTAACGGTGCACAAGATGTAAGACATATATTTCCTATTATTTTTACTTATCAAGTTTTAAAATCATTAAAGAGAGTGGGTATAAATTACATATCAATAGATGAATTTTATACCTATGTAATGACAGCAAATTTTCACTCTGACATAGAAAGAGTTGTGCAATTTCTAACACAGCCCATCAAACCAGTAATTAGTAAACCTTTACTAAAATCGTATAAAGACAGAAGTCGTATTGTCCCATTAATTAAGAATCTAAATATATTTATTCTTGATGATGAAAATATATCAATAAACCCCCTTTATGAACATACAATGGATGAATTTTTAAGAGTAAAACTTTCATTGTTTTTGAAAAAGGAATTAACTAATTTAGAAATATATAAGAATTTTTTATATAACATTCAAAATTTGGATATTAATTTAATTAATGAAGATGTAGATGTTGTTGTTTCCGATGATATAGGTGAATTAAAAGATGAGGCTGAATATACAGAAGATGTTGTATCTCAAGAATTTAGCTTAATCACACAAGAAAAATTGGAAATTTTGCCTACGCAGGAACCTCTCGTAGTAAAAGAAGGGGAACGTCTTGTTATTAAACGTGACGCAATTATAGGGGCATTAGCAATAGCAAATAGCGAATATAAATGTGAGTTTGATGAGAAACATGAAACATTTATTTCAAAAAAAACTAAAAAGGCATATATGGAAGCTCACCACTTAATTCCAGTTAGTCAAGCTCAATATATTTGGAAAAAGAAACATGCAAATGTTGATTGTATAGAAAATATTGTATCGTTGTGTCCTAATTGTCATAGAGCTATCCATCATGGAGAATTTAATACAAAATTAGAAATTCTTAAAAAGTTATATGACAAAAAATATCGAGATTTAAAAAATGTTGGACTTGATATAGATTTTGAAACATTATTAAAATTTTATTTATAACTTTTATGATATTTTATTTATTTCTGTTTATAAATTAGCAATCCCGTCCAAATCGTAGCAAAATGTCATCAGATTTATGCATTTTAGGGGCTCGCAAGTGGGAAAATATACCGCATAATATAAATAGTTAATGAGCAAAACACTATTTATGAAAGGAAAAAACTATGTGGTATGTAAAACTTAATAATACAATTCTTCCAACACCTTATCAATATTTTAGCGATTGCCTGGCTGAGTGTAAAAGATTGCAGCGGGTTATGGTGGCTGTGTTTTCTGAACCGGTATTGATTGGTTAATTTTGGTATAAAGGAGATTTGAAATGTTGAAGAATTTTGAAAACTGGCTTTTGGAAAATAATTACAGCGCAAGCACCTCAGCCGATTATATGGGAAGAATTGAAAGACTTTGCCGGATAGAAGAATTCACGCTTGCTTATCTGGTGGAAAATATCGCTTCTATCCTGCCTCAATATGAAATTACCGGTGAAAAATCAAGTTATGGCAAACGTTCACATACTTCTGTTAGACAAGCCTTAAGACGTTTCAAAATGTTTCTGACGGCTGAGAAGTTAGTATAAGGTGGGTGTTATGACAGATATTAAAACCTTGAATGATAATTTCAGAAAATCTTTTAACGGCGGAAAAGTTTTGTTGACTACCAGTATAAATGCTAAAAGTCAAAATGAAATTGCGGAAATTCTAAACCAAGTCAGATATTTTAATAACTTCACCAAAGCTAACGACCCATATAATGAACACGATTTTGGCAGTTTTAACTATAAAGGCGAAAAGATATATTGGAAAATTGATTACTATGACAAGAGTTATCAGTTTTATTCCGAAGATCCAAGCAATCCAGATATAACAAACAGAGTCATGACGGTTATGTTGGCAAGCGAATACTAAATTTAAGAATCTTATATTTTGACCCGTGGATGATGATTTTACTTTCTGCTTAGGTTTTATTATGAAAAAGTAATTCTTAAGTCCACGGGTCGTTTATGGAGATTTAGAATACACTTCATTCTTTCGTTATTTTAAAACTATGAAGTATAATGTTGACATTTGGAGTTTTGAGGTTTATGGTTTAAATATGTTTAAACTATAAAGTATGAGGCAGCCATGCATGAAACCAGATTAAAAATTGAAGAAAACAAGACTATCTTACAAAATCTTCTGAAAAATAAAGACAATCAAAAGGTTTTGGATAAATGGCTGAAAACTGAATTAGCCTATACTTCCAACGCCATTGAGGGAAATACTTTAACCAGAAAAGAAACCGAGATGGCTATTGAAGAAAAAATAACTTCCGGCGCAAAACCAATTAATGATTATCTGGAAGCAATTAACCATGCCAAGGCCTTTGAGTTTATAAAAACCTCTGCACAAAATAACATTAAAATTGATGAAACCTATATTTTACAGATTCATAAAATTATTTTATCTGGGATAGATGATACTAATGCCGGATTTTATCGTTCCGTCCGTGTCAGAATATCCGGCTCACAAACCATCTTGCCTAATCCGTTGAAAGTTCCTGACCTAATGAGAAATTTCTCCGATTGGCTGGTAAAAAAAGAAGATGACATGCTCATAAAAGCGATTGAAGCTCATTATCGCCTAGTAACCATACATCCCTTTGTTGACGGCAATGGCAGAACGGCAAGACTGTTGCTTAATAGTATATTACTTGAAAATGGTTATATGCCGATTATTATCCGCACGATTGATAGAAGAAGATATTTAAGTGCCCTAGAAACATACCAGACAAAGGAAAACAGCGAACCTTATTATAAATTTATGCTTTCTGCGATGAACCGTTCGCTTAAGATGATGATTGATTTATTAGACGTTAATAAGCAGGAACCTGATAAATCATTGCTGACAATTTCCAAGTTTGCAAAGTTGTGTAATGTTCCGGTCTCTTCTGTTCGTTATTGGATGAAAGAAGGAAAAATCAGACCTTCTGCCTTTACGTCGTCCGGTTATGCTTTGTTCAATGAAAAACAAAAAGCAGATATAGAGAAACTTGTCGTAAAATAAAATTCAGCCCGATTTGATTGATTTCAGATTGGGCTTATGTTTTATTACTTTTTCTAAATTCGACTATCCACGGGTTGTTTATGGCTTAATGGGATAGGTTTTAATAAGAAGTTTATTCAGATTTGAAAAATTAACTTCTTTTTCGATTTACCGAGAGGTTACGAACTTCTTCCGTAATTTACCGGGAAGTTAGATTGTAAAAAATGTAGTTTTGTATAATTAGCTAATTTCTCTTGATATTTTTTTATACACATCTAATATAAGTATTAGTTTTATAACATATAAGGATAGTCAAATGGGATTCTGGGGGCGAGGTGGAAAAGAAAAAATTTCTATAGAGATTGATAAAGATCTTTATGCAAATTTTTGTGTAAAGTGTGCACAGACAAATGTTAATGACGTTATTGAAAAACTAATAAAAGATTATCTCAAAGCAGATAAAGATAAGATTTCAATAAATCCTATAATAGTTTCCTCTGCAAAAGACAAAAAAAACAATTTTAAAAAAAACAGTTTTAAAGAATATTTAACTAAAATAGCTGTTAAAACCACTGGTGAACATTATTCTGAAAATGTTTCAAATGCTTATTCCTCTGCAATAAATACATGCTCTAAATATTTCGAAGTTAATTTATGGGAAATGGATAGTTCAACTAAAATTTCAGAGTCTTTTTCAATAATCCAAAAAAATGATGTTTTTATACAACACGATAAAAGAACTCAAAAAACATTATCTAACGGTATAAAAAGGTACATAGAGTTTTTAGAATATTTAGAAAATTCTAAAAATTAATTTCCAATGAGGTTAATTGAATGGGCTTCAGCTAAAATTTACAGAGGTTGGACATAATAATACCTATTTACAATGTGTTATAACGTCCTTAAAGAATCTGATATAAACGTATTGTCGCGATTCTTGGGATTTGTAAACGCTTAAATTTCCATTTCTAAGTAAAAAAATAACCTTTAACATAGCTGTGTCATAGGTTGTAAAAAATAAATTGTCGTCAACGTCAAAAACTTTTAAAGTCCAAACAAACAATGCGAAAATATAATTCTGTCACTGTCAAATTTGTTGTTAAAATATACTTTCATCTCTTTTATACAGTAGGCTTGTGTGTGGATTGTGTTGTTATCTATCGGTTTTAAGTCTAAGCAATAAAATGGTAACTTTTCCCGTATCGTTGCTTTAAGAATGGCATTTTGTAGCTTCCGTTCGCTAAATCTTCCATGGTTAAACAATATATGAAAATGCCATTCGTCTGATATTCCCAACTCCGCAAAGGCTATAAATGACAAATGATGTTTATTCCAATTATTCATCAAACTCTTTTCAAATGCCTTCATAATGTTTCTTAAGTGTTCCTTTGCATTATCCAAGTTGGCAGATTTTTTATTATCAGGAAGTTGAACCGTTAAAAAATAAGTTGGCTGGAAGGTATTGTTTAGCCATTTGTTAAATTCTTCTTTGATTGGAACAGATACATAAGATTCCATTTTTTGACCGCAGGATTCAGTTGTTTTATTTGATATAGGTGTCTTAAGGTTTTGATGAAATGGTTGTCTGTGCGTCATTTTGGGTATCCCATTTTAAGTATTTTGATAAAGGTTAATTTTAAGAGATACAAAAGACAGACATATATGCGTATAAGCTATTTTTAGGGTATAGTAGTAAAATTTTGAGAGAAGAAGAAAACCGTCATACAAATATTTTTTTATTATCAGTAAGAATAATACCTCATACCTATATATAAACAGTACTCTTATTAATTATATCTCTTATACTCTATACATTAAATAATAAGACAATATAACCGAACAGAAGATAAACCCATGATAACCGATGTCGCCTTGATTCTTTGACATATTGACGCGTGAGTTTTATGGATTACTTTTTTCTTCTTTCGCGTCATGGTGTCATTGATAATTTTGGCGACATATACTTCTATCATCTCTCTTCTACTGCTTGTTATTGGTGATACATCGGGACGCAAGTCTTATTGTATCTGGTTTAACATTGTCTTTATTTGTCATGTATCTTCTGTATTTATCTCTTATGTATTATTTCTTTTATTTATTTTTATTGTTATCTTATCTTTTGTATTTATTATATTTTTTGTTGTTATTTATTATTTTTAATTCATTTATTTTAAGTATAATAATAACAAAGGCCGCGCTTCTTGCTTCCTTGTATCCCGGACTGCCGAAACAGCTATACAAGATTATGATGGATCTTGGTAACCGGTTGATGATGATACATCTTTATAGAATTGTTTTTTTCCGCGGTTTTGATAAAAAAATTTCCTTTTAATATAAAAAAGTTTTGTCGTTAACGTAAAAGGAAAGAGGCAGCCGAAACCACCTCCTGATTTTTTGTTTATTTTTACAATAATTATTTACGCGGTATATTTTGCATAATTTTATATTCAATACCGGGACATACACATTCACCAATAACATCTCGAATTAATTCATCATTATTAAGAGCAAATGCCGGTATTCTATAATTATCAGGCAATCCCGTTAATAATAACAATTCTTTGATAGTATAGGCTCTGGCATTATTATAAGTCCCGTCTTCTTGCAAAATTCCCGGGTGACAAGTAATCATACCTCCCATTCCGGCGGATTTCATTAAAATAGATCCGCAAGGTTCGTCCCATTTAGCTCTACGCCATGAGCTTCGATAAAATTCAGAATCCAGACCATTCTTATTTACCGGTTTCCAAGGATCAGGATTAAGAAAAGCGGAACATCCTGTTGGTGTATGTTTCATTATCTCAGTATAGCGTTTATCCCAATATGGAGCATAATGATAAAGAATATTGCTGATTTCTCCTGCTTCTAAAGGTGGAAGATGACCGATAGCGTCCCGAACTGTTACTTTCATATTCTCTTTTTTCGGAAACACCCACGGACCAACCTTTGAAGCCAGAATAAAAGCTCTGCGGCGATGTTGAGGAATACCATAATCAGAGGCATTAAGGACGCCCACAGAAATATTTTTATATCCCAGTTCATACAGTTTCGCTTTAATAATATCAATAATCTTAACTTTACCGTCTAACTTTGCATTTAGGAACGCCGGCACATTCTCAATAAAGGCATATTGATTAACGCTATTAACCTTTTCCAAAAACTCAAGTCCTCTCTCATACAGAAAAGCACGTGGATTACTGGTATCTCTTTTTCCCGCAGTAGAAAAATCTTGACATGGACAAGATTGTAGACAAAGAGTACATTGCTTTTTAATATGTTCATTTACTAACTTATTAAAAACCTTATCGTCCATTATATCTCCTGGTATCATTATCGTATTCTTATATTTTTCTTGATACCAAAAGGCTCTGTTTCCTAAAAGTTCGTTTGCAAGAGCGGATTCTATGCCAAGGTTATGTAAAAATGTTTCACCAATGCCGGCACAGCTAAATAAAGAGGTGTAATAAATTTTTTTCATTATTATTTCTCCTCAGTCATAGCGTTTTTAACAATATCAGACCAAAGAGACCATTTTTCGTTATGTACCATATTTGCAAACATATCAAGGTAAGCCCCAGCTGGAAACATCTGCTCAATCATCGAATAATAGTGTTTTTTACCGTATTCTTCTTCATTCTTATGTAAATTCAAAACCGATGGATCATGATATTCTGCTTTCAAACCATTTCCCTTGGTACAGATAAGCAATTGCCGGTGTTGATTCTTTACAAATTTACCAGTCGATGAAGACATATAATTCCAAATAATTGACTCTTGATATTCAAATCCCCAGTTTTTAACCAAATTAAAGGCATTTGAAAGCTTTTTATTGTCTGACCATAAAAGCAAAACAGAATTATCATTTGCAGGAACCGGTATATTCATCAAATCCTTAAATGGTACCGTAGTATTTGTACAATCGGCATAAATCACATTAAAACTGTTATCCGGTAAAATATTGGCTGTTTTACGCGTTAGTTTAGAGAATTTAACAGCATCCTTAATCGCAGCCTCTTGAAGTCTTTTCTGCTCATTCTCATGTTTTATCTGGTTTTTTATTTGTAATGAATTTGCCACGGATAATTTTTTGTTTTCCTCCTTTCTGATTTTTAATGCCAATCTCAGAGAGGGATATTCTTCATATTTTTTTGCATACTCATAAGTTTTCTTTTTTAGATTATCGTCGGCCAACCGCTCCAGCTCCCAGGCTTTTTTTGTATCGTAACCCCAATTTTGTTTGATAAATTCTTCTTTGGTTAACTTCCTTTCTGATTTACCGGGAAGTTGTTTGTTGGCAGTAGTTTTCAATAAATCCGTTCTGAAACCCTGAGCAGTCCCAATATTTTTGAAAAGTTCACCTAAACGAGATTGTGCTTCAAAAACAATAGCGGCATGTTTCCAAGCTTTTTGATACAAATATTCCATATCAGATTTTGTAAAGCCGCATTTTTTCGCCATTTTCATTGTTGCTTCCGCAATGCTTTGATTAATTTCAATGCAGTTTTTGAGATTTTCAGGAGCTACAGGAAGAGCAACAGACTGATAAGAATTTCCAACCGGGATAAGAGCATTTGTTGTTACAGGCGGAATAGGATTGTTGTCGGTACCGTTATCATTCGCAGACTTCCCTTCTAAATCGTCATCAGCTTCGACATATTCCACATCAATAATTTTTTCTGGGATTGTCTGCAGGTTAAATTCTTCAGGTGTGCCATACGGTTTGGTTTCATAAATGGGGTTAGAAATTGTTTCAGCAGCTATATTTACATTTGTCATAAGATTTTTCCTTTCTAAAAATGTCCTGACGAACTATTCGCTCGGTACATTTCTATACTATCCAAAACAGCCCGGAATTTGCAGATGACAAGGAATGCAACAATATGACATTTGAAGACAAAATTGAGACAAAAAGCAAAATTGAGGAGAAAAAAATTTATTGCAATTATTAAAAGCACATGATAGCATGCAAAATATAACATGGATAATGTTGCTGAACATACAGATTTTGTGAAAGATCTGCTCCGCATACGAATCCGGCAGAATGCTAAGTCACAAAATTATGTGTTCATTGAAAATTTGTTTTCGGGCTTTTTTTGAGCCTAATAGGACAAAGGGGGTAGTTTACCCTTTTTTTATTTTAAAATTTTAGCCTATCTATTTGAATTTCCCAGAAAGTTTTATATTTTTCTTAAAATATCAATAATTATGTTTAGATTCATTTTTGAGTACAATGTTCACTAAATTTTATGGTCGCGTTTATTCGCGGCCTTTTTTTTGTGCCCAAAATAAACCAATCAATCTTTTCAACCCTGATAAAGGTCGCAGTTTTTGCGGCCTTTTTTGTTTTTAAAAGGAATTAACTATGAATACAAATCTCCAAAACTCGATTTTAACTCAAAAGATCAAAAATATCGTAGATACAAGATTGCAAGTGCTTCATATAAATAGAGATGTCCTTAATATAAAGGAGTTATCTGCTTTATTGAATTGTTCTGAACGCACTATCAGAAGGTGGAATCAGTTAAGAACTCAGGGAAATAAAAATATAGGAATAGAATTTCATCAAGATAATCCCAAGTTCCCAATTAAATATTTTCTTGAGGATATTTACCAGTATTTTATTAACAATATGATTTAAAAGGTTTGCGAGATTAGAAACGCAGACCTTTTTTTTATCTGTATAACTAACTTCCCAATAAATAAGAAAAGAGGTTATAAATTAGATTTGCAACTTCTCGGTATTTGGGAAAAGAAGTTAAAATATCTACTAAAAACGCATACATCTATTTTAAGCCTGCACGTAAAGGGCTCCTTCAATTTTGACTAATCATTTTTAAGCTTAGCCGATGTGGGGCAGAGGATAGGCATATTCCGACCGGAGAGTACAGGTGCGACAACCAGCAGACCAGAGCCGTATGCTGTAACCTCTGGGGGTAGCCGTCGGAGCCAAAATAAATCGTCGTCAACGTCAAAAACTTTTTTCTAAGCAAGTTTTAAAGCTGACTTCATGATAAACAATAATCCCCAAAGACTATAAGATTCCAACCTGATTAACCACTTATAAAACAAAGAATTTCATTTTAGATAGTCCGTGTAATAAGCGGGAAACAGCCTCATTTGATACATCTCACACGGACTCGATTAAGTGCTTGTTTTAAAAAGAAAAAAGACGCTTTTCAGCGTCTTCGTCTTGAGTGGCAGGGGCAGTAAGATTCGAACTCACGACCCTCGGTTTTGGAGACCGATGCTCTACCAACTGAGCTATACCCCTACAAAAAAAGCAAGCCCTTTTGAGCCTGTGTTTTATTTGATACACAACTCTCGGCAATAAATCAAGCATTTTTTTGGCTTCTTTTGCAAAAGTTTAATTCAGCCTATAAAAAAGTGAAAAGTTTTGCAGTAAAAACTGCAAAACTCTATCACATTCGATTACTTTCTTCTGTGTTTCCCGGACATTGCCTTACATAAAAGACAAACCGTAAACAACCCGAAAAGAGCAGATAAAACATAAAACAACATCTGCACGGCACCACCGGCAAAGATCCCCTGAGAAAGCAGCAGCGCCGCAACGGTCAACAAAAACCAAACCAGCGCCAAAGTCATATCTCTGTGGCGGCCCTTCATATAACGGCGCCAGAGCAACAGAATCATAACCGCCAGAAGCAGCAAAAAGCACAATATATTCATAACCCAAGCATTAAATTATACCGTCTGTCTTTTTAATTTTCGAAGCCTTGACCAAATACCTTATAATCCGCGCCTGCTCCGCCATATCTGCATAATGGCCTTCAGCCCAACAGTAATGCAAATACTGAATCCGGAAATTTCGCTGCAAATCCATTGCAATGTCGGCAAATCCGGCATAAAGAAACTCCCCTGCCGTAGTCAAAACAAGAACATTCTGCATCGGTTGCAGCCAAAACACCCGGTCTAAAACCGCCCGATATCGGGAATGCGGCAGATTTGCCACGACCAACAGCCCTTTACTCTGTGTAAAGTGCTTTTGAAGACACTCATCCGCAGCAGCTTCTTCAGCCCCCGTAATCCCCCGAATTTCACGATCCAAGGCACGAACCTTGTCAATTTCGTCCCGACTGAAACCACGGCGGCATAATTCCCGCATGATTTCGGTTGAATAGTCAAATTCGTTAAAACAATCCTCATCATGAGCCAGAACAAGTTCCTGCCAGCGGGTTGCCAAAGGGGCATGCTCCCAAACGGAAACAATTTCAAGCGGAGAAGCGTTAACATGATGCCGATATTTTTTTAACACCTTAACATCCGAACGCCCGCATTCTGCTCCGATAACAACCGGAACAAAACCTGCCGCAATCACTTCGTCAATCTTCTCATACGGTACAGAAACAGCTCCCTCCGTATCGGATTTCATCCAAGCAAACGGAATCTTTTTTTCCTGCAGAATTCTGACAATTTCTGCCCAAGCGGCACTGCCGCCGACAATAAAATAATAATTATTCATACGCAAAAGTTTAAACATTAATAATTAATTCTTGCTTTTGTCTTTAACACGTGAATCATTTTTTGACAACCTAAAAAAACAAACACAAAAAAATCCGGTACATTGACCGGACTCCCTTGCCTTACGACATTTAAGCTATCTGACGCAGATTAATCGGATGATTTCCCCACAAACGGCGGCGGGACAAATACAACACGACATTCAAAAAATCCAGCAGGTCTATCTCCTCTGACAGAATCTGTCTGATTGCCCTTCTTAATTCCGAACGCATCCTCCAATGATACCAGCCGACACCGGCCAACATTTCGCGATAATCACACAAACGCTCATGCTTTCGACACAGTCGCCGGTAACACAATGCTGCCGCAGCATCATCTTCAACCACACGATTTATCCAGCCGGGCATTTCCTGATGAACTTTTTCTTGAAATAATCGATAATGATAAGCGGCAATCTGCCAAGCGCTCATCGGATCAAAGGCATACATTAGTTCACGGCTTAAATCGCGTTCATAATAGCTGCCCAGACTTCGTTCGATTATTCTTTTCAACACCTGCGAATACCAGTCATCGGCTCTTTCGCTTTCATTCAGAAAAATGACTTCTGCTTCGTCAAATCTGATTTTTGGACATTTCATAATAATAAAATTAAAAACTAATAAACTTAAAAATTCAAATTCGGCACTGCAATAACACAGACGAATTTAAATTGCAAACAAATTTTAAAATAACAAAGAGCTCTGATTTCTCAGATCTCTTTTCTTATCCTTTAATTGAGTTTGGACAGCTTGTATAAAGAGTAAAAAATAGAAAAGCCGAAAATCCTAGTGTACACGTCAGTACATGAATTTTCGGCTTTTCTGATTTTTGCGATTAATCGCTCAAATTGCGGATAGCAATTCTTTATTTCAAGATTTTGGATACGACACCGGCACCAACAGTTCTGCCACCTTCACGAATAGCAAAACGCAGGCCTTCGTTCATCGCAATCGGGTGAATCAATTTCGCTGTCATACGAATGTTA
>MNTU01000003.1 GCA_001917125.1 Azospirillum sp. 47_25
CCCCAATCCCGTCTCAACTCCGTACGGCTGTGAAACTTATTATGCCGCTCCTTGCGGAAGCGTCTGCAAGAAAGCCTATGCCGACAACTGCCGCAACCGGACTGCGGTTCAAACCCCGTATGGCTGCGAGAAATCTTTTGCTGACTGTTCCTCCAAATGCGAAAAGGCTTATTCCGATAATTGCAGAAACCGCAATGCTGTCTCCGCGCCTTACGGCTGCCAGCAGGTTTACGGCGACTGCCAGTCAAAGTGCGAAGTGGCTTATCCGGACAACTGTCATAACCGGATCGCGGCAATCGCCTCTTGTCCGGCAAACGCGACCTGCTCTTATTTTGCCGACTGTGCTGCCAAAATTCAATCCTGGACCTGTAACTCAGGTTATGTAAAGTCCGGTAACTCTTGCGTAAAATCTTGTACCCCCAGCTGCACCAATCAGAGTAACTGTTCTTGGGGCTCCACGACTGTCAGTGACGGCTGCGGTGGAACTTGTGTTCAGTGTTATCCCGCTTGTCAGAGAGGATATAAGTATAACTTTTCAAGTGCCGATTGTTATGTCAGACCGGCCAAATATATCTGGCAGTCTTCCAATCCGAACTGCGGAAAATGTGAATGTGATAACAGATGCACCAGACCGCCTTGTCCAGTTTGTTCTTATATCTGATTGTCCGGAAAGGCACGGATAAGAAAAATCCCCTCGGTTGAGGGGATTTTTTTGAATTAGTTCGGAATGATTCTTGCCGGATTGCCGAAAATAATCTGACAGCGCTGACCGGGATTTAACAGGACATCAGCCCCTTGAGTGGTGGAAACGGTGTTGCCGTTATCCAGCCGGACAATATATTCGTATCCCTGCTGTGAGGTCAGCCCTTCCTGTGCCGCATTGCCGGCAAAACCGCCGAGAATGGCACCGCCGACCGCCCCCAACAGATGCGCCGTGTTGCCGCCGCCGATCTGCGAACCGGCAATACCGCCGGCAATGCCGCCGATAGCCGTTCCGGCGCCGTTTTGGGTTGAAACCTTAATCGGGCGGACGGAAACCACCGTGCAACCCTGTGCCTGACTGACCTGGCCGACCGAGCCGGTGCTGTAATAATTTGAATCGATATCGCTGGCACAGCCTGCGATTCCCGCAGCAGTTAACGGCAGAGCCAGTAAAAGAGCATATTTGTTCATGGTGTCTCCTTTCGGAAAAATTAAAAAGCTGAGACTATATTTATCCATAGATTATGATTTGTCAATGCTGGACAATTAAAGATAAGTGATATATATTCACCTCTGCGGCGGTTTTAAGCGCCGGTAATAACAATAAAAATAAGGTAATAATTGAGGAAAGTTTAAGATGCTTAAAAGGACTAAAATTGTCAGTCTGCTTGAGGCTGACCAACCAATCGAAAAAGTATTGGTTAAAGGCTGGGTCAGAACCCGCCGGGATGCAAAAGATTTTTCGTTTATTGAATTAAACGACGGTTCATCTCTTAAAAATATCCAGATTATTGCCAATAATAATTTAAGCAACTATGAAGAAGTCAAAAAAATCACCACCGGTTCTTCGCTGGCGGTAACCGGCGCCTTGGTTGAATCCAAGGGCGGCAATCAGAAATATGAAATTGTTGCCGGAGAAATTGAAATTTATTCTCTGGCACCGGATGACTTCCCCCTGCAGAAAAAGAAACACACCGACGAATATTTGCGGACGATTGCTCATCTGCGGCCGCGCACCAACAAATACGGTGCGGCTTTCCGTGTTCGTTCGGAATTGTCTTTTGCCATACACAAATTTTTTAACGACCGCGGTTTCCGCTATGTCCATACGCCGATTATCACCGGTTCGGACTGCGAGGGTGCCGGCGAAATGTTTCAGGTCACCACTTTGGATTTGAACAATGTGCCCAAACTGCCCGACGGTTCGGTTGACTACAGCAAGGACTTTTTCGGCAAAGCTGCCCATTTGACGGTTTCCGGTCAGCTGAACGGCGAAATGTATGCGCTGGGTCTGGGAGATATTTATACCTTCGGCCCAACATTCCGCGCCGAGAATTCCAACACCACCCGCCACGCTGCGGAATTTTGGATGATTGAGCCGGAAATGGCTTTTGCCGACATTTATGACGATATGGATTTGGCTGAAGATATGGTGCGCACCTGCGTCAAGCATGTGATGGACAAATGCCCTGATGATTTGGCGCTGTTTGACAAGTTTGTCGAACCGGGGCTGATTGCCAAACTGCAGAACATCGTTGACAACGGTTTTGCCCGCATCACTTATGCCGAGGCAATCGATATCATGAAGAAATCCGGACACAAATTTGAATATGAACCGAAATTCGGTATCGATATGCAGACCGAACACGAGCGCTACCTCGCCGAAACCCATTTCAAACGCCCGGTTATCGTTCGCGACTACCCCAAAGAAATCAAGGCTTTCTATATGCGGCTGAACGATGACGGCCGGACTGTTGCCGCGATGGATGTTTTGGTGCCGGGTATCGGGGAAATGATCGGCGGGTCTCAGCGTGAGGAACGTTATGATGTTCTGGTACAAAAAATTAAGGAAATGGGAATGAAGGTTGAAGACTATGCCTGGTATCTCGATTCCCGCAAATACGGTTCCGTGCCGCATGCCGGTTTCGGACTGGGGTTTGAGCGTATGATGATGCTGGTGACCGGCATCGGCAACATCCGCGATGTTATTCCTTTTCCGAGAACCCCGAACAGTATTAACTTCTGAGACAGGAGAAACGTTGATGCGCAAATTGTTGGTTTGGGCCGCCGCGGCCGTCATGTGGAGCACTCAGGGATGGGCCTCGGGTGAACCTCCGGCGGATAAGGCCGTGCCCGAACCGGCAGTTGCCGCCGAAGACGCGTCAAACGAAATTACCGGTATCGGAGCCGAACCTTTGGAGGCCCGGGATGAGGACAAAACGGCGGAACCGGACGTTATCGCGGCACCGGAAGTTGAAAGCTATGTTGAAAAGGGCCCTGAATTAAACCTTCCGCCCTGCGATGACAAAAAACTGGCCGCTTTGGTTATGGCAAAGGTTGCCGAATATCAAGGGCAGCATCCTGTTTCCGGCATTCTCGAAAAACGCCGTCAGGCTCTGTTGCTCAAAAATCTGAAAAACTTTTCCGAAGTTCCGGTTGATAATTTTACCTCGCGGCAGAATTATAATGTTGCCAACCGCCTGCTGATGACCAAAATCAATAACGGGCTGGACAACGACCAGATTCGCCTCTGCAAAAATGACGGCTACGGCAAAGCTGCGGATATTTATTTGCTGCTTTATCCCCACGGTCTTGATATTCGGGTCGTGATAATCAATTTGGTGGCCGCGGAAGACCCTAAAGAAGAATTTTTTATCATCTATCCTTCAATTTTTAACAGAGGATATTGATTATATTTAAAAAAAGGAATAATATCTTTTGCCGGAAAGGTTGATATAAACGAATATCAATCCTATATCTGACAACAGAGTGTTCACAGAAAGAAGGTTGAATAATTTATGGCTGAAAATACAAATGTAATGGTTGTTAACAACAACGCTAAATTACCTTTGGTTATCGAGGAAAACAGCTTATTTGCCTATTTTGAAAAAATTAAAAAATTCCCTGTCTTGACCGAAAGCGAAGAACACGGCCTGATTACCGATTTTAAGCAAAACGGCAATCTTGCCGCCGCTCAGAAACTGATTACGTCTCATCTGCGACTGGCCGCCAAAATCGCGCTGACTTACCGCCGTTACGGTCTGCCGCTGGCGGATATCGTTTCCGAAGCCAATATCGGTCTGATGCAGGCTGTGAAAAAGTTTGACTTGGATAAGAAAGTTCGTCTGTCCACCTATGCAATTTGGTGGATTAAGGCGGCCATAAACGACTATATCCTGCGTTCCTGGTCTTTGGTAAAAATCGGAACCGTCGCCGCTCAGAAAAAACTGTTTTACAATCTGAGCCGGATTAAGGCGCGTCTCGGCCTGTATGAAAACAAGGCTCTTGAACCGGCCGTTGTCAAAAAAATTGCTGACGAGCTGGTGGTTGACGAGCAGGACGTTGTTGAAATGAACCAGCGTATCGGCGGCGATAAGTCGTTAAACGTTATGGCCGGAGACGACGGTACGCAGGAGCAGATTGATTTTCTGGTTGACAACCGGCAGAATATTGAAGCTCGGCTTGCCAACAAGGAAGAAGCTGCCCGCAAGCAGAAAATTCTTCAGAATTGTCTGGCTAAGTTGAACGAACGCGAGCGTTTGATTATTAAAAGCCGGATGCTGACCGATGAGCCGGTTACGCTTGAAGAACTGGGTGCCAAACTGGGAATAAGCCGCGAACGCGTCCGCCAGATTGAGAAAAAAGCCTTTGAGCATCTTTCTTCGCTGGTAAAGCTTGCATTGCAGGCTTAAATCTGTTATAATAATATCCCAGCAACCCCCCGGAGGTCATTTAAATGGACGCACATCTGACAATTGACAATCAGAAAGGCTTTATGTATCAGGGCCGCTTTTCGGCGATTCTTGAAACAGAGCCGTTGCGTGAAAAAATTGCCGCCCATTTGAAAACCGTCCGCGGGGAGAAAGATGAAGAAGCGTACGATATGCCTCTGCATGAAAAGGCGTCCGATTCCCGTCTGCGTAATTAAATTTGCTGAAACGGTGCCTTTCTTCGCGAGAGGTATTTTTTGTATCTGAAACGGATTCGATGACATTATTGCTGAACGATATGACAAGCCGCCTTGCCGCTGCCGGAATTGAATCGCCGCGGCTGGAAGCTCGGTTGTTGCTGGGAGCGGCCTGCGGCATTTCCGCCGATGAGGCGGTTTTGCTCCGCCGTGAACTGACTGCCGGAGAGCGGGAACGGCTCGATTCGATGCTGCGGGAACGTCTGGCTCATAAACCGATGGATAAAATTCTCGGCCGCCGGGGATTCTACAAATATGAGTTCAATGTCAGCGAAAAAGTGCTGTCGCCCCGTCCGGATACGGAAATTATTGTCGAGCAGGCCTTGAAATTGCTTGATGGTGCGATTACTCAGAATATAGCCGATTTCGGAACCGGCTCCGGCTGTATTCTGTTGTCTCTGCTGGCCGAGAACAAGCTTTGGCACGGGCAGGGGATAGATCGCTCCGCCGAAGCATTGCAGATTGCCGCGCAAAATGCCCGGGAGCTTGGACTGGAAGCACAGGTCTCTTGGCTGAATGCCAGCTGGTTTGATGACAATCTGGCCTCGGCTTTGCGGCTGCCGCTGGATATGCTGGTTTCCAATCCGCCTTATATTCCGGTTGCGGATATTCCTGCTTTGGCACCCGAAGTAAAAGACTACGACCCATTGAGTGCGTTGGACGGCGGTGCGGACGGACTTGACCATTACCGGCAGATTGCCAGCCTGGCTCCGGCACTGCTGAAAACCGGCGGCTGGGTGGTTTTGGAAGTCGGTGTCGGCCAGGCGGAAGACGTCAGCCGCATTTTTGCCGGCAGCGGGTTGCAGCCGTTTAAAATCGTTCCCGATTTGGCGGGAATTGATAGATGTGTAATTTTGAAAAAATAATTTGCATTTATAACTTTTTTAGCTATTATGTGCCCATAAAATGCTCCGAAAAGTTACAGGTGCTTTTGAATTTTTCCAAAAACTGATTGTTTTTAATTTTACTGTGAAAATCTGAAAGATTTTTCATTTAACGATTATGGTATAAAACTTATGAAAAGAACAAACAACAAATTCCGTAATAATAACTATAACAACCAAATCTATTCCTTGAATTATAAGTTTGACAGCAATTCGATTGCCGGAAAAGTCAGCGGCACCGCTCTGGACTTGATCAAACGCTACAACGAACTGGCCAAGGAAGCGCATACCAATAACGATTATGTCAGTGCCGAGGTTTTCCGCCAGTATGCGGAGCATTATCGTAAAATCGTCACCGAAATCAACGAAAAGAAAAACCAGAATCAGAATGCCCGCAATAACAACGGCCAGCAGCCGGCCGCCGATGCTGCCGAAACGCCGGCTGAAAATGCGGTTCGTCCGGCAGAGGAGACTGTTGCGGCTCCGGCTGCGGAAGCGCCCGCCCGTCTGGCATCCGTAACGGCGATTGAAACGCCTCAGGCTGCTCCGGCAGAAGAAAAAACGATGTCGGCTGCCGCATCTGAAAAAAAATCTTTCACGGTGATTGAAATTCCTACCAGCGAAGCCCAAACTTTAAATAAAACGGAAGACGGCACTCCGGCAAAACCCAAACGCACCTATCGTCGGAAGGTTGCCGCAGCCGAATAAAACGTCACTCTCTTTACAGGAGACAATATGTTTATGATCGGAGCTCTGATTATTGCCATTGCTGCCTCGGCCATCTCAGTCAAAACCCTGGTCGGCTATACGGAAATGCGGTCTGTTTATAAGATTTTGATTTCCTTGCTTATTGTGTCGGCTTGGTTTGCTCCGGTCATCGTTTCGGTTATCCGTGCGACCGCTTGGGGGAATACCCGCTTTTTTGCCTATGTTTCCGATGTCGGCTATTTTCTGTTCGGGATAGTTTTTCTCCTGTTGATTCTGCTGTTGCTGCGCGACTTTTTGTGGTTCTTTGCCTATGAAACGGCAAAATTGATTAAATCTCCTTATGCTGCCGCTCTGAACCCTTCCGATGTCAGAATGCTGAACCTGGCAAACCTCTATACGGTCGCATTGACGTTTCTGCTGGGTTTTTATGCGCTGTATGAAGGCATTAAGCTCCCCGCCGTTAAAGAAGTAACGCTTGCCTCGCCCGCTCTGAAACGGGAATATACGCTGGTTCAGCTCAGCGATTTGCATATTAACCGGACGATTCCGCCGGAACGAATTGAAAAGCTGGTGGAGAAAGTAAATGCTCTGGAGCCAGATGTCATTTTGCTGACCGGAGATATCGGTGATGACAAGGTGGAAGCCGTCGGCCCGCAGATGGCGGCGCTGGAAGAACTGCAGAGCAAATACGGTATCTTCGCCGTTTTCGGCAATCATGAATTTTATAACGGCCTGATGCCCTGGCAGTTCAAATTCGGCAAAATGGGCTGGTCGGCCCTGTTTAATTACGGCTTGCCGGTGAAAGACACCGAATTGTATGTCGGCGGTGTGCCCGATGTCAGCATCGCCCGCGGCAGCCCCTTTTTCAAAATTGACGTTGACCGCACGCTGGAGAATTCTTCTGACGGACAGTATAAGATTTTGCTGTCGCATACCCCGCGTTTTCAAAAGGAAATGATAACCAAAGCGCAGTATGACCTTCAGCTTTCCGGACACACGCACGGCGGCCAGATTTTTCCGTTTCATCTGCTGGTAAAACAGGCTAACAAATATCTTGCCGGCTTGTACGACGTTAATGATACCAAGCTTTATCTCTCCCGCGGAGCCGGATATTGGGGGCCGCCGATGCGCTTGTTTGCTCCGTCGGAAATTACCGTTATCCGGCTGAAGCCCGAAAAATAAATTTGTGAAAAACTTGATTTAAAATCCTGTCATTACCTATATATTAAGTAGAATAAGAGAGAAAGAAGGGGTATTTGACTATGGATTTTGAAAAACTGACCAACAAGTCCAAAGAACTGGTTCAAGACGTGGTTAATCTGGCGTCTCGCAAAAAACACCAGTATATTGCACCGGAACATCTTCTGAAGGTTTTGCTGGATGATAAAGACGGGCTGATAACAGGCCTGCTGGAAAATGCCGGCGGCAATGTTGCTGACATCCGCCGAGCCGCAGACGATGCCGTTGAACGGATTCCCCAGGTATCGGGCGCCGCAGTGCAGAGCCTGATGTCGCAGGACTTTACCCGTGTAATGCAGGAAGCCGAAAAGCTGGCGGACAAGGCCGGAGACCAGTTCGTGACCACTGAGCGCATTTTGCAGGCGCTGACAATGACCGACGGCACCAAAGCCTATGATATTTTGCGCAATGCCGGTGTAACCGCGGCCCGCCTGAATCAGGCAATTAACGATTATCGCAAAGGCCGGGTTGCCGATTCCGAAAGCTCCGAAGAAAATTTTGAAGCCCTGAAAAAATATGCAATAGATATTACCGCCAAAGCCAGAGAAGGCAAGCTTGACCCCGTGGTCGGCCGTGAACACGAAATCCGCCGTACCATTCAGGTTTTGTCCCGCCGCACCAAAAACAACCCGGTACTGATCGGTGAGCCCGGTGTGGGCAAAACGGCAATTGTTGAAGGCCTGGCCATGCGCATTGTCAATAATGACGTTCCCGAAAGTCTGAAAGACAAACGCCTGCTTGCACTGGATATGGGGGCGCTGATTGCCGGTGCCAAATTCCGCGGCGAATTTGAAGAAAGGCTGAAAGCCGTTTTGAAAGACGTTGAAGCTTCCGACGGCAATATCATTTTGTTTATTGATGAAATGCACACCATTGTCGGTGCCGGCGCCAGTGAAGGCTCCATGGATGCTTCCAACCTGTTAAAGCCGGCGTTGGCTCGCGGCGAGTTGCATTGTCTCGGCGCAACCACTTTGAACGAATATAAAAAATATGTTGAAAAAGATGCCGCTTTGGCGCGGCGTTTCCAGCCGGTTTTTGTTGATGAGCCGAGCGTGGAGGAAACAATTTCCATTCTGCGCGGCATTAAGGACAAATTTGAACTTCATCACGGGGTTAAAATTTCCGATAATGCCCTGATTGCCGCCGCCACTTTGTCCAACCGCTATATCAGTGACCGTTTTCTGCCCGATAAAGCGATTGACCTGATGGATGAAGCCGCCAGCGGCCTGCGTATGTCAATCGATTCCAAGCCGGAAGAACTGGACGAGCTTGACCGTCGCATTCTGCAGCTGAAGATTGAACGCGAAGCGCTGAAAAAAGAAACCGACGAGGCTTCCAAAGCACGGCTGGAGCAAATCGGTTATGAAATTTCCGGGCTGGAAGTTAAAGCCAAAAACCTCAATGATAAATGGAAAGAGGAAAAACAGGGGCTGGCCGATGTTACCGAACTGAAAGACAAGCTTGATAAGGCCCGCATTGAGGCTGAAATTGCCCAGCGGGAAGGGCGCTACGAACGTGCCGGCGAATTGCAGTACGGCATTATCCCGGAACTGGAAAATAAACTGAAAGCGATTGAAGCATCGGCACAAAAGGCCAACAGCCATATCCGCGAAACGGTTACCGATGAAAACATTGCCGCCGTCGTCTCCAAATGGACAGGCATTCCGGTTGATAAAATGCTGGAAGGCGAGCGGGAAAAACTGGTTCACATGGAAGACTTTCTCGGCAAGCGGGTTATCGGTCAGAAAGAGGCAATTGCCGCCGTGTCCAATGCTGTCCGCCGCTCGCGTGCAGGGATTAACGACGGCAGCCAGCCGATAGGATCATTCCTTTTCCTCGGGCCGACCGGCGTAGGTAAAACCGAGCTGAGCAAGGCCTTGGCTGAATTTTTGTTTAACGATGAACACGCCATGCTGCGGATTGATATGTCCGAGTATATGGAAAAGCATGCCGTTGCCCGTTTAATCGGTTCGCCTCCGGGCTATGTCGGCTATGAAGAGGGCGGTGTCCTGACGGAAGCTGTCCGCCGCCGTCCTTATCAGGTTATCTTGTTTGACGAAATCGAAAAGGCGCACCCGGACATTTTCAATGTTTTGCTGCAGGTGCTTGACGACGGACGTTTAACCGACGGCAAAGGTCGCACGGTCGATTTCAAAAATACCATCATTATTATGACATCAAACCTCGGTTCCGATATTCTGGCCAATGCCACCGGCGCCGATGATCCGAAAAAGGTCAAAGCACGGGTAATGGAAATTGTAAAAGCCTCTTTCCGTCCCGAATTTATCAACCGTATTGACGAAATCAGCCTGTTCCACCGTCTGGATAAGAGCAATATTAAAGAGATTGCCAAAATCCAGATTGCCGCCATTGAAAAACGCCTGGCGGAAAAGAACATTAAGCTTAATGTCAATGAGGCTGCCTTTATCTGGATTGTCAACAACGGTTATGATCCGGTTTATGGGGCAAGACCTTTAAAACGCTTGCTTAAAAACCAAATCGAGAATAAATTGGCGTTGAAAATACTGGACGGCGAAATCAGTGATAACGATACCGCTGATATAATCGTCAGCAGCAACGGACAGTTGGATATTGTTAAGAGTAAGAAGAAGTAAAAGATGAAGGATTTATTTGCAAAAGCATTGGAAGTGGCGCGCAGCTATAATGTGCAGACGCCGGAAAACGGTATTGTCCTCTATTCGGTGAGCTATCAGCCGACGAAGGAAAACCGCGATCAGGCACTGGCTTATGCGGCCCGTCATCCGGATAAAATGGTGATAGAACACACCGATTGCGGTGCTAAATTGGTTGAAATGGGGCTGTTGAGTTCCGATTCCGGCTTAACTCCGGATGAAATAGCCGAGGTTTGGAGCATTGCCTCCAAGCGTTTTATCAGCGAGGCCAAAGGTTCCGTAACCGCGTTTGTCAACAATGCCGACCCTCGCAGCGTTTTCTGCCGGATGGAATTGCCGAATATTCTGACCAATCCCAAGCTGACCAGCATTAACGGCATTGAAAAACACGAATTTGCCAAAATGTTTTTCAAATAAAACTTTACTTTAAATCATATCTTTGTAAGTTAAGACTCAATAAGAAATTATTGAGTCTTTTTTATAATTAAAAAATTAGAAATTATGGAAACAAAAGTTGACATTCCTTATGAAACCGATGAAAACAAGCTCATCGAAACGTTACGGGGAATTTGCCTGCCTGCGGTCAGGTGCCTGAACCGGTTGTCCAAAGAAGAAAAACGCCGTTATGCGCCTTATTTAATCGGCGGAAAGGATGCCCTGATTAAATTGTCGATTCTTCTTTATCAGAATTTGTTTACGCCTGAGGTGATTGAAAAGCTGATTGAAAGCGGTGAAGATCTCTGCCGGACTTATCTGGTTAATTCGCAAAAACTGCGGCTGCGGGAGAACTCTAACCTGGCCGAATTCAAACGGCAGATTATCAATGCGAATAATGAAAAGCTGATTAAACTGCTGTTGGAGTTTTATACATTAACCCCGGAGGAAGAGGCTGAACTGCTTATGGTGCGTCGGGCTTGTCGGCCGCGTGGCGGCGACGATAAACTGATGGCTGATTATTTTCGTCGTTTCCGAATACGTCCGCCTTTGCAGCGGCTGCTGGATTTGCCGGAATATTCTTTCTATTGGCGGCTCTGCTGCGAAAATACGGCTGTCGGCGGCTTTGCCCGTTTTCGCCATAATTGCCGTGTTAAATGGCAAAAATTGGTTTATTCGATAGGCCTGTAATTAATTTCAAAATAAAACCCCGGTTCAAATCCGGGGTTTTGTTTTAATTTCCGGCAAAAGGAACAAAATAAAACGTATCCTCATTAGCATTGTAGGAGATAATATAAATACTGTCTCCGGGTTTAACAGGAACATAGTGGACACCCATTGTATCAGATTGAACGGTAGATTGAAACGTAATACCGTTTACTTTTATTTTTACAGAACCTCTGCCGGTATCTCTGGCAGAGGCAATGATAAAGCCATATTTGGAAGGATAATAATAAGAATTACCAGAGAAGGAAACTTTTGCGTTCCAGTTCAGAGCCATATTTGAGAAAATTTCACTCTTCTGAGTGCAGTAATATTTAGTTTTGTCAAAGGGACATTTAAGCACTTTGCCGACGCAAGAGCTGGTAGAAGTCAGAGTATATCCCAAATCGGCACACGAAGGCTGAGCGCCGCAGGTCTGGGCATAAACATTGCCGGCAATCGCCGAGGTTAAAATGCTCCCCGCCAGTAAAATTGATAGTTTCATCTTTTTTCTCCTTAGTGTTAAATTTCTGTTATCCGACTTGTTTCTCTCACTGCCTTTAGCGGCTTTTTTCTCTCCTTGTCGTTATCCCCGACTTTCCTCTTCCTGCCATTATCCCCGACATTCTCATCTCTCTATCATTACCCGACTTGATCGGGTAATCCCCTTACTGCCGTCGCAGCCAATTTCCCGGATGTCCCGGTCAAGCCGGAGTTTGACCAGGTGGAATAACAATT
>MNTU01000038.1 GCA_001917125.1 Azospirillum sp. 47_25
GTGATGGCGGCTGTTAATGTGGTCTTGCCATGGTCTACGTGACCGATGGTTCCGATATTGCAGTGCGGCTTTGTCCGCTCAAATTTCTCTTTTGCCATTGTTAAAATCCTAATTGTTTACGTTGTTAACAGTTTTGCTTAAGAAGGGGAAAATTTGGAGCGGGTGAGGGGAATCGAACCCCCGTCATAAGCTTGGAAGGCTTCTGCTCTACCATTGAGCTACACCCGCTTAAATAGCCTCTTCTCGAGAGTCCCTGTTTAAAAATAAATGGTGGAGGGGGAAAGATTTGAACTTTCGTAGACCGAAGTCGACGGATTTACAGTCCGTTGCATTTGACCGCTCTGCCACCCCTCCGTTATTCGTGAACAGGGTTGAGGATTTACCATCCTTTTTTTAATTCACTGACTCGCAAATAATCGTATTTTTGGCTTCTTGTCAACCTTTTTTTTACATATTTATTAACTTATCCGCATTATTATATTTCCTGCTGCAAAAATATATGGAGAAAACAAAGGCTAAACCGGTATTAACCGAAACAGGAAATTCCGATGCCGAAAGCACGGGCCTGACGAATGCCGCCCAAATTGCCCGCAAGCTGAACAACGAAGATAAGGAAATCGATATGTCTAAATTTCATAAAAGCAATAATTCTGTTCCCGCCGCTTCATCTGCCGCAATTTTCTACGGACGCCACCCCGTCGCCGCGGCCATTGCCAACCCCCGCAGGCAGATAAACAAAATTCTCTGTACCGCCGAAAACGCCGAAGAACTACGCCGTCTCTGCACGGAAAACCGCCGGACACCCGGTCTGGTTAATATCGTTGACCGAAAAGAAATTGACCGCATTTTGCCCCGTGAAGCCGTTCATCAGGGCATCGCCGCTTATGTCCGGGAACTGGAAAACTACACGCTGGAAGATATCTGCATTATGGCCGGCGACCGCCCCGACTGCCATGTTTTGATTTTGGATCAGGTAACCGACCCTCAGAACATCGGCGCAATTATCCGTTCCTGTGTGGCTTTTGACACTCTTGCCCTGATTATGCAGGACAAAAACGCTCCGGCCGAAACCGGCGCCATGGCCAAAGCTTCCGCCGGCATGATTGAACATCTGCCGATATGCCGGGTAACCAACCTCTCCCGCGCTGTCGAAAAATTAAAGCAGTCCGGTTTCTGGACCGTCGGTATGGACGGCTACGCCGAAACCGCTATCGACAAATTGAAAAAAGGCGGAAAAACCGCCGTCATCATGGGCTCTGAAGGCAAAGGCATGCGCCGGCTGGTTGAAGAAGCCTGCGACATCACCGTCCGCCTGCCGATTTCCGCCAAAGTGGAAAGTCTGAACGTTTCCACCGCGGCGGCCATCGCCCTCTATGAAATCAGCAAAAAATAAACGGCAAACGCCGCGAAAAACAAACTGCAGAGATTCACCATATCTTTAACTTTTTTCCTTATCATATCAATTGGCAGAAATACGGGAGAAAAACAGTGACGGAAACCCTGCATATCAAAAACTTGACCAAAGATTTCGGCAGCCTGCGCGCCGTAAACAATATTTCTTTTACCGCGCGGCAGGGAGAAATCATCGCCCTGCTCGGCCCCAACGGCGCCGGCAAATCGACCCTGATGAACATGATTACCGGCTATCTGGCTCCCACATCCGGCGAAATTTCCGTCCTCGGCTGCAAAATTACCGACAACTGCCTGTTTGCCAAACAAAACATCGGTTTCCTGCCCGAGGGTTCTCCCCTCTACCCTGACCTTTCCGTCAAAGCTTTTCTGAACTACATTGCCGAATTGCGAGGACTCGCCGGCAGTAAAAAAGACGAGCGCCTGGCAAGAGTCTGCCGCCTGTCGCAAATAGACAGCGTCTGGAATCAAAAAATTGAAACGCTCTCCAAAGGCTACCGCCGCCGGGTCGGATTCGCCCAGAGCATTTTGAGCAACCCGCCGATACTGCTGCTGGATGAACCTACCGACGGGCTCGATCCTAATCAAAAAGAACACATCCGCCGCCAAATCAGCGAACTCGGCCGCCATAAAACCATTCTGATTTCCACTCATCTGCTTGATGAAGCCGAAACCGTCTGCAACCGCATCATCCTGATTGACCGCGGCGCCGTCAAAGCTGACGGAACATTGGAAGACATTCTGCTCCAAACAAAAACTTCCGGTTTGGAGGAGGCATTCAAAAAATTAACCGCCGGAGGAAAAAAACATGCCTAAAACCTGGATTGTCGCCCGAAACGAACTGTACCGTTATTTCATCTCCCCGCTGGCCTATGTTTATTTGATTGCCTTTTTGCTCCTTAACGGCTCCTTCGCCGTTTATTTCGGCGACTTTTTCAACCGCGGGCAGGCTGACCTGAGTTCAATGTTCGCTTTTCAGCCCTGGATTTACCTCATTTTCATTCCCGGTATTTCCATGCGGCTTTGGTCAGAAGAATTCAGACAGCAAACCATTGTCCAAATTATGACGCTGCCGGTGCCGGCCGCCGCTTATGTCTGGGGAAAATTTTTGGCATCCTGGCTTTTTTGCGGCCTGGCTCTGCTGCTCACTTTTCCTTTCTGGCTGACAGTCAATTGGCTCGGCAATCCGGATAACGGCGTTATCCTCGGCGGTTATCTCGGCAGCTTTCTGCTGGCCGGCTGCATGCTTGCTATCTCTCAGACCATGTCCGCCCTCACCAAAAATCAGGTCATCGCCTTGGTACTGTCCGTCATTGCCAACCTGCTGTTTTTCCTGAGCGGGGTAGAATATGTTCTGTCCTTTTTCCGCGCTTTTGCTTCGCAGACATTCATTGAAATGATTGCCTCGTTCAGTTTTCTCACTCATTTTCAAACGCTCGCCAACGGATTGCTTGAACTTCGCGACCTTTTCTTTTTCGGAACGGTTATCCTGCTTTTCAATTTCACCACAATTCTGATTGTCGGTTTTAAAACATCCGGAACTTCCGGTTGGCTCAAATCGACCTCCCGCAATTACTACATTTTTGCCGTTCTGCTTCTGCTCTGCGGCTTCACCGGTTTGAACCTCATCGCCAACAGCTTTCTGCGCGATATCCAGTATGATTTCACCGCCGAAAAAATCTATACGCTCTCCCCCTCGACCAAACGCATTCTCGGCAGCCTACCCCGCCCTGTCGTCGCCAA
Organism: Azospirillum sp. 47_25; assembly: GCA_001917125.1. GTDB lineage: Bacteria > Pseudomonadota > Alphaproteobacteria > RF32 > CAG-239 > Scatocola > Scatocola faecipullorum. The sequence goes on from MNTU01000038.1 coordinate 3,154, forward strand.
ACTGTATTACACGCCGCTGCTTGGTCAGCGCAATCCCGAAATCCGCCTGCTGGTTGACAAACTGTATATCCTTCTGCGCAAATACAGCCGCCTGTCCGGAGGAAAGTTCAATTTTGCCGTCTATCATCCCCAACCGCTTGACAATATCGAAGATCAGGCACTGGCTGCCGGATTGCAGCCGATTCCTTTAATTGATCTTAACCAAAACGGTTTTCTCGGACTGACTCTGACTGACGAAGCCGGCAGCAGACAGGTCATTCCGCTGTTTCCGCTGGAACGGCAGAACTTCCTTGAGCAGGACCTCACGTCACAGATTTTTGAACTTTTCCAAACCAAACCGACGCTCGGTATCATCAGCGGCCTGCCCGTTTTTGATTCCGCCGAAACCGAAAACGGCAGCATGGTAAATCAGGAATGGGAAATCATTAAACAAATCAGACAGTTCTACAATATCAAAGAAATTAAAACCGCCGCCGACTTCCCAGACGATTTGCAGCTGTTGATGCTGATTCATCCGCACCGGCTGAAACCTGAAATCATCGAAGCCGTTACTGACTATACGCTTCGCGGCGGCAACAGTCTGGTTTTGCTTGACACGACGGCAGAAGCTCCGCGGATTTTCTCGCCTCTCAACAATGAATATGTCTCCTCTGATTTGGGAGAATTAAGCCGCCTGTGGCATTTCAACTATTTTCCCGAAGCCGTAGTTGCCGACCTCGGCAACTCAATAACGGTTGACGCCACCACCGACTATAAAAACAATCCGAATTTTACTCAGGACATTATCCAGTTTGCTCCCCGCGGCAATAACCTGAACCGCAGCGAACCCGAAACGGCCCGTCTGAAAAGCATTCTTTTTGCTTCGGCTTCCGTTTTGAAACCGGATTCCTCAGGGGCAGTTGACTTCGTCCCGCTGATAAAGGCCGGAAACAACTCGGCCCTGATGCCTGCCGACGTTGTGCGCCGCGGCATGAACCCTTCGGATATTCTGCGTTGGTTCAAACCGGACAATCAGGAAAAAGTCATCGCCGCCAAAATCATCAGCCGGGACTTGCAGCGGCCTTTCACCGTCATTGCCGTCGCCGACACCGATTTCATCTACGATTCTTTTTGGACTCGCTCCTCCTCGATTCTCGACCGTCGCTACACCGTTCCGCTCCTCGACAACGGCAATTTCATTCTCAATGCGCTTGAAAGCCTTTCCGGCACCGAAAATCTGACGGACTTGCGCGGCAAAACTTCTGCCGACCGGCCTTTTGCCGATATTGAAAAAATGCGCCGGGACAACCAACTGCAATTCAAACTCAAAGAAAGCGAAATCTTTGAAAAAATAAACCAAACCAAGACTAAGCTCTCCGAAATCTGGAACAAAAAAAGCTTTGAAGGAAGAGATCTCTTTTCCGCCGACGAACTTGCCGTCATCGCCAACTATCGCCGGCAGCTGGACAGCCTGCGCCTTGACCTCGCCGCCAACCGCAAAGAACTCAACACCAACATCGAGCATATTGCCAACCTCGTCAAGCTGGTCAACATCTATTTGCTTCCGGGCATTTTGCTGCTGGGACTGGCCGTCTATCTGCTTCTCCGCCGCCCCCGGACTTCCGGCGGAAAATTCCGTATCAACGCCCCGCTGCTCAAGCTCGGCATCGCCGGACTGTTCCTGTTGGGAGCGGGGCTGTTTGCCGCCGGACTTGATAATCGGACACCGGTCAGCGCTTATGAAAACAAACTGATTTTTCCCCGGCTCGATAAGGAAATCAATCAGCTGACGGAGATAGAACTTCACGCCGCCGACGGAACACTTACGTTTGTCCGCAGCAATAATCTCTGGACATTGCGGGAAAAACCCGATTTTCCGGTTTATCAGGAACGGATTCGCCGGTTTCTTAACGCCATGCTGGAAGCCCGCTACTACGAAAAACGAACCGCTGATCCCGAATATCTTGCCGGTTTCGGCCTGACTCCGCCTGAAGCTCCCGGTTCGCGCAGCATCCGCATCATATTGCGCCGCGATAACCGGCAGATTCTGACTGATTTTGAAGTCGGGGACTTTAACATCGACATCGGCCGCGGCACTCGCGGTGCCTACCTGAAGTTTCCCGGACAATTTCAGGTTTGGCTGGCTCGTGCCGACTTTATCGACCTTTCTGTCGACTGGAGAGATTGGACCTACAGCACATTATGGAACCTCCGCTTCGGACGCATCGCCGACACCGACAAAATCCATGCCGCCGAACCGCTGACCCTGCTGGTGCGCGATTTGCTCACCACTCCGCTGCTGAAAGCATACCGCGACGCGGAAAATATGGAGTCTTTCCAGTCGCTGGATATCCTGACTGAAGACAGAAACCAGCTCCGCCTCCTTTTCTATCGCCGGAACGGAAAATATTACGTCCGTTATCTCTTTGACAACAGCATTGCCGGAAAACATTTGCAATTCTTTGCCGGTTATGCTAAATCCCTCCTTTATGAAATTCCGGCCCTGAATATGGAGAAAATTGAACATGACCTTGCAGCCGCTGAGTCAGGAACAAAGTAACCGTCTGAAAAAAATCGCCACCATTGCCAGCGTTTCTCTGGCCGTCAGCCTGAGTCTGCTTAAAACTTTCGGCGCCCTTTACACCGGCTCGCTGGCCGTGTTGTCATCCATGATTGACAGTTTGGCTGATATTTTTGCCTCCTCCGTAACGTATATTGCCGTTAAATATGCTTCCAAACCGGCCAGTGACAATCATCGCTACGGCTACGGCAAAGCCGAAGCCCTGAGTGCTTTAATCCAGTCGGCTTTTATTGCCGGCTCCGGCATTTTCGTCATGTATGACGGCTTCAGCCGTTTTTTGAGTCCCAAACCGCTGGAACAAACCGATACCGGTATCATCATAATGGTCATCAGCCTTGTCAGCACCGTTGCGCTCATCTTCTTCCAAAAATACGTTACCCGCCGCACCAAGTCGCAGGCCATTTCTGCCGACAGTGCTCATTATGCGGTTGATGTTATGACCAATGCGTCAATCATTCTCAGCCTGTTGGTCGTAAAATTCTTCAACATCAGCTGGTTTGATACGCTCACCGCCTTTGTCATCTCCGCTTATCTGCTGGTCAACGCTTATCACCTGGCACGGCAAGCCGTCAGTCTTCTTATGGATGAAGAGCTCAGTGACGACATCCGCACCGACATTATCCGCATTGTCCGCAACAGTCCTTTTACCAAAGGCATTCATGATTTGCGCACCCGCGACCTCGGCGGAACCTATATGTTTGAATTTCATCTGGAACTGGACGGTAATCTCTCCCTTTACGATGCCCATGACCTGACCGATATGGTCGAAGACGAAATTTTGGAAGCTTACCCCAATGCCCAGATTATCATTCATCAGGACCCGGCCGGTATTGATGAAAAGCGGCTTGATCAGATTATCCTCCAAAACAAAAAGAAAAAGAAAAAATCATAAAAAAAGGCTCAAACTTCCGCAGAAGTTTGAGCTCTGAACGCAATCGTTTTATAAAATAAGCAAAAAAAAAAGACAATTCCAATTATCCTGAATTGCCTTTTTGATGACGAACCGAGTTTCGCAACTGGGAAGTCACATATATATAAGCCAGAAGTAATTTCCTGAAAAAAACCAGATCCGGATTTCCCAATCGGGATCTGGGCTAACTTTGCAAAAAAAACAGTCGCAGCAAAGTTATTTTAATAAACAAGTAAAGCTACATTACCCTTAATGAAGTGTTACGCCTTCGGGTAATGGGGACTAAATGGCTAAAAGTCCCTGGCTATCGAGATGAAAAAATTCACTCATTTGCAACATCATCTATAAAGGCCGAAGCGTTTATAAACGATATATTTTGTTCATATAATAGACAATGTAATTCAAAGTTGAGCGCAATGTAGTTGTTTTTTGCAATTTTGTCAACAAAAATTTTCACACCCGAAAAAAATTGATATTACAATATATTACAAACAAAAAAGAACCTCCTGCAAAGGAGGTTCTTTCGCCTTAAAGCATGCGGATATTAATTATCCATCTTTTTCGGTTCAATACGCATCCGATAGAACGAACGCCATACAAAGACCAAACCGATCAGGAAGAACACGATTCCCAGTCCCAGCGAAACGCAGCGCGGCGCAGCCACGGCCATCTCGACGGCCAACAGGCCGAACAGAGTGGTGAATTTGATAATCGGGTTCAACGCAACCGAAGACGTATCTTTGTAAGGATCGCCGACCGTATCGCCGACAACCGCAGCATCGTGCAGAGCCGAACCTTTTTCATGCAAATCGACTTCAACCACTTTCTTGGCATTATCCCAGGCACCGCCGGCGTTAGCCATATACAGGGCCTGATATAAGCCGAAGATGGCGATTGAAATCAGATAGCTGGCAAACAGATTGGCGTCGAAGCAGGCAAATGCAATCGTAAAAGAGAAAATCACGATAAAGATGTTCAGCATGCCCTTCTGCGCATAAATCGTGCAGATTTTGACCACGCTCTTCGAATCTTCAATCGAAGCCGCTTTATTCGTATCCAGCTTGATATGTTCTTTAATATAGTTGACCGCACGGTAAGCACCGGTTGAAACCGCCTGCATGGAAGCTCCGGAGAACCAGTAGATAACCGCACCGCCCAGCATCAGACCGAACAGAACATACGGATCCAACAGATTAAGCTGCAGGTTGAGCAGCAAAATGATAGAGAAAATCATCGTTGTTGCCCCGATAACCGCCGTACCGATCAGCACCGGCTTAGCCGTTGCCTTAAAAGTATTGCCGGCGGAATCGTTTTCTTCCAGCAGCTGCTTGCCGGTCTCGAATTCAGGCTCAAAACCGTAGTCTTTCTTAATCTGTTTATCAATGCCTTTGATTTGTTCAATCTGAGACAGCTCAAAAACAGACTGGGCATTGTCGGTTACCGGACCGTAGCTGTCAACCGCAATGGTAACGGGCCCCATGCCGAGCATACCGAATGCCACCAGACCGAAGGCAAAGACTGTCGGATAAACCATATACGCATCCAGCCCCTCACGGGCGGCAAAAAAGGCGATTACCATCAGGCCGACCATGACCAGACCTTTCCAGAATGCGGAGAAATTACCGGCAACAATACCGGAAATAATATTCAGGGAAGCGCCGGCTTCACGGCTGGCATTGACAATTTCCTGAACATGTTTGGATTTTGACGAAGTGAAAATCTTGGTAAATTCCGGAATAATCGCGGCGGCAAAAGTACCGCAGCTGATAATAACCGAAAGCTTCCACCACAAATCTTCGCCCATATCGCCGATCATCACATAGGAAACGCCGAACGTAACCAAAATCGAAATAAGCGACGTCAGCCAAACCAATGAAGTCAGCGGCGTTTCAAAATTAAACGCTTTGGCTTTGCCGAAAACGGCTTTGCAAATACCGTTGTTCAGCAAATAAGAGACCACCGAGGTAATAATCATCAAAACGCGCATGGTAAAAATCCAGACAATCAGCCTTGCCTGAATGTCAATACCGCCGGCCATCTGGGTCAGCTCGCCGTTTGGCGCATACATCATGCCTGCCGCCAAAACAATAAAGCTGATGAGAGCCACGCCGGTCACGCCGTAGGTTTCAAAACCGTCGGCGGTCGGCCCGACGGAGTCGCCGGCATTATCACCGGTACAGTCGGCTATCACGCCCGGATTGCGGGCATCGTCTTCGTCAATTTTGAAAATGATTTTCATCAAATCGGCACCGATATCGGCAATCTTCGTAAAGATACCGCCGCAGATACGCAATGCCGATGCGCCCAGGGATTCGCCGATGGCAAAACCGATAAAGCAGGCACCGGCGCTTTCTCTCGGCACAAACAGCAGAATGATAATCATCATAATCAACTCGACGCAAATCAGCAAAACGCCGATAGACATTCCCGAGCGCAGCGGCAGGCTCATCACCGAATACGGATTGGCCCGCAAAGAGAGAAACGCGGTGCGCGAATTGGCATAAGTATTAATGCGCATGCCGAACCAGGCAACGGCAAAAGACCCCAGAATACCCAGGATGGACCAGCCCAAAATCGTCAAAACTTTCGGCAGCGGCGTCGCATTCAGATAGAAGAAATAGTAAAAAATACATGCTGCAATAAAGATTTCCAGCAACAGCAAAAGCTTAGCCTGCTGTTTCATATACGTTTTACAGGTTTCATAAATCAGGTTGGAAATCTTCAACATCGATTCGTGAGCCGGCATTTTTTTGATTCTGACAAACTCATAAAAGCCGAACACCATTCCCAACACGCAAATTCCGATGCCGTACATCAGGATTTGGCTGCCGGTAATTGCATAGCCCCAGATATTATACCCGACGTCCAGCGAAGGAACCTTCAGGTCAATCTCGGAAGCATAGGCGCCTTGCATCAGAGCAAGCATAACCAGCAAAACCGCAGCTGCGGCATTGCCAATTTTCTTCAATGCTAACATGCTATAATTCCTTATAAAGTTAATCCAATTGTTATAGTCATAGTCTATAGCCCGGATTCGTTTCAGGCAAGCTATATCCTATCATGCGGTTAATAATATGCGCTGTTTCTAAACAATGTATTAAGTCATCGTAAGATTCTCCCAAAATACTGTAGAAAAAAGCACAAAGCGATAGATTAAAATGAGATAATCTGCTATATTATAAGCTGTTTTTCAGGGAGAAGACTAAAATGAAGAAATCACTGCTTTTAAGTTTGCTGGTTCTCTTATCGGCTTGCGCCGGCGAACCGAAAGAAACCTATCCTTACGGAATGAGCGAAAAGGAATGGAACGAACTGTCCATTAAAGACAAGGTTCGGATTCGCCGTGATATTTATTTCTACGAACGGGGCAATATCAATTTTGTTAATCCGGAAATGGAAATTGAAGGGCGCAAGGAACTGCCCAATCCTTACCTGCAAAAGAAACAGCCCGCCGTCAAAAGCGAACCGGCCAAGCTGGTCGAACCGACCGCACAATAAAAAAAGCCCGGAATTTTCCGGGCTTTACTGTATAACCATTTATTTACCATCTTTGCATTAAACTGCCTGCAACACTATCTGCTTAAAGGATTAAAATATGAAAAAACTACTTGCCTTTTCTCTGCTTTTCGCCCTTTCTGCCGCTAATGCGCAGGCCGCCGGCTGGCTCAACCCCTATGTCGGCATTGACTATGCCTATACCAACGCCGGTTACGGCAATTATACCGACAAGGCTCTCAAAGACCAAACCGATTCTTACGTCCTGTCCGCCGGCATCAAAATTCTGCCCGGATTGGCGGTCGAAGGCTTCTATCAGCAGTCTGCCCATGAAAAAAACACCTCGGCAAACGTTATCCTTCCCGGAGACAGCCTCAAAACCGATATGTCGCTGCGCGCTTACGGCGTTGACGTCGTCAACGACTTTCTGAACCTCGGCCTGGTTGAAATACTCGGCTCCGTCGGTATTGCCCGCTACGACGTAAAAGTGTCGCAGGACTATTTTGTCAACGGTACCGGCGGCCACACAAACAAAACATACAGCGGCGAAGGCCTGCGCTTTGGTATCGGCGCACAGATAAATCTGACTGACAGCTGGTCTCTCCGCGGTATGGGCCGCTACTCGGTCACCAATATCGAAAAGATTGATGACTTTAAAGAAATCACGCTCGGCCTGCGTTACAGTTTCTAAAAGCTGGCCCTTACGCAATAAAAACCCGGTTTTCACCGGGTTTTTATTTGACAAAAAGACAAAGCTTGAGTAAATTCATGCCATCAATTTATTATTTACTTTCTAAACAATTATCATTATGAACACAACTAATCCCGGGATTTTTATCCCTCTGATTCATTCGCTCTCCGAATTGGTTTACATCGATTCTCCGGCCGAGTACCAAAAACTGTTTGCCACTGCACAGGAAAAAATTTCTGCTGCCTTGCAGGAAATATCTGTTGAACATTTCGTCTTTCCGGCCTGCCGGATTTGTCTGGACGACAAGACCGGACAGCCTGATTTTTATCAGGGGCTTTCAGTCTTTCTCTGCCGTCCGCACCAGATCGAATATGTCAAAGCCATGCCTGCAATCAAAAAAGCTTTGGCTTATCCTGACATTTTTGCGGAAGACGCTTACACCGTCCCGTTGCAAAATGTTCCGGCTCCGGGCTTCGGACAGATTTCAAAATCCGTTTTTTGCCCGGTAAAAGAAACCGTCTCGCTGAGCATGTTCAAAACACATCTCACCCTGCTGGCAAATCTGTTAAAACAGCTTTACGGCTGCAGCGGCCTTAAAGCATCGCTGTCCTTGGTTTTAAAAGATGACGGCTTGGAAATCCACGGCATTTCGCCGGCTGCCCTAAACGCCAACCATCTGGCCTGGCAGCAACATCTGGGTAAAGCCTTGCGCCGAAACAATTATGATCCGAGGTTTTATTCCACCTGGTCAACCAACGGGGAACTTGATGCTTACTACCGCCGCAAGAATAAAGAACGGCAGGAAAAAATGGAGCGGGACTATATTGAAAAGATTACCGCCCGTAACGCCGAATAATTATTCTTTCCGCCCAAACCGGCTCATTCCGAGCCGGTTTTTTATTTTTCCGCCCGCCGGCCCCGGAGCAAAAAACTTGAATATGGCATTCTGACAATTATATCAAAGCCAACGACAACCGCCTGACAAGGAGTTTTACGCCATGTATCAGTTACACCCGGCAAACCGGCGCGGCCGCACCTATACCGGCTGGCTTGACAGTTATCACACCTTTTCCTTCGGAAGCTATCACGATCCCCGCTATATGAACTTCGGCAGTCTGAGAGTCATTAATGACGACATCGTCGCCCCCGGCGCAGGGTTTGACATGCATCCACATGATAATATGGAGATTGTCAGCATCGTTCTTCGAGGAAAGTTACAGCACAGAGACAATCTTGGCAACGGTGATGTTTTAAAGCCGGGAGACGTCCAAAAAATGACCGCCGGCTCCGGTATCATACACAGCGAATTCAATCCGTCAGACAAGGAACCGGTCCATTTTCTGCAAATATGGATTATCCCCAATATGCTCGACCTTCGTCCGTCTTATGAACAAAAGGCCTTCAACCGCAAAAGCATGACCAACCGATTAACGCTTTTGGTTTCGCCCGACGGGCATAACGGTTCTCTCGAAATTCACCAGGATGCCGAGATATGGCAGATTTTACTGGAAGAAAACAAAGACACCGAATTTGCCATTAATCACAGCCGCAAAATCTGGATTCAGGTCGCGGAAGGTTCCGTCTCAACCAATGAACATCTGCTGGTCGCCGGTGATGGTCTGGCCGTCAGCGACGAAGAAGGCATTATTCGTCTGCGCGGCATCGACAAACTGTCCAACATCATTATCTTTAATCTAAGGGCATAAAAAAGAGCGGAACTCCGCTCTTTTCTATATTATTCTGCCGAACGCTTGGCAGATGCCTTCTGTTTTCTCAGGCAAGCTTAACCTCATAGGCGTTGCCGGGCAGATCTTTCACGATAATTCCCTGCGCGGCCAGCTCATCGCGAATGGCGTCAGACTTCGCCCAGTCTTTGTTTACCCGCGCCTGTTTGCGTTCTTCCAGTTTTGCCTGAATTTCAGGAGAAAGCTCCAGCGGCTGCTCCGCCTCCGGTTTAACCTTTGCCAAGCCCAGACCTAAAACTTCATCGGCAGACTCCATAAACCTGACTTTCAAAACCGCCGGCAAATCTTTGTCTTTAATAACCGTCCAAACCAGAGCCAAAGCCTGCGGCGTTTTCAAATCGTCAAACAGAAAAGCGTTAAACTGTTCCGTATAACTGTCAAAAGTTTTTTCCTGCTCGGCTGACACCGGTGCTGCGCCGGCCGCTTTAAATTCCAGATATTTGTTATACAAATTCTTCAGCGCTGCTGCGGCAGCATCCAGATTCTCATAAGAAAAAACCAGCGATGAACGATAATGCGAGGTCAGACACAGATAGCGGTAAGCTTCCGGTTTATAGCCTTTTTCGACCAACGTATCCAGCGTGATGAAATTGCCTTTCGACTTAGACATCTTTTCATCGTTCTTCATTTGCAGAAATTCTCCGTGCAGCCAGCAATTGCACCACTTATGTCCCAGATAAGCCTCGCTTTGGGCAATTTCGTTTTCATGGTGTACCGCCACATGGTCAATACCGCCGCAGTGAATATCCAAATGCGGCCCCAGATGTTTTACCGACATCGTCGAGCATTCGATATGCCAGCCCGGATAACCGCGCCCCCATTTGGTATCCCATTGCAAAATTTGATTTTTAAATTTGGAAGATGTAAACCACAACACAAAATCGGATTCATTGCGCTTGTTTTCATCGGTTTCCACCCGCGCGCCATGCTTCAAATCATCGCGTTTCTGCCCTGACAGGCTGCCGTAAGCCGGAAATTTGGACGTGTCAAAATAAACATTCCCGTTTGAAAAATAGGCATAGCCTTTACGCTCCAGCTCTTCCACAAACTTAATCATATCCTGAACATGCTCGGTTGCGCGGCAGACAATATCCGGCCGGTCAATATTCAAAGCCTGCGTATGCTTGAAAAACGTATCTTCATATTTGCGGGCAATGTCCATCACCGTTTTATGCTCTTTTTCCGCCGCCAGCACCATCTTGTCGTCACCCTCGTCGGCATCGCTCGTCAGGTGCCCGACATCAGTAATATTCATGGCGTGTTTCAGCGGAAAACCGGCCCGTTTGATTGTTTTACGCAGCACGTCTTCAAAAATATACGTGCGCAGATTGCCGATATGGGCATAGTTATAAACCGTCGGACCACAACAATACATTCTGACCACTCCGTCCGGATTAGAGGGAACCAGGGGTTCAACCTGGCGGCTGTATGTATTGTATAATTTCAATGTCATTGTTGTTGTCCTTAAAATTGTTTTAAACCATTGGAATTTCTAGCACGGGAAGCCGGCTTTGTCAATTGCGGCTTTCATTAAAACCTTCGGCCACCTGCCGTGGAATTTCGCCCACGGCAGATTATCTTTAAAACACCCAAAACAAGGAGACCGCAATGATTAACCTCGATGACAACAACCAGCCGGTTTCACCCGAAATCGGCAAAATCAGAATTAAAGACTTCTCCGATATGTCCTACACGGCAGATGACGACAAAGATTTCCACATCAGAACCGTCCGCGACGAGACGCTGATTGATTCTGCCGGAGAACTGGACGATTCGCATGAATTTGCCCTGAACATGTTCGACCGCGGCAATGCCTCCGACCTGCCCGACAGCGACCGCAGCCAGAACTGTCGAACCGATGGCATTAACCGGCAAACCTGTTTTGACCGAGACCGTTAAAAAACACTCTCAGCGTTCATTCATGGCCAAACGAAGACGGGCGCTGCTGCCTTGTTCCTGAACGTTTGTCGCAACATAGCGGTCATTGTATTTATTCGCCCGGTTGCGCAGCCCTTGGGCAAAACGCGATTCTTTCACCTCACCTCTTTTTACCTTTAAGGTCGTTTGCTTATACATGTGAAAACGCCGTTCAGTCATAATCTGATTATAAAATGCCGCTTCCGCCGCCGGCTGCTCTGCCAGCGCATTAACCACCGCCACCCGCTCTGTTGTTGAACGCGGCAGCGCGATTTTTGCTCCGGTTTTGCGTGCGGCCTTCAAAGCCTGGTCTATAAATTCTTTTGCCGTCTGCGGCGTATGATTGACATAAATGTCAAAAACCAGCTGCCCGATACTCTCGTTTCGATAATCGCCGATTTTATACTGGTCAAAATACAAACGGTGATAAATCTGCATTGCCTGGCTTCGTTTAAGCTCTTTCACCTTCTGCGGAAACTTAAGCCGGGCGGCTTCTTTCGGAAAACGCTTCCGGTAAGAATCCAACGTCGGCTGAATAATCCCCATATTGGTCGGCTGGTCGATTGTCTCATCGGCATAGCCGCCTTCGCTTTCAAAAATATCTTTCATATAACGCTTGAACAATTTGTCTTTCTGCGCCTCGGAACGTTTGAAACCCGGGGCTTCGGCCGCAGATACCCTGCCGGAACTTTTTGCTTCTGATTGTCCGCCCTGTACCGCTTGCGCCTGCTGCTCCCAAACTTCTGCAAAATCAGCGGCATCACCTTCCGGCACCGCTTGCCGATTGGTTCCCAAAGCTGCTTTTTCTTTATCGGCAGGCTTGTCCCTAACCGAATGATACAATCCGTAACTGCTCAGCCCGATCCCGAGCGTTAACAGGGAACCCATTGCTATTTTCCGCCCGCAGCGTTCCAATGAAGCCAAATCAAACGGCGACCGGACATTTTGCGACAGCGACCGAAAACCGCCCGCCAGCATTTCTCCCGCTTTGAACAGCGCGGCCTTGCCCTGCGCTTTGAACTTCCCGACCAAATAACGGTTATAGGCGGCCTGCATTCTTTTAACATGTTCGCCTGCCACTTCAACCGTATATTTCCGCTCCGGATAAATCCGGTCGAGTTTGCGCGTCAAAGAAACCGCACGGTTATATTTTGCCTGTGCCCGACGCAAAACCAGCTCGACGATTTGTGTATCCCGGCGCTCGACATTGCGCAATTTAAACGGCACCACATAAACCGCGCCGTTCATCTCAATCTGCCGCGGCGCAATTCCCGCTTCTTTGTATTTACGTCGTTCGTCCTTCTGCTGATCAAAATAATCTGCCAGAAAATTTTTCTGAATTTCCTCCGCTGAACCGGACAAAGTATATTCCACCGGAATAATAACGGCTTCGTTGTTGATTTTCATCTGCAGGGGACGTCTGTTCTGGTCGGCATATTCCTGCAACAATTTCTGGCGGTTGGCTGAATTCATCGCCTTATCCTTTCTGATTAGTCATATATTTTACCATAGACCAAAACAACAATGAACGCAACAATTTTAATTTGTCCATTTTGCGTCAACCGGTCCTTGCTGTCTTTAAGGTTTATAACCCCTTCAATCACCGGCGGATAAAGTTAAATTAACCGGGGTAAAATTAAACAGACACAAGGAGAATGACGATGAATAAATCAAATCAGTTGGAACCGATGCTGAACGCTTTTTTGTCAGACCTCGCCGTCCTGAACATCAAAGTGCACAACCTGCACTGGAACGTTGAAGGCAGAGAGTTTGCCCTCATTCACGAAATGACGGAAAAAATTTACAAAATGCTGCAGGATCAATTTGACGAAACGGCCGAAGTAATGAAAATGCAGTGCGAAATGCCGCTGGGAACCATGGCAGAATATTTGAAAAATACCCGAATTAAAGAAATTTCCTCCTGCAATTACAGCGTTGCCGAAGTCCTGGATTTTCTGGACGAAGACTGCCGGCTTCTGATTTCCCGTGCAGAAGAAGTGCGGGAAACAGCCGACAAACAGGATAATTACCAAATTGCCAACCTGCTGGAAGACTATCTGGCTCTTTACGCCAAATACCATTGGATGCTGACAGCTTCGCGCCGGGCCGCCGCTATGACCGAATAACCGCAAAAAAGGGATCCGCTGCCTTTCGGATCCCTTTTTCTTAACCTGCCGGCTCTACATCAGATGCAAACCGCCGGTTACACCGTAAACCTCCGCCGTAACATAGCTCGATTCGCCAGAAGCCAGAAAAACATATACCGGAGCCAGTTCAACCGGCTGCCCCGCTCTTTTCAGCGGCACTTTTTTGCCAAATTCCGGAATATTTTCCTGCGGCTGCCCGCCGCATATCTGCAACGGTGTCCAAATCGGACCGGGAGCCACGCAGTTCACGCGAATGCCTTTTGAGGCAACCTGTTTCGCCAGAGCCCGCGTAAACCCGATAATGGCACATTTCGTAGAAGCATAATCAATCAAAATTTCTCCCGGATAATATGCCTGAACCGATGACGTCGTAACAATCGTTCCCCCTTCCGGCAAAAAAGGAAGAGCGGCCTGCGTCAGCCAGAACAGAGAAAAGACATTGGTGGCAAAAGTTTTCACCATCTGCTCACTGCTCAGCGTCATAATATCCCGGTTATACTGCTGGCGTCCGGCTACCATTGTCAGATTATCCAGGCCGCCCAAAGCATCGGCCGCCGCTTTCACAATCCGGCGGCAGGAAGCTTCATCACTGATGTCCCCCGGAATAAGAAAAATTTTATGTCCCTCGCTTTCCAAAAGATTCTGCAATTCTTCCGCATCGCTTTGTTCAAAAGCCAGATAATTGACGGCCACTTCTGCCCCCTCCCGCGCATAAGCGATTGCAGCAGCGCGGCCGATACCGGAATCTCCCCCGGTTACCAGCATTTTTCTTCCCGCCAGCCGACCGTGCCCGATATAGCTTTTCTCTCCGCAGTCCGGCCGCGGCTCCATTAAATTTTGCAAGCCTGGTGCTTCCTGCGGCTGCTTGGCAAAATCTCCGTGAAAATAAGCCGTCGTCGGATTAATCAGTTTTGTTTTTTCATTCATTTTTTCCTCCCTGACAATATAAGTTACGCCCGGCTATTTAATCATCTTTGAACGGCTTGCACCGGTTATAAATCTAATGATTATCCTTTCCGTACAAAAAACGGAGCCGCCCCAAAGGCGGCCCGTTTTTTTAATCACGCTTCGGAAGTTTCGTCTTCGACCAGACTGTCAAACACATCCTGCAACGACACGACGGCCAAAGCCAGTGCCGCTTTTGTCGGCACGCTGTCGGCCAAAGCGTTCAGCATCAAAAAATCATGTATGGTTCCGTTAATCCGGACAGATCCCACCGTTACGCCGGCTTCATCCAGTTTGCGGGCATATGCCTCTCCTTCATCGCGCAAAACATCATTTTCGTCAGTAATGATTAATGCTGCCGGCAAGCCTTCCAGTTCCTCGCTGGCAGCACGCAGCGGACTGGCATAAATCTCCCCGCGGCTGTTTTCATCGGGAGCATACTGTTTCCAAAACCACTCCATCGCCTTCTTTGTTAACCAGGGCCCTTCGGCAAACGCGTTATATGATTTTGTTTCAAATGCGGCATCGGTCACCGGATACAGCAGCAGCTGAAAATCAATCTCCGGCTTATTATCATTGGCTTTGGCCATCAATGCCATCACTGCAGCCATATTGCCGCCGACACTGTCACCCGCCACCGCCAGACGCCCGGTATCCAAATTATACTTGGCACCATATTCCGCCACATATTGCAAAACGGCAAACAAATCGTTGGTCGTTTGCGGATATTGAGCCTCCGGCGAAGGCGTATAAACCGGAAACACCACCGCTGCCGGAATTTCATCGGCCAGCTGACGAATCAGACGGTCATGTGTCGTTTCGTCTCCCATCACCCAGCCGCCGCCGTGAATATAAAACACCACCGGCAGGGTATCGTCAACATCCGCAGGTCTGACAATCAGCACCCGCATTTCCCTGCCGTTGTCCAACGGCACTTTTATCTCTTCGATTTTAGCCTCCGGTTTGACGCCCTCGTCTTTCTGAACCTCCCGAAGCACTTGGCGCGCTTCCTGCGGTGTCAGTTCATATAAAGGTTTTCCGCCGGCTTTTTCCAATTCCGATACAAACTTTTGAACCGGTTTAACCAAATCTGCCTCATGCATTTTATCCTCCTGCAACTGTTTTTGTTACAAGGATATATGCCGGACAGCCGCGGTTTCAAGAGCCGGACGGCTTGCTATCCCATCAGCTTACCGTCATGGCTGACATTCGCCGCCGGCATGTCCGCAAAATGAATACCGACAAAAAGGCCTTCCGCCCCGAAACGGCGAACGGCAAAATCTTTCAACTGCCGAGCCAGTTCCGCCTTTTTATCGCCGAAACCGATTGACTTGAATTCAACCAGCGCCCCGATGTTTTCCGTCGTATCCCCAAACAGAATTGCCGCCCCGCTGTTAATTTTAACCGTTACATAATTTTTCGGCTTGTTCAGCACCCGAACCGCAATCTCACTGAGTTCGTCCAGCATCTCGGCAGTTACTTCCGTTCTTGCATTCGTATCTATTGTAATAAACGGCATCTTATGTCTCCTTAAGTATTTTTATGTTAAAAACCGATATTCTCTCACCACCACAGGCTTTCTTCCGCCTCTTCCTGCGTCCATCGGCAGAGAGCCATGTCAACCTTTTCCTCCGCGGTAAAAACGACCCCTTCGGCCTGAAGCAAAGCATACTGCCTGTCGCCGAAAGCCAATCCGCCGTCTTTATAAACCACCCGCTGCCAGGGCACATAATCTTCATCATCTGTCTGATGCAGCGCATATCCGACGGCCCGGGAAGCATGGGCATTCCCCGCCAGCCGGGCAACCTGCCCGTATGACATCACCCGCCCCGGCGGAATCCGGCAGACAATTTCATAAACCCGCCGGTTAAAATTAGTCATCGCTGCCCCGGGAAAATTGCAAAACAGCCTTTCCTGCCTGCAAAACCAGTTCCCGGTCAGTCAGTTTTTTAATCCGATACGCCTCGCTGAAATCTATTGTCTGACCGTTGCCGATGCTCTTGCCTTGCAAAACCAGCTCACTGCCGCGGCGGCTCCAGCTCTCGTAAACCAGCGTGCTCATATTGATTGAAGAAGCCTTGCCGCCATCTTCCAGCCAAACGCCCTGCACGGCTCCCGCCATTCCCGGCACCGGCTGCAGCCATTTTCCCTCAACTGCCGGCTCATGACAACCTGCCAGCAGCATCAGCGGCAAAAACAGCAGCAAATTCTGTAATTTTATCATCATTCTTCTCCTTGTTAAACCTGTTAGTCATCGGCCTTTTCTGACGGCTCGGCTTTTTCGCCGTGATGCCCGCGCAGATTGGCCAGAAATTGAGCCTCTATCTTCATATATTGGGTCAGCAGCCATTTCGACTGCGCGAGAACAATGACGGAAATCAGCAACAACAGCAGCGAAACTTTGGCATCCTCGGTCAAAAACTTGTGAACCACCATCACAATGAAAAACGCCACCACCAAAAGCCGGAAACTGGTCATCAAAACCAGCGGCAGCCGATTCGTCTTTTTTGATATCCAGAGTTTGTAATAAATCTTGGCCAAAATGCTGTTTGAAATAAAAAAGTTTTTGACGTTTTCGGCATTTTCTCCCCAATTGCCGCAAAAATCAAATTTTTCGCCTACTTTTTTTACCCAGCTGTTTTCGGTTACGCTTTCTGCCCGCGATTTTCTGATTTTACACAAAACCTTCACTGCCGTATCCCTCAGAAAAGCCGGCAAAATCGCTTCCCAGCCGATTAGCGCCTTCAAAAACGGCGCCATGGCAATCAGCGTAACCGCCGTCATCACGACCCGGCCGCCTATTCCCGGTAAAACTCCGGCCACCAACGGCTGCAGATAATGTCCCGACAGCAGAATAATCGTATATAAAATCATTGAGAACAAAATCATGCGCAGCAAATAATTTTTAAACAGCTCGGTCCATAACCGCTCTTCCGAAGGGCTGACTTTAACTTCTTTCTCCGTCCGGCTGATATAAGCCTGCCATGATTTCGGCGCCGCCCGCAAAACAAACTGATAAAAAGGGCCGGCCGCTTTAATCATCATTGGCGTCAAAAATGTGGTAATTACCGAAACGGCCACAATAATCGGATAAACCCGGGCATCCAGAACTTTCAGACTCAAACCGAGACTGGCAATAATAAAAGCAAATTCACCCACCTGAGCCAAAGAAAAACCGCACAAAATCGCCGTTTTCACAGGCTGTCCGGAGATAATGAATCCCAAACAGGAAAAAGCCACCTTGCCGGCAATAACAATCAGCGTAATCAAAAAAATCGGCCAGGCAAACTCGACAAACATCGACGGATCAACCATCATTCCGACCGAAACAAAAAATACCGCGCCGAAAAAATCCTTAATCGGCTGAATATTGCGCTCGATTCGGTGAATCAGGCTGCTCTCCGCTAAAATAGACCCCATGATAAAAGCGCCCAGCGCTGCGGAAAAACCGGAATATGTTGCCATATAAACCATGCCGAAACACAAACTGATGGTAATCAGCAGCAACATTTCATCCGTCAGAAAGCCTTCGATTCGTTTCAAAAAAGTCGGCACCAGATAAATGCCGCTGACAAAACACAACACCAAAAAAGAAATCAGTTTCAGCGTACTTATCAGCAGTTCCCCACCGTCAATACTGTTGCCGAGAGCAATTGTCGGCAGCAGCACCAGCATCAGGATTCCCATAATATCTTCCACCACCAACACCCCGAAAACCAAATCCGTAAACCGCTGTTTTTTTACGTTAAGGTCATCAAAAGCCTTAATGATAATCGTCGTTGACGACATTGAAATCATGCTGCCGAGAAAAAAACTGTCCATCGTTGACCAGCCGAGCAGAATACCGGTGCTGTATCCTAAATAAAGCATAAACAGAATATTGGCATTGGCCGTAATCATTGCCGCTTTGCCTACGTTCATCATCTTTTTAAAACTGAATTCCAGCCCCAGCCCGAACAATAAAAAAATCACGCCGATATCTGCCCACAATGTCAGGTTCTCCCTGTCGCTGACAGTCGGCAGCAAATTAAAAAACGGACCCGCCAGAATTCCCGCCACGACATACCCCAGCACAATCGGCTGTTTCAGCTTTTTACAGATAAGCGTGGTTATTCCGGCATAAATGGTAATTAATGTCAGATCGACAATCAGGGCATGAATATGATGCATTCTTTTTCCGTTGCGCAATAAATTGAATTTCTGCGTTAAAAATAGTTTGTTACGGTTTAAATTTCATTAAAATTGAGATTAAACAATTTCAAAACACATTGCCGTAGCATCATCGGCACTTCCCGTCTCTTTTCTGCCTTGGACAACTTTCATTGCCGAAGCACTGACATCTCCCGCCGATTTTAGTTCATACTGTCTTAATTTCTGCCCCAGAGCCGCCAATGAGGAAAACGTTTTGCCCGCTGCCGCCAGCTCTGCGGCATCTGCCAGACCAAACTTAAGAACTTTCTCAATAAAACCGTCGGAACTCAGCATAAACGATTTCAACTCGGACGCTGAAACGGACATTTCCCAAACATCGCCCCGGTTCAGATAATTTATTTTTCTCCCGGCGGCCGACACCGGCTCCGCTCCGCCGATGAAACGATCCAAAACCGCGTCTCCGCCATAAAAGGGAACCCAATACCCGCCAGGAAAAACCCCGAGGCTTTGCCGGGTTTGTTTCATATAGAAATATCTGACCTTAGCTTTCTCCTCCGCCGGAAGGTTATCAAAATCCGGCTTCTCCCGGCGGATTTCAGCTTCACGCGCAGCTCTTATCTTTTCCAACACCGGACTGCCGACAACGGTTTCCAGCTTCCCGTCCCGATATTCAAGCAGCAAACAACAGTCCCCCGAACCGACGGCCTCCCACCGGCTGCCCCTCTGCCGAACGGCAATAGCTGCCGCTGAGGGCGTCCGAAAACGTTCACAAGAACCGAACAACGGCTGCACCTGCCGCGTTGCTTCCCCAACCGAAAGTTTTAGAACCTGCCGCAGTCCGAGCCTTTCATCCGCCATATTCGCCAGCAGACGTTCAGCCAGTTTCTCGGCCCACACTCTTGCCGACGAATATCCCCCGCTCACTATATCCGGCAGACTGACAAGATTTCCCCGAACATCAACGTCTTTAAGAAATCCTGTGGCCCCGTCGGCAACAACTGCCGCTCCCGAAACATTTCCCTGACCGCACTCATCATAAAGCATAACGTCCTCTTGCTTAATGTCATTCATATCCAGAGAACTGATTAATTTTAAAGCCATTGCCTGCCCTTTTTAATGCCGGAATAACCCAAACTGCTTTAACAATATATTGATTCTCTTAAATTTTATTTACCGAAAATAAAAATTTTCGGCTCACTCCGTCCCGAACAATAAAGCCGCGTCACCGCGGCTTTATAAATGTCAAATTTTCTTTTTTGGAAACAAATTACTTATACAGAGAATTGCCTTTAAAGTAATTAATTCCCATTGCCGTTTTCACTTCGTCCAGCGTTCGGGAAGCCGTTTCTCTCGCTTTTTCGCTGCCGGCTTTCAACATATCGAAAATCTGTCCCAAATCCTGAGCAAAAACTTCCCGTTTTTCGCGGATAGGTTTCAGCTCGTTCTGTAAAATTTCATTCAAAAATTTCTTAACCGTCCCGTCACCCAGACCGCCTTTGCGGTAATGCGCTTTCAGTTCGTCAAGATTCTGATAGGACGGCAGAAAAGCGGCAAAATGTTCGTCACGGCAAAAGGCATCCAAATAAATAAACACCGGGTTATTTTCGGTATGCCCCGGATCCTCCACTCGCAGATGAGTCGGATCGGTAAACATGCTCTGAACTTTTTTCTTCAGCTCATTCGAACTGTCTGACAGATAAATGCAATTGCCCAAAGACTTGCTCATTTTCGCCGCACCGTCTAACCCCGGCAAACGGGAACACATGCTGTTTTCCGGCAAAATGGCCGTCGGTTCCGCCAAAACCTCTTTATAAATCGTATTGAACGAACGCACGATTTCCCGGGTCTGCTCAATCATCGGCAGCTGATCTTCGCCGACCGGCACCAGATTCGCTTTAAATGCGGTAATGTCAGCCGCCTGACTTATCGGATAAGTAAAGAAACCGACCGGAATGCTCTGTTTAAACCCGCGCATCTGAATCTCGTTTTTAACCGTCGGATTCCGTTGCAAACGAGAAACCGTAACCAAATTCATATAATAGAAAGATAACTCGCAAAGTTCGGGAATCTGCGATTGAATAAAAATCGTCGCTTTTTTCGGATCCAAACCGCAGGCCAGATAATCCAGCGCCACTTCCGAAATATTGTTCCGAACTTTGTTAATGTCGTCGGCATTGTCCGTCAACGCCTGCGCATCGGCAATCATAATATAAATATTCTGATAATTACCGCTGTTCTGCATCTCGACACGGCGCTTTAACGAACCGACATAATGCCCCAAATGCAGTTTTCCGGTGGGTCTGTCCCCGGTTAAAATAACGTCCATGAATATAATCCCTCAAAAAATTTCTTCTTCAAGCAATTAGCATACCCCGCTAACCTTGTCAAGCTGACAGCCGCCCCGGAAACCCTGCCGGAAAACTTTTTATCCATAAATGGCACACCCGGAGAGATTGGCTCCTTTCAGTCGCCGCTGCGTCGTCGTTCGGCTTCGCCTCACCGGCATACGCTGTCTGCCTCTCCTCCTTGTCAAACCCACTTTTTCGCAGGTTCAAATCCACCGATACCCAACATAAAAAATACCACCCGCTGAAGGGGTGGCATTTTTTATGGCGTACCCGGAGGAAGCGTTAAGTAAAAATAACCGCTGCTCCGGTTATTTTTATCTGCAAGCTCTCTGTAACATCTTAATGAGTGAGGAAAATTCTTGACCGAAACGAATTTAGATGCCTGAGAACGAACCCGGGTTCGACCCTTCCGGGAAGCCACAAAAATAGCTCCTCACCTTCACGGTGGGGAGCTGTTTTTTAATCTGGCGTACCCGGAGGGATTCGAACCCACGACCTTTGGCGTCGGAGGCCAACACTCTATCCAACTGAGCTACGGGTACATCAAAACAGAGATACTTCTAGCCCATTTTATTTTAATACTCAAGAAAAATTTGAATTTACGCCGATATTTCTATAACCGGAAAGCCCGAACACGCATTTTTTGCTTGACTTAGCTTAAAATTATAGTTATTAACAAGCAACAAGTTTATTTATTCAAGTTAAATGAGGATATTTCATCATGGCTAAAAAATGTGATTTAACCGGCACCGGCGCTATGAGCGGCAACAATGTCAGCCACGCTAACAACCGCACTCGCCGCCGTTTTCTGCCGAATTTGCAGGTTGTTTCCCTGCTGAGCGAAACTCTGGGCAAAATTTTCAAACTGAAGGTTACTTCTGCAACATTGCGTTCGATTGAACACAACGGCGGTTTGGATTCTTATTTGGAATCGACCTCCAACAGCAAACTGACCGAAGAAGCTAAAAAAATCAAAAAAAGCATTGCTAAAAATAAAGCTTCCAAATAAGTTTGGTATTAAGGTTTTAAGAATATCCTCCCCTTTTCCGGCGGAGGATATTTTTTTATCCCCATAATTCACAGACCGGAGAAAAGGGCTCTCAAAAAACCGATTGCCTTTCTGTAAATTTACGCTATAACCAACTCCAGAGAAACGTTTTAAGAGATAGAGTAACCGCAATGGAAAAACCTGACCCGACCCTGCTGCCGCAAAACCTGGAAGCCGAACAGGCTCTGCTTGGTGCCGTTCTCGCCAATAACAAGGCTTTTGAACGCATTTCGGAATTTCTGAAACCGCAGCATTTTGCCGATGCCATTCACAGCAAAATTTATGAAGTTATCGCCAAATTAATCCAGCGCGGTCATGTTGCCGACGTTATTACGCTGAAAAACTATTTTGAGCAGGAAGGCACATTAAACGAAGTCGGCGGCCACCAATATCTGGTCAAACTGGCCGACAGCGCTTCCCCGCTGACCAATGCTGAATATTATGCCCAGTTTATTTATGACAAATACCTCCGCCGGGAGCTGATCAACACCGGCTATGAAATCGTCAACGAGGCTATGAAAGAAGACCTCGACTCCGATGCAACCAGCCAAATTGAAATGGCTGAAAAAAAACTTTTTGATCTCTCCAACGAAGGAGATTCCCAAGGCGGCTTTACCGACTTTGCAACGGCTCTGACCTCTTCGCTCAGTCACATTGAAGCGGCTTATCAAAAAGACGGCAAAATCTCCGGCCTGCCGACCCAGCTGGATGCGCTGGACAACAAAACCGGCGGCCTGAACAATTCCGACCTTATCATCATCGCCGGCCGTCCGGCCATGGGTAAAACCGCTCTGGCAACCAATATGGCTTATAACGTTGCCGAATATATGAGCCATGATAAAAATATGGACCCCAAATCCAAAGGAGTAGCCTTTTTCTCTCTCGAAATGTCAGCCGATCAGCTGGCCAGCCGTATTCTTGCCACCGTTACCCAAACCAACGGCCACAAGATGCGTACCGGAGAATTGGACAATGCCGAGTTCACCCGCATTGCCGCCGCTGTTCGCGAATTGGAAAAAATTCCGCTTTACATTGACGATACCCCGGGCCTGAACATCAACACCATCCGCACCCGCGCCCGCCGCCTGAAAAGAAACAAAGGGCTGGGCCTGATCGTTATTGACTATATCCAGTTAATCGTCGGTTCCGGCAGCAAAAAGAACGAAGGCAACCGCGTGCAGGAGCTCTCTGAAATTTCCCGCGGACTGAAAATTCTTGCCAAGGAACTGAACGTTCCGGTTATTGCTTTGTCCCAGCTGAACCGCGGCGTTGAACAGCGTGACGATAAACGTCCGGTCATGTCGGACCTGCGTGAATCCGGCTCTATCGAACAAGATGCCGATATCGTCATGTTCGTTTATCGTGAAAACTACTATATTCAAAACGAAGAACCCAAACAAAAGGCCGGCGAAACCCCCGAACACCTCCAGCACCGAATGGAGGAATGGCAACAACGTGTCCGCGCCACCGCCAATATCGGCGAAGTCATCATCGGCAAACAGCGTCACGGCCCTACCGGAACCGTCCAGCTGTTTTGGAACGGCGACTTTGCCCAGTTTGGCAACCTCACCAAAGAGGAGTACCTCCCTGAACAAGTTGGTTAACACATATTTGCGCCCGGCCGGGCAAACCGCGGTTAAATATTTTATACTGCTGACCGGCTATTGCTGCATGTTCACCTTCGCCGCCGTCATGATCAGCGTATCTCTGCTGCGCGGGTTATATAAAACCGTTGAGGAAAAATGCCGCCATGAATAAAGCGTTAAAAGATTACACCCGGGAAGAATGGGAAGCTGTTTGCAACCGCTGCGGCAAATGCTGCCTGGTCAAAATTCAGGATGATGAAACCGATGAAATTTTTTATACTGACGTCGTCTGCCGTTATATGGATATGGAAACCTGTACCTGCACCCGTTACGACGAACGCTGCACATTGGTTCCTTCCTGCCTGAAGCTCACACCCGAAAATATCGATAAAATCGATTGGATGCCTCAATCCTGTGCCTACCGCGCCTTGTTTGAGCACCGTCCCAAGCCGCCCCGGCAAAGCATCAGCGGCCGCTGCGTGCCTGAAACGCTGGTTTCCGACGAAGAACTTGAAGACCACATTGTCGATTGGGAAGATTTATAATAAGCCGGGGATTTAAGAATGAACAAAACAGACTATTTAATTGAAGACGACTATACCCCGCAGTCCCGCTACGATAATCTGAAAGAGGTTGAACCGGAATTCTGGAAACACAAAAAACTTGAACAGATGAACAAAACCGAGTGGGAACTGCTCTGTGACGGCTGCGGCAAATGCTGTCTGAACAAGTTGGAAATCAAAGGCAAAATCAAGTTCACCAACACGTATTGCCGCTTTCTGGACTGCTCAAACTGCCTGTGCAAAATCTATGCCCGCCGCTTTGAAAAAGTGCCGGACTGCCGCGACATTGACTTGGCCGCCATCCGCGAAAAACCGCGCTGGCTTCCTAAAACCTGCGCCTATTGGCTGCTTGACAACGGCTATGACCTTCCTGACTGGCATCCGCTGATAACCGGACGAGCCGATTCGGTCAGCCGGGCAGGCATGTCCCTGCAGGGCCGCCCCCTGGTATGTGAAACGGAAGTAAAAGATTATGAAGATTACCTTGTTGACTGGGAAGACTTATGACATTGAAACGGCGGTCGGCTTTCCGCTCAAGGTTGTCAAATCTCCCCGGGCCAAACGCCTGACCCTCCGTATCGACCAGCAGGAACGGCTGCCGGTACTGACGCTTCCGAACCGTTGCACGGCCAAACGCGCCGTAGAGTTTGTCCTGTCTTATAAAGAATGGATTGAGCAGGCTTTAAGCAAAATTCCCGAAACCAGAAAATTTACCCACGGCGACGAAATCTGCTTTTTCGGCAGAACGCTGAAAATTGTTCATACCCCCCGCCGGCGCTGCGGCGTAATGGAAGAAGACGGCAGCCTCTGCGTGTCCGGCAGCGCCGAATTTCTTCATCGCCGGGTTAAGGACTATCTGAAAAAGCAAGCCTGCATCGAGCTCTGGAAACGGTCCAAACAAGCGGCGGAACAAATCGGCTGCCGCCTGAACGATGTCACGATTAAAGACACCAAATCGCGCTGGGGCAGCTGCTCGTCACTGCATAACATCAATTATAACTGGCGAATATCTCTGGCTCCCGAATGTGTCATTTCGTACATGGTCGCCCATGAGGTTTCCCACCTGAAACATCAGGATCACTCCCGTGCTTTCTGGAAATGCGTCAAAGAACTTTATCCCCAGGCCGAAGAAGGTAAAAACTGGCTCCGCCGTTACGGCAAAGAACTTTATTCCTACGAATAAGCGCACGGCAACAACCGTCCTCCGCGAAATAAAACTTGATAATCGTAAAAATCCTCCCTATATTTTAAATACGAATAACCTATTTAAGGAGAACAAACACAATGATTAACAGCCAAAATGTCGCTCAAACCGGTAGCCAGGCTTATGTTGACCAGGGTTTGCGCCAATACATGCTCAAGGTCTATAACTACATGGCCGGCGGCCTCTGCATTACCGCTCTGATTTCATATCTGATTGCCAACACTTCGGCTATCAAACTTTTCTTCACCGTCGCCCCTAACGGCGCCGTCGGTATGTCCGGATTGTCGTGGCTGGCTCTCTTGGCTCCGTTCATTATGATTTTTGCTTTCGGCTGGGTGCTCTCACGTGGAACGCTGGCTCAGGTTCAGGGTGTTTACTGGGGCTATGCCGCCGTTATGGGCGCGGCTCTGGCTCCCGTATTCATTGCCTATACCGGCACCAGCATCACCCGCATTTTCTTAATCACCGCAGCCATGTTCGGCGGCATGAGCCTTTACGGCTACACCACCCGTAAAGACCTGACCTCCATGGGATCTTTCATGACCATGGGACTGTGGGGCATCATCATCGCCATGATTGTCAACATTTTCCTGAAAAGCCCGGGTCTTTACTACGCCCTGTCAATTCTGAGCGTTGTCGTCTTTACCGGCTTAACCGCCTATGACACCCAGAAAATCCGCGCCATTTACGCTGAAAGCGACAGCGGGGACATGTCTTCCCGCAAGGCGATTTCCGGCGCTTTGGCCTTATATATGGATTTCATCAACCTTTTCCTGGCCTTGCTGAGATTATTCGGCGACCGCCGTTAAGCGAATGATAAACCGCAAAAAACCTCCTGTTTTTCAGGAGGTTTTTTATTGACTTCTCTTTTTTATTCCGCTATAAAGCAACTTGTCCGAGGCCTTTTCACAACAAAAGGCTTAAATAATCAATAAAAATATCAACAGGATACGTCCTGTTTTAACCGGAGAAAACAAATGAAACGTACTTATCAGCCGAGTAAATTGGTTCGTGCCCGCCGTCACGGCTTTCGCGCACGCATGGCTACCGCCGGTGGCCGCAAAGTTTTGGCCGCCCGTCGCAAACATGGTCGCGCTAAACTTTCTGCTTAATAAAAAATGACCGTCGTTTTAAAATTAAAAAAACGCAAAGATTTTTTAAGAGTCGCCAAGCAGGGACAAAAGATGGTAACATCTACTGTCATTCTGCAGGCGGCTCAAAGTTTATCCGCGCCTGAACAAAACCCCAAAACAGGCTTCACCACCACCCGTAAAATCGGCAAAGCCCATATCCGCAACCGCGCCCGCCGGCGGATGCGTGCCGCTCTGCGCGAATTTTACCCGCTTTTGAAACCCGGCTTCGAATATGTCCTGATCGGCCGTTACAATACCGCCGACTGCGATTTTGCCAAACTCCGCAACGATTTGGGCTGGGGATTGAAAAAATTGCACAAGTTTTTTGAAAGCCCCGCTGATGAGCAAGCTCTTCCGGCAGCTTCTGATTCTGCCGATTAAATTTTATCAGAAATTTATCTCTCCCCTGTTTCCGGGCTGTTGCCGTTTTCGCCCGACCTGTTCCCAATATATGATTGAAGCCATCCAAACTCACGGTATCTGCAAAGGGCTGTTTTTAGGAATTAAAAGAATCCTGCGCTGTCACCCCTGGGGCGGCAGCGGCTATGATCCGGTTCCGCCCAAACGAACGGATAAACCGAGATAAAAGCTTGCTTTGCCGCCAAATATAATGTAAAAACCAAAGCTGAAGATATTTAATTGAGGAGAATTTTAGAATGCGTGAGGAAATGAGAGGCCTGTTTTTAGCCATTGTCCTGTCCATTGTCGCCATTTTTATAACCAACCGTTTTTTCCCGGGCAAAACCGTTCCGGCAGCCGCTCCTGCCGTTACGGAAGAAGCGCCGCTTCCCCAAACGCCGTTGCCGCAGGAAAAAATCAAAGCCGACGAGCTTATTGCTGCCGCCAATACGGCTGAAATTATGGCTTCCGCCGAGGCTGTACGACAGGATTCCCGCATTCACATCAAAAATGCTTCCCTGACCGGTTCCATCCGTGTCAAAGGAGCCCGTTTCGACAATCTCCTCCTCGAAAAATACAAACAAACCCTTGAAAACGACAGCCCCGACGTTGAACTCTTCGCTCCGGCCAAAACGGCAGCACCTTACTATGCCGAATTCGGCTGGCTGAGTTCCGACAGCTCGCTGCGCATGCCTGACCACAACACCGTCTGGACCGTTCGCGGCGGCGAACTGACGCCGGAAACACCGGTCGTTCTGGAATGGAACAATGGGCAGGGCCTGAAATTCATTCGCAAAATCAGTCTCGACGCCGACTATATGTTTAACATTCAGCAAGACGTCGAAAATGACACCGGACGCACCGTCACGTTTTATCCTTACGGTTTAATCAACCGCAAGACGGAAAATGCCAATCCCTCCGCCAGTGTCGTTCACGAGGGCTTAATCGGCGTTGTTGACAACAATCTCAAGGAAATCAAATACAAAGACCTGATTGACGAAAAGGCCAAGGAATTCAAGACTGCCCAGGGCTGGGCCGGTTTCTCCGACCGCTACTGGTTTACCGCTTTTATTCTGGAAGGGCAAAATCAAAATACGGTCAAGTTCTCGGCCACCGGCAAACAAAACTTCCAAACCGATTATGTCGGAGCCCCCGTCACCGCGGCTCCCGGCTCCGTTGCCTCCAACAGCGTCAAATTATTTGCCGGCGCCAAGGAAATCAAACTGCTGGATAAATATACCCAGTCGCTCAACATTCCCAAGTTTGACCTTGCCGTAGATTTCGGCTGGTATTATTTCCTGACCAAACCGTTCTTCTACATTCTTGATTTTCTTTACAATTTCATCGGCAATATGGGCTGGGCCATTCTGTTGTTTGCCGCCTTGCTGCGCCTGGTTATGTTCCCCATCGCCAACAAATCATACGACAGCATGTCCAAGATGAAAAAAATCCAGCCTAAGATTAAAGAACTGCAGGAAAGATACGGCAACGATAAAATGAAACTCCAGCAGGAAACGCTGGAAATGTACCGCCGGGAAAAGATTAATCCCGCCGCGGGCTGCCTGCCGATGTTTATTCAAATTCCGGTCTTCTTTTCGCTGTATAAGGTTTTGAATATCGCCATCGAAATCCGCCACGCACCGTTCATTGGCTGGATTAAAGACCTTTCCGCACCTGATCCGCTGGTTCTGTCAACCATTCTCCACTTCCCGGTTCCGAGCCTGCTCGACATCGGCGTCTGGCCGATTATCATGGGTATCACCATGTATGTCCAGCAGAAACTGAACCCGGCTCCGACCAATAAGGATCAGGCTCGTATGTTTGCCCTGATGCCGCTGATTTTCACTTTCATGCTTGGCCACTTTGCTTCCGGTCTGGTCATCTACTGGACTCTGAGCAACATTCTCTCCATCATCCAACAGAAAGCGATTATGCGCAAAAACGGGGTAAAATAATGGAGTTCAAACCGGAACAGCTAAGCGGGGAACAAATCTATGCCGGACGGCAGCTGTTCGGCATTCCCGCCGTATTTGTCCTCGGGGTTGCCCGGCTGGATCAGCTTCCGCTGACCGATATGCCGGAAGTTGCCTTTGCCGGACGTTCCAATGTCGGAAAATCGAGCCTGATTAACGCACTCACCGGGCAGAAAGGCCTTGCCAAGACCTCAAACACGCCGGGACGTACCCAACAACTCAATTACTTCAATATCGGTGATAAGCTGCACTTGGTTGACCTCCCGGGCTACGGCTATGCCCAAGCCCCGGAAAAACTGGTTAAACAATGGCAGAATCTGATCTTTACCTATCTGCAGGGACGGGTTAATTTAAAAAGGGTCTTTGTCCTCATTGATTCGCGTCACGGCATCAAAAAAGTCGATGAAGAAATTATGGACCTGCTGGATAAAGCCGCCGTTACTTATCAGATTATCCTCACCAAAACCGACAAAATCAGCGCCAAAGCTTTGGAACAGGTTATTCGGAAAACCAAAGAGGCCATTGCCAAACACCCCGCGGCTTATGTTGACCTGATTGCCACCAGCTCAGAAAAAGGGATTGGCTTGGACAACGTCCGCGCCGAAATCGCCAAACTGCTTTAACATTTCTATTAAAATCAAAAAGCCCGCGGTTTAGGAACACGGGCTTTTTCTCCACGAAGTTTTGCTAAATTTTCCGGAGAACATAATAATAGGTAAACCTGCTCAGATATTGCCGAAAGTCGTATCAATATCAACCTCCGTTGAACCCGTCGCATATTCAACGATTGACCCGGCCGCACCTAAAATTCCCAAACCGACTGCTAAACCGGCAAACCATTTCCAGTTAACCTTTCCCATAATTGCTGCAAAAGCAACACCGGTCAAACCAAAACCACCCAAAATAAAGGTAATAATCTTAACTTCGGTAAAAACATTACGTGCCTTTCTTTGCGCAGTTTTCATCAGACTATTACCATCAGCCCAGGCATCGCCGCACATTCCCATAGCAATTAATAAAACCAAACAGCTGAGCGTCCAAAAATTCTTTTTTAAAAATGACATTTCTTTTCTCCCTAAAAGTTTAACCGCCAACAGACATAAAAACCTGTTTGATTTTAGAATAGTATACTATTCACAAAATAACAAGAGATTATTTTGTGAAACTTTTGTTACAAAGAAACAGAAGAATGAAACGAATATATACCCTTAACTCTTTATAAAGGCAGTTATATGCGTCAAACAGTAAGAATTAAGAGAGAAAAAGCACCCTAAAAACTCGGATAGCGTGTGTAAATAGAGTAATTTCCAGCTGCGAAAAAAGCGGAGTGTGCAAATAGTAATAAGCATTTTCTCGACAGCTTAAAATTGCTCTCATTGCCCGCTGGATGGGTTTTAATTAAAGGCTGTTATATGAAAGCAATAGTAGGAGTTAAGAACTTTGAAAATTCCGCAAACGACACCCTAGTGCTCCATAGAACTGCCTTTAGACTTGAGCTGACCGCAGGCGGCCAAAATATCCTGCCCTCTGGCAACCCTTATCGGGGCAGCGAAACCGGCTTTTTCTAACTCACGGGAAAAGGCATGGACCCTGTTATTGGAAGAAGGCTGATAGGGGCAGCCGGGCCACGGATTAAACGGAATAAGATTAAACTTGGCACCGATTTTATATTTCTTCATTAAATCAATCAACTGACGCGCATCGTCCAAACTGTCGTTTATCCCGTCAAGCATCAGATATTCAAAAGTGATAAAGCGGCTGGTAACAGTCTTCTGATACGCCTGACAGGCTTGCAGAATATCTTCAATCGGATAGCGCTTGTTAATCGGCATTATCTGCGAACGTTTGTCATTATTCGGCGCATGCAGAGAAACTGCCAGCTTAACGCCGGTTTCCTCAGCGATTCGCTGCATATTCGGCACAATACCGGAAGTTGACAACGTCACCCGGCGTTTGGAAATGGCAATACCGTCACCGTCTGTCAGCAGCTGCAGAGCCTTGATAACATTATCAACATTATGCAGCGGTTCGCCCATTCCCATCACCACAATATTGGAAACCATCCGGTTTTCGCCGGTTGTGCTCGGCCATTCATGATAAACATCGCGCACCACCATAAACTGGCTGACAATTTCTCCTGCCGTCAGATTGCGGGTAATTTTCTGCGACCCGGTATGACAGAAAGTGCAGCCGACGGCACAGCCGACCTGGGTTGAAACACAAACCGAACCTCTGTCTGCTTCGGGAATATAAACCGTTTCAATCCGCTGCCCGTCGGCAAATTCCAACAGCCATTTGTGCGTTTTATCGCGAGAAAGCTGTTCAGCTACGATTTTCGGACGCGTAATCGTAAACTTATCGGCCAATTTGGCCCGCAAATCCTTTGACAGATTGGTCATCTCGTCAAAAGAAACCGCACCCTGAACATACAGCCACTGATACAGCTGTTTGGCCCGAAACGGCTTTTCGCCGATGTCTGCCATCAGGCGGTCAAGCTCCGCTTTGTTCAGTCCGATAAGTTCAGCTTTCTCCGTCATCTTATTTCTTCTTGCACTTGGAACTGATTGCCTTATAAGCTCCGCTGAAACCTTTCAGCGAATACGTGTCTTTTGTCGCCGTCCCTTTGCTGGAAACGCCGTCCACAATCATCCGCTGGCCGCGTTTCATCGCTGCCACCAGTTCCTTATCCGCCTTGTCGTCAATCGCCCAGGCTTTGTCACCGTCGGTAAACAAACGGGTAAAGGTGTCTTTGCCGATTTTGACCACGACTTGAGAACCGTTTTTATAAGTATAACCGGCCACAAAATTGACCACGTCAAAACTCTTTTCCGCCGGACGATGCGTCACAATAACATAAATATCGCCGCGTTTGCTGTATTTTCCTTCGTCTTTTTTCGGTGTGGAAGCCATATAGCAGACAATGCCTTTGCCGTCTTTATACGAATAAGCCGCCCAATCGTCATATTCGCCGATAAGCTCCGGCGCCTTGGCCTGAACCAGCCCGGCAAAAGTCAAAACACAAACAAAAACAATCGTTGTAAATTTTTTCATACCTATCTACCCACAAAGTTATCAAATTTTGCTATAATATACTGGAAAAAGTTATAAAAACTGTTAACAATAGGCCAAATAAAAGATTTGGAAAGCAAGGGCTTCATGTTTAAAGATAAATATTTGGATATCAGCAAATTAACCGCCAACCCCCATATCTTTAACCTGTTTAAAGTGGTTGAGAAACACGGCGGCGTGCTGCGTTTTGTCGGCGGTTCGGTTCGCGACGCCATCGCCGGCATGAAAGGG
Organism: Azospirillum sp. 47_25; assembly: GCA_001917125.1. Taxonomy (GTDB): domain Bacteria; phylum Pseudomonadota; class Alphaproteobacteria; order RF32; family CAG-239; genus Scatocola; species Scatocola faecipullorum. The sequence goes on from MNTU01000038.1 coordinate 35,270, forward strand.
TTCGACCTTGACCTGGCCACCGACCTTTCGCCGGACGAACTGGTCGAAGCCTGTGAGGAAAGCGGCCTTAAAACCATTCCCATCGGCATCAAATTCGGCACAGTCGGCGTTGTAATTGACAATCAGGTATTGGAAGTCACTTCCCTGCGTAAAGACATTAAAACCGACGGCCGCCATGCCGAAGTCGTTTTCACCTCTGACTGGAACGAAGACGCCTCCCGCCGCGACCTGACCATCAATGCTGTTTATGCCGATGAAAAAGGCAATGTGTTTGACTATTATAACGGCGTTGACGACCTTGAAAAAGGCATTGTCCGTTTCATCGGCAGCGCCGGCCAGCGCATTAAAGAGGATTATCTCCGCATTCTCCGCTTTTTCCGCTTTTATTCGATTTTCGGCAAAGCTCCGATTGACACCAAGGCGCTTGAAGCCTGCAAAGAAAACAAAGACGGCTTAAAACAGCTTTCCATGGAACGTATTCGCGACGAACTGTTTAAATTATTCCTGACCCCGAAAGTCATCGAAACCCTGCAAATCATGTATGACAACGAGATATTGAGCTATATTCTTCCCGATACTCATTATCTGGAAGAACTGGACTTTCTCGTCAACACAATCAATACCGGAGATTTGCCCAACGCTCCGCTGCGCCGTCTGTTCGTACTCTACAATCCTGACGAAGCTCTCGCCGAAAACCTGGCCACCCGCCTGCGGATGAGCAACAAACAGCGTGAAGACTTTGTCAGCTGGGCCCGTTTTCATCCTTTCTTTGATGAATTTCTTGAAGAAAAACCGCTGCGCCGGCTGGTTTATCTCCACGGCAACGACTTTTGCCGCGACAAGCTTATCCTGCTGAGTGCATTCAACCGAAGAGTTCTGCCGGACATTCGCGAAAGAATAAAACACATCGCCCAAATCAAGCTTCCCGAATTCAGCATCAAAGGCCGCGACGTAATTGCCGCAGGCATTAAAGACAACCGCAAAATCGGTGAAGTGCTGGACGAACTGGAACAAATCTGGATTGACAGCGATTTCAACCTGTCTCATGAAGAACTGCTGCAGCGCCTGCCGGAGTTAATCCTTCAGAAATCCGCCTGAATCAAAAAAAGCGCCTGTTCTCCGACAGGCGCTTCGGATTAAATCGGCATCACCCGTTTTTCTTATAAAATTCTTTTCTTTCCCGCCGGCTAAAAGACCACAAATTGCCGATTCCGTTAATCGGCTGCACCGGAAATCTGGACTTAAAGTCAAATTTGCGCGTCAAAAACAAAGAAGTCGTTTTCGTATAACAATTCATCGGGCAGAAACCGTAAAAATCAACCTGAATCAAATCCGCTTCCCGCAAGGTTCCCACCGCCCGCACATACTCCCGGCTGGTATTAATGCGATCACTGTCATCCAGAATAATCATTCCGCCCGGAGCCAGTTTTTGAACGGCCGCGGCCGCGCACTCGGCCCGGCGTTTACCGTCAACCACAATCACGTCATATCGGCCGCCGTCCTCAAAAATCGCCTTTTCGTAAATCTCTCCTTCGTCCCGCCAGCGGATATCCAGCTTCGGATGTTGAAATTCCCGCTGCCATTTAGCAAACCATTGCGGATTATCTTCAATGCTGATGACTTTGGCTGCCCGTTCGGCCCAAAAAAGAGAGGAATAGCCGCAGCCGAACTCAAAAATCGTCTTTTCACCGTAATCAAACTGCGACAAATACTCAATTGCCGGATATGTATACCAGGGAAGCGGATTACCGTCACGGTCAACACAGACCTTTTCGTCAATCGTCCGCTCTATGGCAAAATCCTTTTGCCACATTTCAATAAATTTTTGAAACCTTTCACTATACATTAAGTTTAATCTCCGTTGAAACTTCGCCGCCCGTAGTTATATCATACTCGTCAAAGATTTAAAACCTTTTTAGGAGAGTGTCATGGAATTAATTAAGAAAATTTCTTTTGTTTTGACCATCATCGGCGGCTTGAACTGGGGTTTAATCGGCCTGCTCGGCATTGACTTTGTCTCAATGCTCTTCGGCCCGATGACCATTTTGGCCCGCCTGGTTTATGTTCTGGTCGGCCTGTCTTCGCTGTATCTGATTTTCGACCATTCCTGCGAAGTTCACGAAGTTGTCAAAACCAGAGCCTAAAAGGCCGCTTTCTCAAAAGCACCGTCTCCGAACGGTGCTTTTTTTATTTTAATACCCCCTTCGGTTCAGCTTGGCTGCCGCTGACCCGATCTGCATCAGCGTATAACTGACGATTTCTTCCACCGGCATATTGGTGCTTTTACAGTCACGCTCGCATTTATACAGCAATTCCAAAACACTGAATAAACGCTCTTTCGGCCACAGGGAAACCTGCATTTTAAAACTCGATTTCCGAAAAAAGATAATCGGCGGAGTCAGACGCATTAAAGCCTTGTCGACCGTTTCGCCCTGCTCAACCATTCCCAGACAGGTCAGCAGCTTGTTAAAATGATACGTCACATTGCGGATAATCGAAATCGGCTCCGAACCTTCATTCAGCAGCTTGGTAAAAGAGGCCAGCGCTTTTTCGGTCTGCCCGCCGGCCACATAATAACAGACATCATCGGCAGTCGAAGCCGAATTGTCGCTGATAATCGCCACCACGTCTTCGGTCGTAATATTCTTACGGTCTCCCATGTAGGTCATCAGTTTGTCAATTTCACCCATTGAACTCTTACGGTCATTGGAAAGCCTGGCGCACAAAATCTGCAAAGCTTCGTTGCCGATAGTATAACCGCCCTCGACAAACTTCGTCCGCGCCGCTCCGTAAATATCTTCGTCCCGATCTTCATAACAGGGAATAACCGCCATATCCTCGCTGTCTTCTCCCAGTTTTACCAGTGAAGACTTCTTATTCAGACTGCCGGAAGATATAATCAGCAATGCGTCAGACTTCGTCGTCTCAAACAAAGACTTTAAATTCTTGGTCAGATTATTATCGGCATCGCGCACGACAATAACCCGCCGGCCGCCCATCAGCGATTGACTGCCGTATTCCCCAAACAAAATTCCCGGGTCGGCATTGACATCCGCCCCGTTCAGACAGGCCACCCGAAAAGGATCGTTGACATCGTCGCAGATTGCCTTGGTGAAATTCTTGACATGTTCCGCCATCAGCCCTTCGTTGGAGCCGTAAACCAGCACCGCCCGCAAACTGTTGTCCGGCCGTTTCAGAAACTTGTCAATTTGCGCCTGCTTATAAATCACTGGTCGAGCCTTTTTTGGTTATGCGCGAATGGAAATAAGCGCCGATTCGCAGACTGATGTCATTGGCAATAATCTGCGCGGAATCTTTCATAACCTTTTTCTGAGCGATTGTCATGGAATATGGATTGGCCAGAATATCGTAGCTGCCGAAAGCTACCGAATTTCCTTTGACAATTTCTTTGCCGTTTTCAAACATGGTATAACCGACGGTATATTCAACCCTTTTCCGGGTAGCGGTAATGTCATTTCGCAGTGCCTGATCATAAACCACTTCGTTTTCCAAAGAAATTACCAGACGATACTTCGGCTTGTGCGGAACGCCCAGCGGCGTCAGCATATCCAATAATTCGTTGCGGATAAGCTGGCCGAAACGTTCGCCGGTCGCTTCTACTTTAATCTGAGCCATTTCCGAGCTGATTGAACGGTCAAACTCTCCGCCGAAATACCACAGATTATCATGCTTTTTCTGCACATATAAAGGTTCAAACCCGCAAGCTGCGAGAAACATAAACATTGATAACGCAATAAGTCTCTTTTTCATCAGTTTTCCTTGTTTGAACCTTTACAACAGTGCAAAATTATCCGGGTTATCCTTTAACGACGATATTTATCAGACGGTTGGGAACCACAATCACTTTGACGATTTCCTTGCCTTCAATCTGCCGTTTGACATTTTCCAGAGCCATAGCCTGAGCCTGAATTTCTTCCTTACCGGCATCTTTCGGCATTTCAATCGTTCCGCGCATTTTGCCGCAGAGCTGAACCGCATAGGTTACAACCTGATCTTCCGCCAGCTTGGCATCACCCTGCGGCCATGTTTCGGCAATCACCAAAGTCGTGTTGCCCAGACGAGCCCACATTTCTTCGGCCAGATGCGGCGTAAACGGCGACAACAGCTTAATCAGCGTGCTGTAAAGCTCCGGTGCGATTTTAGTCTTGGCGCTCAGATAATTGACATAAGTCATCATGGAGGAAACCGCCGTATTAAATTTCATCTGATCGATTCGCTCCGTAACTTCCAGGATACATTTGTGCATTGCCCGCAAATCATCGGCCGACGCTTTTTCCGCGGAATCAACTTTTGCAAACAGGCCGTAAACTTTGCTGACAAAACGATAAACGCCCATCAGGCTTTCATCCGACCACATGGCTACCTGGTCAAACGGCCCGATAAACATTTCATACAAACGGAACGTATCGGCGCCATAGGCGGCGATAATATCGTCAGGATTGATCACATTGCCGCGCGACTTAGACATCTTCTCGCCGTTTTCAGCCAAAATCATTCCGTGCGATGTCCGGCGCTGATAAGGTTCCTTGGTCGGCACCAATCCCAAATCATACAAAAACTTATGCCAGAAACGGGAATACAGCAGGTGCAACGTGGTATGCTCCATTCCTCCGTTGTACCAATCAACATTCATCCAGTAATCAAGCGCTTCCTTGGAGGCAAATTCTTTGCTGTTGTGCGGATCGCAATAACGCAGGAAATACCAGGAAGAACCGGCCCAGTTCGGCATGGTATCCGTTTCACGGCGGGCCTTGGCGCCGCATTTCGGGCACTTTGTATATAACCACTCGTCACCGGCCTTTGATAACGGCGATTCGCCCTCGTCATTCGGATGATAATCCGGAACCGGCGGCAGCGTGAGCGGCAGCTCGGATTCGGGAATGGGCTGCCAGCCGCAATGTTCACAGTAAACCATCGGAATCGGTTCACCCCAGTAACGCTGACGAGAGAAAACCCAATCGCGAAGCTTATAATTGATTTTCGATTTGCCGAAACCATGTTTGACCGCATAATCAATCGCCGCCCGCATACCGTCTTCTTTGTTCATGCCGTCCAAAAACTCGGAATTGATATGCGCACCGTCTTCTTCATGCGCTTTAACCGCAATATCGCCGCCGGCCAGAACCTGAATAATCGGCAGATTGAACGCTTTGGCAAAATCATAGTCGCGCTGGTCATGCGCCGGCACCGCCATAATCGCACCGGTTCCGTATCCCATCAAAACATAGTCGGAAATAAAGATCGGTATCAGCTTGCCGTTATACGGATTCTTCGCCTTAATCCCTTTCAGTTCCACCCCGGTTTTGCTCTCGTCCATCGAGCGCTGCAAATCAGACTTGGTTGCCGTTTTTTCAACATAGGCCTGAACTTCCGCCGCATTCTCAAAGCGGCTTGCCAACTCGGCGACATACGGATGCTCCGGAGCCAAAACCATATAGGTCACGCCGAAAGCGGTATCCGGACGGGTCGTAAATACGGTCAGTTTTTTACCGGACAGTTCGGTGCCGTTGCCGTCGGTCAGTCCGAAATCGAGCTCTGCCCCTTCCGAACGTCCGATCCAGTTAATCTGCTGCGATTTAACCCGGTCAATAAAATCCAAGTCTTCCAAATCGTCAATCAAACGGTCGGCATATTTGGTAATCGCCACCATCCATTGCTCTTTGTTCTTGCGTACGACCTGCGCTCCGCAACGCTCGCAACAGCCGTTGACAACTTCTTCGTTTGCCAGCCCTACTTTGCAGCTCGGACACCAGTTAATGGCCATTTTGTCTTTATAGGCCAGACCCTTTTCAAACAGTTTGATAAACATCCACTGCGTCCATTTGTAATATTCCGGATCACAGGTGGAAATGCAACGGTCCCAGTCAAAACTGAAACCGATCGACTTCATCTGTTTGGTAAAATTGGCGATGTTCGCCGCCGTTGAAACAGCCGGATGCACGCCGGTTTTAATCGCATAGTTTTCTGCCGGAAGCCCGAAAGCGTCAAAACCCATCGGATACAAAACGTTAAAACCCTGCATTCTCTTTTTGCGGGCAATAACGTCCAAAGCCGTATATGAACGCGGATGTCCGACATGCAGACCGGCACCCGACGGATAAGGAAATTCGACCAGGGCGTAAAACTTTTTCTTGTTCTTGTCTATTTCAACCTTGTAAGCTTTCTCGTCTTCCCAAATTTTCTGCCATTTTTCTTCAATGGTATGAAAATTGTAACGTTCTTCCATCGCCCATTCTTTTTTCCATTCGTCAAAACTGGCTTTTCCGTTATATCTGGCATTATTCGTCATAATTGATTATTCCTCTCCTGCCGCAACTGCTCTGCGGTATAATACACTGGCTTGTTTTAAGATTATCTTTTCGATTTCTCCGGCTAAGCGGCGGTCCGGCTGGCTCTGCACCCACTCTCCGCCGATGCGGTTCATTTTGGAAACGTTGACTTTCAGGCCGTCGGCCCGCAGCTCGGGGCACAAAATGCGAACGGTAATTTTAAACTTTTCATCCGGCACGCCGTTAACGACCATCCAGTCGCTGACAATGGTTCCGTTTTCCAAATCCGTCTTAAGCAATGGCATTTTTGACATTTTTTCCAAACTTGCCTGCCACAAATAGCGATTCACGCCGCGGGCTTCGGGCACGACTTCCCGCGTCTCCGCCGCCGGTTTTTCTTCCGCCCAGGGATTAAGCGCCGACAACCAGGAGCAGCCTGATAACAAAAAAGCGGCTGCCAACAGACTTGAAAAATGTTTCTTCATGACTTTAGGTTTCCTTAAATTTCACATTCATAATTGCCGCAAGGCAAACTTTTTCACCAAAGTTATATGATTTTTAGCGATTTGACAAGAGTCATAAATCATTTTCTCACTTGTAATTCGGCAAATATCCGCGTAAAATGCGGCACTGTAAACAACCGGGGAATCAACCATGCCAGACAACCGCGCCACTGCCGTCCAAATTTTGTTCCAAACCTTCAGCCGGCGAAGCTTTCTTGACTTTGAGCCAATGAACGGTCTGTCTCCGGCCGACCGCAGTTTCGTCAAAATGCTGGTCATGACCACCGTCCGCCGATATGAATTTATTCGCAAGGTCATCCGCCAGTTTGCCCGCAAAAAACTTCCTCCCAAGGCAGCCTACGCCCAATATGCGCTGGCTTGTGCCGTCTGTGAACTGTTGTTTATGAATACGCCGGATTATGCCGTAATTAACTCCTGCGTTAATCTGGTCAAAAAAAACTGTGATCGTTATGTTGCCGGGTTTGTCAATGCCGTTTTGCGCAAAATTGCCGCCGAAAAAGAGCTGCTGAAACAACATGACAAAGGTGAATTTTTCACTCCGGCTTTTTTTGAACTGCTGAACTGTGACTATTCGTCCCGTACCATCCGCGAAATTCAGAAAATAAGCCTGACCGAACCGCCGCTCGCCGTCACGGTTAAGGACAATCCCCGCCTTTGGGCGGAAAAGCTTGCCGGCAAATATCTTGACGGCAACACCGTCGTTCTGCCCCAGACCGGACAAATCCGCGAGCTTGAAGGCTACGCCGAAGGTTGCTGGTGGGTTCAGGATTATGCCGCTTCTCTGGCGGTCGGCGCATTAGATGACTTAAGCGGCAAACGCGTTCTTGACCTCTGTGCCGCTCCCGGCGGCAAAACCGCCCAGCTGCTCAACCGCGGCGCCCGGGTAACTTCGCTTGACAATGCCCAGCAGCGGCTGGCTACGCTTCGTGAAAACATGCAGCGCCTGCACCTGCAACCCGAAAAAATAATCTGCGCCGATGCTCTGCATTACCTCGCGGATTTCAATGAAGAGCCTTTTGACGCCGTCCTGCTCGATGCCCCCTGCTCCGGAACCGGCGTTTTCCGCCGCCACCCTGAAATAGTCCATATCAAAAACCGTCAGGACACCGTCAATCAGGCCGGCTTGCAGAAACAGCTTCTTGAACGCATTTCACCTGTTTTGAAAACCGGCGGCAGCTTAATTTACTGTACCTGTTCAATCGCCAAAAACGAAGGCGAAGCCCAAATAACCGCCTTTCTGGAAAGCCATCCCGACTTCCGCCTTGAGCCGCTGAAATCAGAGCGTTTTCCCGAAATAATCACCCCGGAAGGATTTATCCGCACTCTGCCGTGCCACCTGACCGAATTCGGCGGCTGTGACGCCTTCTTCATCGCTAAACTCATAAAGGTAAGATAACCGATGCTGTTCCGAAAAATAACCCTTTCCGACAAAGAAAAAAACGAAACGCCGTTGCAGCCTCAGCCGGTTTCCGCGGAAGGAGCCCCCGTTTACATTCTCGGCGACACCGCTTTGGCCTGCTTTCTGGCCGTCAAATTGATAACCGCCGGACACCGGGTCATCGTCCTTGCCGGACCAAAGGAAAACACCAGCCTCTCAACCAACGGAATTACCGTCAAAGAAGACTATCAGCTGCAAAAGCTGCACAGCAAAATCGAAACGGCCCTTTGGCTGAAAGAAACGCCCGAGCTGTTAATAATCGCATCCCGTTCTTCCCGCACCAAAGCAATGCTGACTGCCGTTTCCAAAAACAAAATCAAAAACTGCCCGGTCATCTCCTTCACCCGGATGAAAGACAAAAACTTTATCTCCGACATCTTGGGCGTTCCCGTCATATCGGCCTATTTTGAAGGCTGGCTCAGCGACAAAAACCAAATAGTTACCGCTTACGGGCGCAATCCGGAAATAATCCTTTGTGCCGAAACCGGTTCGGCCGCCTACCAAACAATGGAAAAACTGCTTGCCGACACGCGCATCGGTCTCCGTACCAACAGCCTTCCTCTGCAGGCATTTTGGAACAGCTTTGCCGTTTACGCCCCCTGTTCGCTTCTCAGCGCCGCTTCCGGCAAAAGCATTTTCGACATCACCAAAAACAAAGAACTGCGGGAGCAGCTGCAAACGCTGTTGAAAGAAATCGTCAGCATTACGCCGCGCGTGCTGCCGCCCTTTGATGCCGACGAACTGCTGAAAAGAATTTTTAACATTCCCTCCAGCTACAATTTTCCGCTCGCCGAACAAATACGCCTGCACCAAACCGGAGATATCGATTTCATCAGTTCGGTCATTCAGGAAGCCTCTTTTCAAAACAAATGCACTCTTCCGTTGACCGGCCTCTTGCTGAAAAGCATTTACGAACAGATTATTGAGCGGAAATAAAGCCGCCGCGACATACAAATTCCTTTCATAACTTAACTTCGCGGTTGAAGAAAACGATTAAACATATTATAAGGAATAACAGAACCTGTTCACATTAGAGGATAAGCCGATGAACTTAACATTTCTCATTATCGCCGCCGTTCTTTTATGCTGTTTTTTTGCCGCTTATCTCTGGTTCGCCGTTATCAACCGCCGGCTGAACGACATTTCTTTCGGTTCCCCTTTTTTCGGTAATGTTTTTTTTCCGGTCTGGCTCGTCGCCTTTGCCGGATGCACTGCCCTTTATTTTCTGCTGCCGGAACAAAACGATCAGCTGTTCGACATTTCGTTTTTGAACGTCGCCGCCGCTTTCATATCGGCTGCCGCCGTCTGCCTGCTGTCACTGCATGCACGCATCGCCCGCTGGAATTATGCCCTGTTTTTAGCGGCGGCAATATTAAACACCCTTTTGCTCCCTCAGGATTTTATGCTTTTTGAGGGCACACTTCCTTTCTGGCTTGATCGTCTGACCATTGCTCTGATTTGGAGCCTTTTTGCCTGGGCATACAAATATCTTGACGGACTGGAAGGCATTGTCGTCGTTCAAACTGTCACCCCGCTGTGCGGTATGGTAATTCTCGCTTTTCTCGGCACAATTCCGATTCTCACCGGCTGTTTCAGTGCCGTTTTTGCCCTGATTATGACGGCCTACGCCGTTTATAACTGGTATCCGGCCCAATTGCGGCTGACAACATCCGGCTGCCAGGCGCTCGGCTTCCTTACCGCCTGGCTGTTTATGCTGGCTGCCCGTGAAGGATCAGCCTCCTGCGCTCTGATTTTCAGCCTCTATTATATTGTTGAAGTTATCTGGGCCGGTCTCAAAAAACTGAGCCGCAAACCGCAATATCAGGAAATCGTTCCCAACACATTCTATTACCAGACCAACCTTTCCGGTCTGTCGCCGGACATCATCAGCGAAAACATTTTCAAGTTGGATGCCCTGCTGGTCATTTTCGGATGCTTTCAGATTTATGCGCCGAACAGCTACTCTCTCGCCATTTTAGGCGTAATTCTCACGTTTTGGTTTTTAAACCACCTCCGCAACTGGCAGGTAGCGGAACGCAGTCTCGGTGAAATCAACCGGGAAGTCGTTAAAGACCTCAAAGAAAACGTTGAGGATATCAAAAAAAACCTTGATAAGGACATCTAAGCCGCATGACTGTTTTTGCCTCTTTCAAAAAACTGTTCCGTCCGAAACCTGAACGGCTGCCCGAAAGGTTAGCGGCGTGCTCGGCCGTCAAATTCAAAGTTGTCGTTATCGATTTTCTTGATAACATTGAAAGCAGTGGCGGCGAAAATCTGGCCCGGCTTCTCAGCACTCAGGAAGGACTGAGCCTTTCTTTCTTTGATGAAAACTTTCCCAAAAGTTTTCTCAACCTTGAAAGCCGAACCCTGTTTGACCTTATCGACCGCGGACAGGCCATTATCGAAAAAACCGGCGCTGACGTCATCATTTGGGGATACCGCGACAACGACCGCATCCGCCTCAATTTCCAAACCGAAAGGCAATATGAAAACGAAGACAACGCCTACATCTCCCTGCTTGACAGCTTTTTCTTTCCGGCCTGTTTCTTTGAACATCCCGGACAGTTTCCCTCGGCTATCTTAAACCTGATTTACGGAGCGGTCATCAGCTCGCTGAACCCGGTTAATGCGGCGGCTAAAATCCAAAAACGTTATCTGTTGAAAAAGATAATCGACAAGCTCACCAAAGACAATTCTGCCAAAGCCGTTTCGGTTGAATATATGCCGTATATCATGAATTTTCTCGGTATAATTTATCTCAACTACGCCCATGACAACCGTGATGAAAAAGACTTCAAAATAACCAAAAGCCTGTTTGAAACAGCCATCAAACATCAGGATTTAATCACCTCGCCCCTTCACCTTGGCTGTATTTACTACCACCTCGGACAGCTTTACGACTGCGGTACCCGCTATATGGAAAATCGTCCGGGAAGCTATTTCAAAGGCGCCATTGAATTTTACCGTCAGGCTCAGCGTTACCTAGGCAAATATACTTATCCTTACGATTACGGCTATATTTCATACCGGCTGTCTCACCTGTTTTTTAATTTTTGGCGCCAAAAAGAAGACATTCAGGCTCTGCGTGATGCCGTCTTTCAGCTGCGGGAAGCCGAAAAGATCTATACTTATGCCCTCTTTCCGGACTTTTGGGCCGTTATTCAGGGCGAACTCGGTCAAATGCTCGGCCTGCTGGGGAACCTGACCAAAAGCGAAGACATCTCCGAACTTGCGGTCAACTGCTATCGCAACCAGCAAAAAGTTATAACCGAACGCCGCGACCCGATAACTTGGGCCCTGGCACAGGAAAACATCGGCGACATCTACTACCGCATCGGCAAAAACAGCGAAGACCGCCCGCATCTTGAAGACGCTCTGGAATGCTACCATGACGCCCTCTATATCTTCGAAAACGCCGGCAACGAAGATAAAATCAAAAATATCATGACCAGCATTGCCCGCACCAACCAGTGCTTAAATTTGATTTAGAAACCGGGAAACAATCCCTGTCGTTAACCGTTTTAAATTTCCGTAAAAAATAAGAAAAAACTTCTTGACTTAGAGCATACTCTAAAAATTATGCTGATAAATATTTTAACGGAACCAACAAAATGAATCGACGCAATTTTATTAAAAACACCCTGATTGCCGCGGCAGTTGCCGCCGGCGGCTCAATCTTGGGAAAAACGGCAAAATCAGCTCTTTTACGGGAGAATAAAAAAATGAAGATCCTCGTTTTAACCGGAAGTCCGCGCCCAAACGGCAATTCCAACACCTTGGCCGACAACTTCATTAAAGGCGCCGAAGCCGCCGGCCATAAAGTCTTTCGCTTCGATGCCGCTTTCAAACAGGTTCACCCCTGCATTGCCTGTAATTCCTGCGGCATGAACGGCCCTTGCGTTTTCAAAGACGATTTTGAATTTGTCCGCACCCACATCATCGATGCCGATATGGTTGTCTTTGCCACACCGATGTATTACTTCGGATTTTCCGCCCAGCTTAAAAGCGTTATTGACCGTTTCTACGCCGTTAACGGCCAAATCCATCGCCCCAAAAAAGCGGCTCTGTTGATGACTTATGCCAACACCGCCGCCTCTGAAGCCGAACCGATTAAAATGCATTATAACGTTCTGTTGAACTATCTCGGCTGGACCGACGCGGGACAAATTATCGTTCCCGGCGTCTGGCCCGTTGGTGCGGTTAATCAAACCGACTACCCTCGACAGGCTTATGAGCTGGGCAAAAATTTAAAATAACCGCCCATAAAATAAATGGTAAATTTTTATAAAAAAAGACTTGACTTAGAGTAAGCTCGAAATGCTAAGCTTCTGTAAACTCGATTTATTAGAGGAGTTTTTTGATGAACAGACGCGAATTTTTAATGATAACCCTTGCCGCTTTTGCCCTTTCGGCCCTGCCCAAGCTGACATTTGCCGAAACCATTCCGGTTTCTGACGCCGTTAAGCATAAAATCGACCCCAAAAATAAACTCGGATTCGGCTTTATGCGGCTGCCGCTGAAAAATCCGGAAGACCAGACCTCCATCGACTATGCGGCTCTCAATCAAATGGTAGATCTGTTTTTACAACGCGGTTTCACTTATTTTGACACCGCCTGGATGTATATGGGTTATGAGAGCGAAGTCGCCCTCCGCAAATCGTTGGTCGAACGCCACCCCAGAAATAAATTTACCGTTGCCAGCAAACTCCCGATCGGTTATCTGAAAAGCAAAGAAGAACAAGAACAGATTTTTAACAAACAGCTGGAAAAAACCGGACTGGATTACTTCGACTATTATTTGGTTCACAACGTCAATGCCAACACCATCGGCAATGCCCGCCGATATGACAGCTTCAAATTTATCGCCGACAAGAAAAAGGAAGGCAAAATCAAACATATCGGTTTTTCTTTTCATGATAAGCCGGAACTGTTGGAAGAAGTGTTGAAAGAGCACCCCGAAGTTGAATTCGTCCAGTTGCAGATTAACTATATTGACTGGGACAACGCCAGCATTCAGTCACGCAAATGCTATGAAATTGCTCAGAAATACAACAAACCGGTTGTCGTTATGGAACCGGTCAAAGGCGGCAGCCTGGCCGTTGTACCGCCGGCAGTCGAAAAAATCTTCAAAGAAGCCGAACCGAATATGTCGGTAGCCTCCTGGGCGATTCGTTATGCGGCATCCCTCCCCGGTGTCATGATGGTTTTAAGCGGCATGAGCAATATGGAACAGTTGGAAGACAACACCTCATATATGCAAAACTTCAAACCGCTGGACGACAAGGAAATGAAAGTCATCGAAAACGCGGTAAAAACATTGCATGCGTCGGTTTCGATTCCCTGCACCGCCTGCAAATACTGCGTCGAATTCTGCCCGATGAAAATAGCCATTCCCGACTACTTCGCCTTATACAATGCCGAAAAACAGGAACGCTCGGACAAACCGTTCAATGCTCAGCGTCTGTACTACGATAATCTCACCAAATCGCACGGCAAGGCTTCTGCCTGCATCAGCTGCCGAATGTGCGAAAAACATTGTCCGCAGCATATTGAAATCAGCAAATGGATGAAAGAAGTAGCCAAAACATTTGAAGCATAAGGAAACAAACATGAACAAAATTTTATTATTCGGAACCGTCATTTTTTCCATACTGGCATTCAGCGGTTACAAGGCCTTTGCCCAGCTGCGCGAAGAAAACAAACAGCCTGCGGCCGCCGCACCGAAAATCCTGATTGCCTATTATTCCTACAGCGGCAATACGAAAGAAGTTGCCGAAGCCATTCACGAAAAAATCGGCGGCGATATCTTTGAAATCAAAACCGAAGGAAGCTATCCCGAGGCATACCGCCCAATGACCCAGCAGGCAAAAAAAGAAATTCAGGACGGATACCGTCCCAAACTGACAACAAGCGTAGCCGACATTTCCCAATACGATATCGTCTTCTTAGGCTCCCCCAACTGGTGGGGAACCATCACGCCGCAGGTCAGTAGCTTCCTCGCCGCATATAACCTTTCCGGCAAAACGGTTATCCCGTTCGTTACCCACGGCGGCGGCGGTGTTCAAAACACAGTAACCGACATGACTGCTCAATGCAAAGGCTGCCGGGTCTCCGACAACGGCTGGGGCGGCTACGGCAGCCGCACCATGGGTATTTCAGGCTGGTTGAAAGACTTGGGTTTGATAAAATAAATACTTGTCTGAAACGAAAAACCGGACACGCTCTTACTGCCTGATTTAACAAACCTGTTGAAAAGAAAAGAACATGAACAAATATCGTTACTTAAGAGCCGGAGCCGCCGTTATCATCGGCATTCTGAGCGTTTCTGCCTTTGCCGGACTGTTTTATCCGCTCAAAATATTTGACTTTCAGCTGACTGCTTTGTTACAGCGCGTTTTGGTGGACTTTTCACTTTTCGCGGTGATTTTAGCCGCCGCGCTCGTGCTTTTCACTTTTCTTTTCGGACGAATATATTGTTCCATACTTTGCCCGCTCGGTTTGTATCAGGAATTTCTAATGCTCCTTTTCCGGCGCCGCACCGGATTCCGACCAAACCGCCCCTACAAATATTTCCTTGCCGCTCTGGTTTTCGGCGCCTTAATCGGCGGAACGGCCGTTCTTGTTCGCCTGATTGATCCATATACGCTGTTCGGTTCTGCCGCCGGCAGTGCCTGGCTCGGTCTCAGCATATCAGCTCTGCTGGCTGTTCTCGTCTGGTTCAGAGGACGTCTCTTTTGCAGCAACATCTGCCCTGTCGGCGCTGTTTTGGGCATAATATCCAAACACGCCGTTAATAAAATTTACATTGAAAAAAGCCAATGCGTTTCCTGCGGCCTCTGCGCATCCCGCTGCCCCACCGGCAGCATAGACTTCAAAAACAAAACCGTTGACAATGAAACCTGTATCAAATGCTTCAACTGTCTGAGCCGCTGCCACAGAAACAGCCTTCATTACGGAACCGCACCGATTCCCGCGGCACCGTTCAGTCCGACACGCCGAAAATTGCTGACAGGCGGAGCCGTCGCGGCAATTTTCGTTCTCGCGCTGAAAAGCGGCATTGACTTAGGCAAAGCCGTTGCCGCCAAAGTAAAAAAAACCGTTTTGCCTGCAGGCACCGGAAATGCGGAAAACTTCGCCAACCGCTGCCTGAACTGCAATCTCTGCGTTCAAAACTGTCCGATGCAAATCATCAAAAAAGCCGACGGAGATTACCCGGCGGTTCATATTGACTACACCGACGGTTTTTGCGATTATGATTGCCGTAAATGCTCGGAAATATGCCCCTCCGGCGCAATCAAACGGCTGACTTTGGCTGAAAAGCAGAAAACACAAATCGGCCTGGCCGTCATCAATGAAAACACCTGCATCAAATGCGGCCTCTGTGTCATGAAATGCCCCCGGGGAGCAATAAGCAAAGAAGACGGCAGTTTTCCGCTGATTAACACAGATGAATGTATCGGCTGCGGCGCATGCCAAAACGCCTGCCCGGTCAAAGCCATAACCGTCATGCCGATTGAACAACAAAAAATACTGTAAAGGAGAAAACACATGTCATTGGGATTAACCGAAATCGCCCTCATTTTAGTTGTCGTTCTGGTTTTATTCGGAGGCAAACGCATTCCCGAACTGGCCAAAGCGCTCGGTAAAGCACAATATGAATACAAAAAAGCCAAAGAAATGCTGCAAAATGAAGCCAAAGACTTAAAAGACAGCGTCGAAAAAGCGGCGGAAGAAGAAGAAAAGAAAAACAAAGACCAATAATGCAAGAACAAGACGAAAGCCTGATTCTGCATCTGGAAGCTCTGCGCACCATGTTGATAAAATGTTTTGTCGCATTGGGCGTCGGTTTGCTCCCGATGTTTCTCGCCGCCCCTTACGGCATGAACGGACTGATAAAAATCATTATCGGCAACAATAACGTTTCGCTCAACTACTTTTCGCCGATGGAAGTTTTTATCCTCCAGATTAAAATTGCCGTCGTCTTGGATTTACTGATCTGTTTTCCCTATATTGCGCGTCAGATATGGAAATTTTTGCTCCCGGCGCTTTACGACAATGAACGCAGGTTTATAAAATCGATTGTTTTCGCTTCTTCCGGTCTCTTCATCGTCGGCGTTCTGTTCTGCATCTTTTTTATCCTGCCGCTGATTATCAATTTCGGCATCAGTTTTGCCACGCCGGACATTAAGGCGGTTTTCGGCATCTCCAACATTATCGGCCTGACTCTGATGCTGTCGGTCATATTCGGACTGATGTTTCAGTTTCCGTTGATAACTTATTCGCTGATTCGTGCCGGCATTGCCTCTTATGAAGGCATAAAAAACAAACGACCTTATATTTTTGTCGCGATTTTAATCATTGCCGGCATACTCACCCCGCCGGACATCGTCAGCCAGCTGATGCTGACGATTCCGACTTATCTACTGTTTGAGGCGGGACTTTTTGCCGCTCGCAAATATAAACGAACCGGAGACTGAAATGTTAATATGGTATATCATTCTGGCAACAACCATCGCCGTCACCTGTGCCGGACTGCTTTTTCTCGCTAACCGGATTGCCCGCTCCCCTTTCACCGCAAAGCTCGGACAAGAAACGTCCAAACGGCGGAAAATCTTCGGTGCTGCCGCCGCCGTTTTTCTTTTTACCGCCCTCGCTCTCACTCTTAATCTGATGAACGCGGTAATTTGCCTGCTGCATATCGTTGTGCTCTGTTTGGCAGGCGACTTTGTTTTTGCCATAATCCAACATTTCAGAAAACAACCATTCAGGCACGATTATGCCGGAATGGCCGCCCTCCTCCTGAGCCTTGCCGCATTAAGCGCCGGCTGGTATCTTGACCACCATGTCTGGACCACAAACTACACAATCGAAACACCCAAAAAAATAAAAGACCTCCGTATAGTTCTGTTCGCCGATTCGCATATCGGAACAACATTTGATACCCGGGGTTTTGCCGAACATATCAGCGAAATGCAGCGGCAAAATCCGGATATCGTATTGGTTGCCGGTGATTTCGTTGACGACGGAACAACCCGTCAGCAGATGATTGAGGCCTGCCGGGCTTTGGGCTCCCTGCAAACAACCTACGGCGTTTATTTTGCTTTCGGCAATCACGACAAAGGCTACCACGATCCCGCCGCCCGGGGTTTCACCGGTGATGATTTAATAACTGAACTGAAAAAGAACAACGTTAAAGTTCTTCAGGATGAAAATACCCTGATTGACAACCGCTTTTATATCATCGGGCGCAAAGACTTCTCGGAAATTCTGCGCGGCAATCCCCGCCAAAGCATGAATGAATTGCTGCAAAACCTGAATAAAGAAAAATTCTCCATTATCCTCGATCACCAGCCCAATGACTATAACAATCAAACCGATGCCGAAGCTGACCTTGTCCTCTCCGGACACACTCACGGCGGACAGCTCTTCCCCCTGAATAAAGTCGGCGAATGGATTGGTGCAAACGATAAAACCTATGGATATGAAAAACGAAAACAAACAAACTTTATCGTCACATCCGGCCTCTCCGACTGGGCCATCAAGTTCAAAACCGGTACAAAATCCGAATTTGTCGTCATTGATATCAAACACAACAACTCGCCCTCATCCCAATGAGCCCGGACAAAGTTTAAACACATCAATAAAAAAACCTCCCATAGCGGAGGTTTTTTGCTATTAGCTGATGAAGAGAAATTCTTGAGTTCCGTTTGTAACATTCATTCGCTTTGCTATCGCTTGCTCGCTCATTAACAAACTGTCACCTCTCGGAACGAAAATCTCCGCCGGAGATTTTCTATCGCCTCGCGCCCTCTCGGGTTCAAACCCCATTTCTTACTCTCCATACACAAATCCCCTCTTTTACGAGGGGATTTGTGTATGGCGGTGTAGTAAATAAGAACGGTATCGAGCATACTAAAGCTTTATATTGCCAAAGCCAAATAACAGGGAATCTACAGGGAATTTTAATCAGATTTCACACACAAAATAATCGCAATTCCACAGAATTGCGAACAAAACGCCAAATTGTAAGCAAATTTATCAGGGAATTTAAAATAAAGAACAGGGAAAATATTTCTATATTCAATCAAATAATAAACTCAAATTTTGATAAACATTGCTCAAAACATATGTCAAGAAATTTAATCCATTTGTTCTATAAAAGTTCTGTTTAAATATACCAAAACTTATGTTATACATATTTCCAATACAAATACTACATTTAGTTAATATGTATTTTTTTATACCATATATAGGATTAAAAAAATGAATAAAACTTTTAAGATATTAAGCATTGATGGTGGAGGTATAAGAGGAATTTTCTCTGCCCATATTTTGAAGAGAATCGAAGATGAGTATAATATAAAACTCAAAGATCATTTCGACCTAATTGCCGGTACAAGTACAGGAGCAATAATTGCAGGTTCTGTAGCTTGCGGTATTGACCTAGAAGAGGTTGTTAACCTATACAAAAATAAAGGTAAAGACATCTTCCCTAAAAGTTGGATATATAAAATCCCTGTTTTAAAAAAACTAGGAGAATTTCCTTTAACCAGTAGTAAGTATGATAAAAAGAATCTAAAAAAAATACTGGATGAAAAATTCAAAAATATAAAGTTGGGAGAAGTTGATAAGCCTCTGATAATACCAAGTAGTGACATTGCAAATGGTAAGGTTTTTGTCTTTAAGTCACAATATGATAAAGATTTTGTTCGAGATAAAAACACTCGAGTTGCAGATGCAATACTCTGCTCTTGCTCGGCTCCAATATATTTCAACCCATCTGAAACAGATAACTATTTGTTAGCAGATGGAGGTCTATGGGCTAACAACCCTTCATTAATATCGGTCATTGATGCTAAAAGAAGGCTGGGCATAAACTTTTCTGATATAAAAATATTTTCAATCGGAACAGGTCTTTATAAACCAGAATATAATATGGATGTTCATAAAAATAAGAAAAAGAGGTGGGGTGCTATTAATGGTTGGAAAGGATTGAAGCTATTAGATCTTATAATGTCCTTACAGGCCCAATCTGTTCATAATTACTTATCTTTGCTTCTAAAACCAGAGCAGATAAAAAGACTAAGTTTTGAATCAGAACAACCACTGCCTCTTGATGAGACAACCTGTGTAGATAAATTTTTATCAAAAGCTGACAGTATGTTTACGTATGAAGCAACCAAAATTAAAGAATTTTTAGAAATTAAGTAAAGGAATTATGATATGGGAAAAACAGCAATTGAAATAATAGCAGAAAATATTGAGTTGCCAGATTCTTATTATGAAACCGCAAAGTCAAGGTATGAAGATTTAGGAGAGTTCTTATGTACGGACTCAAACATAAGCATGTTCGAACCAAAAGTTTTTCCTCAAGGTTCTTTTAGATTAGGCACCGCAATAAAACCATTAAATGGTAATAGTGCATATGATCTCGATTTAACCTGTAGGTTGGAGAAAGGATTTAATAGTAGAAATAGCTCTCAAAAAGAGCTTAAAGATATTACAGGGAAAGCTATAGATGACTACATTCAAAAAAGAGGGATAAAAGAAGGTAAAGAAGAAAAAAGACGTTGTTGGAGAATAAATTATCAGGGAAATATAAACTTTCATATGGATATTGTTCCAGGCATCCCTTTAAATGATAAAAAATTTCTTGTTGAAAGTATGAAAGCATCTGGTATGGATGAATCTCTTTCTGGGAAACTCGCAGATTTTGCATATAACATAACAGATAATAAAACAGATAACTACAATCATATAACTCAAAATTGGCCAATAAGCAATCCCGAAGGATATGCACAATGGTTTGAAAGTAGAATGCGTTTAGGTGTAGATTTTGTTGCTATAAATAAAGCCCATTACGAGGAGTTACCTTTCTTCAAACGCAAAACTATTCTGCAAAGAAGTGTACAAATTCTCAAACGGCATAGAGACATAATGTTCCAAAAGAATGATGATGTAAAACCTGTATCAATAATAATAACAACACTTGCAGCTAGAGCATATCAAGGCGAAAGAGAATTAGATATCTCCATTTTTAATATATTAACTAAAATGGAGGAAATGCTCAATAATAAGGGATATGGCCCTAGAGTACCTAATCCTACAAAGCCTGAAGAAGATTTTGCAGATAAATGGAAAGAAGATCCACAGCTTGAGAAAAACTTCTATATGTGGATAATGCAGGCTAAAGCAGACCTTTGCAATATTAAGGATGCTTCTAGCCTAAATGCTGTATTTGATAAAGCTCACAATAGTTTTGGATTAATTCTAAATGAAAGTATGTTTGAAGAAGATGCAATAAACATAAATAAAGTTCCTATTAAAAACAATCGGATTGAAGTTGCTAAACTTCCAAAGCCGCATATGAAATAAGGAAAAACGATGAAAGATACCATTGGAATTTTTGACTTTCTTAAAAACAATCCAGGCATATCTATTACTAGCATAGAAGAAACAGAAATAACCTTAACGGGCAAATATGAATTATGCTCCTGTATGACCGGTTATGGAAACGTCGATGAAAATTATGAATTAGAAATAAAAATTCCAAATTCATTTCCTAAAGGTATTCCTATTGTCAGAGAAATTAGTAATAAAATCCCTCGAGATTATAATCATCATATAAATTTTACAGATGACTCCCTTTGCTTAGGATCCGATATTAGAATCCAAACTGAAATATACAATAATCCAACACTCGATGGATTTATGAATAAATGTATTGTACCATTTTTAACAGCGGCAACAATAAAAATTAAGACAGAGAATACAGAAGTATTCAGAGGATTAGCTCACGGTGATAGAGGCCTCTTAGATGATTATAAAGATATTTTTTCTGTAAATACGGATGAACAAGTTATACAAATCCTTAAAGCCCTTGGTTTAAGGAAAAGAATAGCAAATAAATTGTTATGTCCATGTGGATGCGGAAAAAAGCTAGGTAATTGTAAATTACATTTTGTCATAAATAAAGTACGAAAAATAAATTATAGATCTTGGTTTAAGCAACTTGATAAAAAACTAAAATTACGTCCACCTTCAAAAATCCCCAAACACCAAATAAACAAAATGATAAATAAATTATTTAAAACACAACAATAAAGAATAGAATTAATATTACGCGGCAACCATATATAAGGTCATTACATAGTCGATCATCTTAACTAAACTACGTGCTTGTTCAGGAGTGGATAGATTTTCCAATAAAATAACATTGATTTTTGACTGGCTCTTATCTGCTGAAGCAGCAAAGGACTGCCCAAAATTAGAATTAATACAAGCTGCTATTTTAGAGGCCAAAATTTTTAATTCAGCATCAACGTCTGTTTCATTAATCTTTGCTCGATCCAGAAAGGTGCTTTTATTTAAGATAAACGTCAACTGATTGTTTTTTCTAAAAGTGTTCGGGATAATAACGAATTGTCCCTTTTTATAAGAATTCTCATCAGACAAATCTTTGCCTATATCAAAAATATGCTCATGATCTGTCAACATAAAATAGCGCGTACCATTGCCAAAGTTCTTATCCTCAGAAATCAGTGGCCGACTGCGGTTTATCCAATTTTCAATCTCCTGTTTTAGAACATTATCAAATGTATCCTTTTTCCCCATGTTGCGAATAATACTGCGGATTGCCACTAGTAGAACTAAAGCAGAAACAATCGTACCCGAAATGGATATTAACGCATCCAAGACAGCTTCCTTAGAAAATCCATTGATAGAAGCCTTATACAGGACTGCCGAGATAGCCAACAAAGCTGCTATTCCACCTATATAAACCTCTATATTATGAATACTTTTCTCCTCTTTATTATCCATTTATAACTCCATTTCTTCATTATCATTCAACGCAATAATATCCGCATCAAACAAGTCGGTATATTTATCCTTACATACCGTATGGATTGGAATAATATGTTTCGGTTTGACGGCTTTTACAAAATTTTGTAAATCTTTAACACAAGCATGCCCTGACGTATGTACATAAACCAATTTATCTTTCAAATCGTGCCAATATCCCGGTTTATCTAAGTACCCAGACCAGAGCGAATATATTAATTGCATATTTTCAGCGCCAAACTTTTCAAAAAGTTTTTCGGTTATTGCAAAATTGGCCTTCACAACATATTTTTCAGGATTTGCCGCTATTTCATCAAAAGTAACTTTTGCCGTTTTATAATGGTACAAATCACCACTTTCCGCTAGTTTGCGTGTAATAGAATTACTCGCAAAATAAATTCGAATATTATTCCAACCAAATTGCGGCAAATGAGGACTTATTTTCCGCAAATTTTCCAAAATCGCACAGCTGTACGGATCTAGCACCAAAATTTTGTTTTGCCGTACACAAGCATTATAAACCGACACTAATCGGTCAATATTTTGTGTCGAAAAGACAATAAGCGATAGCTTAGGTTTCGCAAATAATTCCGTTAACTGTTTTTCAACATCGTATTCCGTCAGCTGTTCTTGTTTCTCTCGTCCTAAAGTCGAACCTTCTAACAATAAATAATCCGGCAGTGTTACGTTGTCCTCAAGATTTTGACTCCGCCATGCTCGCCGACCATGAAAACGAATCTCGCCGGAATAAAGAATCCGTTTACACTCCCCCGAAATTTCAAAAGCCATCGCTACTGCAGCGCTATGATCAACCTCATAGGCTCGGACACTAAAATCATCGATTCTCACTTCTTCGCCATCGGATATTTCTATAATATTTAAATCCGCATAATTTTCTTTCCCAAACAACGGCACAACTTTTTTCAAAATAATTGCCGCCGCTTTACTCATATAAATAGGAATATTTTTATTAATCAGACTAAGCAACCCATAATGATCCGGATGAGCATGACTAATAAATACTGCGGCAACACCGCTCTCCTCACCAAACAAACCGGAAATATTCGGCTTATAACAGCTAATGTCCAAATCCTCATCAATCGCATTCAAGGGTAAACCAATATCAAAAACAATCCGCTTACGGCCATTGTCGAATTCAATACAGTTGCCGCCAATCTCATTAGTCCCGCGATGGATTATCAATTTCATGCTTTGTCAATCCCGCCTGTTTCGTTAATCAGAAAAATGCTTACCCCTAGTGTATTCCTTAGTTTTTGCAAAGATAAATCACCTAAACCGGTGGCGGCAAAACTTTGCTTATAAATCAAAACAGCCGGTATAACTTGACTATTTGCCGGAAAGTTAAAGTCTTTTAACAGCTTGGCATGATTAACTTGCTTATAATAAGTGTATGTCTCCAAGATACAACGTAACAAAGTTTCTTGACTATTTGATTTCTTAAACTCCAGCAGATACAAAATATTATCATTTTCAGAAAATGATATTAAGTCAATTTTTCCCGCCACGCTGCCACGGACATCTTTTATCGGTACCTGAAAATCTATAATTTTTCCAAGATGTTCATAATCTTTGCCATACATACTTTTGGCCAACCATTCCTCTTGCCGCCGAATAGCACCTGCTTTAATCTCTTTAATTTTACTGACATCGGGGATTAATTGTTCATGACCATCTGTTTTATAAGAAGATTGCCGTTCAACCGCTTTGATATTGCCCAATGCGGCCAAATTATCTAATACAAATTCAGCCGCAATATCTTCATATCGTTCCTTTGTATCGCTCGTTATTCCACGATAATTCAAAAAACCTTGAGCATAAAAACTGTCAATATCACAAACAGCATTCTGCAATAAATCCAGGAATTCTGCTTTCAAATACCTTTGAATTGCCATTCTACAGCAAACCTTCTAAAGTTAAAATTTTAACAAAAGCTTCTCCCAAATCTCTATATTGTGTAATTCGACTGCCACAATACTTTTTAATATCTCGTCCGGTAAGTTCATAAAGCTTACTTCCGCAATATTTTTTAATATATCTTCCATCAAATTCGTATAACTTGCTGCCACAGTATTTTTTTATATACTTGCCATCAAATTCAAATAATTTTCTAGAACCATCTAAAATATATTTTCCATCATATTTATAAGCCATAGTGCTTCTCCCATTAAAAATCTTGATATTCGACATGATAAATTCTTATTGCAAATAGTCAATAAAATTAAATTGGATTAGCTCAATAGTTTGTATTTTTTTATTATTGTACACTCCCAATAAATATTTATCGGGGATGTGCTATGTTGTCAGAAGAAGATTTTAAAACCACCGTTGCTACGGCAATTCGCAAGATGAGAAACGCCGAGAAGAAATCCTGCGAAGAATTGGCCGCACACAGCGATATTGATTATTCATCGCTTAATCTGATTGAAAACGGCAAGCAATCACCTAAGGCTTACACTTTATACAAAATTCTTTTATCTCTCGGAGTTGATATCTGTTCGGTTATTTCTCAAGAAGGAAACAGAATTAAAGAACCTGAAGAAATTTTAATCAACAAAATTTCCCGCCTAAACAATAAACAGCAAGAAATTTTATTAAAATTTTTAAACGAATTTATCCGTTCATAATGAGAAAGTTTCGCCTTTTGAATACGGAGCTTATCTTCTATAGGCTCGCCCCAATTTTGGATTTCTCATGGGGTGCGGTCGAGAAGTATTGCTGCCGACATAATATCCGTCTCGTATCACTAACCCCGTAGCGGCATAATGAGAAGTATGTGATGTTTGTGTATATTCTGTCAGATAAAGGATTGCCTGGCTAAAAGCATCGCATAAATCTTTAAACGTGCATTGCGGAAAGGTCAGTAACTCCTCTAAAAATATTTCAAAATTATTGCCATAAGTAGCCGGAAAGGAACAGTTTCCATTTTGAATATGAACTGAAGCTGCTCCAAACCGTACTTCTTTATCTTTGTTTGGCCGAACCGCAACAACCTCTATATCCGGTCTACAATTCAAAGATTGGATAAGCTGAGTTCCCGATGATTTGTCTTCAATCAACAATTTGACCGGAAGACTATATTTACTCCTAGTTTGCTCATAGATCATAATAACCTTTTGTAACAATTCAGGAAATGTAAAACGTCCGCGAAAACAATCCAACATCTGCCACTTATTATTATAGTCAATCCCGATAATCACGCAGGCCGAATAGGCATTATTGTCACCGCATTTACTGGCCGTATCCCAAGAGATAATCAATTCTTTCATCGGATTAGCTATTTCCGCGTAATATTTCAACCATTCCTTTTTTACCAAATTTCCCAACGGAGAAATAGGCATCTGCTGATATTGCGCGCAAAAATGATACTCGCCGCTGTTAAACTTAATATCTTGGAGAATTTCTAAATCCTCTCTTTCAGGATGCAAAGCCTCTCCCTTTTTGCGCGTTATGGTCTTATATTCGCCCAAAGGTGTTTTAATTTTCCATACTTCATCTTCCATTGCAATTGCCGGAATTTTAATATGTCTGACATCTGGAGTACGGTTAATAATATAGCCGCATAAATTGTCCAAATGCAAACGCTGCATAATTAGCAGAATTTTTCCTGTACGTTTGTCATTTAGGCGCGAATAAAGCGTATTACCATACCAATCATTAACCTTTTTACGCTGAACATCAGACAATGCATCTGTTGGTTTTATCGGATCATCAATAACTATCCAATCCGCACCACGTCCGGTTAACGTACCGCCGACAGAAGTAGCATATCGGCCACCACTAGCAATCGTATGAAAATCATTAACAGCACTTTTATCAGCAGAAAGCACCGCCTGCGGAAACAAATCGCGATACCAAGAACTGATCATCACCATACGGCATTGTCCTGCCAAGGTTTCTGCAAGCTCATCATTATAACTGACACAAATTATATTTGCCTTGGGATCATGTCCGAGAATAAAAGCCGGTAAAGCAACCGAACAAATTACGGATTTTAGATTCCTTGGCGGAATATTGATAATCAGCCGCCGATTCTTACCGCTCATCATATCCTCAAGCTCCTGACAAATATAATCTATATGCCAGTTACCCTTAAACTCACCATTTGAAACTTCTTGAAAACATTTTTCAACAAAACTAGCAAAGTGGCAACGTAATATCGCTTGCAAATCAACTAAAGAACTCATCATAAACGATCTCCTTTAAAAACTCATCACTTTCCAAACCGGCCTTTTTTCTGATTTCTTCAACTTCTTGAAGAAGTTTCTGTTTCAAAGAAGCACTCATCGAAGATTCTGTAATTTTAGCTACCGAAAGATTAACAATTTTCTTCTTTGCATCTGCTGCATACGAAGCCACCTTTTTCCCAAAAAAATGTTTCTTTAACATTTCTGCGCACTCCTTACAAATTTTTCGGTCTTTTTCTAATAAAGACAATCGTTTTGCTTCCGCCTCAAAAAGTTTAATTATTAATTTCATTATGTCTTTATCAGTCATAATTTTTCTCCTCATTAAATTTCTTGATAAAATTTTCAACAATGCTCTGGTCATTAGAACTCAAGGCTTTCAAAGCCTGTTGTTTTTCTTCCTCCTTAAGGTCAATTTGCAACAAATAAGGAAAAAGCGCGGCAATAGCCTTAATCTCGCCTTTTACAGCCGCATTGACTAGCTGAGTCAACATCGCAAGTTTCTTGGATATTTTTACTGGCTTGCCTTCCTGAGTAATTGTAATTTTTTGTTCCAAAACATCGTTCAGCAATTTTAATGTATTGCAGGAACCTTTCGGACGACCTTTAGTATTACCAGATTTTCCTTTTTGAAAACGACTATGCAACGGAGGTTTTCCATACCCAACATCAGACATTTTTCTTATCCTTAAGCAATTCATTATAGGATTTGTTGTCATCTTCGCGTACAGCCCATACTCCGGTTAATTCATAGTATCGGCGGATAATCGTGTCGACATATAATGGCTCATACTCAATTCCGTAACAAATGCGTCCGGCCTTTTCAGCCGCAATCAGTGTTGTTCCGCTGCCAAGAAACGTATCCAGTACAATACCGCCGCGTTTAGAAGCATCCAAAATCGCATCGCGGACTAATTCCACAGGCTTAACGGTTGGATGCATTTTGAGATTTTTCTGTTCGGAACCAAAACTGTTAACACCGGCATAATGCCAGACATTCGTCCGATAACGACCGTGTTTGCCTAATTCCACATTATTAACATGAGAGCCTTTGCCGTTCTGAAAAACAAGAATCAGTTCATGCTGCGAACGATAAAAACTTCCCATACCACCGTTTTCCTTACACCACACCAAAATATTCAGCATTTTTGGATAGATATCCCTCGCCGCTGAAAGCAGCTCGTATATATGCCGCCAATCCATGCAAACATAATGAATGGAATTTTCAGCAGAATATTTGGCTATATTTGCCATTGATGTTTTCAAAAACGAAATAAATTCAGCCTCATTCATTTCACCGGAAGCAAAAGCAAACTCTTTATGTTTGATTTGACCTGCGCCACAAACATGCCCCTGAATTTTAACATTATACGGCGGATCAATAAAAACCATATTTGCCTGAGCATCATGAAACAAACGCTGATATGTTTCCTCCTTCAACGAATCCTCACAAATAATTTTGTGCTTTTCTAATAACCAAACATCGCCATGCTGACTGACTATTTCATTTTCTGGCACATACGGAACGGAATTAAGTTTTTCATCCGCTTTTTCGTTAGGTTTATTATCGGCCAAAAGAACATCTATCTCCTTAAAATCAAACCCAGTAATATCCAGATTTAGCTCATCTTCCAAATTTAGAGCCAGTTTTTCAATTTCTGAAAATTCCAATTTCAATAAGTCCGTATCCCATTTACCAATTTCCGACAATTTATTGTCCGCTATGCGATAAGCTCGCTTTTCGGGTTCAGAAAGATATGTAAGACGAATTACCGGAATTGTTTCAAGTTTTAGCAGCTTTGCCGCCAACAGACGACCATGACCGGCAATTACCTCCGATTTTTCATCAATCAAAATAGGATTATTAAAACCAAATCTTTCAATTGATTTGGCGATTTGCTGAATCTGTTTCTCTTCGTGGATCTTAGGATTTAAGGAATACTTTCGTAGTTCCCCAATTTTAACATAGTCAATCTTAATGGATTTAAGCATTCATGCCTCCATAAATTTAAGTTGATTTTTATGGAAGGTATGCTTATACTTTCAATTGCTTAGATTGGTGGGTATAACATACCTTCCGATGAAGGTGTCGCAAGTTTAATTACCTGCGGCACTTTTTTATTTTCGACTTTGCCGAATTTTTTTGCTGTTTAAATCAACAACCAAAAAATTTTCTTTTTCTTTTTGCACTTCATATGAAGCCGTCAAATCTGAAAAAGGAATGTTAAAGTAATTTAGAAAAGAAGTGCAGCTGATAAAAACACCTGAGTTCTTCCTAAATTGCAATTTAAAAATGCTTCCCATTGTCTTATCCTCTAAAAACTCCAAACCGATTCTCTTGGTTTCAGCATCATAGAGCAGACTAACAAAATTAAATTTTTCCAAATTCCACAACCTGACTGCTCCCTCATTTAAAGAAAGTTTTCCCGAGGTACTAATAGAAACTTTCGGCGAAAATCCTTTGCGTGCATGTTCAAACCTCTGAAACATTTAACTCTCCTTATTTAATTACATTAACAAATATCTTATACAAGAGAAAATTAGCGATGTCAATATATTTTTTATAAGTATATTATTCAAGTGAATTTAATAACTATTTCAAGCCTTGAACTAATGCTACAGGAGAACATCAAAGGTGGTAATATAACTTGACTTAAAGCTATGAAAGAGCCTTCATTGCTGTGGCATGGAGGCTCTAAATGTATAAAAAACCACCGATTACGCACCAATTTCAAAAAGGAAAATCAGGAAACCCGCAAGGCCGTCCGAAAGTTTCCGATTCCGCACTATTTGATTTGACTTCTTTGTTTTTGCAAGCGTTACTGTCAGCAAGGGATAAAGATAAATTATCTCGAGATAAATTAAGCAAAATAAGGGATATTTTATATGAAAAAGAAAATTCATCTACCCCAAAGCGCCGAAGGACTAAAAAAGTTAAGTCACCAAAAGAAGGCTGAACTTTGGGCACGATATTGCGATAGTTCATACGAACGGCAGTTTCGCGCGCTGTGGTATTATATCGCCTGTGAAAACGCTAATCTCAAGATTGAGCGCAAACACCTGACTAAGCTGGAGAAATACGCCGAAAACCCCGATGAGTGTATGGTTAAGGTTTATAAGACCAAATACAATCTGCATCCCGGCACCGAAATTATCAAAACCTATCGTAACCGACAATATAAAATTATTATCGCCGAAGCTGATGATTTTATCTATAACGGGCAGCACTATAAAACTCTGTCCGCTATCGCCAAAGAAATTTGCGGTATAAAAGTTTCCGGTTATGATTTCTTCGGATTAAATAACAAACGAGCATTAAAAGAGGCGGCTCATGACTAAGGTAAACTGTGCGGTTTATGTTCGTAAATCCACCGAAAAAGGCTTGGAACTTGAGTTTAACTCCCTGCATAATCAGGAAGACGCCTGCCGAAGTTACATCTTGTCGCAAGCCTTTAATAACTGGGAATATTTCAAAACCTACACCGATGGCGGCATATCCGGCGGCACCATGGAACGTCCGGCTCTAAAACAAATGCTTGAAGATATCCGCCGCGGCTTAATTCAAACGGTAGTGGTTTACAAAGTTGACCGGTTGTCACGCTCCATTATGGACTTCCATAATATGATGAAGGAATTTGATAAATACGGCTGCAGCTTTGTTTCAATTACTCAAGCTTTTGATACCTCAACCTCTATGGGCAAGCTGACCTTAAACATGCTGTTATCATTTGCCCAATTTGAGCGGGAAGTATCTTCGGAACGTGTCCGTGATAAAATCCGAGCCAGTAAAGCCAAAGGCTTGTGGACAGGAGGCGTCCCCAAACTTGGTTATGATATTAAAGACAAAAAATTGGTCATTAATCCGGTTGAAGCCGAACAGGTGCATAGCATTTTTGAGACTTATCTGCAATGTGGCTCGTTGGCAGAACTTGAGAAATTTGCTGAAATTAAAGGCTTCAAACATAAAGGCTGGATAACCAACAAAGGAGAGCTGAGAGGCGGCAAACCTTTCAAAATATCTGCGCTCCACCGCTTGCTACATGAAAAATTATACCTCGGCATGATTGAGAACAAACGCACCGGACAAGCATTCAAAGGACAGCATGAGGCCATCATATCAAAAGATTTGTGGGAAAAGGTACAGAGTAAACTTAAAGAAAATGACAACTGCGCCAACCATACTCGTATGAGAAACAATAATCTGCTGACTGGAAAACTGTTTGATGCCAACGGCACCATTTTTACCAATCAGGCCAACAGCAAAAAGAAAGCTACCAAAAAACATTATTATTCTGTTAAAGGATTGTTCTTACCCACGGAACAAATTGATAAGCTTGCCAAAGACGCCATTATTGAAATTCTTAATAGTAACCTTAATGGGCTGAACAAAGACAGCATAATGGCTCTAAAGCAGATAAACTTTACCGATATGGACTATTTCGCGCAACGCAATTTTATCCGCAACTTCATTAACAAAATCATCTATCAAAAAGATCGCTTGACCTTCTTCTTTAATACCGATCCGATAATCATCTCAGCCTATACTGGTGATTCGCTGAATGAAAATAACACCCCGTTGGAATTTATTGCCGATAATGCCAATAACCAAATCATCTACGAAAAACAGGTGGTCATCAACCGCGGACTGTCAAGCAATGTCTATAACGCAGGAAAGGTCGGACTGATGAGTGTTAATGACAACAACCACCTCATCGTCCGAGCCTTTGCCTACGCTTGGCGGTACAAAAAACTTTATGAAAGCGGTATGCCAACCGATGACATCACTAAGCAAGAGCACATCTCCAAACGCACCATCTATAAATACCTTAACCTTGCTTATCTATCACCGAAAATAGTCAACCAACTCCTTAACGGCACCTTAACCGTCAACCTGCAAAAACTATTTGAAATTGCATCTAAAGATTTAAATTTTGAAGAGCAGGAAACTTTGATAAGTTTTACTATCTAGTCTGAGAAAAGCATATTTTACTCAAAAAATCCTTTATTTCATCAACATTTTGAAATCTCCGGCTTATGTGAGGGGAGAAAACCTTCTCAAAAAATGAATTCATTATTTCTATTTCTTCTCTTTTCCATTCATCCATAATCTCTATTACTTTTTTCCTCTTATGAGGCGGATTACCTTTTTCATCCGTCATGACATATGGCAAACATCCAAACAACATATAAAAGAAAACACTACCGCATATGTAGGTCAAGTCGGATACAGGATTTTCTTTATCATCTCCAATCCAGAATTCAGGGGTAACCAAAGACCTGTTGCCATATATAGTTCCACCCGAAGCATGGTGACAATTTTCTATATCTACTGATAAACCAAAATCTATAAGTACCAAATCATTGATGTCATCATTTCTACAAATTATATTAGCAGGCTTAATATCCCTATGTATAATTTTTTTATCATGACAATATTTTATTGTATCCAATAACTTAAATATTGCAACTATTGTATCACGAAGGGGGATGTTTCCTTTATTTAATATCATATCATGTAGTGACGTTCCCGGAATGTGTTTGTAAACAAGAAAAGGATTTTCTTTTTTATCACAATAATCTATAATCGTTGGTATTTGAATATTTCCAGACAATTTTTGTAAATTATGGATTTCAGAATAGAAATATTCCTTAGAGGTGTTTTCTCTTGGTATTTTTAAAACATATTTCTCACTGTCCGATGATAAAGAATCCACAACGTTAAAAATATTACCATTGTATCCGCCTCCAAGGCGTTTCCTAATTTCCCATTTTTCACAATACTTGTTAATTTTTATTGTTTTGCATTCAAACCATTTATCTGGTTCAACATTAACAAAAGATTCTTCTTTTAAAGACATAACAACTATCCATATTTCTAAAATTAATTACTATAGCCACGTAAGCTTAGTTCTCAATTGACTCGCCCAAAATCGGCATTGTATGTAACTGCCGGAAATTTTGCGATTTTTGATTTAAAACGAGCTTACCATAGTCATTTCGGCGATGTCAACCGCCCGCGAAGCCCGCATTTCTGCCGGATACGAAAAAAGACGCTACAAATGAGCGCCTTTTTAATCAAAATGGCGGATGAGGAGGGATTTGAACCCCCGATACGGGTCACCCCGTATAAACGATTTCGAGTCGCTCGCATTCAGCCTCTCTGCCACTCATCCGTAATACCACCTTTTAATATCGACAATTGTGATATTTTGCAAGCATTATTTAAAAACTTTTACTCTTTTTTCGATTGGCTCAAAAGTTTTTTCCCCTGCCGGAGCCTCACGACTGCCGACCGGCATCTGACTGATAAGTTTCCACGAGGCCGGAAGTTTCCATTCTGCCGCAACCGCGTCATCAATCAGAGGATTATAGTGCTGCAAACTGGCACCGGCTCCTTCATTTTCCAAAGCCGCCCAAACCATATACTGCAACATACCGCTCGACTGCAAAGACCACAAAGGAAAATTGTCGGCATACAAAGGAAAATTCCTTTGCAGATTCGCCACAACATCCTGATCTTCAAAAAACAAAACCGTAGCATACCCCTTGGCAAAAGAAGCAATCTTTTCTTCCGTTGCGGCAAATTTATCCGCCGGCACAATCCTTTGCAGCGTTTCTTTGACAATTTCCCACAAGCGCTGATGATTTTTCTTAAACAGAACAACCACCCGTCCCGACTGCGAATTAAAAGCCGACGGACAATATTTAACCATGTGGTTAACCAAAGATACGATCTTTTCCTCAGAAACAGCCTCATGATTCCCCAAACCATAAATTGAACGTCGGTTCTCAATCGCTTCGTAAAAATTATTTTTCATATCAGCCGCCTTTTCTTCAAAATTAAACTATATATTAAAGTATTGGTTATATGATAACTTTTCAAGAATTAACCTCGTCGAAAATAAAAAGTCTTGATTTTGGCGTAAAATTCGTCTAAGATTAGACAAATTTTCGAAATAGAGAAGTTAGCAGGATGATAAAAAAGTTAGCAATAACCGGTTTGGCTTGTGTTTGTTCCCTCTGCATTTCAGCGGAGGCTTTTGCTTACAGCACTCGTTCAAAAATATACTTCGGAGCCGACTACGTCTATTCCGACATCAAATACAAAAACAACACCCTCTATGAAATGGATGACGGCTACAACGGTATCTCTCCGGTTATCGGTTTCAGTTCCTACGGCGTCGGACTCGAAGCCTGGTATATGTTTTCCGACAAAGCGGAAAACAAACACGGTTACGAATCCGAACTGACGGCCTACGGTGCCGACTTAGTCGGAGAAGCTCCGCTTTCCGAAAGCTTCTCGGTAATCGTCTCCATCGGTTTGGCCAAATATACCTTTAAAATCACTCAGCCCAACGGTTGGAAATATGACCAGGACGTTAACGGCCCGCGATTCGGTATCGGCCTGCAATATGAAATTATTCCGCACATCGCTTTAAGAACCATGTTCCACTACACCTCCCTCAATTCCGGTTCAACCGACTTCTACGACGGCGTCAGTGAAGTATCCGGGGGCGTTCGTATCATCTTCTAATCAAATATCTAAAAAAGCGGCAACTTTTTCCCGCGGCTCTGTTCCATTTTCCGTTAAAAAACAAAATTTTAAACAGCAGATAATTTATCTGCTGTTTTGTTTTACTATTATATGGAAGAAAATGTAAGTATAAAAATAAAAAAACCACCTTTACAAGGTGGTTTTGAATTGAAGTGGGCTGAAGGAAAGAAAACAATCCGGTGAATTGTTTTCTGACGACAGGCGAATGTTTGTTCGCTTGCAAACAAGCGAAAGCGATGTACCGCAAGCACTACAAACAGAGTGCCCGCAGCGAGTTAGTGAATAAAATGAACTTACGAGCCAGACAGGGATAATCCCGTCCGTTGAAAGCCAGCTATGCGGCTTGAAACGTCACCCGTAAAAAAAAGCCACCTTTACAAGGTGGTTTTGAATTGGAGCGGGTGAAGGGATTCGAACCCTCGACATCAACCTTGGCAAGGTTGCGCTCTACCCCTGAGCTACGCCCGCATCGCTAGAACGAGATATTAATTACCATATTCAAAAAAAATTGCAAGCATAAAATTTCATTTTTTTCAAAAAAAATAACAAGCCTCAGCTTTTACATTGTTTTAGAGAATAATTTTATAAACACCACACCGCCCAAAATCATCACAATACCGGTTATTGCGGCCCAATCTAACGACTGATGATAAAAAAACCATCCCAGTACCGAAACCAGAACGATTCCCATTCCGGACCAAACGGCATAAGCAATCCCCAGCGGAATAGAACTCAGACAAAGGCTGAGAAAATAAAAAGCGCCGGCGTAGCCCGCTACTGTCACAACACTGGGAATGAGAACCGTAAAGCCGTTCGCCGCCTTCAACGCCGTCGTTGCCGTAACCTCGCACAAAATTGCAATAAACAAAAACAAATAAACCATCATAACTCCCGTTAATAATTCGGAATAATCGCTTTAAAAATCTCTCGTTCAGGCGGCAGCTCAACACCTTCAAACTTATCTTTAACCGGATCATACGTAATATGAACATAGTCACAATTTTCCACCCGCTGAACCTGGTAACCGAAAACTTCTTCTATCAGGGAGGTTATCGCATGGCCGTGGGAAGATATGCCGACCGCCCGATAACTGCAGCGGCTGCAAATATCCTTAACCGCATCAATAAAGCGCAGCGCCACCTGATGCAGGCTCTCCCCTTCGGGAAAAGGAATTTTCGGGTCTTCATAACATTTTTTAAAATCAGGATAAACCTCTTCCCTCTCAATCGTATATAAACCGTTGAGAATACCATAATCGACTTCGCGCAGACGCCGGTCAAATTCAAGCGGAACTCCCAGTGCCTGAGCAACGATTTCTCCCGTTTGCTGTGCCCGCAACAAATCCGAGCTGACAATCAGTTTAATTTTTTTATCTTTTAGTTTATCCGCCAGTTTCTGAGCCTGTTCCCGTCCTTCCATCGTCAGCGGAACCGGATACTCATGCTGCCCTTGCGGACGGCCTTCGGCATTCCAGACGGTCTGCCCGTGACGGAAGATATAAAAATGTTTTTTCATAA
The DNA here is from genome assembly GCA_001917125.1 of Azospirillum sp. 47_25. Taxonomy (GTDB): domain Bacteria; phylum Pseudomonadota; class Alphaproteobacteria; order RF32; family CAG-239; genus Scatocola; species Scatocola faecipullorum. The sequence continues at coordinate 70,641 of MNTU01000038.1, forward strand.
AGACCTTCCCGTTTTTTGCCGATTATGCCATTAACGACTTAAGATTCGGTTACCAATTCGGCACGGCTGTAAATAAAGACAAAAACTGCCACCGCCAAAATTCGCAACAGCCAGATAACTTTTCTTGAGCCGCGAAAAAAAGTTCCGTTTGCCGCTTTGTTAACCCAAAGCAACTCCCCGAAAGCCCAAGCCGCCGTTGCCAGCAGCGGCAGAAAAGCAAACAGCGGCGAAACAATGGTCAGTATCGCCTGCGTCCAGCCGCGCTTATAATATCCGGCATAAAAATTATGCAGCCCGATAGCCCCGGTAAAAAATGCCAGTACAATATATACGGCACCGCTTTTGGAAAAGGCGGCCTCACGCCTGTCGCTGATAATCCGTCGAGCCAGACGGCGCCGCAACAGTTCATACTGCCGGTCGTCAACCGCCCCCCGGGCCCGAAGGGCCTTCAATTCATCCAAATTATCAAAATCAACCATTTCAACCTCTGCAACAATAATAATAAATATCGGTTAATTTAACACTAAAAAAGCCTCCCGAAAGTTCGGGAGGCTTTTTATTCCTTTGAGTAAAGTCTCTAAGACATTAGAAACCCATTGCGCCCGGACCCATGGCTCCCGCAGCGGCACCGTCGCCGCAATGGCATTCTTTCTTCGGTGCTTCGGTAACCATAGCTTCGGTCGTAATCAGCAAACCGCCGACGGAAGCTGCATCCTGCAAAGCGGTACGAACCACTTTGGTCGGGTCAATAATGCCGGCTTTAACCATGTCGGTATATTCGCCGTTCTGAGCATTGAAACCATAATTGGTATCTTCGCTTTCCAGCAGCTTGCCGGCAACAACCGCACCATCCAGACCTGCATTTTCAACAATCTGACGGATCGGCGCCTGCGTGGCTTTACGAATAATGTCAATACCGACTTTTTGATCCTGATTGGCCGGAGCCAGCTTGTCCAAAGCCTTGCCCGCATAAAGCAAAGCAACACCGCCGCCGGCGACAACGCCTTCTTTAACCGCAGCACGGGTTGCATTCAGGGCATCATCGATACGGTCTTTTTTCTCTTTAACTTCAACTTCGGAAACGCCGCCGACTTTCAGAACAGCAACACCGCCGGAAATTTTAGCCAGTCTTTCCTGCAACTTTTCACGGTCATAATCGGAGGTCGTTTCTTCAATCTCTTTACGAATCTGAGCCGCGCGGGCAGCAATCAAATCCTTCTCGCCGTCACCGTCAATGATAGTCGTATCATCTTTGGTAACTTCGATTCGTTTCGCCGAACCCAGCATATCCAAAGTAACATTTTCAATCTTCATGCCCAGCTCTTCGGAAATAACCTGTCCGCCAGTCAAAATGGCAATATCCTGCAGCATGGCTTTGCGGCGATCGCCGAAACCCGGAGCCTTAACCGCACAAACCTTCAAGCCGCCGCGAATACGGTTGACAACCAGCGTAGCCAAAGCTTCGCCTTCAATGTCTTCTGCCACAATCAGCAAAGCGCGGCCGGATTGAACAATCGCTTCCAAAACCGGAATCAGCGGCTGCAGATTGGAAATCTTCTGATCATACAGCAAAATATACGGATTTTCGAACTCGCAATTCATTTTATCCGGATTGGTAATGAAATACGGAGAGAGATAGCCGCGGTCAAACTGCATGCCTTCAACCACATCCAATTCGGTTTCCAGACCTTTGGCATCTTCCACGGTAATCACGCCTTCATTGCCGACCTTTTCCATCGCCCGGGCAATATACTCGCCGATAGTACGGTCACCGTTAGCTGAAATGGTACCGACTTGGGCAATTTCTTCCGAAGTTTTAATATCCTTGGAACGGGATTTAACATCGGAAACAACGGCTTCAACCGCCATATCAATACCGCGTTTCAAATCCATCGGATTCATTCCCGCGGCAACAGCCTTAACTCCTTCTTTAATAATGGCTTCGGCCAAAACCGTAGCGGTTGTTGTACCGTCACCGGCTTTATCGGCCGTTTTCTGTGCAACTTCTTTAACCAGCTGAGCACCCATATTTTCAAATTTGTCGGCCAGTTCGATTTCTTTGGCAACCGAAACACCGTCTTTGGTAATTTTCGGTGCACCGTAAGACTTGTCCAAAATGACATTGCGGCCTTTCGGACCCAGGGTTGTTTTAACGGTTTTAGCCAAAGTCTCAACACCCTTCAGCATTTTTGAACGGGCGTCGGTCCCAAACATAATATCTTTAGCAGCCATTTTTCTTTTCCTTTGTTATAAGTTCAAAACTATTCGATAATACCCAAAATATCGGATTCTTTCATAATCAGGCGGGTTTCGCCTTCAATTTTAACCTCGGTGCCGGACCATTTTCCGAACAAAACCTTATCGCCTTCTTTAACGCTCATCGGCACGATTTTGCCGTCCTCGGCACGGAAACCGTTTCCGACCGCCTCAACAATGCCTTCGCTGGGTTTCTCTTTGGCGGTATCGGGAATAATAATTCCGCCGGCGGTTTTGGTAACTTCTTCCACTCTTTTAACCAATACACGGTCATGCAACGGTTTAATCTTCATTGTAAACTCCTTATTAGTGAATTAGTTTATATGTCTAGTACCATAGTTAGGTATCAAAAAGCGGCTTGTCAAGCCGGAGGCGGTGATTTCTTGCAAAATATCAAAAAAAGTTTTTGACAAAAAAAGCAAAAAGCGTATTTTTAAAAGCCGAAAATCCTAGAAATTATGTTTAATTATTAATTTTTTATCGAAATGGAAAAATTACAGTTAATGATGTTTGAGGCCATCGGCTACAAACTCAAATTCAGTCAAAAAGTAACCGAACGTTATCTCGATGTTCTCGGCGTCCGCTTCGGAAAAAACTCCGAAATGGAACAGCTGATGAAAACATTTATTTCCGACCGCAGCACGCAGGAGGAAATCATCAGCAACAGCCAACATAAAGCATACAATGAGTTCCGTTTGCTGGCTAAAATGCAGTTAAAATACGACATTGAAAAACTGCAGAAACAAATAGCCGAACAGGCATCATCGCCGTTTCTGATTGGTTATCAGGCCGCCTTGGCATACCTGACAGCCGTCCAAAAGATAACGGAAACATACACTCTTTTGCCGGCAGATGTTTCTAATGCGGAATACCGGATGCTTCACGCCATCTGGGATTCGGATATCGAAACGGAAAGCAACCACCGCAAAACGACCTGCGGCGTCGATTGCCAGACAATATGCATTGTTCTCCGCACAATGATTTGTTTTAACAACAGCTTGCTTGCCAACCGTTTTAATTACAACGAAGCAAAGAACACCGTAAAAATGCTCTTTCAACTGGACATTAAATGTGCCGTCTGAACAGTAATTGATCCCAAAAAAATCCCCGAAGATATTTCATCTTCGGGGATTTATTGTTTTAAAATTTTTTGATATATACCTCAACCCATAAAATTTGGGTAGCATCCATTTTCTATAGTTTTGGAGAATGAGGCTAGTAATAAGAAATAAATGCGGAAGTACCGGAGTGTACACTTTAGTACATGAGGACACTTCCGTCCTGAGATTTCTGTATTAATAGCCCATTATACAAACCTATAACCGGGATTTGAGCTGAAATTCCCTCCTGACCACTTCCCCGACTGCACTGAGCAGAAAACTGATAACAATCAGGAAGGAGATGAAGACAAAGGAGACGAAGAACAGCCAGGAATGCGGGAATACCGACATAACCGGACGGGCAATATTGGAAGCCCAGCCGTCCAGCGTAAAGACCTGCAACAGCGTAAATAAAGAATCACCCAGCGTGGCAAACTCAACAAAAATATCACCGAACAGACAGACCGCCATAATTGCAAAAACATAAAAGAAGATGACAAACACCGCCAGCATTGCCACAAAAATCGGCAACAGCGCAATAAAGGTATTGATAATCGACTTCAGACGGGAAAATTTATTAACATACTTCAAAGAGCGGAAGAGGCGGAAAGTTCTCAGAACGATAAAATAGCTGGCAAAAGGCACCGAGGAAACCGCCACCACAATCAAATCGAACACATTCCAGCCGGATTTGAAGAAACCTTTGCCGTAAGCATAAAGCTTCATCAGCATTTCCATAATGAAGATGGCCATGCACAAACGGTCAAGAATGAACAAAACATTGTCAAAAAAGACATTGGTAATGTCTGACGTCATAAATCCGAGCGCCACGGCATCAATACAAATCAAGGAAAGAATAAAATAGTCGAAATTATTGCCTTCGACCAGTTTTTTGACCTTGCGTTTATCTTTTTCCCAGGCTTTTTTAATCATTGTCTTGTTCCTCTTCAAAGCATTGGCTTAACGGATTCTGATTGTAGCTTAATTGAAGCAAAAAGCAACAATTATTGCAGAAATTGCAATTGCCGGCCCGAAAGCGCCTGCACGCTGCCGCCTGATTAAGGCATAAATGCCGAACACCAGACAGGACAGCAAAATAACATACAGCAGAAGTTCAACCCCAAGCCAGGCTCCCGCGGCCGACAACAGCTTGATATCACCGCCGCCGAAAACGTCTTTATGTTTCCAGACCAGAAACAAGCTGGCCAAAACCGGCAGCACATACCCGGCCCCCGCACCGATTGAGCTTTCCGCCGGTCCGACCCACACACCGACCAAAACGGCATAAAGAAAACCGGCCAGCAGCAGGGGAAACGTCAGAATATCCGGCAGATACATCGTTTTATAATCGATTTCGGTCAACAACAGCAAAATCCAGATAAACGCCAGATACCACCAAAGATGCGCCGCTCCGAACTGCCAGTAAGCGGCATAAGAAATCGCGGCGGTAATAATTCCGTATCCCAAACTGCGCATCACATAAGCACTCATCAGTTTCTGATAAGCCGGATTCGCGCGCTTCCGTTCATCGGAAACCGTCTTGACCGGCCACAGCAGGCGATAAAGGGCATACGCGGCCGTTGCCGGCATAAATTTGGCAAAACGCCGTGCCATATAAGGAATTAAAACGCCGAATAAAAAACCCCAGAAAATGTAACTCATAACGATTCTCCTCTGTCTGTTGCCGCCAGTTTACCCCTAAAAAAATAAGATTTGATTAAAAAAAATTCCGAAGCAGCTACCCGCTCCGGAATTTTCACATAAAGAGACACACGAGCTGTTTCCCGACCCGTAAAATCTTATCGGCCGGTTATGAAACTCATCTTAGATCGCTTTGAGAATGTACTCGCTCAACTTCTCCGAAAAATACGACGGATCGGTAATTGCTTCCCCCTCGGCAATCTTTGCCTGATCAAGCAAAATACGTGAAATTTCCTCAACTTTCGGCCGCAGGGCTTCGTCCCCCAGAGCCTCACTGAGTTTGATAATCAGCGGATGATAGGGATTCAGCTGCAAAACGCGTGAGCTGGCAAAGGCAGTCTGCTGCTGATGGTTGCGCATCAGTCGCTCCAGATGAATGCTCATCTGTCCGTCTTCCACCGTCAGACTTGCCGGAGACTTGGTCAGTTTGTCGGTTGTCGTCACTTTGCCGACTTCGTCTTTAAACATTTCGCTCATCAAATCTGTCAGTTTTTTCAAAGCGCCCTCTTCGGCTTTCGGCTCCTCCCGTTTCAGCCCGAGGTCGATATCTGCCTGCGAAATATGCTTAATCGCAAAATCTTTATAGTTCAGCAGGGTCTGGGTCCAAAACTCGTCAATCGGGTCAACCAGAAGCAAAACTTCAATTCCCTTGGCCTTAAAGGCTTCCAGCTGCGGATTGTTGACCAAAGTCTTAACGTCATCGCCGGTAATGTAGTAAATAGCCTTCTGTTCCGGCTGAACCCGGCTGATATATTCGTCCAGCGAAGTCAGGCGCTCCGGATCCTTCGTCGAATAGAAACGCGACAACTCGGCAATTTCGGTGCGGTTGGCAAAATCTTCATAAATGCCTTCTTTAAAAGCAATGCCGAACGCATCCCAGAATTTTTTATAATCGTCATAATCTTTGCTGCGGTTTTTAAGCTCTTTCAGCAGACGGTTAACGGTTCCCGAACGAATTTTGGCAATCAGGGGCGACTGCTGCAGCATCTCGCGGGAAATATTCAGCGGCAAGTCGGCCGAATCAATAACCCCGCGGACAAAACGCAGATAAGACGGCATCAGTTCCTCAACCTTATCGGAAATAAACACTTTATTGACATAGAGTTTCAAACCGGTTTTGCGATCCGGCTGAAACAGATCATACGGGGCGGTTGAAGGAACATACAGCAGCCCGGTATATTCAATGTTTCCTTCCGCTTTAAAATGCAGCGTCAGCCAGGGCTCGTCAAAGTTTTTTGAAATATGGTGATAAAATTCCTTATACTGCTCCTGCGTAATCTCCGACTTATGCTTTGCCCACAGCGCCGAACCGGTATTGACCGTTTCTTCGCCGGCCTTGCCGAGATCCAGCACAATCGGATAATCGATATGGTCGGAATAAGTACGGATAATCTGCCGCAGATAAATCGTGTCGGTAAATTCTTTGGCGTCTTCTTTCAAAAACAGCTTAATGGACGTGCCGTTACGGTCGCGCTTGCCTTCGCTGATTTCAAAACCGCCGACCCCGTCGGAAATCCAAACCCAGGCTTTATCCTCTCCGGCACGGCGGGTTGTAATCTCAACTTTGTCCGCCACCATAAACGCCGAATAAAAACCGACGCCGAACTGACCGATTAAATCAACCGCCGAACCGTTATCCTTGACATTCTTAACAAATTCGGCCGTTCCCGATTTGGCAATCGTCCCCAAATGATTAATCAAATCATCGCGGTTCATGCCGATTCCGTTGTCTTCAATCGTCAGTGTCCGTTTGTCGGCATCCGGAATAATTTTAATTTTCGGCTCACCAGCCTCTTTTGACATTTCCGGATGGGTCAAAGCCATATATTTCAGCTTGTCCAAAGCATCGCTGGCATTCGAAATCAGCTCCCGCAAAAAAATCTGCCGTTCCGAATACAGCGAGTTAACCACAATATCCAACAATTTGCCGACTTCGGCCTGAAAATTCATTTTATCGCTCATTTTTAACTCCTCGGTTAAATTAATTACTCTTAATATGGGGAGTAAAACCGCCCTGCGCAAGGGTTTGCCCGCAAATAATCACCTTGCGGTGTTTTTTTGCTTGATTTTATAACAAATCCGGCTAGATTAGGCTCTGACAAATGACTAACTAACTAGGAGTTAAATTAATGGTTTCTGTAGTTAACGATTCCTGCATCAAATGCAAATCCTGCGTTGAAGTCTGCCCGGTTTCCGCTTTCCGTGAAGGCGACAGCCAGCTGGTTGTAGATCCGGATACCTGCATTGATTGCGGCGTCTGCATCTCCGAATGCCCGCAGGAAGCCATCAGCAACGATGCCGACGCTGACCCGAAATGGGTTGCGTTCAATGCCGAAAAAGCTGCTGAATGGCCGGAAGCATAATCTTCCCTCATTAAAAAAAGCTCCTCTTTGCCGGGGAGCTTTTTTTGTTGCCGGCTTGACGGACATTGACGCAAATTTAACTCTTGCGGATTATACTGATTCGCGCTATGAACAATAATAAGTTTTAACAAATTTTTGAGATAAACATCATGACACCTAAAAATGACATTATTTACGACGTTGTCGGCATCGGCAATGCAATTGTTGACGTCCTCGCCAAAGTCGGCGACGGTTTTCTGACCGAACGCCGCCTCGATAAAGGCGCAATGACTCTTCTCCAGGCTGCCGAAGCCGGAACCATTTACGCCGACCTGATTCCCGAGCGGGAAGTTTCCGGCGGTTCCGCCGCCAACACGGTTGCGGCCATTGCCTCGCTGGGCGGCACGCCGGCATTCATCGGCAAAGTTCATGATGACGAACTCGGACAGGAATTTCAGCGTTCAATCGGTGCCGCCGGCGTTGACTTCTTCACCAAACCGCTGTTGCAGGGTCCGTCAACCGGCCGCAGCATTGTTTTGGTTACCCCTGATGCCGAACGCTCTATGTTCACTTATCTCGGCGCCGCACAAAAACTCTCCGCTGACGATGTAGATGAAAACATTATCAAAAGTTCTAAAATCATTTATCTGGAAGGCTACATCTGGGACAGCGAATCAGCCCGTGAAGCCATGCTGAAAGCCTGCGAAATTGCCCATAAATATGACCGGATGATTGCTTTCAGCCTGTCTGACCGCTGCTGCATCGACCGTCACCGTGCCGACTTTCAAAAACTGATTCACGACCATGTCGATATCATCTTCGGCAACGAAGAAGAAATCAAATCGCTCTATGAGGAAGAAGATTTTTACAAATGCCTTGACCGCATCAAAAACGAAGTCGAAATCGCCGCCATTACCCGCAGCGCCAAAGGCTCGGTCATCGTCAACCAAAGGGTTAAGATATTCGTCGAAGCCGAAAAGGTGGAAGACGTCGTTGACACCACCGGCGCCGGAGATTTGTACGCCGCCGGATTCCTTTACGGCTACACCCAGGGACGGAGCCTTGGCACCTGCGCCATGATCGGCGGCATTGCCGCGGCGGAAATCATCAGTCACTACGGCGCCCGTGCCGAAGTATCGCTGCGCGGTTTTGCCCGCAACCGTCTCAGAGCTTACGGCAAATCTTTTTCGTAAAAATCGTCGTTTTCACAGCAGGATTTTCTTGAAAAATAATTTTAACTTGGTATGTTAAGGCGAATTATACATAAAGATTTCAGGCAAAATATCCAGAACTCCTTATTGACAAGGTAACGCTGGAAATAAATTTGAACCGTCCGTGCAGACAGCTGCACAAAGAGAACAAATTTATCATATGATTTGCCTTTGCAAAGGAATTCCAAAATGAGTATGAGAAATATCGCCATCATCGCCCACGTTGACCATGGTAAAACCACGCTGGTAGATGGCCTGTTAAGACAAAGCGGAACTTTCCGCGACAATCAAAAAGTTGCCGAATGCGTTATGGACAGCAATGATCTGGAACGCGAACGCGGCATTACCATCTTGTCCAAATGCACCTCCGTCAACTGGAACGGCACCCACATTAACATCGTTGACACGCCGGGCCACGCCGACTTCGGCGGCGAAGTCGAACGCATTCTCTCCATGGTGGATGGTGTCGTCTTGCTGGTTGACTCTTCCGAAGGCCCGATGCCGCAAACCAAATTCGTGCTCGGCAAAGCCCTCAAACTCGGCCTGCGCCCGATTGTTGTCATTAACAAAGCCGATAAAGCCGACGCCCGGGTTGATGAAGTTCTTGATGAAATTTTCGACCTTTTTGTTAGCCTGAACGCCAACGATCAGCAACTTGACTTCCCGGTTCTCTATGCTTCCGGTCGCAATGGCTGGGCCGTTAAGGAAATGACCGACGAAAAGAAAGATTTGAGCCCGTTGTTCCAGCTGATTCTCGACTATGTTCCCGAACCGTCCTGCGACCTCAACGCGCCTTTTTCCATGCTGGCCACCACTTTGGAAGCCAACAAATTTATCGGCCGTCTGTTGACCGGAAAAATTCAAACCGGAACCCTGCATGTAAACGACACGGTAAAAGTTCTTAACGGAGAAAATCAGGAACTTGAGCGTGTTCGCATCAGCAAGATTTTGGCTTACCGCGGTTTGGAACGGGTCGCTCTGGAAGAAGCCCATGCCGGAGACATCGTTGCCGTTGCCGGCATCGTTAAAGGCACCGTTGCCGACACCATCTGCGCGCTCGACGTCAACCAGTCAATCAAAGCACAGCCGATTGATCCGCCGACCTTGGCCATGACCTTTTCAATTAACGATTCGCCGCTGGCCGGACGAGAAGGCGACAAAGTCACCTCCCGCATGATTTGGGATCGTCTGTGCAAAGAAGCCGAAGGCAACATTGCCCTTAAAATTTCCCGCACCGATTCTTCGGATTCGTTTGAAGTTGCCGGACGCGGCGAATTGCAGCTCGGCGTTCTGATTGAAACCATGCGCCGCGAGGGTTTCGAACTGTCTATCTCCCGTCCCCGCGTTTTAATGAAACGCGACGAAAACGGACAGCTGCTCGAACCGTTTGAAGAAGTCGTCGTTGACGTTGATGAAGAATTTTCCGGCACGGTTGTTGAAAAACTCGGCCAACGCAAAGCCGAACTGGTAGAAATGATTCCTTCCCAAATCGGCAACAAAGTCCGTTTGATTTTCAATGCGCCTTCCCGCGGCCTCATCGGTTACCATTCGGAATTTTTGACCGACACCCGCGGTACTGGTATCATGAACCGCATTTTCAAGGACTATGAGCCCTACAAAGGCGAAATCGACAGCCGCCGCAACGGCGTGCTGATTTCTTCCGAAAACGGCACCGCCATAGCTTATTCCCTGTGGAAGTTGCAAGACCGCGGCCCGATGTTCATCGATGCCAACGTTCCGGTTTATGTCGGCATGATTATCGGCGAACATACCAAGTCAAACGACCTGGAAGTCAATCCGACCAAATCCAAACAGCTGACCAATATTCGTGCGGCCGGTAAAGATGAAGCAATTGATCTGATTCCGCCGCGCAAACTGTCGCTGGAACAGGCTCTGTCTTATATCCAGGAAGACGAATTGCTTGAAGTTACCCCGAAAACGCTGCGTCTGCGCAAAAGAATTCTTGACCCGATTGCCCGCAAACGTGCTAAACCCGAGGTAATGGCCTGATTTGCAAACCGGACTGAAAAGTCCGGTTTTTTTATGCTAAATATCTAAAGGTTTTAGAAAGAATAACAGACACCTCTCATTATATATTGACACTTCACGGGCGCTGTGATATTCTGTCTTCAGGCTATGATTCAGTTATATGTGAGGTGTATGATGAAAAAACTCAGCAAAACTCTGTTAATGTCACCGGCGGTCTCC
>MNTU01000004.1:0-11233 GCA_001917125.1 Azospirillum sp. 47_25
AAATACTGGATACCCTGTTCCGTCGCTCCGGAACGGCCGAGCGGAACATAGATTGTCATTCCACCCGGTCATGCTCCGGCCTGACCGGGGCATCCTGAGAATTGGCGGCAACGGCAGAGGGATTACCCGATCAAGTCGGGTAATGACAGAGAGAGGTGAATATCGGGTAATGACCAAAAGAAGAGAATGCCGGGGATAATGGCAGGGAGAGGAAAATGTCAGGCAATGACGATAAGAAAGGGAAAGTTGAGTAATTGTCATTCTACCCAGTCATGCTCCGGCTTGACCAGAGCATCCGGAAGATTGGCGACGGCAGAGGGATTACCCGATCAAGTCGGGTAATGACAATAAGAGAGGAGAACGTCGGGTAATGACGACAAGAACAGAAATTTAACACTAAGGAGAAAGAAGATGAAACTATCAATTTTACTGGCGGGGAGTATTTTAACCTCGGCGATTGTCGGCAATGCTTATGCCCAGACCTGCGGTGCTCAGCCATCGTGCTCCTCTCTCGGATATAACCTGTCTTCAACGTCGGGCTGTTTGGGAACGGCCGTCAAATGCCCGTTTGAAAACAAATATAACTGCATAACCCAGTCCAATCTTTCCGAATATTCCAAAAACACTTAATCTTTCAGGGCGGAAAAGTAAACGTTACGACGACTTCCGATACCGGAACTTATGTCAGCTTTCCAAAATCATTCAGCGTTACCCCGATGACACTCGTCGTGTCTCCCTATAATCCACCAACAGATAAAGATTATGATGTAAACTATGTTGCAACGACAAGGAACATCTCTATCTCATCATTTTATGTAAGACTTTGGGATACTGAGAAAGATAGTTCTCGCACAGGTTATGTCAGCTGGTTTGCCGTCGGTTATTGAAGCATAAAAAAATCCCCTCTTTTGAGGGGATTTTAATTTAATAAGTATGGCCTTCCTTTCTGGGAGCTTTGAAATTGTTTTTCGTGTTCTTTTTCTGATAACTGTTGTCATTGGGATAGTCATGACGCGGCGACCCCAGATAAGGAACGCGCAAGCCCGGAACATGGTGGTCTTTTTCCAGATTATCGCCCATCTGGCGCAGATTAGCCGTTTCGTCGGCAACCATTTCCTTAGTAACGTCGTAGCTTTTAGCATCCGGGTCGGTTTCACGGCGGCGGGCAAATTCGCTTTCCATTTCTTTGGCCGCATTTTTGGCATGTTTCTCGCTCAAGACAGCAAACATTTTGGACATATATTCTTTCGGCATGGCGCGGACGTCCATTTCCGGATCCATTGTTATGCCGGCTTTGGTCATACTGTCAAGAAAAGCTTTTTGATCTTCGGGCTGCATTAAATTAACCAAGTCGCCCACCTGAGCTTCGCTGGCCTTTTCATAGAGACCGTAAATTTCCTGAATTGCGCGGGAAGCGCCGATAACCTTATCCGCCTCTTTGCCGTTAATCGCATCCTGCAGAGCCGGTTTGAGTGTGTCATCAAAGCGGTCTTTGAAGGGTGAGAAGAAGTATTCGCCTTTAAGCTCGGCTACCTTATTGGCCTGGCGGCCGTTGGTATCAGCCCCCATATTGGCCTCCATCTGCAGGGCCAAACGATATTTAAAGATTTCCAAATCTTTTTCGCTCAGAGTTCCGCTGGCTGCATCAATCATCTTTTTGGCATGATGTTCGTTAATGCCGATGCCCCGGGGAATAACGCCGGCGCGGGCACAAGCCATACGGAAAACGCCGGTATCATCATCACTCAGACCTTTGGGGAAACGGATATATTTATTGCCCTGGCTCTTTTGCAGCGCAACCACTTTATCTGCCACCTGGTCGGTTACTTTACCGCCTTTCGGCATAGCATAGCCGACATCAATGCCGCCTTTGCCGTTCGGCTTAATCATAATGCGGAATGAGTAGGTTTCATTCGGCACGCCGTCTTTCCGTTTGCCGTCCAGTTTATAGTTATCGGGATTTCGGCTGGGATAAACACTGTAAACGGTCCAACCTTTCAGACTGACAAAGTCACGAAGTCTGTCATTACGCTCGCGACGGAAATAGCTTAAGTTCTTTTCCTTACCAAGGGATTTCTGCAACCAGGTTTCCATTTCATCCAGTGCTTTGGCATAGCCTTCTTTCTTCTTTTCTTTATCCTTGGCCTTTTCGGGTTTCAGTTCATCGGCATTGTCAAGCCACTGCTCATTGCCGGGATCATTCTGAATTTCAGGCAGTTCCGGTTCGGAAGAGACGACATTGTTGTCTGCCGGTTCTTCTTTTTGCTGTTCATAGGGAACTTTTTCATCGTTTTCTTTAGCTTTTTTATCTGCTTCTTCTTCACGGGCTGCCTGAGCTTTCTCAAATTTTTCCTTTATTCCCGGTTCCAGGGTCGGCGGCAGTTCGAAGTTCTTGATTCCATGGACATAGAGAAAGTCAAGCAGCGCCCTCATCTGCTCTTCGCTGATCGGCTTGTCTGGGAAAGTGATTTTGCCGTCGCGAATCGCAAAAAACAGCGGCGAACCTTCCATCAGCTGCATCTGGACTGCCAGACCGAGTTCGCCTTTGTCCGATTGGATTATGACGCTGGAAATTTCATACTGGCCTTTCTTCTCCGGTTTGCTCCGGTCTATTTCATGCGCCTTGGAAGCCTGTTGAATCGAATACAGCTTGCTGTAGAGTTCCGGCTTTTCGCCCAGATAGTCCTGCTGTTTCTGCACCGCATCACGGCTGTTGCCCAAGGCTTTCATCGTCAGCTGATTGTCTTTTTGATTTTCAATCAGCGCTTTTTTAATTTCAGCTTTTTCTTTGTTTAATCTGGCCGTAGCTTGTTTGACAAATTCTTCAAGATTATTTTTAAGCAAATCGTCAAGACGGTCGAACTCATCCTTGTCATTTTTCTTGAGATCAGCCGAAATGGCAGAAAAATACTGCGTCGGATCAATGGAAAGCAGTTCGGTTAATTCTTTGTTTTGTTCGAAACGGCCGGCCTGTTCGTTTTTCGCCTCTTCAAATTTTTCACGCGCCTGATCTATTTTGCGCTGAATATCCCGCTGCTGGCGTTCCAATGCCTTGGAAATTGCATTGACATTATAAGAGCTTTCAAAATCGCCGGGATTTTCAGCTTCCGGACTGTTAAAATTGCTAAATAAAATACTTCTATCAGCCATCTTCAGGTTCCTTGAACAGAATTTTACTTACTTTATAGTAACATATCCTGATGAAAAGGCAATCTTTTTTTGACAAAAATTTTGTTAAAATTTTATTAACAAATCCTTTGGTTTTCTGACGGATTTATTTTATCAAGCTCTCATTTAGACAAATAAAACCCCGCCGAAAGCGGGGTTTTACCATGACCGGAACAGCCGGCTATTTTTTCAGAACAACGACGCCCGGAAGCTCCTTGCCTTCCATCCATTCCAGGAAAGCGCCGCCGGCGGTTGAAATATAAGAAAATTTATTGGCAACACCGGCATTTTCCAAAGCGGAAACGGTATCCCCGCCGCCGGCAACAGTGGTCAGGCGGCCTTCGCCGGTCAGAACCGCTGCACGCTGAGCAACTTTATTGGTGGCATTGTCAAACGGAACCAGTTCAAAAACACCGAGCGGGCCATTCCATACCAGCGTTTTGCATTCTTCCATTTTCTTGTTGATGGCTTCAATGGTTTTGTCGCCGACATCCATAAGGCTCCAGCCTTCAGCCGGAATATGTTCCAAATCAACGGTTTTGTGCTCGGCATTGGCTTTGAATTCCTTAGAAACGACAACGTCTTTCGGCAGAATGATTTCGCAGTTGTTCGCCTTGGCGGTTTTCATAATTTCTTTGGCGGTCTCAATCATATCCATCTGAACCAGAGAATTGGCTTCGTTGACGGTATCAATGCCGCTGGCTTTCATAAAGGTGTGCGCCATACCGCCGGAAATAACCAGCATATCGACCTTTTTAACCAGATTATTCAGCAGGTCAAGCTTGGTGGAAACCTTGGAACCGCCGACAATCGCCATCAACGGGCGTTTCGGATCGTTCAGACCGGTCGTCAGAGCATTGACTTCTTCTTCCATCAGCAAGCCCATTGCGGAAGGACGCAGCTTAACGGCAGCGACCATGGAAGCATGGGCGCGGTGCGCCGTCGAAAAAGCATCGGAAACATAAACGTCTGCCGGTTTAACCAAGTCTTCGGCAAATTTTTCATCGCCTTTTTTCTCCTCGTTATAGAAACGCAGATTTTCAAGCAGCAGAACTTCATCGCCTTTCATCGCTTTAACCGCGGCTTCAACTTTGGAGCCGATGCAGTCATCAACGAAAACGACTTTATGGCCGAGAGCTTTTTCCAATTCGGGGGCAACGTGGCTGAGGGAATTTTTCATATCGCCTTTGCCTTCCGGACGGCCGAAGTGAGAAATAACGACGACCTTGGCTCCCTTTTCCATCAGGGTTTTGATGGTCGGAACCGTACGGTCAATGCGCGCGGTGTTGGTTACGTGAAAGTTTTCATCCATCGGCACGTTCAGGTCTGCGCGCAGCATAACGACTTTGCCGTTCAAATCGCCTAAATCTTTAATGGTTTTATATGCAGTCATTGATAATTCCTTTGTCTGATAAAATGAGAATCCCCGCGGTCAGGACGGCAGAGACCTGCCGCGGATAACCACGGGGAAACAAAAAATTAGCCGTTTACTTTAGCCATGTGGGCAACGAGGTCAAGAACCTTGTTGGAATAACCCCATTCATTGTCGTACCAGCTTACAACTTTAACAAAAGTCGGAGTCAGCTGAATACCGGCTTTGGCATCAAAGATAGATGTACGGGAATCGCCCAGGAAGTCGGAAGAAACAACATCATCTTCAGTGTAACCCAGAATTCCTTTCAGTTCACCTTCGGAAGCCTTTTTCATCGCAGCGCAAATTTCTTCATAAGAAGCGGCTTTTTTGAGGTTGACGGTCAGGTCAACGACAGAAACGTCCAAAGTCGGAACGCGGAAAGACATACCGGTCAGTTTGCCGTTCAAAGACGGAATAACTTTGCCGACAGCCTTGGCAGCACCGGTTGAAGACGGAATGATGTTGCCGGAAGCAGCACGGCCGCCTCTCCAGTCTTTAACAGACGGGCCGTCAACGGTTTTCTGGGTAGCCGTGGTGGAGTGTACGGTGGTCATCAAACCGTCTTCGATACCGAAAACGTCATTCAGAACCTTGGCAATCGGGGCCAGGCAGTTCGTGGTGCAGGAAGCGTTGGAAACAAACTGGGTTCCCTTAACATAAGAATCGGTGTTGACACCGCAGACAAACATCGGCGTATCATCTTTAGACGGTGCAGACATAACAACATATTTGGCTCCGGCGGCAATATGGCCCTGAGCTTTTTCCTTGGTCAGGAACAGACCGGTCGATTCAACAACATAATCAGCGCCGACTTCATTCCATTTCAGGTTAGCCGGATCTTTTTCTGCGGTAACGCGGATAGATTTGCCGTTAACGACCAGCTTGCCGTCTTTAACTTCAACGGAACCTTTGAACTGGCCGTGCATGGTATCATAACGCAGCATATAAGCCATGTATTCAACATCAATCAGGTCATTGATGCCGACGATTTCAATATCGTTTCTTTCCTGAGCAGCACGGAAAACCAAGCGGCCGATACGGCCAAATCCGTTAATACCGACGCGAATTGTCATATTATTATCCTTCCTTTGTTAAAAGTGTCAGCACAGAGAATTCTGCACTTTCTTAGTTATTTAATTCGCGCCTAATGTATCACTTAATGGATTTTTTTCAAGTTATTTTTGAAATTGTGAATATCAAGCGCTTCGAGACAAAAAAATATTTTTCGTCCATTTTACGCCTATAATGTATTGACCAGCTATGAAAAATATGATATATTATAAACATAATTATAAGGATTTGTTTATTATCATGTACGTTTTCATAAGCTGAAAAAATTGAGTTTTCTCAATAGTTTCTTTTTTATGTTTATTCGTTAGTGGTAATTTCGGTCTTTTTGATTGCAAAAAAAAATTAATTAATAAACTAAAAAAAATTATCTTATGAAAACTTTAAGCAAAAATGAAATGAGAACAGCAGTTGAGTCTTTAATCGCTAACGGCGCAGTTGTTAAGAACTATGCAAAATTTGCAAGAATTCAGGCAATTGAAGCAGTCGGCGGCGAAGTTATCGAAACGATTTTGGCTGACGGCACGAAGGAAACATCCAATACGGCCAATGCCGGCGACTGGATTGTGACCAACCCCGGCGGCGAAAAGTATATTGTTCCCGCTGCCAAATTCCCGAAAAAATACGAAGCTGCTCCGGAAATCGGCGACGGTTGGTTCAAGCCGACCGGCGGTGTTCAAAAATTCCTTGAACTTGATGAGGATACAAAATTTATCTGTTCCTGGGATGAAGAGCAGTTTATTGCCAAAGGCGGTTTCGTTAACGTTTCTGACCTCAGCGACATCTACGGTATCGCACGCGGCGAGTTCTTTGACACATACAAAGAATGTGACGCGGAGGGAAACTTTCTCAACTGATTTCTTATAATTATTAAAATGAAAAAGGGCATCAAAACGGTGCCCTTTTTCTTATCTATAAAGCTTTTATCACTCTGCTTTTTTGAGCATAACTTCCGGGGCTTCTATTCCCAGCAGGTTAAGCAGGAGAGTCAAAACATCGCGGACGATTTTGGCAATCTGCAGACGTGAGGCAGCCTGTTCCGGCGTGGCAGCCGACATAATCGGCGACGTGTTGTAGAATGAGCTGAACGCCTGCGCCAGCGTATAGGCATAGTCGGAAATAATACTCGGTTCCTTCGCCTCGTGGGTGCGCAGGACAATGTTATTCAGCTGCATCAGTTTCAGCGCCAAATCGCGTTCTTCCGGATTGGTTATCACGATTTTGCCGGGTTTGATTTCGCCGGCTTTACGCAGAATCGAATTGATGCGGGCAATGGCATATTGAATGTAAGGCCCGGTTTTACCTTCAAATTTGGCAAAATCATCAATTTCAAAAACATAACCGGAGGCAATGTTGTTTTTCAGATCCTGAAACTTCATTGCGCCGACGGCAATCTGCCCGACCAGCTTTTCAATATAAGCGGCATCATATTCGGCGGAAGGTTCCGGCATTGACTCGCGGACTTTATCCTTGGAAATTTTAATCATATCTTCCAGATTCATCACGCCGCCGTCACGGGTTTTGAACGGTTTGCCGTCAGGGCCGTTAACCGTGCCGAAACCGATGTGCTGCAATTTGACGCCGGGGGCAATGCCCAGTTTTTCAGCCACTTCAAAAACCTGCTCAAAGTGCAGTGACTGGCGTTTATCGACCACATAGATAATCTCGTCGGCTTTCAAATCATCCACGCGCATTTTTATGGTGGCAATATCGGTTACCTGATAAGCGTAGCCGCCGTCGCTTTTGACCAGAATAACCGGCGGTTTGGGCTTATTGCTTTCTTCCAGGCGGATAATGGTTGCGCCGTCATCAACCTCGGACACTCCTTTCTGCGCCGCGATTTCAACAATTTCGGCACAGGTTTCGTGCGCATCACTTTCGCCCAGCCACAAATCAAAATGCGTCTGCAATTCGTCATAATTTTGCTTAACCGCCTCAACCGAAACCTTGCGCAGGTGCTGCCAGGCCTTACGGTATTCAGGGTTGCCGTTCTGCAGTTCGGCGGTTATGCGGCGGGCCGTTTCTTTGGCGTTTTCATCTTCTTTGCAGCGGATATTGGCCTTTTTATAAAAAGCGGAAATGGCTCCGATATCATAAGTTTCCGTCTTGGACAGATTGCCGTCCTGTTCGATAATCTCTGCCAAAATCATTCCCATCGGGGTTCCCCAGTCGCCGAAATGGACATCGGCAATTACCTCATTGCCGACAAATTGCTCAATCCGGCGGATAGCCTCGCCGACAACCGCTGAACGCAAATGTCCGACATGGAGTGCCTTGGCAACATTCGGGCCGCCTGAATCAAGCACGATTTTATGCGGTTCAGCCACTTTCTCGCAGCCAAAGCGCCCGTCGGCAGCCATGCCGTCAAGCACGCGGGCAATCAGGCTGTCATTAATCTTTAAGTTTAAGAATCCCGGTCCGTCCACCGACACTTTGGCAAAATCGGCATCCTGTTCCAGTTTGGCGGCAATTGCCGAAGCAATCTCGCGGGGATTTTTCTTTTCGGCTTTGGCCAGAGCCAATGCGCCATTGCATTGAAAATCGCTCAAATCGGGACGATCGGAAACTTTTACCGCCGCAAACTGCGGATTGAGGTTTAATTCGTTAAAGACGGCGGCCAGTTTGGCATTGATTGTTTTTTCAAGAGACAAAGTCATTTTATGTTATTCCATCACAGTCAAAAGTTATTTTTCGCATTTAAAGTAAATATGGGTCGGTAGAAACAGGCGGCAGGTAAACTGGGTCTGACGCACCGGAACGGCATGAGTGCCGGTTTTGTGCTTCACGCACTCCTCGTCCGCCAGTTTTTTGACCTCGGCATAGCTGGTGGTCAGAATATTATAGCAGACCGCCGGATTTTCCGGAGTGGAACGGCCGACATAGAGTTTGGTCATGTCTTTTTCGCCGGCGTTGCGGCGTCGGTCAATAAACGGGTCTAACTGGGAACAGCTGCCGATCAGGCAGGCCAGCATCAGCATATTCAGCAATTTTACCCTAGACAATTTTTAAAACTCCATTACATTGAAACCAGATTGCTAACATATATACATGAAGAAGATTAAAATGGAAAGTCAAAATAAATATCTTGGTGATGATAAATTCAAAAAATTCCTAGAGCATTACAGCTGTCCGACCCCGCTGGAAATTATCAAGCTGCGGTTTGCCGGTTCTATCTGCTCGCCGAATCTGGAACTGCGGCCGACCGACGTCATCTCCTCTTTCTGGGAGCCCGGCAAATCTCCCCGGCTGGAAACCAAAGACGAAGCCGATTTGTTTTTCAAATTTTTCATGGGACTGTGGGACGAAATGTTTCAACAGGTTAAAGCCAATAAGGTTCATCTGTCGCCGGCAGGGAATCTGCTTTCATCCAAAGAAGGCATCGCCAAGCTCTGCGCCGTGCGCTTTGCCGAGGTTGAACCGGGTTTTGTCGAAGGTTTCTGGGGCGGAAAAGAAGACCTCAAACTGCCTTCTTATCTGGCTCAGCTGATTGATTCTCTCACAGAAATGTCAGGCGTTTACAATACGTTAGCTAAAAAGCTTGACAAAGCCGAAAATATAACCGAGATTTCTAAACATCTGGCCTATACTGACACGATGGTGGAAAAGACCATTGCCTTTATTATCGAAAATTCAGTTCTGCCCAGAATCGAATCCCTGCAAAGGGTGGTGCATTAACAAAATAAGGACAAGACTATGGACTTTATGGAAGGGCTTTTGACCCGCCGCTCGGTTCGCAAATACGACACGAGCAAAAAAATTTCCAAAGAAACTATTCGTGAAATCATTAAAGCCGCGCAGTATTCGCCGACCGCTCATAACAAGCAGCCATGGGAATTTCTGGTGATTGACGACCGGGAATTTTTAACCAACCTGCGCCACATCCAGCGCTGGACATCCTTTGCCAAAGATGCCGACTGTGTGATTATTGTCTGCGGCGACACCGAAAAATCATTCAGCCGCAGTAAAGAAGACGAGAGCTGGAGTTTTATTGACGTTGACTGCGCCATTGCCACCCAAAGCCTGCTGTTGGCAGCCTGGTCCAAAGGAATCGGAACCTGTTACTGCGGCGCCGCACCGATGCAGAAAGTGGTTGATTCCTTAAAAGAACATCTGAACCTGCCGGAAAACATCCGCCCCTTTGCAATTGTGACAATGGGGTATCCGGCAGAAACGCCCAAACAGCCGGAAGGCCGTTACAAACCGGAAAAAATTCACTGGGGTTGTTGGGAAAATACAGATGCACCGGTTGAAACCGCAGCCGAATAAAATAAAAAGAACCTCTGCCGCGGCAGAGGTTCTTTTTATTTTTTGTCAGAAGTTTCCGGCAAAGCTGTTACTTGAGCAAAGTTCCGGCTGATAGTTTACCGTAACTCTGCTTTTACAACTCTCACTAATACTTACATCCTGAGTTGAACTGTTAATCGTACCGCTTTCACAAGTGCTTGAAGA
The DNA here is from genome assembly GCA_001917125.1 of Azospirillum sp. 47_25. GTDB lineage: Bacteria > Pseudomonadota > Alphaproteobacteria > RF32 > CAG-239 > Scatocola > Scatocola faecipullorum. The sequence continues at coordinate 10,100 of MNTU01000004.1, forward strand.
TATAATGAGAACTTTATCGGCACAAACATTTAAAGTTCCTTTTTTGAAAGTAAAAGTGACACGGCTTGTTCCCCCTGCTTTGTAATTCACAGTACCGCCGTTTATCACCATGCCATAGCCATTATTACTCCGTTCAAAACCGTTAACATTCAATATGCCGCCGGTACTTTCAGGATATCCCAGCTCCTGATCATAATCTCCTCCGGTTCCCCCGTCCGTGCGTTTAAACCAGCAGGTTCCGGTCGTTATCGGATAGCCAACGGAAGCCTGAGTTTCAACCGTAACATTTTCAAAATATACTTTATCATCATAATAAGTGCTTCTATCGACAAGCTCTCTGTTTGATACGCCGTTAGTTTTGCCACAGACATTATTATCTGCATTTTTTGCCGCAGTTTGCCGGCTAACCAGTTTTACATTTTTAAACGTCAACGGGCCGGCGTCGCTGACAAAGATATCCGTTCCGGTCGGCTTATCAAAAGTAATCGTATGACCGTTGCCATTGATAACGGTTGTTACTTTTCCATACCAGTTGTCTTCGTTGCGAAGCATTTCATTGCCACAATAAATATCTCCGGCTAAATTAATGTTTATATTATTATCCGTATTTCCCCGGTTAAATAAAGATTTAGCCAAATCAGCGCAAATCAGGTCTGCCGTCGTACAAGCCGTATAAGTCTGCAGACCGTTGCTTATTGTTCTGAATGTATTGCCGTAAACAACAAACCTTTTTACCATTCCGGGACAATCGTCTTCATTCAGAGCATAAGTCATACCGTTTTTATCAATTGTTTTTCCGGTAAACAATGCCGGCTTACAGTCGCTGTATTTATTCCCGCAAGGGGTTGTACAATGGAAATTTTTATCTGCCGGACAATTGCTTTCATCATACGCATATTCACTGCCGCAAGGAGAAGTACATTTTTCATATTTTCCGCCGCAGGAATTGCCGGTTAAGACTTTGCCGCCGGTGCAGTTGGAGCTGTCATATTGGAACTTGGGATCGCAAACCTCTTTGCATTCGGAGAATTTCTTAAGACTTCCGGAATAGCAGACCTCGGCGCCGGCGGCTCCCCCGTCGGTGCATTCCTTGAAGCCGTCGCAGGCATTGGCGCTGCGTTTGTATTTCATCGT
>MNTU01000004.1:11301-11640 GCA_001917125.1 Azospirillum sp. 47_25
GGATTGCACACGCATTTCTTATAGCTCTCGTTATAAGGGCAGCTCTGATTGGTGTCGCCGACTTTCCCAGCCTCACAGGTCAGGCTGTAGCCAAGCTCCTTGCAGGCGCGGATATTGTCGGTCTCACAGCTTTTGTAATAACCAGAGCCATACGGACAGGCTCCCTGCGGATATTGCGGAACCTGACAGCCTGTCACCTCATAGCCGTTGTTCTTGCACCAGGTGTCGGGGTCGATGCAGTCTTTGACATAAGAACCGTCTTCGGGACAGGCCTCGCCCTTGACATATCCGGCGGGACAGCCTTTATGGGTGTAGCCTCCCTGTTTGCAGATGTCTTCA
>MNTU01000005.1 GCA_001917125.1 Azospirillum sp. 47_25
GGAGCTTGGCTACAGCCTGACCTGTGAGGCTGGGAAAGTCGGCGACACCAATCAGAGCTGCCCTTATAACGAGAGCTATAAGAAATGCGTGTGCAATCCCTGCGGGGGATATGGCTATACGGCCTCGGAAGCGAATGCGCAGGGATATACGCCGGGCGAGGTGTGCAATTCGTGCGGAACGATGAAATACAAACGCAGCGCCAATGCCTGCGACGGCTTCAAGGAATGTACCGACGGGGGAGCCGCCGGCGCCGAGGTATGCTATTCCGGAAGTCTCAAGAAATTCTCCGAATGCAAAGAAGTCTGCGATCCCTGCCCCTATACCGACAACGGAGGGAATCCTCCCTTCGATAACTATCAGTACATATACACAGGAACAACAAATTGCGGCGAAAGCTGCTATGGTTGGTGCATCACAAGCGGAACCGAAAGATACAGTACCGGATGCAGCTGCATCTCCGACGGAAACGGAGGCTATTCTTTGCGTGTCGGACAGTATACGGAATACTACACCAACGACGTATATGAGAAAACGGAAGATACAAGTTACACTTATTCCTCCTATACCTCTTCGTCTGCATGTGAAAGAGATATAGAGGAATATTCAGGTTACGGACATATGTGTTCCGGCGGTCCAGTAGGAGGCGGAAGCCACCGAAGCTGCTGGTAAAAAAAGTCCTCCGTTACCGGAGGACTTTTTAACGATTATTGCGAGAAGTTTTATTTCTAATCAAAAGTTAGCGTGTCAAACCCTTAGAAATAATCTGTGCACCCGTTTCGGCAGCATTTACGGCCGCCCGGGCTTTCTCGGCAGAAACCTGACGATAAGAACCGTCAGCCTGCAATTCCAAACCATTGTTTGCCAAAATTTTATTTGACAACATATTTTTATGAGCATCGGCTTCATGGGATACGGACGATCCCAAACCGTTATATCCTCGCGAAATCAAAATCTGTGCGGCCAGAGAAAGAGCCGCATCCGAAGATCTTTCCTTTCCCCGTGCTATGCTTTTAACGCCGCCTTTCCAAGAAAACTCTTTTCCCTGCGGCAAATTAGCCATGTTAACCATAAAACTTCTCCTAAGATTTTTATTATTCTTGCTTATCTCTTTTGTCTATTATCGCAATATAATTGTCTTTTGTCAATATTTAAACTGGCTTTTTCTCAAAATATAAGGCGATAAAACGATTTTTCTGTTCGTAATTTTAATCTTTATACAATATACTGCATACAAATCAATAAAATATCCTTAACAAATAACAGTTTAATGGGAAAAAAATGTCTTTATTTAAGTCAATTGCCACTTTCGGAGGGTTCACGCTCGTCAGCCGCATTACCGGATTTGCCCGGGATATGATTCTTGCCAATTTCCTCGGTGCCGGTGCCGTATCCGACGCCTTTTTCGTTGCTTTCAAACTGCCAAATCTGTTTCGCAGCCTGTTTGCCGAAGGCGCTTTCACCACCGCTTTTGTCCCCATGTTGTCCCACAAACTGGTAACCGACGGACGCGAAGAATCCATTCGTTTTGCCTCCCAGGCCATTTCCGTCCTCACTTTCTTTCTTACCCTTTTTGTTATTCTGATGGAATTCTGCATGCCCTGGGTGGTTGAACTGATGGCCCCGGGCTTTGCTTCCGATCCGCAAAAAATGGCTTTGTCGGTCGAACTCTCCCGCATCACTTTTCCGTTTTTGCTGTTTATTTCGATTGTTTCTTTTCAGTCCGGCATTTTAAACTCTTTCGGCAAATTTGCCGGGCCGGCCGCAGCACCGGTTATCCTCAATCTGACAATGATTGTTGCCGTTTTTGCTTTTGTTCCCTTTGGCGAAACCCCTGCCCACGGCATTTCCTGGGGCGTAACCATTGCCGGTCTGCTTGAAATTCTCTGGCTGCACTTTTTTCTCCGGCGGATTGACGTCAGCGTCAAACCGCAGTTCAACATCCGCCGCCTGCTGCATAATGCTGAAATCAAAACCCTGTTCAAACGTATTGCTCCCGGCGTTCTCGGAGCCGGCGTCTATCAGATTAACATGGTGGTTGACACCATTGTTGTTTCGCTGGTCGGAACCGGAGCCATCTCCTGGCTCTACTATGCCAACCGCATTCAGCAGCTGCCGCTCGGCGTGGTTGGCGCGGCTATCAGCGTTGCCTTGCTGCCGATACTCTCCCACCACCTCAAAGCCGGAGAAATCGAAGCAGCCCGTCACAGCCAAAACAAAGCGGTTGAATACGGCGCCCTGCTTTCCATTCCAGCAACGGTTGCCCTGATTGTTCTGGCTTATCCGATTATAGATATTCTTTTCCGCCACGGACGTTTCACCGCCGAAGATTCGGTTATGACCGCCCGGGCAGTTATCGCCTACTCCGTCGGTCTGCCCTCTTACGTTATGGTTAAAGCCCTTGCGCCGAACTTTTTTGCCCGCGGCGATACCAAAACCCCGGTCAAATACAGCATTGTTGTCATGATTGCCAACCTGTCGCTCAGCATAGCTTTGATGATTCCTTTCGGCCACGTCGGCGTGGCTTCGGCAACTTCCGTCGCCTCTTTCGTCTCGCTCTACCAATATCTTCGCGGCCTGAAAAAACGCGGTTATTGGAGCTATTCCGCCGAGCTGAACCGCAAAATTCTCAAAATCACGCTCTGCTCGCTGGTAATGGGCGGAGTTATTTATTTGGGAGAGCTCGGCATAACCTGGAAGTTTGACAATTGGCTGCTGCTGTCTTACGGCATAAAAATTCCGCTTTTCGCCGGATTATGCATTTTGGGTGTTGCAACTTTCTGCGTAATGGCTAAACTAACCGGTGTGCTTTGTTTAACCGACATTCTTAAAATGCTTTCGTCACGGGGAAAGAAAAATGCTCAAAAACAAGCTTAAAAACTGGCTTTTGCAACAATACGGCAAACTGCGGCAAATCCGCCTGCCGAAATTTTCTTTTGATGCCATGGTTGACCGGGGAATGAACTTTCTTGCGACCTGGTGGAACACACTGGTTCTTCTGCTTGCCGCGCTGGTTTTTCTTTATTATCCTATCGGCGGACTGCTCATCAGCAACATTGACCGCACCACCGATTATGAAATTGATGAAAAACACCCTGAACAATCCAGCAGCGTGGAAATGATTTCTTTTCTGGTCAACCGTGAAGTAAACGAAAAAATCTGGACGCCGAACCTGCCGTTTTTCTACCCCTCTTATTTCCTTGACAATATGCCTAATTTTCAGCTCGGCATTTTTGACGCCCTAAATAAATTTACTTCTTCTTTTGCCAAAAGAATTGATAAAAAGATTACCGTGGAAGATGAACCTTCCGACCTGCAGGCCGCGGCGGAATTGCTGCGTTACCCCGGAACCGTCTGGATGTTTTCCGCCGAAAACAAACTGTTGCTGGCACCGTCGGCCAACAACCAGTACCGCAAGGCTCGCCGCCACCTGATTAATTACAACAAAAGCCTCAGTGCCGGCCGCGAAGTCTTTTACAAAAGCCCGGCAGACCTCGCTTACCTGCTCCGCAAATCCAAAATAAACCTTGGCAAAAGCAGCGCCGCTCTTGAAACCCGAATCCGGGAGGAAAGTTCTTCCTGGTGGGACACCAAAGCCGATAACATTTTCTATTATCAGCAGGGCAAAGCCTATGCTTATTACCTGCTTTTCAAAGCGCTCGGCAATGATTATAAAAACATCATCGTTTCCGCCGGACAATATCAAAACTGGATAAGCCTGATCAAAGCTCTGGAAGACGCCTCGTCCGTCCAACCGGCCATTGTCCGCAACGGCGAGCTGAACAGCCTGACCGCACCCAACCACCTGAGTTATTTAAACATGTACATCGTGAAAGCCCGCAATCTGCTTGCCCTGATTGCCGAAGCTTTAAACGAACAAGCCCCTGCAAGGAAATAAAATGCTGATTGAAACACAAGAAACCCCTGACCGCAATGTCTTAAACTTTTTTCCGCCGGTTCGGATTCTGAAAAGCGGAACCGCCGAATTCGTTGATGCCAAATCCCTGCGCAAGTCACCGCTGGCCGAGCAGATTTTTGACCTCGGCGGCATAAAATCATTGTTTATGACGGCAGAAATGATCTCCGTCACCAAAGAAGACGAAGCCGACTGGGAAGAACTCAAACCGCAGATTCTCGCCGAAATTATGGACTACGCCGCTCTTGGCGACGAAGCCGTCATCGAAACGCCGGAAACGGCTGCCGACGAAACAGACGTCGTCAACCGCATCATCGGGCTGATTAATGCGCGCATCCGCCCGGCTGTCAAACAGGACGGAGGCGACATCGTTTTCAAAAACTTCGCAGACGGAATTGTCTATGTCGAAATGCGCGGCAACTGCGCCGGCTGTCCTTACGCCATGATTACCCTTAAAGAAGGGGTCGAAAGGGTTCTCAAATCCTATATCCCTGAAGTCAAAGAAGTCAGAAATTTTGAAAACAGCGAAGCATGAAAACATTAACCGCCGTCACAGCCCTGATTCTGAGCGTCCTTTTTATCTGCGGCGCCAAAGCGCCGGAGACTCCCGTTTATGAATACAAGGTTGACGGCATTTATATCCATGACATCACGGTTGCCGAACTGGAAGACTTTTACCAGATATACGGCTATAAAGACTACATTTATATGCGGGACTGGATTTATCCGCCGATTTTTCTCACCCGTCTCCCCCGCGACTTCCGCTCAATTAAAGACCCGCAAAAACGCAACAAGCTCTTCTTGCAAATCGTCGGCCCTCTGGCTCTGAAACTTGGCGAAGAACTCAGTGAAGAGCGGCTGCATATCCGCCTGCTGGAAGACCGCTTCCAAAAACAGCACGACCTCACTGCAGAAGAAGAAAAATTTCTTGAACAGCAGGCGGAAAAATATGACATTTTCACCCGCCTCACGGGAGAACGGCGTTATGCTTACATTTTCAAAGAACTGCTGCTCCGCGTCAACAAACTGCCGCCTTCTCTGCTGATGGGCGCCGCTGCCATTGAAAGCAACTGGGGCACCAACCGCCCGGCCAACGAAGGCAATTCGCTTTACCGCGAACTATTGTGGTACTCAAATGAACCCGGACTGATTCCCGAAGACGAAACCGAAGACAACAGCTACAAATACAAAATTTTCCCTTCGTTGCTGGCCTCCATGCGCTCATACACCCATAAAATCAACTCCGGCGTAAATTATGAACAGCTGCGTTTTCTGCGCGCCGAAATTGAAAACCGTGACAAACCCGTCACCGGCAAAGCGCTTGCCAATGCCATGATTTTCGACACCAATCTCCGGAATTTCGCCGGTTTGCTTGAATATACCATGACTTTTTACGAACTGACGAATTTTGATGAGGCAACGCTGGGGGACATTGACTGGCTGGACGCAAAAATTCCGGATGCGGAAAAATAATGGTTACTCGACAAAATTTTGTAACAAAAGATTAATTACACTTTTCATTTAATTTATTTTATGATAAGAAATAGATAGTTAATTAAAGCGAGTGCAGAAAAAAATGACAAAACTCGGCCTGACAATGCAAGATGTTAACCGCCTGTCTCACGACTTGTCTGTTGAGAACAAAGCAGCTGCGGCCCAAAAAATCTCCGCCTATTATGACGGAACCGACATCAGCGAGCGCGGGCGCAAACTGGCGGAAGACATTTTCCGCATTATGGTTGAAGACGTTCAGGTCAAAGTCAGGGAAGTCCTTTCCGAAAGTTTGAAAAACTGCAAGTCAATTCCCCGCGATATCACCGTCAAACTGATTAACGATCAGGACAGCGTTGCCGTTCCTTTCATCAAATATTACGCCAACCTCACCAAAGAAGACCTGATCAGCATTATCGAAGCGCAGAGCAGCAACAAACAGAAAGCGGTCGCCCAGCGCAAAAATCTGCCGGAAGACGTCTCGCAGTATATTGTTGACAAATGCTCGGAAGATGTCGTCGGCGTTCTCATCTCCAATGAAAGCGCCAATATCGTTGAAAAGACCTACGATTCGATTATTGATAAATATTCCGACAGCGACAATATCAAAAAACACCTGGTTTATCGTTCCGACCTGCCGGTTTCGGTCATTGAAAAGATTGTCAGTTCTCTTTCCGACGAACTGCAGAAACGTTTGATTACCACCCATAATCTGCCCAATAACATTGCCACCGACATTGTTGAACAGGTTAAGGAAAAAACCACGCTGCGCATTTCGGAAGAATACAGCTCCGATAAACAGATTGAAGAACTGGTTCACCAGCTTTACGCCTCCAACCACCTGACGCCGTCACTGGTTGTGCGTTCAATCTGCATGGGCGATTTGAAATTTTTTGAATATGCGCTGGTTTACCTTTCCAACACTCCGCTGCTGGAAGTCCGCAAAATATTGTTTAACCTGCAGGTTGACTTTATGATTCGCAATCTGCTCCGCAAGGCATTTATCCCCAAGAGTATGTTCCCCGCGGTTTTCAGCGCCCTGAACGTCATCCGCGACATTCGCTTCGGCTGCCAGAAGAGCGATCGTGCTTCTTTCATTCACAAAGTGATTGAACGCATTCTTTCGATAAGCTCCACCAGCGAGGAATTAAGCGAAGATGATGTCAATTACCTCATTTCAAAAATCAGTTAATTGATTATTTTTTAACTAAATGCGTATAGACTATACCCTTGTAAAGGGAAGGAGGCGGCCTTTGGTGTCGACGAATACGCGAAATTTAAGTTCCATTCTTGAGCTGAGCGATTTAATGCTGGCAGAGGCCAACCATGCCGAAATCGTCGAAAAAATAATGGATACCGCCGCCGACATGTGTGACGCGGACGGCTGGTTTTTCTACAATGTCAATGATGACAAGTTTCTGACCCTTTCATACTGCGTCAACAAAAGCCTGAAAATCACCCGCCGCGGCTCAGACAATCTGGTCTATGCTCCGACCGTTTTTCTGCCCGAAATCAAAAACCAGCCGCAGAAATCCATTGCCGCCGCCTGTTTTTTCAGCAAAGGCGTCATTAATTCCAATAACATCTACGCCGACAATAAATTTGACAACAGTTTTTTCGCCGAGTTTGACGAAGACAACAATTATGCCACCGTCTCCGTTCTCAGCATTCCGGTAACCACCCGCCGCGGCTACGTTGTCGGCATTGCGCAGTTTGTCAATCCGCGGGACGAAAGCGGACGCACCCTGACCTTTACGCTGGACACCCAGAAAAACACCATTTCAATCTGCAAGCTCATCGGTCTTCTGCTGGAAAACAAAATGCTTAATGAGGCCTACGGACAGCTGCTGGAATCTTTCATTGAAGTCCTGGCCCGGGCCATTGACGCCAAATCGCCTTATACCGGAGCCCACTGCCAGCGCGTGCCCGTTATTGCCCGCCTGCTGGCTACCGCCGCCGTTCAGGAAGACAGCGGCCCGCTGCGTGACTTTGAAATGAGCGGCGACGACTGGTACACGCTGCATATTGCCTCCTGGCTGCATGATTGCGGCAAAGTCACAACACCGGAATATATCGTTGACAAAGCCACCAAGCTGGAAACCATCTACAACCGCATTCATGAAATACGCAGCCGCTTTGAGATTCTGCGCCGCGACGCACATATCGACTACCTGAAAAAGCGCCTGGCCAATACGGACACGCCGGAGAACCTGCAGGCCGAATTTGTCGCCAAAGTCAGACAGCTGGAAAAAGATTACGATTTTATCGCCCAGTGCAACATCGGCGATAAAGACATGACCGAGCGTGACTTTGCCGAACTGGACAGGATTTCCCGCATCACCTTCACCCGTTACTTCAACCGTATGAAAGGGCTCTCCTGGGCAGAACGCGACCACATCAAAAACCCTGAAATTTACGAACAGCCAGGTGTTGAAAATCTTCTTCAGGACCGGGGCGACCTGCTCTTTGACCAATATAACCGCGGCGAACTCTATAACCTGAAAATCCCGCACGGAACCATCAACAAAGAGGAACGGGAAAAGATCAACGAACACATTGTTGTCACCATCGATATGCTCAAGGCTCTGCCTTTCCCTAAAGAACTCTCAAAAGTCGTTGAATATGCCGGCGCCCACCACGAGCGCATAGACGGCAAAGGCTATCCCAACGGCCTAACCGGCGACCAAATGTCCATTCCTGCCAAAATTATGGCCATTGCCGACATTTTTGAAGCGCTTACCGCCAACGACCGCCCGTATAAAGAACCGAAAAAACTCTCGGAAGTTCTGGCTATTATGCGCGACATGAAAAACAACGGACATATCGACCCCGATCTTTACAAGGTTTTCATCACCAGCAAAGTTTACTTGGACTACGCCGAGCAATATATTTCACCGGAACAGATTGATGAAATCAACCCCGATGACTATTTATAAATAAGACACTGACGGAGAAACAAGCATGAGTAACTTAAGAATTGAACCAGTTCTGTGCCGGGCCGGCACCATGGACAATTACGCCTGGCTGCTCACCGATGAAGAAACGGGACAAAGCGCTGTGGTTGACCCCTCCGAAGCGGCGCCGATTATTGCCAGATGCAAAGAATTGGGCATCAAACCGCAATATATCTTCAACACCCATCACCATTACGACCATACCGACGCCAACCTGGAACTGAAAGCGCTTTACGGCGCACAGGTTGTCGGCGGAGCAGCCGACCTCAACCGTATTCCGGGCATAGACATCGGCCTGAATGACGGAGATACGTTCAGCCTCGGCAGCTCCCGCGCCGAAATTATCCGCGCTGACGGCCACACCATCGGTCATATTCTGTGGTATTTTCCTGAAGCTAAAGCCCTCTTCACCGGCGACACGCTGTTTAACCTTTGCATCGGCGGTCTGTTTGAAGGCAGCGCCGAACAAATGTTTGCCACACTGAATAAAATCAAAGAACTCCCGAACGACGTCAAATTCTATCCCGGTCATGAATATACCATTCACGGCATCGGCTTCGCCCAATACTTCAACCCCAACAGCCAGCTGCTTAAACAATATGTGGAAGAGGCCATGGGCAAAATCAAACAGGGAAAACCGGTCGCACCGGTAACCCTCGGTCTGGAAAAACACTGCAATCCTTATCTTCAGGCCGTCACCCCTGCCAGTCTGAACAAACTCTGCAGTATGTAGAAAAAATTAGACAAAATTATTTTTTTATGATAGTATTATCTCATATCTAACCATCAGGACGATTGGCACATGAAAGTTCTATCCAAAGCCGAAAGGGAAAACCAATATCGCAAACGAGCCGACGCGGCCACCCGCAAAGCTACCTCGCCGAACACGGACAAGCGGCAGGCAACCCTCCGGAAAATAAAGGAACGGCTGCAACAGCTGAACTACGTCATTAACGACGAAAAAGCTTTGGAAGAAATCATCGGCGATGACAATAAACTGAACCTGGATAAAATCGGCATTCTGAGCGAAAGAGGCATCATTTCGCTCAACGAAAAAGAACTGGAAGCCGAAACGCCGCAGATTGAATTTTCTTTTGACAAGCATAATCCGACTTTTGAAAACGCATACACGGATTCTTTCGCTTCCGGACAGCCGCTCCTGTCCCAAACCGAGGAACTGCGCCCTGCTCCCAAAATCAAAATCTTCAGCATCAGCGAAGAATTGCCCGAACTTCCGCAATCCAGAGAAAGACAAACGCCTGCCTCCCGGACTGCCGAAACAAACGAATCTAATACGCGGCAGGAAAACAACACCGCCCGAACCACCCGCAGAATAGATGAGCTGCTTGCCCATCGCGAGCAAAAAAACAAAACGGCCCCAAAGGAAGACACGCCGCCGGCCCCGGCAAAAGAAACCGCTCCCGAAAAGAAAGAAAAACCCGAAGCTTCCGATCACTCCGAAGAACCCTCATGGATTAAGGGCTATCCCGCTTCACTGAAAAAATGGTGCGAAACCGCCGTTGATAAAAAAACCGGAGAACCCAAACGCGAAATTAAAGAAGTTCGGGTGCAAACCGATGAAAACCGGGAACCTGCGTCCGTGGAAATCGAAGTCCGCCCGTTGAGCCCGATTGCCCGCAAACGCGGCGATGCCGGCGCTGTCTATATGGTGAAAAAAGCGCCGCAGCCGGATAAAATCGACGTCACCGTCAAAAACCCCGAAGCCGGCAAACCGCTCAGCTACGACTACTTTTACGCCTTGGTCAAAGCCGCCCGCGACAACGGAGCCGACACCATTGAATTCAACAATATTCGTACGCCGGAATTCCGTGACAAACTGCTGGCCGCCGCTCTGCAATTTAAAATGAAATTAAAGAACCCGCCCGGCGTCATCAATTTGGAAGCCGAACATCTGCAAAGCATACCGCCCGGCTGCCGCCAATACCTGACCAAACATAACGAAGCGGCCAAAAAGGCGCTGCAAAAAATGGGCCGGGAAATAGTCCCCGAAAAAGGAACCAAATTCGGCCAAGGGCCCAAAGCAGAAGAACGGACACATACCGAAAAAGTCTTCATCGAATCAACGCAGATGGAAGAAAAACTCGCCAAAACCGAAAGATTTATGCGGCAGCAGGAAAAACGGGTCAATTCCCCTTCAACCGCCGAATATGACCAAAATCCGGAACGCGGCAACCGTGACCCGTCCAAACGCAACAATAAAAGAAACAGAAAAACATTCAGCTATCACAAAGGTAAAGAGATATAAATTGAAAACAAAACCCCGCCGGATGAAAACGGCGGGG
>MNTU01000039.1 GCA_001917125.1 Azospirillum sp. 47_25
TGGCCGAGAAGAGACGGTAACGGTAAAGGAGGGAGACTTTTTCGTACTGAAACCTTATGCCGTCCACTCGTTTAAGTTCAAACAGGATACGCTGATGGTGGCGCTTTATGATAAAGGCGTAGAGGAAGCCGGCGGTCAAAAAGACATCTATGCGGCCTGAAGGAGACAAAGCATGTACTTAATAGTAGGAGCGAAAGGTTTTCTGGGCAGCTATCTCATAAAAAACATCTTGTCTATGACAAAGGAAGATGTTGTTGCTGCAGATGTCAATTATGTAGAAACAGAACAAAATCCGAGGTTGTCATGGCAAAATTGTGATATAACCAAAGAAAAAGATGTTGAAAAGTTACGAGAATATCTTAAAGAAAAAAATGATATAAAGGTCATATATCTCCCCGTATATTTTAACGTCAATAAAAATCCTGAAGTAGATAAGCAGGCTTGGAATGTAAATATATTAAGTTTTGCCCGTTTCTTAGATATTTTTGATAAGGTTTCCACCTTTTATGGTATTTCGACAGATATGTTATACAAAGAAGACAGAGACATACCATATACTGAGCATGATGAAATTACCCCGATGAATGATTATGCACGGCATAAGGCGGTAGAAGAGCGTATGTTGGAAGCCAAAGGATATAATATTGTCAGATTGCCGGTAATGATGGGGCCAAGTTTGTCATTGGTAAAAAAACATTTTTATGATGATATCGTGTCCAATCTGCGAGCAGGAAAATCAATGGAATTCTTTACGGATTCATGGCGTTCAATGATAGATTTTGACACAGTTTCACAAATACTGGTCAAATTAATGGAAACCCCTTCAGCACATCAATATCCGATAGTCAACATTGCCGGGGATGAAGCTCTTTCTAAATATGAATTTGCACTTCGTCTGGCCGATAAATACGGCTTAGATAAAAATCTGGTCATCCCGATTTCAATGGATAATGATACTAAAATTTGGACAGAGAAGAGACCAAAGAAAATTTTGCTGGATAATAGTTTAGTAAAACAAATATTGAATCTTAAAGAACTAAAAATCAAAATATAGGAGAGGATATGAAACGACAGGAAAATATACCAGTATTTATGGTTACTAACTGGGATATGGTTGGATATACAGCCACTACAATGGTTAGCGTGTTATGCAATACCCAAAGGAATATCGATTTCTATATTATGGATTGCGGATTGTCAGACTTTGATAAAAAACAGCTTTCAACACTGAAAAATAAGTTCTCAAACTTAAGCTCAATGTCTTTTTCAAAAGTAGATATAAAACGCTTTGAAGGGATGAATGTCTGGTATTATGGTATGTTAGATGCTTGGGCAATGTTGTTGTTTCCTGAAGCTTTTCCTGACGTAAAAAAAGTTGTTCATATCGAAAGTGATACCTTAGTTGTTGATGATATTGCAAAATTATATAATGAAGATTTAGACAACTATACAATAGGTGGCTGTCCAGAAATAGCTTTTGGGGCAACATCAGAATTATTTCCATCAAAAGAACATGTCTACTTTAACTTAGGTATGCTATTAATTGATTGCGATAAATGGCGCCAAGATAACACAACGGAAAAATGTTTGGAACTAGGTAAAAAATATGGCAAGAAATTTAACTGCCTACATCAAGATGCGTTAAATATGCTATATTATAACAATAACTATAAACAACTTCCAAACAGATATAATTTGGGCGAACGGAAAAATTATGTAAAGAATATTCATCCTGAATTGTCTGAGGAATATTTTGCCCAAGAATGGCAACACCCGGTTATTATTCACTTCTCCCCTAATAAGCCATGGAGAACACAACACTCTTTTTATGATTCTAAACGGATTGTCAAGTATTTCAATGAGTGGTGGTTTTATGCCAATCAAACGCCATATGTTGAGGGATTAAAGAATGCCTTTATAGCTCAAAGGATCGAAGACGGGTTTAAAGGTTTGAAAACGGGAATTGATAATTATGGGTGCAGTATGTTGGATACTTTACCTCAGGATCATAATTGTGCCAATATCATGGGAGAAAATGTTGTTGTTGGGCAATTCAGAGTAGGAAATTCAATTTTAAGCACAAAAGATGAAAAACATTTAATGTTGCCAATTCCGTCAACGGTTAAATATACTTTTTTGGGAATTCCTTTTCTCAAAGTAAAAACAAATAAAAAAGGGGGAAAAAGCTATAAATTATTTGGAATATTACCTCTCATAAACGTCAAACGAAAGAATAATGGAAGTGAAAGATATAAATTATTATCAATTATTCCCATATTAACTAAAAAAGTAAAATAATGTTATGAGAGAGTAAAAGATTATGTCAGAAGAAAAAGTAACGGTAATCACCGTCGTCTATAATTTGATAAAGTCAGGACGGGTAAAATATTTTAAACAGATGTTACGATCTGTTCGTAATCAAACTTATAAAAATATAGAACATATTGTAATGGATGGAAAATCAACAGATGGTACCTTAAGTTTATTGGATAAATATCAAAAGAAAGGCCATATCAAATACTATAGTGAAAAAGACAATGGTCCTTATGATGCAATGAATAAAGGTATCAAAAAGGCTGATAGTGATTATGTTATAATTTTGCATAGTGATGATTATTTATACGATAAAAATGTAATAACATTACAGATGAAATATTTAAAACTGACAAATTCAGATTATACAACTGGTGATACTGTTTTTATTGATAAAGATAACAATGTTGTAACTCCATATTTAGGCATTGCTCATAGATATGATGATAAGTACTTCTTTTTAAAAGGAGATAATACGCCAGTTTTTTGGATGGAAACGTCATTTAACCATGAAGGAATGTTGTTTAAAAAAAGTGTTTTTGAACGGATTGGATATTTTAGTGATGAAAAAATATATGGAACATCCGCAGATTTTAAATTTGAAGTTGATTTAGTTTTAAAAGACATAAAACATACCCATATACCATATAATTTTTTATGCTTTAGAACAGGGGGAGCTTCTTCTACCGAAGATAAAAGATTCTATAAAATATTAGAATACATATATTCTAAATTTTATTATTTGGATGTTAATAAAAATTTAGCTGAATATGACAAGCTAAGACAAAATCCAACTCCGTTATTTGTATATTCCTTGAAGAATTACTTAACTTCACTTAATTTGAAAAATTTTGATTATAAAAAATGTTTTGATTTTTTAGATTTAATGCTTGAGAAACAAAATCAATGGAAAAATAGCAATGTGTGGAAAGAAGTAAAAGTTAAGAGTTCTCAAATAACAGCTAAATTGTTTTCCATTCTTCCTTTATTAAAAATCAAAGATAAAAATAATATAAAATATTACAAATTATTTGATTTTTTACCGTTGCTCAAAGTAAAAACTAATGTAAATGGAACCAAAGAATATAAATTATTTAATTTTTTACCAATCATGAAAATAAAGAAAAAGTAAGGAAACGACTATGACGTATGAATATCTCATTTTAGGCGCAGGAATTACCGGGTTAACCTTGCTCAAAAAAATGCGCCAAAAAGGAATTAATAATATTTTGGCATTGGAAGCCGAAAAAGAGGCCGGCGGGCTTTGCCGTAGTTTTTATGTTGAAGGCCATGTGGTAGATATCGGCGGTCATTTTTTCCAGACCAAATATAAAGAAGTAGAAGATTTTATTTTTGCTTCTTTTCCGAAAGAGAAAATGTATAAAATAGATCCTCGTATTTCTAAAATCAGTATTGAGGGAATGGATGTAGATTATCCTCTGGAATCAAATTTGTGGCAGCTTCCTGTCGATAAGCAAATAAAATATTTGATTTCAGTTATTCGTAACGGAGAGGCTTTAGGCAAACCGGAACCTAAAAATTACGAAGAATGGATACGGTGGAAATTAGGGGATATGATCTGTGATAATTACTTGTTGCCTTATAATACAAAATTATGGGGCGTAACTCCTGATGAGCTAGATGTCGATTGGATTTATAAAATTCCTCGTGTCGAAGTAGAAGAAGTTTTGCGTTACTCTTTAGAACGTCAGCAGGATGTAGAAAAATATCCGTGCCATAATCGCCCGTATTATCCATTATCGGGTGGCTATGGACGTGTCATGGAAGCCATTGCCAAAGATGAATTGCAGAATATTAAATTCAATACAAAGGTAACTAAATTGCGTTTTGACGAAAATGAGCAAGTTTGGGTTATCAATGAAGAATATAAAGCAAAAAACGTAATTAATACAACACCGTGGCCGGATTTATATGAAGCTATGGGCAGACCGGAAGCAATTCGTGAACAGATTAATAAAATAAAATATAACAAGGTTGTTGTTTCTTTGTTTGAAACAGACGATAATCCGACCAATTATCATTGGAGGTATCGTCCGGAAATGGAGCAACAGCACCACCGTGAGCTCTATATCAGCAATTTTGTAAAAGACAGTAAAAATTATGGTGTATTTACGGAAACTAATGCCAATCGTTTTGATGCAAACAAGGTAACCTTTAAGGGACGTAATTTGTTTAATTATACTACACCGGCGGCATATCCGATACCGTTGGTCGGTAGAACGGCAGCTATTACGGCGATTTTAGATTATTTCAAACCTAAGCATTTATATGGTGTTGGCCGCTGGGGAGAACATCAGCACCATAACCATGATATCTGCATCAAACATGCTCTTGATTTTGTAGATAATCTTCAAGCAAGTTAAAATTTATGATAAATAAAGCTTAATATAAAATTTTTAATAAAAAAGGAACTCATTTGAGTTCCTTTTTATCTTAAATAAACTTATCCAGATTTTGAATATGTCTGACCGGAACTTTATACTCGCGGGCAACATCATCATCTTCAATCTCAACAATAAGCAGCTCGCTGACTGATTTTAGCGGCATGCGGGCCTTTTCGTTAATATTATCCAGCATAATAGCGCTTTCACGACTGCGATAGAGCAGGGCGCTTGAACCTCCGTCATAAACAAAGCGCGGATTTTCCGGACCGCCCTGATGATATTTAATAATAATCAGGATTTCGCCGGCTGCATTCTGCAGAATATCGTATTTTCCTTCTTGTTCGGAATTATTAGCGTTAACCATAATTTACCTGCCTCAATTGTGTTAAAAACATCTAAATTTGAAAAAACGATAACATATAATTATTAACAAATATACTACATTTTATTTTTTTTGCAAAATTTTCATTTTTTATGTTGACTAAGTGTTTTTTATCCTCTATATATCACCTCGTTATGTGAGTTCATCTCCGTTAACGGGCTCGTAGCTCAGTCGGTAGAGCATTTGACTTTTAATCAAAGGGTCGGCGGTTCGAACCCGCCCGAGCTCACCATTGAATGAAATCTCTGCAGAAATGCAGAGATTTTTTTGTGCGCTAAGACTTAGGAAATCAGGGAATTTGAGAGATTGAAAGACGGGATTTTAGTCTAAGGAGTCCCGCCTTAAAGGGCTTAATTTCGGTCTAAATGGGCAAAAAGTCTACGTTATGTAGGGACACCTTAGACAGAGTCCCTACATCGGTTTTATTGGTGTTGAGGGGAAAATAGTTAAAATCGGTTCGTGAGTAAAAACCGCTTATCGGTAGTCTAAAAAGCAGGTAATTCTCGAACTTTTGCATCAAAAGTTCATTTTAAAATTATTTTTTCTTTATTTGTTTATTCTCTTGCGTATTTAAGCTCCAATTCCTAAATATATAGAAATAGCTAAATTAGGAATAGAGTAGAAATGGACTTAGATGAGGAACAGAAAAAAGCTCTACAAGAAATAATTGATGAAAAGGTACGAGCTAATAAACAGAAAGAAGAAAACAAAGCCATTCAAGACGGAAAAGAAATAGAGTGGTATGCTGCATTGGTTAATGCTAACTTTGAAACACGTTTTGAGTTAGATCGTCAGTTACTGACGATTGCCTCTGCCGCAATTGGTGTTTTGGTCTCATTTATGAATGATATTACCAATTTTCCGTTATTTATATTGTGGCTTACTTCTGGTTTAGCTTTTCTATCTACAATAGTTTTAGCTCTAAATATTTTTAAAAATAATAAATTTTTATTAGAAGCTATAATAAATGGCCAGGAAACCAGTTTGTTAGATAACTCCCTAAAAAATAAAGACATAGTTATGAAATGCTGTTTCATTTTTGGGATTATCTCACTTTTTTTTACAGCAATACTGCAACTAGAATTTTTCAATAAAATAATTAACTAACGGAGTAAACATGGCAAATAATACATCTAGACCTTCTATTGCCAAAGATAGTGTGAGCGGAATTTATCGTTCATCATTAACACAAAGCAATAAAGAACACCTTTCTATCAATAGTGCTTCTAAAATTGGTATATGTAGTCCATCATTGAAACCAACATCTAATTCTAAACCTAATGGCAATATAGGCTCATGTTCTCCCAAGAATAGTAAATAAATATTTATTTAAAGTATCCCAGACAAGTATTGATTTGCAGATTGGGCGTATCAAAGGCATCCCATACCTCATCGGTAAGAGAGTTACCGTGAGTGATGCGGACAGACAACCCGAGTATGCCGAGTTGCAGATAAGCCATATTGACGCAAAGACTGTCAATATCGGTGGCAAGAATTGCCAGTCTGCCACCAAGATCGGTCATACCCTGCTTTTGCAGATGACGAATCAGACCGATGATCATTGCCCCCGAACCGCAAGCCGGTTCGGCAACAGTTACATAAGGCTTTCCTTGCGGCAAGCCATCACCAAAAGCCACGGCAGCCATAAACTCGCAGACATGAATCGGCGTGAAAAACTGTCCGTGAAAATGCTTATCGAGCCGCATTTGTCCGAAATAACGCCCCAGATAATCATCCGGCTGCCACGCCAGAAGTTCGGACAATGTCTTAAGCATACTTAAAATAAGGACTATCTGCGGCTGTTTGTAATATTTTGCCCGCTCATGATATTCGGTATGGCATTGCTCGTATTTGGGCATGTAACGTGCCAGCAGCGCTTCCTGCATGCCGAAATTATGAACGATGCACCGTCCCATCAGGCAAAAATCATCAAAAACGGTATGTAAAGCCCGGTTACTTTCCGCCGCCAGTTGGTCAAACATTTTGAAAAATTCGGCTTCTTTGGCGGAACCGCCGCCATACATGAATTTGTCTTCTTTCGGAGCGGTAGATTCCGACGTGGAAAGTGATGACAGCTGAACGGCAGGTGTTTGCTGAAGTGCCGGAAGCGTAAAATCAAAAGCAAGCTGATCAGACATTTTGTCCCCTCTCTATATATAATAAGTGTGAGGGTTGCTTAAGTATTGGCTTTAGTCCAGTTGTTTATCCTGCTTTTCATAGAAACTGCAACAAAAATTGAAATCCTTGCAAACCAACGCATTGCGGAAGCCCCCTCCCCGGGGGAGGGGAGCTTTTTTCTGAAAAAAGGGAGCAAAAGCGCCGGAGTTATTTCCGGGGTTTTGAGTCTGCGGTGGGTTAATCGAATTTTTGTTCGTTATAAGAAAGACCGAGAATTTTATAGACTTCGCACATCTGTGAAAGAGAGAAACTCTGTGACGGGTAATCACGCAGGTGCCGGAACATTTGCTGCACCAATTTGTAATCAGCTGCGGCCTGTTGACTGGCAAAGGCCTGCCCATAAAACTCCTGACACTGGAAAGTATAGCGGTCAATTTTATACGTTTGTCCCCAATCGTTGACCGCAGTTATATAAAGGCGGCCGATTTTGGTTATTTTCAGGAATATGCCTTTCTGACGGCTATCATTGGGCTCGATCCAGATTTCATCATTAAGCGCATAAGCTTCTAACATATTTTTATCTCCCCTGTTTGAATTTGGGAGCGGACTACACCGCTCCCGAGCGGTTGGGTTCACTGTTGTTCCGGTGTGAAGCCGAGTTTTTGCATTTCAGAAAGAATAAGCGCATCTACCTTTTTGGCAATCTCGGCAAAGCGTTCAGTTAAGAAAGCGTCCATTTTGACATCCTGACGTTCACCGTAAAAACGATCGCGTTCTTCCCAATTCCGGATATCCGGCGCTTTGACAAAGGTTTTGCTGCCGCTGGAGAAGCAGTTGATTCTTATCTCCTGCCGAAACGGACGGCCAAAAGAAGACGTATACGGATCATGGCTGACGTCAAAACCGCCGCCGGCATATTTGAATTCCACATCATTTTTCATTTTATGTTCCTTTCCTAAACTTCGGGGCAACCCCGTGTCGCCCACTGATGTGTTTGTTTTTGCTTAATGTTTCGTGATTGTCCAGTTATTTATTGCGAAAAATGTTCTTTTTTTACCGGATAAAAAAAACAGCCCCGGAAACCGGAGCCGTTCACCGTGGCGTGGGTATGAAACCGTCCCGCACATTTATTTTATATCGCTGATAATTTTTCCTTTAACCAGACCAATTCCGGTTAAAGACTTTAATGCCTGGTTGCCTTTGCACTTAAAATCGCCGCTGATTTCTTGTGGAGCGCCGTTTAATGAGATTAAGCTGTTATTTCTGCAATCCATATCTTCACCGACTTTGACGGGCGCCCCCTCAAGAGAAGTTAACTCATTATATGAGCAATCAAAGTCGAAACCGACTTCTTGAGGAGCATTCTGAAGAGATTTTAAGCCATTATTGCTGCAATCAAAATTATATTTTATTGCTTTCGGAGCATAATCCAAAGATTTTAACCGGTTATTGCAGCACCTGAAATCTCCAAGGACTTCTTTAGGGCAGCCTTTCAGAGAAATTAAATCATTATTCGAACAATTGATATCCCCTTTATAGATCGTCCTAGCAATATCCGTTTTTCCTTTGGTAACCGTCCACCAATAGCCAAACTCACCCGGCTTATATTTGGAAACTGTTACATTCAACATTATTTCTGTTTTCATTTTAATGCTCCTTATCTATTTAGTTCTGAAGCGGCACGGCATCGCCTCTTGATGTGTTTGTTTTTGCTTAATATTTCGGATTAGTCCAGTTATTTGTTGCAAAAAATGTTCTTTTCCTGCAGATAAAAACAAACCCCGAAAACCGGGGCTTATTCTAAAAAATTACGATAACCGGACAATCAATCAGGCGAAAATTTTGGCCATGACCGTCTTTATGACTGCTACATCAAGCGAAGTGCTATCAAAACAAAGGCTGGCGGTTCTTCCGCCGTCATAATTGAAATAGACACCGCAGTAGGCATAGCCATTATAACGTTTGGTCTTAGAGTGCATTAAAGTTCCGAAACGTTGAAAATCGGCGGTGGGAGTTTTGATAAACAAATGGTACTCGATAATTTGTCCGTTATCAAACTCTTTGACACTTTCCGCTTTGACTTCAAAGCCCAATGTGCTGACAATATTTTCTTTTTTATTCTCTGACATAGATATTCTCCTATAATTGGGAGGCGGCACCGTGTCGCCTCTTGATGTGTTTGTTTTTGCTTAATATTTCGGATTAGTCCAGTTATTTGTTGCAAAAAAATGTTCTTTTCAGATAAAGAAAATATGCGCTTGCAAGTTGCGGAAACATAGGCTAGACTGGCGATGTTTGGTTGTTGGAGATCTGCAAACTCCATTGCCAGGAAAACAAATCCAAGCGGAAAGGATATATTCCGTCAGCCTTTCAGAGGCATATATCTCGACTTGATGTAAGGTCGGGATGCTTCCGACTATACAACAGGCGTAATGTCGGAGGTTTTGCCGACGATATTACGTTAAAGGTCAGAGGATCATTTTCTTGGATTAATGATTTTGCAGACATACCCGACCACCTTTCAGGTGGTCTTTTTTTTGAAAGGAAATGTCGTGCAAGAGCTGTTAGATTTTATTTCCAAAGAATGTCAGATAAAACTGGGCGAAAATCTGCACTGGGCCAGGAGAGAACAACTGCTGGGCATTGAAGACGCCGCGAAAAAAGCCGGATGCAGCGTGGAAGATATCGATGCGCTGGAAACCGGACGCAAAGGGCTTGACCTGACGCTGGTTTGCAAGCTGTTGAAGCTTTATAAAGAAAAACTGTATATTAACGTGGAGAGCTACAATGACTGATATGCAGATTTATTACGCCAGCGAGCTCAACCCAGACACCTGCCTGAATATTGCCATGTTTCTTTTTGTAACCCGGCGAAACAGCAAGCTGACAATTACGGAAGCAGCGGTGCGTACCGGCCTGTCCGTTAAGGATGTGGACGAATTGGAAACGCAAGCCGGGCAATATGATTTTGCAAAAATCGCGAAGCGGTTGGATTTATACAGGAAAAAGCTGCCGATGTCGGCAACGGGTTTGAAACGAATGCCCCAAACGCTGGCAGGCAGATATTTTGAGGGTTAAAAGAAAAACGGAAATGCCCGAATATAAAATAACAGCGAAAAACCGTTATTTTAATTGACTTACGGCGGAAAATCGGCTTAGATTCCATTGTCAAATAACATATAGGAGTTTTATTCATGAACAAAAACGAACTGATTGACAGCATGGCGGCTGAAGCCGGTATGACCAAAGCTGATGCCGGAAAAGCGTTGGATGCATTCATCGCTTCCGTTACTGCAGCTCTGAAAAAAAGCGACGAGATCCGCTTGGTCGGCTTCGGAACTTTCTCGGTTTCCAAGCGCGCAGCAACAACTGCCCGCAACCCGCGCACCGGTGCCGAAATCAAAGTTGCAGCAAAGAATGTTGCAAAATTCAAAGTCGGCAAAAGCCTGCAGGACGCTTTGAACTAAGAAATTTATCCCTAAAATAAGGCAGATATGTAATCTGCCTTATTTTTTTATGTCTTTTGCATCAAAAGGAAAACGGCATAAGACAGATAAGATTTTTATAAAACACAAGCTAAAAAACGGAAAATACCGCTATGGCGTATTATTGTACGCTTTTTGAAAATGTTTCGCCGTGTGGGCGGATTTTGGCCAAAACAGCGGACGTTTGCCAGTTTCTGGTTTCAGCGACACAATAAAAAACCCAGCAGAAAATGAACTGTCCCGGAACTTTTACTTGCCCAAGTTTTGGCGGACAGATCAGAACTACCGGGACTCTCCGTTTTTTTGCAAAATCGCTTGCAAATTAAAATTATGTTCTGTATGCTGACAAGCGTCGGAAAGCCCAATTCCGACAAGGAACGGTAATTTCTAATCAGTATGGGCAAGTCTCTTGAGCTTTATGAGCTTTAAAAACAAGAGTGTGTTGCTATATGGGCATCTCACCCTAACGGGTGGATGCCAGGTATATAAGGCATAGCTCGAATAACTGGGCTATTTTTCATACTGATTATAGTTTACCCATCCACCCACCTGTGGTCACACAGGTGGGAAAATGTGTTACCGCAGAGATAAGAGTATGGAAATAGCTGATTTAAAGCAACGTGATGAAGCCATTTGGCAGAAGTATTGCCAAAACGTTGATGAAGACGATCTTGTAGCAATTTATCGTCAGGGGATGTTTTTAGGCATTTATGAACAATTGGTACGCATTTTGAGGCGTAATACGGAGAATGTTGCCAAAGACTATAGAAACAGCGATTTTTTTAAGCTTGCGCTGGTAACTTATGTCGATTTGTATTGCCGAATTTTGGTACAGCAGGAATTTGCAGCAGAGGAACAAGATATTGCCGCAATTGCCATTAGCGCATACTATAATAAAGACTACGATGAGATTATTAAGCTTCCGCAATCGGCTTATGGCTCAGAAAACGCCGCTGCCGAAATGTGGGTGCGCTATATGCGGAGCGAGATTATTGTATGGGGCGTGCGGAATTTGGCGCTTTTAGACGTGATAAACGGTTTTTATTATCGGCAGTACGGAAAGCTTATGCGCTTTGAAGCCAGAGAAATATAAAATCCATTTTACAGATTAGTTCAGATATTCAAGCAAAGGCAGGCGGATTGGTAACTATGATTAACGTGAAAATAGCCCAGTTATTTGGCTAAGCCTTATTAGCCGGCATCCGCCCAAATTAAAACAACAAAATTCCCCTTGCACGCAAAGGGAACCTGCCCACACCAATCAGGCCTTACCAACCTACCAGAACGCCAACCTCCCAGTACATATCAGTATAGGCAGCATAAATAAAAAATCAAGTTCTTTATTGTTTCGGTTTCCAACGTCTAGGCTTGGATCGATATGGCAGACAACCGCCATATTTTAACATATAATGGTTAACATCAATCTCAATATCATTGCGGATAATAAAAAGAGTACCAAGACAGCGGCGGTAAACATCTTTTCCTTTGAGTTTCACGTAGAAAAAGGCTCGGTTGTCCCACCACAATTTTTTCAGGACAGCGGCTGACTGCTTTCCACGATGCAAAACTTCCGTTTTGGTTAAACCATAAGTTTCCGCCTGCCACTTGGCACGCAGATTGGGCTTATTTTCAAAGCAGTCTATTTCTAACAGCCGAAGTTTTATTTCTTCTCCATTCACGGCAAGCAATACCGTATCACCGTCAGTTATTTTTAAAATGTCCGCTTTATTTAAGTCTGCGGCAGACAATGGCTGTGCAAAAAGTAATAATACACCTATCGACATCCAGCCCAAATACTGTCGCATCGGACTTAACTTTCGTGTCTTTTGCAATAGGATTTGAGTTTGCCGCTGTTAATGTAATAGTCAAACAACGCGAGCTGAGCCACATTGGTAATCTCGCCAAGTTCTTCGTTTATTCTCGCAATAATGAGTTCAGTACGAGCCAGACAATCATGTAGAGAATGAACCATAGCACAATAAGTGCGTTGAGGTTCGGGGAAGTATTTTAAGACTTCCGGCAACAATTTTTCAAGCTGCGGTTCATCGCCATTTTGCAGCAGTTTTTCAATTTCTCCGGCAATCGTATGAAAATATTTTTTTGTCGCTGTAACCGTTTCTTCCGTTTCTGTCAGCAGCGAAAAAGCGTACCCCTCTTGTTGCTCTGCTGAAAGCGATTGATATTGCCGCCATTGGGCATCATCCATATTGTCTACCACACAGCGGATAAGTTCTTTGATTGTCGGTTCTTCAAATTTTGGCGCTAATGCCTTAGTTCTTATGAATTTGAAATCTCGCATCGCTGCCATCCTTTCAACGGGTTAATACGTTTTTCCCACCTGTGCGACCACAGGTGGGTGGATGGGTAAACTATAATCAGTATGAAAAATAGCCCAGTTATTTGGCTAGGCCTTATTAGCTGGCATCCACCCGTTAAGGTGAAATGCCCGATAGCAAAATACTCTTGTTTTAAAAGCTCACAAAGCCCAAGAGATTTGCCCATACTGATTAGGTTTTACCGAACCCTGTCGGAATTGAGCCTTCCGACAAATAGTAGTATAAAATGCATATTTTAAATTGCAAGTGGTTTGCGTAAAAAACGGAAAACCCCGGCAACATCCGGGGTTTTTTCATGGTCTTAGGCGTTTAATACACTGGTGTCATAGCCCATTTTTTTCAGAATTCGGAGCTTTTCGGCATCCGAAGCTTCATCTACCCAGTCCATGGCACGGGAATGGTTGAAGATGGGACCGTTTTCAATCAGATTTTCGGCTAACAGAATATCTGTCAGCGTGTCAATATCATTGTACAAGATTTTGATGAGCATGTCCTTTTTTTTCTTAGTCATTTGATTTTCCTTTCTGAATCCGAAACGACACCGCGTCGTTCCTTATGTTTGGAGTTTTGCTTAATGTTTCGGAAATGTCCAGTTATTTATTAGCTAATTTATTGATTTTATTTCACTTTTTAGCTGGACTTGTGAAATTGTTTCCGGCTTTGTTTGTTTAGCGGCGGCGATGGCGTCGCCCACAACAAACGAAAGGAAAAGAAAATGACTGATAAAATACAAACCTTAAGAGAAACCGTCACAGCCTACCGTAACGGAGAATTTGATAAAAGCAAAGCCAATAACATTCAGAAGATCCGTAACTTCTGGTATGACTGGTTCTGCAAAGACAGCAGCCTTGTCAATAAAGGATACAGCCTGCTACAAAAGCTAAACCAGATTGCGGACAGCAAAAAAATTGATGCGGACAAAACATATGTTTGGTTCAAAAACAATTTCCCCCTCAACGGCAACCTTTACGACGATTTCAGAATCAGCGATATTGAAAGCGGTGATGTTATTTATTGCATTATTCCGAAATCAGGACATGAATGCGACGAGGGCAAAGCACAGCTGTACAGCAGAGAACATGGCTTTGAAACCCCGGTTATCGAGGGAACGTGGAAAGACATTAAAGATTGGTTCCGCAACTAAGCGAAACAACCGCCTGCCCGAAAAGGCCGGCGGCCTTTTTGGGGAATATAACGCTACGGCGTATTATTGTACACTTTTGAAAAATGTTTCGCGGTGTGGGAGAATTTTGGCAGATGCGGCAGGTGTTTGCCGGTTTTTAGTTTCGGTGACGTAATAAAAAAGCCCCGGCGGAGAAATTGCCAAGGCTTATAACAACCTAATAATAAACAATACTAAAACAAGACATTGTTGGCTTAAAAAAACAGGATTGTCCAGTCTTTTCTGCAAAAAAAATATTGTTTTTACGCTGGACTTATGAAATTGTTTCCGGCTTTGTTTAGCAGCGGTGGGAGCTGCCCGATAAACGACAAAGAAAGGAAAAGGAAATGTATTGCAACCTGAACAAAGCCATCCCGGTTATTGAGGAAATGATCAGCCGTCCGGGCGGCGCAACCATCAAAGAGATTAAAGACATCTTGAAAATCAAACGCACCAAAGTGATGCTGCGGATACTCCGGAACCGAATGGACTTGGATCTGCTTGCCATGTTTAAGATGACGGCTGAAGAAATTAAAGACGATATGCCTTTGAAAAAATGGTAGAAAAAGGAAGCCCCGGCAGAAAAGCCGGGGCCTGTTTTGCATTACGGTTTGGGACGGATATATTCCAGCCGCAGACCGCCGCAGGCAGCGGAGCCTTCGGACGAACTGCCCCAATTTTCATAAGGGCTGGCCGAAGTGACCGTACCGACACCGCCGGAATAACCGGTTTTGCCGTTGTTGCCGTTTGCAGCTGTGAGGGTTTGCAACACCTGAAGCGCCGGATTGATTTCATAAGTGCCGCCCGTGCCGCCGCTGGTACCGCCTTTGGTACCGCCGTTTACGGTTACCATGAGGACACCGCCGAGCTTCATCCAAGCGGCGGTGCCGTCAACGCCTTTGGAGGTTATGGCTCCTCCGGCATAAAGCTCCACCTGCTGTTTGCGAGGATTATAAAATATGAGTTCGACCGCAGCGCCGGAACCGCCGCAGGATCCCCAACCGTAGGAATTGAACCACCAGCTGATGCCGGAAGCCCCGGTTCCGACAAGGCAGACCTTAAACACGCCCTTGGGCAGTTCGGCAGCAAAAGTATGCTCGCCGCCGGAATAGACCAGTACAGTCTGAGGTTTATAGGGATTTTTAACCCCGCCGCCGAGCGGCGTGAGTGAAGTACGAAGTACCATGATTATTCTCCTTAATTTAGGTTGCACAAAAACACCACAGTTCTGCGGGGCAGAAACCATGGGATAAACGCGGCAAAAACCGGTTTATGGGAAAACGGGCCAAAGCCCGAAACTCACAAAAAAAGCCCCGGACTCAGCCGGGGCAAGAAAATCAGAAGCAGACTTTAGCTTCGACCACCTCTAGCGCGGCATTGCGCGCCGTGAAACTTTGCAGCGGTATGGAAGCGGACACCGTCCCTGCCTCGTCAAGCAGCTCTGCTGTATAACGCGGAGAGCCAAGCGGTGCTGATGGATAGTGATAGAGATTGGCAAAATGATAGGTCGTGCGCAAAGACTGCCAGACCATTTGAAAAACAACCGGCTCGGTATCGGTTTTCGGCTCGGCGACGCGATGAAGCCGGAGTTTGTCGCCGGACGTGAGATGGATAATCATTTCATTATTTGGTTTAGACATAGCGTTTCTCCTAAAAAGGCTCCGGTATGCACCGGAGCCGTTGAGGGTTAATCAAAAAGTTTGAAAGACAGCATAGCAACGGCAGCTTCCGTGAGATCAGCAGCTTCGAGTACGGACGCGTTGCCGAGATTGCCGTCTTCATCGCTGAGTTCGGCGAAAAAGCAGCTGGTGCCGCCGCCGAATACCGGCTTGGGCGCGACGGTCAGGCAGCCGATGCGTTTTTCGGAAGTATTAACGGTAACCGCAACGTCATAGCGGGCGGTGGTGCAGCCAAGTTCTTCGGCAGTGCCTGCCGGAACCAGCCGGATGGCAACGGGGGTTTGGATTTCAATATCGTTTGAGGTCATTTTATTTTCCTTTACAAAAGCGGGTTAGATTTTAGCGGAGTTAACCAAGTCGGACAGAGCCTGCAACGGCTCTTCAATTTCCATCAGGCATCCGCCGATATAGTTAGCCTGGCGTTCGGCATCTTCCGGAAAAGCATTTTGAACGGCTGATTCGACACGGCGATTAATTTTCCTGAGTAAAACTCGGGCTGTTGCCAGCTTTGCCTGAATGACGGCTAAACGTTGTTCTGAAGTAAGCATTTTATTCTCCCGGCAGGTTCCGGGGCCGAAGCCCCGGAAAATTTGACAATTATTTGAGTTTAACAATGGCGTCGGTTGCCTGAGCCAAGCTGTTGAGGTTGGCGGCTAAATCAGACAGGTTGCCCAACCCGCCTACAAGATGAACATAGCGTTGTCCGTCATCATAGTCTTCTGGAGCAGGTTCTGCCGCATGGCGAACCTGTTCAATGACCTTTTGAGCAAGCATCTCAATGGCAGCAAGGTTGGATTGCATAACGGTTAATTTATCTTTTTCAGTTAACATTTTGATTTTCCTTTCTTAAATTCCGGTGCGACACCGCGTCGCCCCCTGTGCTTGTTGTTTTTGCTTAATGTTTCGGTATTGTCCAGTCTTTATTTGCAATTAACGCATTGTTTTTGCTTTATTTTTAAAATACAGGACGGCAGAATCGCCCTTAAAGATTAAATTTTATCCAGCAAACCGATATAACGCGCATAATCGTAACCTTCCGGATCAATCAGCAGGGTCGGCTTGCCATGACAACAAAGAGCGATGACAGACAGCACAGGCTTCCCCTGATATTGGGTATAGCCACCCTTGCCGCAAAATTCCGGACGGCTTTTCAGACAGGAATTGCCGAAGTCGCTGTATTCAGCAGCGGTCAGCTTCCAGACTTCGGTTATGAGAACGGCTGTGCGATTTAGAATGTGGCGGCTAAATTCTTCAATTTCCCGCAAAGAGCTTGGTTTGCGGACAAGACGGGTGTGGATCAGCGTATTAATCAGCGGATGCCGAGAAGTTTTGATTTCCATAATTTTATTCCTTTACAAAAAGCGGTGGAGCAGCTCCGGCGGTAAAACACCGGAGCCACAGCGGTTATTTTTCCAGATTCAAAATGCTGAGGTCATAGCCTATTTTTTCCAGAACCATTATTTTTTCTGCCTCGGACGGCTCATTTTCATACCAGCACCAAGCCGTACTTTCACTTAGATATGACGCATCAATCAAATTCAGCTCCAACAAGGCATTAAGAATGTCAGTCAAGTGGTTTAATTCATACTTAATCAGGTTTTCGATAATAGATTTTTTAGCCATTTTATTTTCCTTTCTTAAATTCGGGAGCAACACCGCGTCGCCCGCCTGATGTGTTTGTTTTTGCTTAATGTTTCGGATTAGTCCAGTCTTTACTTGCAGTTAATTCATTGTTTTTACTTATTTTATTTGCAATTTTTTTTTATAAAACTGACTTTGGACGACATGGCGAGCGTTTTTTGCCGTGCAGGGAGGGAAATTTTATTTCGGCGTTCTTTTGTACGCCGGAAATCATATATTCCCCCGGTTGGGCCGCCGGGACGGTTTTGCCGTCCCGAGAAATCTGCATTCCGGCGCATTATAAAAAAAGAATGGCCTCGGTTTTGGTGCGGAGCGTCTCCAGATCGGCGGAAAACTCATCTAAAACAAGTTGGAGAGCGGCACCGGTCAGATTTTTATAATCCTGCCCACTGAAGCGAGGGGTGTAAAACAGCTCATGCGGCGTTTGCATTAAGGCATACGGAATGGCGTACAGGTCTTTCCAGGTCGTACCGTCAAAAACACAGGCTTTGGCATAACTTTGCGGCGCAAAACTGTCGGATTTGATTTCGAGCTTTATGGTACGCCCGTTCAGTTGATAGATTATCCGACAGGTAACGCTTTGGCTGCCGGGATAAACGATGCTTTCAATGATATTTTCGTTTAGCATGGCTTTATTCCTTAAAAAAAGGCTCTCCGGAGAGAGCCGGGTTAATCTTAATTTTGAGCAAAGAAGTTGTTGACAATGCGGCGACAGATTTTTAAGGCCGCAGGGTTCCAAGCTTCGGAAAAACTTTCCGGATGTTCGGCATAGTCATTGAGAAAATCTTCAAGACGGGCAGCAATCAGACAGCGGGCGTCACTGTTTGAGCCGTCAGTCTTAATTTGCTCGCAAATGTTATCGCTGAGTTCGTCGTCGCCTAAAAGATTATAAATGGCGTCTTCCGCCTGATTTGCCTTCAGAGGTTTGGCCATAAGAGCGGCCAACTGTTCAGCTGATTTTTTAGTTTGAGGTAAAGCCCAAGTTCCCATTTTATTTTCCTTTCTAAAACTCGGGAGCGACACCGCGTCGCCCGCCTGATGTGTTTGTTTTTGCTTAATGTTTCGGATTAGTCCAGTCTTTATTTGCAATTAGCGCATTGTTTTTACTTGTTTTATTTTGCAAAATATTTATGAAAACGATTTTGCAGACAACAGACGGCTTTTCGGGGCGGCGGAAAAGAAAATTTTGTTTCGGCGTATTATTGTACGCTTGTTTGTCCGTACGCCCCGTTTACGCAGCAAAGCGGCTATCTGGTTTCGGCCAAGGCGGCATTGGTTTGCTTGAGCAAAGCCGGAGAACGGTAGGTTTCAAGCAGTTTGAAAACAATCTGCCGCCCTTCAACGCTGCAGGAACGCAGCAGACGCAGAAAATCAAGCTCTTCATCGGTCAACGGCGTGGCGCCAGAATTATCGTAATTGCCAAAGAACCACGCTACCGGGCAGGAATATTCAACGGCAAGCTGGTGGAGCCGACCGGCAGATATTCGGTTTTGCGCTTTCTCATACTTTTGAAGTTGCTGAAACGTGAGTCCGAGGGCAGCGGCAACATCCATTTGCGAGCGTCCAAGCAGATTACGCATTTGCCGAATTCTGGCACTGACAGCAAAATCGGCATCAAAACGGCGGCGGGCAGATTGATTGGTATTGTTCATTGTTGTTTCCTTTCTTCAAAGCCATAGAGCTTGCGCTGGTCAGACCAGAGAAGCGGTATGGGATGTTTTTTCATAAAAGCATAAGTTAAGAATTCCGGAGATTTTCCCGATAAGACGGACTCAACGATTGCCGGATCAATCATCGAAAGGCGCATGGCAAAGCGAATATCACGTTCATTTGTTTTGGCAGATGCCGTGAGTTCCTGAAGCGACAAACCGGACTCTATCATTTTTCGCCAAGCGAAACCTTTGGCTATTTGCCGAGCCAGCCGGAGTGATCCGTTGAAGCGGCTTTCTTCCTTGGCGGTGGCCGGAACGATGATTTTTGCACCGTTGGCCAAGCGTGTCGCCCGGTAGGCAACAGAGATTTGAAACGTTTCGTTTTCTTTATATTCTACTTCGGCGAGCCGGTTATTTTGCGAGAGTTCGGCAAAGACGCCAGCCAGCCCGGCTTTCTTGACATCAAGGACGATTTTGTCCTTGTAAATGGTAACTTTGGCCAGCAGTTCACGAAGAATGCGGCGTTTTTCGGTTTCAAACAGACTGTTCCAGACATCGTCAAGGCTGTTAAAAAGTGCAAAAGCGGTGGAAACGTCAAATTCGTGATGATGAGAAATGTATTGTACGAAAAAGTCCCTGCTTTTGAGGATGGCAAGCACCTGTTCCATAACCACGCGGTCAATTTCGCTGGTGCGAATCTGATTAATGGGGCATTTGTCTTCCAATTTGCTGGCGCGGCGGTAGCAGCGATAGTAATGATAGCGGATGTCTCCCTTGCAACAGTAACTCGGCGTCATGGCTGAACCGCAACAACCGCAGAAAATAAGACCGGTTAAGGCCGCGGTTTCTCGTTCACCGCCGGAAGACGGCATTTTAGGGCGTCTGGTTTCACGTTTCTCCTTGTGGGCGGCAAAAACAGCCTGAACCATGTCAAACTGTACCGCGTCGATAATGGCGGCATGCTGACCGGGATATTGTTTGCCGCGGTGGGCAACCATGCCTTTATACAACGGATTTTGTAAAATGCGCTGGACAGTTTTGACCGAAAACTTGCGGCCGCCGAAAGTTCGCCCTTGTCGGGTGGTATAGCGTTTGGTGCGGATGCCGCCGGAGTTGAGGGCATCTGTCGTATCTGCCAGAGAATGGGTATTGCAAAAAGTTTGGTAAATGAAACGAACATTTTGCGCTTCCGTTTCGTTAATGACCAGACAGCGGTCGCCGATATCATAACCATACGGCGGACACCCTCCCATCCACATGCCTTTGGCCTTGGACGTGGCGATCTTGTCACGGATGCGGTCTCCGGCATTTTCGCGTTCAAACTGAGCAAAGACCAGAAACATATTGACCATTAAGCGCCCGATGGCGGTGGTGGTATTGTAATATTGGTTTTCCTTGACCGAAACGAATTCAACGTTATATTTTTCGAAAATGTCAAGCAATTTGAAAAAATCGCGAATTTCACGGGTTAGACGGTCAATTTTATAAATGATGACCCGGTTAACCAGACCGCACTGAATATCGGCAAGCAACCGCTGGAGTGCCGGGCGGTTTAGCGAGCCTCCGGAATAGCCGCCGTCGTCATAACGAGCGGGCAGCAGTTGCAAAGCAGGATCATTAATGGATTTGAGATAATTGGTACAGAATTCGTACTGGTTATCCAAAGAATTGAAATCCTGTTCCAAGCCTTCTTCAGTAGATTTACGGGTATAAATGGCACAATTGATTATTTTTTCGGGCATGGCACGGTCTCCCTGACGACTTGGATGCGGGTTTGATGAGCGGCAAAAAAGTCTATAATCTGCGTCAAGCGGGTAGAATTTTCGCCAAAAAAGATTGTATCTTCAATTATGACGCCATCTATTTGCCCGAAGCGGATATCTTCAAACAGATTTTGCAGACCGTTGGTCTCTCCGTTTGCGGACAAAACAAGCGTATCGGAATAATGCGGCAGGGATTTTCCCAGACGATAGCGGGCAGCGAAATCCAGACAGCGCTGATATTGCTCCCGATCGGCTTTGCAGCCGGTGTCGGCAGGAT
The DNA here is from genome assembly GCA_001917125.1 of Azospirillum sp. 47_25. Classification (GTDB taxonomy): domain Bacteria; phylum Pseudomonadota; class Alphaproteobacteria; order RF32; family CAG-239; genus Scatocola; species Scatocola faecipullorum. Next base: position 21,214 of record MNTU01000039.1, read on the forward strand.
GGCTGCGGGTGTATATGGCATAGGTCATTGCGCAGTCTCCGAGAGTTTGAAGAAGCGCTGGACGTTCCAGTTGGTGCCGCCGGTAATAAAACGTGCAATTTTTGCCAGTGAACTGTAATGGATGCCGTTCAGAACGAAATCTTCATCGGTAACTTTGATTTTATAGGTTTCGCCGCGATATTCCTTGACAATCAGCGTACCGGCCGGCAGAGTAATGCGATTTTTGCGTTGGGCATAAACCGGCGTTTTTCCCTGATTTAGATCATCTATCATGCGCTGGGCACTAGAACTAATCCCGCCGAAAGCCAGAACCTGAAGCTGATAGGTTATCTTGGGAATCAGCTGGCGGCGGCTTGCGGTCAGCGGCGCTTCGGCATTAAACAATTCTTTATATTTTTTGCGAAGTGCTTCGATGGGCATTTTGTTGACCTCTAACACCTCTTGTAATACGCTAGTCATTATTTGTATCTCCATGGTTGTTGGCGTCGGTGTCAGTTGTGCTTACATTTGAAATTAGTTCCAGTCTTTTGTTGCCTGTTGTCCCTTCTTTCTTGGACAGATGGCGATGAAAGGCAAGCGTGAGCAGACTGGTGACAACGATAAGATTTTCCGGTTGGGGATTGGGCAAGGTGTCCATAACAGCAAACTCCATTTGTTAAACTCTGATTTAGCGAATCAACGGTTGCATAAAAAAATGAAATTGCCGATGCGGGGAGAAACACGGGAGAGATGAAATGACGGGAAAACAGTTTGTTAAGTTATAAAAAAATGCATTTTATTTCACTTTAGGCTGGACTTGTGAAATTGTTTCCGGCTTTGTTTGGTTACAGACGACAATGGTGTCGTCCTGAACCAGACAAACGAAAGGAAAGAAAATGAATGATAAGGTAAAATACCCGGAAATTACGGTAGAATTGATTGGACAGAACGGAAACATCTTTAATCTGATTGGAATCTGCACACATGCCATGCGCCGGGGCGGCGTGAACCGGGACGAACGGGACAAATTCGTCGACGAAGTGACGCATGCCGGGAGCTATGTGGAAGCGCTGGCGGTTATCATGCGGTGGGTCAACGTGGAATAGGCAGCAGTCCGGTATATAAACAACGGCTCTTATTCGGGAGTTGTTGTTTATTCTTTGATAAAAACAAAGTAAAAATTCTTAAAAAACAGCTGAAAATTCAGGATTAGTTGTTGTTGGCAGGAGTATCTAGAGGAGAATCCTCAGGAAACTCAAAATTTTCATTAAAATAAAGGGATAAGATAGCTAAAACGTTTTTATCCGGAGCAAGATTGCCAAGCTCTATTTCTTCAAGAACAGAAAGAGGAATGCCGGATTCCGAGCTTAGCTCCGGAAGCGTAACCCCAAAACGTTGGCGATAGGACAGCAAAAGCAGGCCAAATCCTGCATTGGCAAACGAAAATACATTTTTGTTCAATTCATAACCCCTTTTCTGACAACACTCCAGGACAAGCCTCAGGTGGAGGAGTTCTCAGACTTCAACAAGCGTCCGTGCCTATTTGTTTTCAAAAGAAAACTTATTCCGCACCCTCCTCAGAAAAGGAATTGTGCAGAATTACACCAAGTTCTACGGACTTGTGCTGAAGGGCTGAGAGGCCCCTATGTGACTTATAATAATCATCGTCGGAAATAACCGACAGAGTAATTGTAAGGGCTTATATCTTAAAATGCAATTAAAAAAAATGATTATACGGGGGCTTGCGGTTGCTCCCGGTTATACCGCAAATGGTAATTTTATTGCGATAGTGTATTTATTAGCTGGACTTATAAAAATGTTTCCGGCTTTGTTGCTGTTGTAAAAGATAAACTATAACGAAAGGAAAAAGATATGACAAAACAGTCAATAATGTTACAGCTACTGACTCAGATTAAACGAGAGTTTAACATTGGTGAACCCAGATTTCCGCATCTGAAGCTGAAAGTCAGTGATATCAGTCCGAAACAGGATGCAATCGAATTATATATCCGAGCCAAGGATATTCTCTGGAACTCAAACCTTCCTCAAAGGCAAGTTGCGGATATTATTCTTGATCTTGGCGCAGCAGTGCAGCTGAAAGATGGTAAAAACATTCTTCAAGAAATTGTAAAACTCTTTTCCTTATATTAAGAGATTATCCCCTTACTCAAGGCAAGGGGATATTTTTTTTGCCGTGCAGTAAAATATGCGGTGTTTTGTGTTTATTAGCTGGACTTGTCGGTTTGTTTCCGGCTTTGTGTGTTTGAAAAAGAAACAATTGATAAGGATAAAACAATGAATACAAAAACCGCGAAAATAAGAGAACTAAACGACCAACTGAGAATTTGTCATATCGGCGGACAGATTGTCTTCTCCGTTGAAGTAAGTGCCTTGTCCCCAGAGCAACGTGCAAAAATTGTACAGAAAGTGGTAAAATTTAAAAACTTTACTGCCGAAAACGATCCTTACAAAGAACATGATTTCGGAAAAATCAGCCTGGCCGGAGAAGACTACTTCTGGAAAATAGACTATTATGACCTTGACTTCTGTTTTCATAGCCCGGATGCGGCAAATCCGACCGTGACCAGACGGGTGTTGACGATTATGAGAGCAGACGAATGGTGAAAAGGCGGCTTTAAGCCGCCTTTGTGTTAATCCCTGAAGGGATTGAGATATTTTTTTTCATCATAAAAAAACTTATCACTTTGAAAAAATGTAAATACCTCGGGTGGATCTAAGGCAGGATCACCGATTACCCCGTCTCCGGCATGACCGCTGCCCTGTTGAACGACAAGGGTATTGAGCCGCGGCCATTCCCTTTCATCACATTTGTTTGCTATCATTCCCAAAACATTTCCAAATCCGGTGGGGCATTTTTTATATCCGCACCATTGGGCTGCCGCTGTATATGTTATAAAGTTGCCATTTTTGGCGCATTCGATTAACTTTGGCCAAAGAATGGCTGCTGCAAATTCCCATTTATTATCTGCTTCCATATTAAACTCCATTAATGTTTTGCCTGCATGATATTAGGCTGTTTACCGAGATTGGTTTCCCAGTGTCGGAATTTTCCCCTTGGGCTATTTGAACAGGTTATAAACCTTTGTGCCGGAAAGCAAGTATTTTAATACCGACAACAACTGAAAATGTTATTGAAATCTTAAATTTTATGCTCTAACGTGGGACAGTAATTTTGAGTGACGCCAAAACTCAGCTTTACAGAAATATAATCACAGCGGGGTTTGATATTCCCCGTCAGCCGATAGGCATAATATCTCGACACTGCGGTCGGGATGCTTCCGATTATACAAAAGGCATGTGTCGGAAGCAACGATACCTTTTAGGCAGTTGCCGCCGACAAGCCAAAGGTCGGAGGTCTCATTTCTGTGATGATGATTTTGGCGACATTCCCGGCCACCTTTCATCCGGTGGCCGTACGGCACGGATGATGTCGCTTTCAGACCTTTTGAACAGGTCAGCGTATTCTTCGTGTGTTAGGACTATGAAGTTTTAGAAAAAACTGACACAACGGAGGTAATGATGGAACTATCCAAACAAAAAAAGTCACGTGGCATAACTCAAAACGGCGAACCAAACCCCATCGACATTCATGTTGGGAAACGATTGCGGTTGCGGCGACTATTGCTCGGTTTGTCTCAGGTTAGGCTGGGGCAGATGATAGGGCTGACTTTTCAACAAATTCAAAAGTATGAAAATGGAACCAATAGAATCAGCGCAAGCCGATTGTGGGATATTGCGGTCTTGCTTGAAGTACCAATTAGCTTCTTCTTTGAGGATATGGATCAGGAAACTTTGGAAAGAAGTCCGAGAAAACTTTGGGGAAATGCCCAACTGGCTGAACAGTTGCAGGAAACTACAGAAGATCCGCTGACTAAAAGCGAAACCCTTACAATGATACGAGCTTATTATAAAATTGCTCCGAGTATACGAAAATGTTTGTATCAGATTGTGATGGAAATGTCAAAAGGATCCTATGTTTACGCAAAAAAGACAGATAATTTGCTGTAGAAAACAGACCATTTCTATAGTTCTTTGATTTTATTGCATTTTTTATGTTTATTTGCTGGACTTATGAAAATGTTTCCGGCTTTGTGTGTTTGTAAGCAACAAAACCCTTGATTGGAAAGAAATTAATATAACACACAAAGGAGAAACACTATGGATATTAAATTGACTGCTGCACAGGAAAAATTGATTGAAGCATTAAAAGCTAATCCCGGAACTGATGCTCAAGAGCATCTGAACCACATCCACAATCAGGCAATTGCCGATGAGATGATTGACCGGCTGCTGAAATTTGGCATTTTACAGCTAAATCCGGAAACAGGTCTCCGGGAACTTGCCCCTGCCTATATGGTCACAGCGACAGCTAACGTCGATGTCGATGCGGTGGAGGAAGAAAGCGATATCATTCCGAATGTGGAATTCGGCGATACAGTGACCGAGAAAAATGAAGAAAGGCAGAACATAAAAGCTGCTGGGAACAGTGAATCGGCACAATCGGAAAGAATTAACAAAAAAGGACTAATCTTAGAAATGTTGCAAACCAAGGCAAGCTTGGACGAGATGGTAGCAGCAACTGGCTGGGAAGAAAAGTCGGTACGCGGAGTAATAAGCCTGCTGAAAAAGGAAAAGCACCTAAACATCTGCCGCGAAAAGGATGAAAACAAACAAAACTTCTATTATATTGCAACCGTAGGAGCAATTGAAACGGCCTAAAACAAGAAGTTATCCGTAAAACCCTGCAAGAAAAACTTGTGGGGTTCATTTTTTACTTGAAAATTATTAAAAATATATTAAAATTGCAAATGTTTATATTCTCTATTTTAAGTTGTAAAATATGGGAGTTTTTTATGAATTTATTAGTCAAAGAATATTTCAGCCTTCAAGAAATCAGTAATATTTGGGCTGTTTCAAGAGATGATTTACTTTATTATGGGGAAAATAACATCTTGGAAATTAGTGTCAGACCAGCAGCAATTGCAGCAGGAATAGAAAGAGTTTGCTATAACACTGAATTTGCAAATTATCTTACAGAGGGGAAAAGCCAGTGCTTTTCCCCTCAACCTTTATTACCAACAGATATCTACCGGATTATGAAAGCAGGTACAGATGCTGTACCTGTCTATCATACAAAATATAGATTCCATGAAAAAATTTCAGATATTATAGAAAATAAGGGAATTTTGCTTTCTTATACAGACTTGGTCGTTACCAGAGCCGAAAAGCATTGTTTTGAGATAAACAACGGAATGTGTTTGAACGGGAGACAGATTGATATCTTCAGACATTCCGGAGATTTTCGAGAAGTCTATTATGATAATCGGAGATATCAGTTCGGTGTGATACAGGCGAGAATCATTGCATTGCTTTATGCAGCAAGCAGGACGGAGATGCCTTGGGTGCACGGGAAAGATCTGTTAAACAAAGCCGGATCAGAAAGCTTGCGAGTGGCCGCTCTGTTTCGTGGAAATATCGGCTGGCAGGAGCTTGTATTTTCTGACCGCCGCGGCTATTATCGTTTAAGGCTTCCCCTTCGGCATATTGTTCCTGTTCAGCCGCAACTTCAGTTTGCCATATGAAATCCTAATATTATCTGTTTGAACAATCCCGAAAATATCGGGATTTTTTTTATTTATTTCAACCATTGCGTTCCATACGGTTTCCGTACCATAATTAGCACTTTTCCAAACATAATAATGTAATGTTTGATATCTTTTTCTATTACTCGTTTGTTTTCTATAAAAAAATAAACAAGTAATGAAAGATATGCTTCATACTCCGGAACTGCCAATGTCCGTCTGTTTTTCCGGTTTTTAATATGCTTAGAATACAGCTATAAAGCAATAACGGAGAATTCAAGATGGAAAAAGAATATTATACATTGACAGAACTTACGGAGCGGTGGGATTTTTGCTTGCATGACGCTTTGTATCTGGCAGAAAATAATATCTGTCGGTTTTGGATTAATCTGCCAGAGAGTGATGCTATACGCTTTCGAAAAGAAAGTAACAACGGTTTGACTTATGATCTTCCTCTTGAAAATTGTCAGGCAAAAGGATTGCTATTGCTGACGACAGAAGATGTGCGGCGCATTATCATTTACAAAACAGCCAATGTTATTCAGCTGCCCTGTCAGGACGATATGACAGTTTTTGTGCGGCTGAAAGCGGTGAGAGAACTGACAATCGATGATGTGTTAATACTTTGTAAAGATAAGCTCCGTTTGGAAAAAGAGCTGGGATTTTTTGATAAGAAAGCTAAAGTTAAAAGTGCTGATATCCGTCATAATATTGATGACTTTTTCATTGAAGAACTGCCAAACGGATATACAAAATTCAGCTACCATGGAAAGAGCTATGTTTATGGCTTTGTACAGTCGAAAATTATTAAACAATTGTATGATGCTGCAAAAGACGGGCGGATTTGGATTTATGGCAAAACCTTGTTAAAAAATGCAGGATCCACCAGTTATCGTCTTGGTGATGTTTTCCGCCCGCACAAAGAATGGATGGAACTGATTAAAAGCAATAAACAGGGATTGTACCGCTTGTATTTAGAGTAAAGAATAGCTGCGATTCTTAATATTAATAAACCTTGACTTTTGTAAAATTCCGACTAATCTAAAATAATACCTTATATTAGTCGGAGTTTGCTATGTATATTCAAAGAACCATAGAAAAAAGCATTGATAGAGCCAACAAGTTTTTTCCGGTAGTGTTAGTTACCGGACCACGTCAGGTCGGCAAAACGACGGTTTTGCAAAACTGCGAAACCCAGCCTCGGACTTATGTGTCACTAGATACTCTGGAGAATAGAGAACTGGCGAAAAATGATCCGACATTGTTTCTGCAGCGTTATCCCGCGCCGGTGCTGATTGATGAGATTCAGTATGCTCCGGAGCTGTTCCCTTACATCAAGGCCAGCGTGGACAAGGAAAAAAAGAACGGAATGTATTGGCTGACCGGTTCGCAACAGTTTCATCTGATGAAAAACGTCTCTGAAAGTTTGGCCGGACGGGTCGGCATTTTGCAACTGGAAGGCTTGTCACAGGACGAAAAAAACGGGCATCCGGACGTTCCGCCCTTTCTGCCGACGGAAGAATACATAAAAACCAAAGTACAGAATGCGACTGAAACAGATTTGTTAAAAATTTACGAACTGATTTGGAAAGGTTCATATCCGAAGCTTTATCCGGCAGACAGCGATTATTGGGCAGTCTTTTACGAATCTTATATGCAAACCTATATTGAACGCGATATTAAAGCGCTAAGCGCGGTGGGCAATGAGCTTGATTTTGTGAAATTTATGCGAGCGCTGGCGGCCAGAACCGGAGAGATGCTGAATTACAGCGAACTGGCAAACGACGTCGGCGTTTCACAACCGACAATAAAGTCCTGGCTTTCCATTTTGCAGGCTTCCGGGCTTGTTTATATTCTGCGTCCTTATTATAACAATGTTGGCAACCGTTTTATCAAAACGCCGAAAGTCTATTTTATGGACACGGGGCTGGCCTGTTATCTGACCGGCTGGAAAACGCCTGAAGTTTTGGAAAGCGGTGCAATGAGCGGCAATATGTTCGAGACTTATGTTGTTTCTGAAATCATCAAAAGCTATTGGCATAACGGCAAACAGCCAGACATTTACTATTATCGCGACAAAGAAAAGCGAGAAATTGACGTGTTGCTCCATGAAAACGGCACGCTGTATCCGGTAGAGATTAAGAAAAAAAGCAACCCGGACAAAGGAGATATCAAGGCTTTTAACGTTATCGAAACGCTTAAACAAAAAAGAGGAACTGGCGCTGTTGTCTGTATGGCGCAGACGCATTTGCCCCTGACTGGTGATGTTAATATCATTCCGGTTGGATATTTGTAGTCCCGCCAGCGTAATAGTTTTTAATTAAAATACATAAAAATTTTTCGACTAATTTTAAATACGACCTTAGATTAGTCGAACTTATCAGCATAAATTGTCAACGTTTATTAAAAAAATTTTATAATATATAACGGCAATAAACTAAGAAATCTGCGGTGGGGCAACAGCTTTACTGCTCCCTACATCGTGGAAAACAGCAGAAACATTAAGAATGGCATTGTAACTTCTAACAACTATGGAGCTTATGATGCAACCGACAAACATTATTTATGAAATAGCCTCAAAGCCGATCGGCGAGCTGGCTGAACTGCCCACAGCCGAACTGGCTGAGATGCAAAAGGAAGTAGAGACCCTGATTGCGCTGGCAGACAATGTGCGCAAATGGTTGAATGGAGCTTTGATGCTGAAATATCGTGACCGGCTCGATGCCAAACGGCGGGAACTTGGCCGCACGTTCGGCGAAATCCGTTTGCAGGAAGACGGGCTGGAAATTACGGAAGACCGGCCGATGGTGCTGGAATGGCAAAAGGACAAGCTTAAGGAATATGCTAAACGCATTGCAGCCAATGGCGGCAACCCGGAAGACTATATGGACATCGACTATACGATTTCAGAGGAAAAGTATTGTTCGCTCAGCGATGAAGCCCGTAAAAGCCTGAACGCTGCCGGAAACATCCGCCCTGGATGTGCGGTCATTACTCTGACCCAAAGGGAAACTGCCAATGACTGATATTGAAAACCTGCATGAGCGGCCGTTGTCCTCTTTTGCCGAATTAGGCAAAGTTGCTGTTAATCGGTTGGCGGAAAACAAAATTATTACCGTTGCGGATTTACTGAAACGCTCAAAACGAGATTTGCTCTATATTCCCGGTTTTGGGCCGAAAAGCATTGATCAGGTTCTGAAACTGCTAAAGAAATATAACCTTAAAATCCGCGAACGCTAAAGTTTATCGAGGGGGATAAGCCGATGCAGTTTTATTATGACAGCGGACTCTTGAAAAAAAGAGTTCTGCAGGATTTGGAAATCTGGCTGCCGCAATGGTACCCGAAAGGACGCGGCCGCAAAGGATATTTTGAAATCGGAGATATTGGCGGCACACCCGGCGACAGCCTGAAAATCTGCCTTTCCGGTGCCAAGCGCGGCCTGTGGTACGATTTTGCCACGGCCGAGGGCGGCGACGTTTTCTCTCTGTGGGGACGCAACCGCGGTATCTCCGGTTTTGGCAATATTCTCAAAGACATTGCCGGATATTACGGCATCAGTGGTTGTGAAGTCCCCGGAACCAAGGAAAAACGCGGCAGCCCGGATCGGCGGCATGTTTATCTCAATGCAGACGGCGATATAATATGTTATATTTATCGCTACGAATATGCAGACAGCAGCAAAGAGTTTCTGCCCTGGAATGCGGCAAACGGCAAGACCGAATTTCCGTCCCCGCGGCCGCTTTACCGCCTGCCGCAGCTTCTTAAAAACAATGTAATCATCTTAGTTGAGGGCGAAAAATGCGCTGATGCGCTGGCCGCCGCCGGATTTGCAGCGACGACGCTGATGGGCGGTGCCAATACCCGGATTGAAAAAACGGATCTCTCGCCGCTCAAAGGCAAAGACATCATTTTGTGGCCGGACAATGACGAACCGGGGCGAAAATATGCCGACAATGTGGCTGAAGCTCTGCTAAAGCTGCCGGTTTCCTCACTTAAAATCACCCCGTTAACACCGGACAAGCCTGCCAAATGGGATGCGGCAGATGCGGTGGCGGAGAAATTTGATATTGTCGGACATCTGGCCAAAGCGGAAATTTATAAATTGCAGGAAAAGACGGAATCAAGCGGACGTTTGAAAATCGCTGATTTTACCGGAGAAATGTTCGCTACCAAGCCGCCGGAACTGCAATTTGTGGTCAAAAACACAATTCCGCGCGGCGTGGTCGGGCTGCTCTCGGCAATGGGAGACACCGGCAAAGGTATGCTGTTATTGGATTTGGCGCTCAAAATCTGTCAGGATAAGACAGGAATGAGCCTTAAAGCCTTCGGTAACCCGGTAACGGCTACCGGCAGCGCGGTCATCTTTGCCGGAGAGGACACTGCCGACGAAATTCACCGCCGGATTTACAAGCTGATGCCAGGCGGGCTGAACGGACGGATTGATCCGGCCAAACTCCATATCATTCCGCTGCCAAATACCGGCGGACCGTTTGCAATTGCCCGAAAATGCCGCGGCAGCGACGAATTCTGCCTGACCGAAGAATTTGAAAGCATCAAAACGCAGCTTGAAGCCATTCCGGACTTGGCGCTGGTGGTGTTTGATCCGCTGGCCTCGTTTGCCGGATTGGATCTGAACGCTGATCCGCGGGCGGCAAGCTATATTACCGGACAGTTGGCCGCGCTGGCGACCGCAACCAATGCCGCGGTTATTGTTGCCCATCATATTCGCAAAAACGACGGAATCACGACACCACAGGAAGCCCGCGACGCCATTCGCGGCACAACCGCAATCGTGGACGGGGTGCGGTTTGCGATTGCCTTCTGGGCAAACACAGCGGAAGAAAAAAAGATTTTTGCCGAACTGGACCAGGAATACCGTCCGAATGCCTGTTTCAAAGGCGCGGTGGTCAAAGCAAACTTTGGAGCCGACCGGACGGTGCGCAACTACATACGCAGCAAAGCCAGAGCCGTATTGGAAGAAGTGCCGGTCAAGATTGTGCCGAAAACCCTGTCGGCAGAAGAATTTGACAAGTTGCTGGTTGAAGCTATCGGCGAAGCAGAGAATGCCGGAACGCCGTTTGCAATTTCGGGGATCTCCGGGCTTTACGAAAACCGCGAGAAACTGCCGTTTGAACTGCAGGAAGCTTCCCGCGACTTTATCCGCAATACGGCCAAACGGCTGTTGGCTTCCGGACAGATTTGCCGTATCGGACAGACCGGCAGCAGCGATAAAAAATGGCTTGGTATCCCCGATGCCGGGAGGTGCGCATGACGGCGCCATTACCATACTTTCCTGAATGTAAAAAGCCGGAATACGCCGTCAGGAATCCGCGATGCAGGAAAACTGCGGCTTACAGCAAAATGACCGCTAAGGTAAAAACGGGTTTCCGTCATGAACGTGAAGGATTCCGGTGTTTAGATTTTGGTTCAGGAATCGCTTTTAACTCATTGAAAAATAATCATTACTATTTGAAGAAATTCACAACAGCGCGGTCGGTATATATATTTTTTAAAATATATATACCGGCTGCCGTGACCGTCGTCAGGAACGGAAAACAGGAACAGCAAAGGAAATTGTCATGGCAGAATTAATTTGGACACGGGAGATGGTCAAAGACTGGTTCGAGAGCGCCGTTTATACCCTCAAGAAAATGCCGAGAGAAAAGGTTCAGGGTTATAAAACCTATTGGCCCGGCATCAGATATACCGAAATGGAACTTTTGCAGATGGATAGTAAACCCATCCGTCTGGTAGCCAACAGTCTGGACATTGCCCGTTTGGATGCGGTGCTGGAATGGATCTATCTGGTGGATAATGTAGACCAGCGGTGGATTATCTGGCAGCGGGCCAAACGTTATCCCTGGCGGCTGATCTGCAAAAGATACGGCAAAACCAGCCGAACGCTGATTGACTGGCACAATGCCGGGATTGATGTCATTGTTAAAGTGTTGAATAATCCGAAAAGTGATCTTTTTGCCAGAAACCATGTTCTTTTAAGCAAATATTTGTCTTATTAGCTGGACTTAGCAAAATGTTTCCGGCTTTGTGTTTGCTGTAACGAAAAACAGTAACAGAAAGGAAAATACAATGAGAGATGAAAACATCAAACTGACGATTGACCCGGCAGCTGGCCTTTTGAAAATCAAAATGCCGGACGGAACTGTCCGCAGGGTGGAACCGGAGAAAAACCTGCCGATTTCGGCAGATTTGGCCGGATTTAGCATCAACGGCGAGCATTACAGCAACGGGCTGGGCGACGGGTTCGGCGAAATCATTATCTTCCGCCTGCCCAAAGACCTGCAGCCGACGGAAGAAGAAAGCCGCAGGCTGACTGCCCTGAAACCAATGATTGATGATGAAGAAGATGAAATCAGCCACTTCTTAAGTTCGGACAGCACGGCAGGACAGTTTGAAATCTGCGAAAATGACTTGGACGATCTGCCATCTTATCGGATCAGCGGCTGTGCATCGCTGACAACATACATTTTTGATATATTCGCCATTCTCGGCAAGGGTGCCAATGTGCGGGAAATTAACAAAAACAGAAAAAAATAAGCAATTGGGGCGGTGCCGGAGATTGCTATTTTATAGATGGAAATACCATTTTTTATTGAAATAAGCCATAAGAAGGTGATGTTTTTATCTATTTACTGTTTTAGACTTGAATTTCATATTTTTTCAAAATAAGCTATTCGCAGAGAAAATAATTTGAGAGAAGGTCATGAATAAAACATTTAATATAGCAGAATATTTACAAGGATTGTCAAAAGATTTAGTAAATGCATTTGATAAAGCTGCGAAAAATTCTCATCCTCAAGCGATAGGTTCGGGACGTGAAAAAAGTGTTAAGGATCAATTAGAACGTCTTCTACCTGCAGGGGTTGGTGTTGGAAGTGGATTTGTAATTGATAGCTATGGCTCTATCTCAAAACAATGTGATATTATTATCTTTGAAAAGGACTTTGCCCTAAAATTCTCTCCCAATGACGATGAGCTTTATACTTATTATAATTGTGAAAATGTTATTGCTGTAGGCCAAGTAAAATCACAAGCCGCTAAAAAGGAAATTCAAGATTCAATAGAAAATCTTAAAAGTGTTAAAAATTTAAAGAGAAGAGAAAATTTAATAGATGATTTTATGGGACACAAAGTCAGCTCTTTCAGAAACTATCTTGGAAATATGTCCGCGATGCCTGCCATTGAGGAGCAATATGATCCTTTAACAAAATCATCAGATAATATTTTTACTTTTTTAATTTGTAACTCTTTCTCAACACCAGATACCACAATTCTTAATGAGATTGAGACTATGTGTGAGCATAATAAAAGATACTATCCTAATCGTCTTTTATCGGTTGAGAATGATTATTGTTTTTGGCTTAATGGTTTATATAAGGTGGAACCAATGGATGCAAAGACTTTTACTTCTCAAAAAGTTCAGTGTTCTTTGGGGTATTTAATTTTAGATTTAATGAATATTATAAAACAGGGGCGTAGCGTTCCAAATAATAAAAATGTTTATTTTCCTGAATACCAATCTATATGTCTAGATAGGCAAATACTTCAACTAACATCTAAATAAGATAGAATAGTATTTTTTTGCAGAAAGACTTAAAAATCTGCCTTTTCAAGTGAAATGTACTTCAAAGCCTTATTCCACAAAGGATTGCAGCGGACCTGACAGACGGAAATTTTTCAGACAGCAGGCTGTAAAGGCCCGGATTTCCTTGAATCGTACTTCACATATTATTTTACTTCACATATTCGCAAAAATGGTTTATCAAATCAGGTATAATCGGGGCGTTGTATAGATACCGCTCCGGCGAAAAAGGAAAATCCCCCTCAAATGATCATCACCGAACTCCAAATAAATGACGCTGCGGAACGACAGCTGCATCTGATTGCTTCGCGGCAAATTCCCTTTGCCGTGGCGGCTTCTCTGACGGCTGTGGCAAAGATTGCCCAAGCCGAAGTGCGTGATCATATCAACGAAACCTTTACCATTCGCCGGAAAAGCGGTGGGTTTGCCAGCAGCATTGCCGTTAAACCGGCAACCAAGCAAAACCAGACCGCAGAAGTTTATACAATGGCCCGATTTGCAGCTTTACAGCAAGTCGGCGGGTTGCGGCAGCCACAGGGAAGCAACTTGGCAATCCCTTCCTATCAGAATTTGAGCGAGGTTAAGGTACGGCGGTCAGTACGCAGTATTGCCGATGCCTTTGAAATGAAACTCCAAGATGGTCAGACAGCTTTAGTTCGGCGCAAAGGAAAAGGCTTGCAGTTTCTTTATTTCCTCAGAAAACAGGCTGATGTGCCGAAACGCTTCAAAATGATTGAAATTGTTACGGAAACAGCTAAGCGGGAATTCGGGCGGACATTGGAAGCCAAAGTTCGTGAACTATAAGAATTCTTTTAAATCCGGATGCTGACGGACTTTTTCCTGAATTTGGCGGAGCGACTGGGGATTAAGTTTACGAATAACAGCTTGGCGGTGGGCGTGGTTATAAACGTCTCCGGTTCGGATGTCTAAAACCTGATTGCCGTGATGTCCGTGCAGGCGAAACGGCCACGGATCATCTTCAGCGCTCAAGTGAAAGCGCCAGCGATAGGTATCAATCGTTGCCGTTCCCTCATAAAGGTCAGCATCTTCCGGATTGGGATCTTCGACGGATAAAATAAAGAAAGATTCATAAATACAGCTCAGGGAATCGAAAAAAGATTCTATTGCCGTAATATCGTCGAACTCCCCGCACAAGCAGAGGGCATAATCACAGGTGCGGATTTGGATATTAATTTCAGGAAAGGCGACACAAAGTGCGGAATGGTATTTTTTATCAACCGGAATGTTCATTTGTATTTGGTGCTTTTCCCGTTTTGGGCAAAAATGAAGCTTTCCGCAAAATCTGCCGTTGAAAAACAGATATTCGTTGACGACTTTTATAAGCGCATTGTCGCCATAGGTTTTGATTTTATGATATTTGGCAGAATTATTTGACATCGCTGTCCAGACTGAAAAACAGGGTATCTTCCTGTGATATCTTGATATTTTGTGTCTGAGTATTGACAATGATCGGCTGCGACGGATCTATGTCCAAGGTCGTGCCATTTGGCCTGTTAGGCTGTACCGATTTGAAATCTATAGAAAGAATCGGCGAGCTACGACCATCTGCATCAGAAATATAGGCGTTGCGCCCGATAAACTTAATTGAATACTGTTTCATTCATGCCTCCGCCGCGTATTAAAAAATAAAAATCGGGAATGGGCAAGAAAAACCGGACGGTTACTAACTTTAATATAACTTAAAAAAGTATGTTTCAGGCGTCATTAGAAAGTAAGACTGCCTCAAAGTGCTGTTGGGTTTTCCATTTAGATTTAAGCGGAGAGCCGAAAAACACATATTTTTTATTTATTTCGTTGAAAAAAGGTACTGTCGGAAGATTTTTCGACGCGGGTAACGCGAACCCCGCCGCGTCGCTACCGACAGACTAAAAAAAGGGTTCGCACCAAGTTCGCACCGAATTTGCGCCAAATCCTTATAATATAAGGCTTCGCGCGGATATTATTATAAAAAAGACAGGTTCGCACCTGATATTATCAAAACCGTTGCCCAGTAAGGCATACAAAAGAATTTTTGTAATAACAGTAAAGGTTCGCAGTTGCGAACCTCTTTTTTATATAAGGAAGCAAGAATTGTGGATATACCTACCTGCCGAGTGTTATCACTCTGTTCCGGGGTCGGAGGTCTTGACCTTGGACTTAAACTCGCAATGCCAACTAGCCGAACAGTCGCTTATATGGAGATCGAAGCCTATGCGTGCGAAATTTTGGTTAAACGCATGCAAGAAAAAATCTTGGATCCGGCACCTCTTTGGTCAGATATCAAATCCTTTGATGGCAAACCGTGGCGTGGAAAAGTGGATCTTATCACTGGCGGATATCCGTGCCAACCGTTTTCAGTTGCAGGAAAGAAACTCGGAGAAAAAGACCCCAGACATCTCTGGCCCCATGTGCGGAGAATTGTTTCCGAGGTTGAGCCAACGCTCTGTTTCTTTGAAAACGTCGGCGGACATCTACAGCTGGGGTTTGAGCAAGTCCATGATGACCTACAAGGACTGGGTTACAAAGTTAAGGCAGGCTTGTTCACTGCGGAAGAAGTCGGTGCTCCGCATCGCCGTGAACGGCTCTTTATCTTGGCCTACCGTGATGACAGCAGATGCAACGGTTGCGGAAACAATCACGCCCAACGACAGGTATGTCCAAACCAAGAACGGCACCCTGCGCCGATACATCAAGAGCGGACACAACTGCAGCCTGGGATTAGCGAGAACAGCACGTCTCTGGCCGACGGTGCTGGTATCGGAAGCCAACGGCGCTTCGCTCAAAAAAGTTCAGACCGGGTATTCGCGAAGTCGTCTGAAAGAGGAAGTTTTGTTGTGGAAACAGCCGAAGAGATGGCGGACACCGAATGCCTCGGATGCCGAGGGCGGCGTTATGGAGATCAGAACGGGAACTTCTGCCCGGATAAAACTTCGCGATCATTCCGTACATGTTGCCAATTGCCTCTGTGGCCACCCAGACCAAATGACTTTGATGACTGGCGAAATATCCCAGAGAACCTTAAACCCGCGATTTACCGAATGGCTGATGGGCTGGCCGACCGGGTGGACAGAGTTAGAGCCTGCGGCAACGGCGTGGTGCCTCTGGTGGCGGCGTATGCGTTTACAGTTCTTACGTCTAACCTTGAATTTACAACAACAGGTATCTTAAATGAACGAGAAAGTTAAATTAAAAGTTGAATATGTCAAACTGGAAGAACTCATTCCCTTTGAGTTAAATGCCAGAACACACTCTAAGGAACAAGTCGGACAGATTGTCAATTCCATCGGAGAGTTCGACTTTGTAAATCCTATTCTGGTCGGTGTCGACAATATGATTATTGCCGGTCATGGGCGTTTGATGGCAGCAAAAAAGGCCGGATTGGAAACGGTTCCGATTATCCGCCTTCCGCATCTTGACTATAACCAATGCATGGCTCTGTCTCTGGCCGATAATAAAATTGCCGACAATGCCGGTTGGGATGAAGAAAAAATCGTTGAAATCCTCGGAAAACTTGAGGATGCGCATTTCAACATTGATATTTTGGGCTTTTCCAACAAAGAGCTTGAAAATTATCGGGATGAATTTGAGACCAACGATGAAGAACTTGAATTTGAAAACGAAGTCCCTGATTTTGTGGAAAAACCGGTTGCCCGGCGCGGGGATGTTTGGATTTTAGGCGATCACCGTTTATTGTGCGGCGACGCAACAAGCCAGACAGACGTTGAAAAAGTTATGGACGGCGAAAAAGCGCAAATGGTTTTCACCGATCCGCCATACAACGTGAATTACGGCAATGCCTTGCGAGATAAACTGGCAGGAAAAGAAGGCGAACGCTCAATTCTGAATGATAATCTTGGCGAGGGTTTCCCTGCTTTTCTGTATGACTTCTGCTGCAATATCCTTGATGTCAATGTTGGCTCTTTTTATATTTGTATGGGCGGGTCGGAGTTGCACACTCTGTACCAAGCCTTTACGGCGGCCGGTGGCAAATGGGAAGCGTACATCGTCTGGGTCAAAGACAAATTTACGCTTTCGCGTTCCAAACACCAACACCAGCATGAATGGATTTTATTCGGCAACCCTTATGAAGAACAGCATGAGGAAATCCTGTTAGGTGCGAAACCAGGTACGGCTCCGGCCTGGTATGGCGGACGAAATCAAACAGACGTGTGGGAATTTCCCCGGCCACAAAAAAGCGCTCTGCATCCGACAATGAAGCCTATCGCACTGGTTGAAAGAGCCATCCGCAATTCCAGTCGGGTAACAGACATCGTCTTGGATACCTTCGGCGGCAGCGGTTCAACGCTGATTGCCTGTGAAAAAAGCGGTCGGCGCTGCCGAATGATTGAACTCGACGAGAAATACGTCGATGTCATCATTAAGCGCTGGGAAGAATATTCCCGAAAAAAAGCCGTTCATGAACAAACCGGCAAAAGTTATGAAGAACTTAAGATTGAAAGAGAAAAGGAAGAAAAACTCACAGAAAAGGCTCCTGAATAGACAGGAGCCTTACTTTTTACGGGATAGCAATGAAATTCTTGGCTTGGTTTAGTTGTGGGGTTACGTCGGCAGTTGCCTGTAAACTGGCGATTGATAAATATGGCGATGATGTTGACATCTGGTATATCGAAACCGGTGCGGCTCATTCGGACAACCAACGATTTATTGAAGACTGCGAAAACTGGTATGGCAGGAAAATTCTGACAGCCCGGCATCCTAAGTTTAAGAATCCTTTAGAAATTGCTGCTATTGAAGTTTTTAATACACCGTGGGGTGCTCCCTGCACTAAATACTTAAAAAAGGAAGTTCGCCAGAGAATTGAAAAAAATTACACTCAGCCGATTCACGTATTCGGCTTTGAGTATAATAAAAAAGAAATTAACCGAGCCTTTAGATGGAAGCAGCAGAATTCCTCAAGAGTTTATTTTCCGCTTATTGAACAAGGGTGGAATAAACGGCGTTGCCTGCAGGAACTTTTACTTAACAAGATTGAAATCCCGGCCATGTACCGGATGGGATACAATAACAACAACTGTATCGGCTGTTTCAAAGGCGGCAAAGGGTATTGGAACAAAATACGGACAGATTTCCCGGACGTTTTCAGGCAGACTGCCGATTTGGAACGGAAAACCGGACATACCTGCCTCAAAGATCGTGGCAAACAACTCTATCTGGCTGAATTAGAACCAGATGCAGGTAAACACCAAAGTATCGATATTCCCGAATGCGGAATATTTTGTGAACTTGAAATGGCCGGATTGCCAATCAAAAATATTAACGAAATTTTAGAATTTATAAAATTTAACCCGGAAAACAAATGAATACAGCAAAATAAACTGTGATAAACAAATGATGAAAACATGGAAATCTCGATTAGAGCTTATGCCGCCCGCAAAGGTATCTCCGATACCGCTGTTCGCAAGGCAATCAAATCCGGGCGGATAACGCTCACCAAAAACGGGAAAATCAATCCGGCGTTGGCTGACCGGCAATGGGAAGCCAATACTGACCCCGCTCAAGTTTATGCTATTAAAGAGGATTCATCGGCACGCACCGCTTCTTCTGAAACAACATCGTCGGCAAATTCTGGCGGTATCGGTGTTTCTTACCAGCAAAGCCGGGCTATTCGGGAAGCCTACGAAGCCCGCCTTAAAAAATTAGAATTTGACGAACGCACCGGAAAGTTGATTTCCACGGAAACCGTCCAACGGGAAGCCTTTAATGCCGCCCGGAAAACCAGAGATATGATCCTGAATGTCCCGGATAAGGTCATTCCGCTGCTGATTGGCAAGACTGATATTCATGAGATGAAAGAGATTTTACGGAAAGAACTGCTGCGAACCTTAGAGAATCTGGCGAATTTGTTTGATGGAAATCGAGACTGACAGCTTTTTCAACTACGGATTTGCAAAAGGAATACGCCCTGATCCGGACTATACCGTCGACGAATGGGCCGATGCGCACCGCATTTTATCTTCTGTATCTTCAAGCGAACCCGGGCCGTGGCAAACCTCCCGCGTTCCGTATCTTCGGGAAATCATGCGTTGCCTGTCGCCCTCGCATCCTTGCGAGCGTGTCATTTTAATGAAAGGCGCCCAAATCGGCGGTACCGAATGCGGCAATAATTGGATGGGATTTGTCATCCACCATACTCCTGGCCCGATGCTGATTGTCAATCCGACGGTTGAAATGGCCAAACGTACCTCAAAAATGAGGATTGATCCGGCAATTGACAACTGCCCGTCACTCAGGGAATTGGTCAAAAGCCCGCGAACCAGAGACAGCGGCAATACGGTCTTAATGAAAGAATTTCCCGGCGGCGTTTTGGTTTTGACTGGAGCCAACTCGGCGGTCGGCCTGCGTTCCATGCCTGTCCGCTATTTGTTTTTGGATGAGGTCGACGGATATCCGAATGATGCCGGGGACGAAGGCGATCCGGTAGATTTGGCCATCCAACGTACGGCAACATTTTCGAACCGCAAGATTTTTCTGGCTTCTACCCCGACGCTTAAGAACTACAGCCGGATTGAAAAGGCTTTTCTTGAGGGAGATCAGCGTTACTTTTTCGTTCCCTGTCCGGTTTGCGGTGTAATGCAAACCTTAAAATGGGCAAATATCAAATTTGAAAGCGGACACCCGGAAACGGCATGTTATGAATGCGAAAAGTGCAAATCGCTATGGCAAGACTATCAAAAAGCCGAGATTTTGCAAAAAGGCGAATGGATAGCAACGGCTCCTGACCGTTCAAACGGCAAAATTGTCTCATTCCACCTGTCCTCGCTCTACAGCCCGCACGGCTGGACATCTTGGGGAGACATCGCCAGCGAGTTTGTGAAAGTCCATAAAGACCCGGCTCGTTTGCAGGTTTGGACGAATACCAAACTGGCTGAAACTTGGGAAGATCAGTCCGGAGAATCCATAGATCTGACCGGATTGATGTCACGGCGAGAAAATTACGGCCCGAAAATCCCGATGAATGTGGTTATTCTGACCTGTGGCGTTGACGTGCAGGATGACCGCCTGGAATTGGAGATTGTCGGTTGGGGCAAAGACGAGGAATCGTGGTCGATTGATTACCACGTCTTACATGGAGACCCGTCAACCCCTCAGCTCTGGGACGATTTGGACAGCATTTTGCAAAGGACATATGAGCATGAACGTAATATTGCACCTCTTTCTATTGCTGCAACTTGTATTGACAGTGGTGGTCATTATACAGATCACGTTATTACGTTCTGCGGTGAAAGACTGCATCAGCGCGTGTTCGCAATCAAGGGAAGCAGTTCGGGCTTTGGTGTACCGATTTTTCCAGCGAGAGCCTCCCAAAACAAAAGATTGAAGAAACCAGTGTATGTTATTGGCGTGAATGACGCCAAACAAACACTCATGCAACGGTTGCGAATTAAAGAACCCGGACCAGGATGCTGGCACTTTCCGATTGACCGGGATGCCGAATGGTTCACACAGGTTACGGCAGAGGTTATCAAAACCCGGATGGTTAAAGGACGGCCGGTTCGGGAATGGGTACCCAGAACAGAAGGACATCCCTGCGAAGCCTTGGACTGCCGCGTTTATGCTTTTGCAGCGTTGCGCGGGTTAATGCGAAATTGGAAGTTTGACCTGAATGCTGCATTTGAACGTCTCCAAAGCTATCCGCTTAAAGACGGTCAAATTCCGGCAGGTAAAGCCGTTAGTCAAACAGCAGCTGCTCCGACAATTCGGTCGAGAGTTAGAAGTAAAGGAATCAGTTTATGAAATCTTATAAAGAACAGCTTGAAGAAATCCAAAAAGCGATTTCGGATATTCTTTCCGGTGCGCAGGAAGCTTCTTACAACGGGCAAAAAGTCAAAAAAGCGGACTTAAACGTCCTGTTTACGCAAGAAAAGTATTTGCGGGGCAAAATTTCCCGCGATCCAAGCGGCGGCGGAGACGGAGAGTCCGGCGGCGGCACCAGCAGTGGCCGCAGCGGCATCCGTGTTCGCGGTATTACTCCGGTATAATTTTCTTGTCATCTTAGTCAATCCTCTTAATATAAGAAATATATTAATTTGGCAAATAAAGGAGGAAAACATGACAATTAGTGTTGCTTGGATAAGGAAAATTAAAGATTGTGAAGAATTAATATTTGTTTCTGACAGCCGCTTAGGAGGTGGTGACCGCTGGGATGAATGTCCAAAGATTCTTACTTTGGAAAGAGGTGATTGTGCAATGAGCTTTGCTGGTGATACATGTTGGACATATCCTTTAATGCTACAAACAAGAAATGCTCTTAATCAATATAACAAGATTAAAAGCAGGGCTATGGATATAACAGATGTAAATGGTTTTATTTTGAATGTAATTAACTCAGTATTTAAAACTATAAATAGAGATGATTATCATGGTAATTTAGAAGAAACTGCAGATTTGATATTCGGGGGATATTCTTGGATTTATAAAACCTTTAAAATGTGGAATTACTTTTATTCTCCGTCACAAAGGATATTCATTAAAAATCCCGGTTTTAAAAATTATTTAGGATTAGGACGCCTGATTCTTATTGGTGATAACAATTTAAAAAAAGACTTTAAAGAACGATTACGCAAATTAGTTTTACAGAAATATGGTGTTGCGGATAATACTAGTACAGAACACCATTTTGATATGGAACCTTTTGAAGTCATTCGAGATATGTTAAAAGAGCAATGGGAATCCCAACAAAAACGTAGCGAAAAGTATCGTACCATAGGTGGGGCTCCTCAAATGATTAAAGTGTACCAATATATGAATTCTCGTCCAGTTGGGATGTATTGGCCGGAAAAAAGTAACGATAATTTTAAAAATAGGACTTTATTAGGTCGACGGTTATTTGATTTTGAAGATACAGAATATTGGTTCATGGATCCCTATACTTTCTATACAAATGCGTGTCATAAAAATAAAATGTTAAAGAAATAGAATAGACAATACTTTTATTAAGGCTTGCTGTCTTGCAAGCCTTTTTTAGTGGGCATTACATGAAAAAACTTGAAATAAAACCAAATTTTATTGACAAAGCGTTCTCGTATTTTGCACCGGTTCACGGATTGCGACGCTTGGAAGCCCGTACCCAGATGGCTATGGTAGGTGGATATACCGGAGCAAGGCTTGACCGGCGGCAAACAAAAGCTTGGCGGACAGCTGACGGCTCTGCGGACAATGTAACTTTGCCGGATCTGCCGATGTTGCGCGAACGATCGCGAGATTTGCTGCGCAATGCCCCGCTAGCAACCGGTGCGGTCAATACGGTGGTCACCAATGTTGTCGGTACCGGACTTCGGGTACACAGCAATATTGACCGTGAGGTCTTGAAACCGTTTATGAAAACCGAGGAAGCTTTTGACAAATGGGAACGGGAAGCCGAAAGAATCTTCCGGCACTGGGCGGAAAGCACAAATTGCGATGCTACACGTTACCAAACTTTTACGGAACTGCAAAACCTGATTATCCGCTCCTGTTTGGAAAGCGGCGATATTTTTGTTGTCCGCCGCTACATCAAACGGCCCAATGCTTTGCTGGGCTTGAGTCTGCAGTTGGTTGAAGCTGACCGGGTGGCAAATCCGAATTTTCAAATGGATACGTCAAAACTCAGCGGCGGCGTGGAGCTGGATGATAACGGAGCGCCGGTTGCTTATTATATATATAAGCGTTTTCCCGGCGATTATACCGAAGGAAGCAACGAATATGTCCGGGTTCCGGCTTTCTCAAAAGACGGGGAACGGCAGGTGTACCATATTATGAACCGTATCCGTCCGGGATTGACCCGCGGTGTTCCTTACCTGGCACCGGTTATCGAAACACTCAAACAACTCGATAAATATTCGGAAGCCGAGATTATGTCTGCCGTGATTTCGGCAATGTTTACTGTCTTTGTCAAGAGCGAATCTGAAGACGGGCTGGCTCCCTTTGGCGGGCAAACCGACAGCACGAATGACAATGATTATAAGCTTGGCGTAGGTGCTATTCTGGATTTGCAGCCAAACGAAAGTATTGAAATTGCCGATCCTAAGCGTCCGAATCAGGCGTTTGACCCATTTGTCCAAGCTGTTTTGCGACAAATCGGTGTTGCGTTGGAATTGCCTTTTGAAATCCTGATCAAACACTTTACCGCCAGTTATTCCGCAGCACAGGCGGCATTGGTGGAAGCCTGGAAGTTCTTTTCGGCACGGCGGCGATGGCTGGCAATCCAATTCTGTAAGCCGGTTTATGACATGGTTATCAGTGAAGCAGTAGCAAGGGGCATCTTGGATGCCCCTTGTTTTTTCTCGCATCCGCTTATTCGGGAAGCTTATCTCGGCGCAGATTGGGTCGGGCCGCCGCGCGGACAGATTGACCAGTACAAAGAAATCCGTGCTGCGGAAAAGAGAATCGAAATCGGCATAACAACGCTGGCTGAAGAAACAGCAGCCCTGACCGGCGGCGATTGGGAGCGGAAACATCCGCAAACAGCCAAAGAACATATGATGCGCAAATCATTAAAATAAGGAAAACCAATGAGAAGTTTATTATCACTCGGCAAATATTGGGCAATTGAGCCTGATACCTTTAATAATCTGGAAGCGTTAGTTTCAAAGGATGCTCCGGTTTTGGAGAATACGCGAACCGTCCGAATCCAGAATGGAGTGGCAGTTATCCCGGTCAGCGGAGTTATTACCGGCAGGATGGACTTTTTGACCTATGTTCTCGGTGGGACGGCGCTTGATATTCTGGCGAAAGATTTCCGAACCGCTTTGGAAAACAGCGATATTCGGGCAATTATACTTGATTTTGACAGTCCCGGCGGAATTGCTGTCGGACCGGCAGAAATGGCTGATATGATTTTCAATGCGCGCGGAAGCAAGCCAATCATCTCATATGTTGGCCGAAACTGCTGCTCGGCAGCTTATTGGCTTGCCTCGGCAGCAGATAAGATTGTTGCACATCCGGCGGCTTTGCTCGGCAGCATTGGTGTGGTAACCGCCGTACCGGTACAGGAACAACCGGACGAAAGCGGCACTAAATGTTATGAAATCGTTTCTTCTAATGCTAAAGCAAAGCGCCCGGATCCGCGCACGGAAGACGGAATTAAAACAATTAAGGCAGAGCTTGACGCTCTGGAAGCACAATTCATCGGCAGTGTTGCCAAATTTCGCAACATCTCGGAAGAAAAAATCCGAAATGATTTTGGCAAAGGCGCCGCCATGATAGGCCATGAAGCTCTCCAACGAAGCATGGCCGACGAGCTCGGCTCGTTTGAGAGCGTTCTTGTTTCCCTAACTGTAACCCCTAAAAATGAAAGAAACATAACTATGGATAAGAAAACAGACACTCCCGCTGCTCCGGAGATTACGGCTTCCTATATCCAGAGCCAATATCCCGAAGTTGCAAAAGCCATTGCAGATGAAGCCTATAATAAAGGCATGGCAGATGGCAGCAAAACAGTTGAAGAATCCTATAATAAAGGTGTTTTAGCCGAACGTGAACGTATCCTGGCAATTGAAAAAATTGCCATGCCCGGCCATGAAGATTTGATTGAAAAAGCCAAAGCTGACGGTTCCGTGACGGCGGAAACCGTCGCAATGCAAATGGTAATGGCCGAAAAGAAACGAGGCATAAGCCATCTTGCCAGTTTACAAACTGCCGAAAAAGAACTTCCGCCAATTCCTGAAGCCCCGGCTCCAACTGCTTCGGAACAGATTGATTCCGAAGCCCCTCTGGAAGACCGAGCCAAAGCCGAATGGAATAAATCCGCTGATCTCCGCCGGGAATTTGCCAATGAGTTTGAAGACTATTTGGCCTACAAGCAGGCGGAAGAAAACGGTTCGGTCAAAATTTACTCAACCCGTAAGTAAAGGAAAATCAATATGGCAAAATTAACCAATGATATTGCCCGGACTTATGAATTGGGCGATACGAGCGAATATCCTATGCTCGGCGGAGAAATTATCTATGAAGGTGCTGCCGTAGGGATTAACAGCAACGGATATGCCCATGCATTGCAAACCGGCGATAAATTTGCCGGATTTGCCGAGGAACGGGTAGACAATACTTCCGGAACGGATGGAGAAAAGACAATTCGTACCAAATTTAAGGGAACGGTTGTCCTTCCGGCTCCCAGTGGTGTATCTCTGACAGATGTCGGCTCAAATTTGTTTGCCTCAGATGACAACACGTTTACGACAACATCTGCCAGTACACCGTATATCGGCAAAATCCGCCGCATATCCGATAACGAGATCATTGTAGATTTTCAGGCTTTTGCCGACGCTGTGCCGACAGCCTAAAGTCTATTTTTCCCCTTACATATTACAAAGGAATTAAAAAATGAGTGCATCCGCATTATCATCAAGGGCTATTATCGGCTCTTTTTACCGGAGATTGAAGCAAAACTCCGGTTTGAAATGGGTTGAAGCCATCAGTAACTATTTTCAGTCGGACCAGGATAGTGAAACCTATAACTGGCTTGGACAAGTTCCGGTTATGAGAGAATGGGCCGGTGGCCGACAGGCAAAAGGCTTTACGACCAATGGATTGACGATTGAAAACAAGCATTTTGAAGCAACGCTTGAAGTGCCGGTCAAAGATCTGCGTCGCGATAAAACCGGGCAAACCCGCATCCGTATCAATGAATTGGCTGACAGAACCAATTCCCACTGGGCACAACTGCTGTCAAAACTTATTGTCAGCGGTGAAAGCACTGTCTGCTATGACGGGCAATATTTCTTTGATACAGATCATGAAGAAGGGAAATCCGGACAACAGAGCAACAAAATCACCTATACAGCCGAAACCGGAGAAACATCTTTGAAAGAAGACCTTTTCCGCCGGGCTATGCTGAAAGGTGTTGAAAGCATCTTGTCTTATAAAGACGATCAGGGAGAACCTTTCAATGAAGACGCTTCCCGTTTTCTGATTATGGTGCCGACGGTGATGTGGCATGTTGCCAAATCTGCGATTGCCGTGCCTTTGGCCGTTGGCGGCGGAACCAACCCGATTAAAGTTCTTGACGAACTTGACATTACTCTGGTTCAAAACCCGCGCTTGACCGGCTGGGAAAACAAGTTTGTGGTTTTCCGCTGCGATTCTTCGGTTCAGGCTTTTATCCGTCAGGAAGAAAAGGATGTTGAAATTCAGGCTATTGCCGAGGGTTCCGAATTGGAATTCAAAGAAGGTAAGCACTGGTATGGTGTTGATACCTGGCGCAACGTCGGTTATGGATACTGGCAGAATACCTGCCTTGTCTCCATTGAATT
The DNA here is from genome assembly GCA_001917125.1 of Azospirillum sp. 47_25. GTDB lineage: Bacteria > Pseudomonadota > Alphaproteobacteria > RF32 > CAG-239 > Scatocola > Scatocola faecipullorum. The sequence goes on from MNTU01000039.1 coordinate 47,647, forward strand.
GGCAGGTGACTAATGGTGAAATATATTGTTACCGGTTCCAAAGTTGTCTTTGGAACCGGGCTTGTTCTGGGACTTTCCGACGAACAAGCCAAAACCAGATCCTTACAGCTGAAAAAATCAGGCAAGAACTATCAGGTTCTCACCAATGTTGAATTTAAAAAAGGCGAAGTCATTGATATCGTCACTAAAAATTTAACAAAAGCCACGCTTGGACAGCTGGAACTGGCAGAACCTCAGGAAAAAAACACTCCGCCAAAGGAAAAGGCTGCTCCTGCGAAACCTGCGGCTCCAACCAAACCTGCTGCGGCAAAATCATCGCCGAAAAAGGCTGAACCGAAAAAAGCAGAACAAACAGAAAAACCTAAAGATGTTTGATTTTGATAAATTTATCAATCGTCCCTGTATCGGAGAAGGCCTTGTAGAGGGCATTTTCGGCAGAAAAGCCCTCTATATCCCTGATAATAAGGAGTTTCAGCCTTTTGACATTTTGGTTGACTTTCACAAAGGCTATCAGGAAGTCAAACTTAAAACAGCCGAAGCTCCGGTTACTTCAACGGAAATCGCGGCTTTTATCAGGCTTTGCGAAATGCCGGAGAATTATCCTAAGATCCTGCAAGGAGACCATTTGCAAGTCGAAAATCAGATATTTGACATCATAAACGTGGAATATCACATTCCCGGAACAGAGAAAGCTGTCCTCCATGAGCAATGCGCCTCATCCCCGTTGTATTATCCGTAAAGCCGTTGTCGAGAAGTTGAAAGAATCCGATACTCTGGCCAAAGACCATGTTTACGACAGCCGGGTTAAACCATTGTTCGACCAACATCTGCCGGCGCTTCTGGTTTACACCCGAGACGAAAAGGTCTTGGAAAACCAGTATAACGGCGATGGGTTTTTCCCCTACAAACGGCAATTGGATATTGCCGTTGAAGGGATTCTGGCAAACAGCCCGGATCTGGATGAGCTGATTGACAAGCTGGCTCTGGACATAGAATACGCATTGCTCGGCTTTGAAATTCCAGGCTTTCTGAACGCCGTTATCAAAATGATCTCGACGGAAACGGATGTCGTGATTGACGGAGCGCATTGCTATGGTGCGGTGCGTATCAACTATACCATCACCTATTACACAGCAACAAATAAGGAATAAACAATGAAACTGAGAATCTTGAGAGATGTTCACAATCACAAAAAAGGCGAAGTCAAAGATATCAAAGAAGCCGAGGCTAAAGCTTTACTGACGCAGGGATATGCCGTGCGCGTAGTCAATAAATTTGCCAAAAAACAGACGTCTTCGGCTCCGATTAAGACCGACAAGAGTAAAATCAAGGGCTTAAATCGTGGACTTTGAAGATAAATACGAAATCGCGGATCTGCGGCGGAGATTGAGCAATTTATTAAGAATTGGCACAATTTCCGCCGTTAATTATAAGGAAGCTGTGGCACGGGTTAAAATCGGAGATTTGGAAACGACTTGGCTGCCGTGGCTGCTCCGGGATGGCGATGACAAGGCTTGGCATGGCGTAGACCTCAATGAACAGGTTTTGGTTTTATCTCCCTGCGGCGACCTTAATCAAGGGTTGATTCTACCTAGCGTTTACAAAAAGCCGATTTTCAATGACGGTAATCTTCTGCTCTGGCGGTTTAAGGATGGCTCGATTATTTCCTTTAATCGCAGCAACGGAGAACTGAATGCACAGATTACCGGAAACGCCGCGATTGTTTCTCAAAAATCAATAACCGCTGAAGCAAAAGTTTCAGCGGTTATTAAATCTCCGAAAATCACTTTGGACGGCGACGTAGAAATCACCAAAAGCCTCACAATCGCTCAAAATCTGACGACTTCCGGCACTGTCAGCCTCAGCGGCGGTACGCCGGTTGCCCGTGTCGGCGATGCGGTTTCCGTCGATGCGAATACCCATCAAGGTACGATTTTGGCCGGTTCGGCAAAAGTAAAGGCGGGATAAATGCGCGGCATGAATGACAGAACGGGCAAGCACAATGACGGGTTTGAATATCTGAAGCAGAGAATCCGAGACATTCTCTCCACGCCGCTCGGCTCAAGGGTTATGCGCCGCCACTATGGTTCTGAGCTGTTCAAAAGAATTGATAATCCGACCAACGGCGAACTGATTGCCAACATCTATTCCGACTGTGTCACGGCTCTTTATAATTTTGAACCAGAGTTTGAAATCGTAAGTGTTACCGTGGTTTCCATTGACCGCGGCAGGATCATTTTGGATTTGGAAGGACAATTTCTCTCCAACGGCGAAGTTGTCAAATTGGATAACATTGAAATCAAAGGAATCTAAAGAATAATGTCGAATTCTTCCGTCATTGACCTGTCTAAGCTGCCGACCCCGAAGGTCATTGAAGAATTAGACTATGAAGCCCTGTTTCAGGAATATTTAGACGATTTTACGGCTCGAGATGAGGAATATGACGGTTTGCTTGAAAGCGACCCGGCTATTATTATCCTTGAAGTCATGGCCTACCGTGAAATGTTGGTTCGCAAAAGAATCAATGAATCTGCCAAAGCGACCTTATTGGCTTTTGCAACAGGTTCCGATCTTGATCAGATTGTAGCGGAATACGGCGTTGAACGTCTGGAAGGCGAAAAAGATGACCGCTTGAGAATGCGCGGACAGATGGCTTTGGATGGTTTTTCGACTGCAGGGCCGATTGACGCTTACAAATTCTTTGCGCTTTCTGCTTCCGTCAAGGTCAAATCAGTCGACGTTCGCAGCGATGAACCGGGAAAAGTTATTGTAACCATCCTCTCAACAGAGGGTGATGGTACTGCTGTCCGCCGGGAAAGCGTACCCGAAAACAAAATAACGGTAACCGACGGGAAAGCGACGCTGTCCGGCAAAAGTATTGACCATCTGGTTGTCAAAGACGTTTCCGGCGGTCAGACATACAAAGAAAACTTTGACTATACCTTTGATAAAGCAAATTCGCTGCTTGCGGTTACGGTTAACTCTAAAATATCAAACAACACCGAGCTGCTGGTTTCCTATGAACGGGCAGACGTACTGGAACTGGTAGAGCTGGCACTCAACCATGAGGATGTCAGACCGTTGACCGACCATGTGAGTGTGGTTTCGGCGGAAATTATCAAATACAGTATTTCGGCACATATTACCGTTTATGCTGGCCCGTCATTCTCGGTGGTCGAAGACGCTGCCAACGATGCCATTAAGATATATACCAATGAACGCCACGCCATGGGCGAACTGGTGGCAATTTCCGGCGTTTATCAGGCTTTGCACGTCAACGGCGTCAAAAAAGTACAGCTTGATCAGCCGTTACAGGATATTGAGACAACCAAATTGCAGGCGGCTTATTGCGAAAAAATCAGCTTAACAATGGAAATCTATAATGAATGACGAATTCAAAAGCCTGCTTCCGCCGAATGCTTCAAAATTACTGAGAGATTTAGAGAAAACCGGCAGCAGGCTTTCCTTTTTGGAGATTCTAAACCGTTACCTGCGAAATCCGGAAAAATGTCCGGAACATCTTCTGCCGTGGCTGGGTTGGGCTTTATCAGTAGACGTTTGGAATGAGACCTGGGCGGAATCTATTCGACGCAATGTCATCAAGGCCAGCATCAGCGTTCATCGGCACAAGGGTACGCTTGGCGCCCTCAAACGGGCATTGGAAGCCTTTGAATTTGACCATGTCACAATTGAGGAATGGTTTGATTATGGCGGCAATCCTTATACATTCCGCGTTTTTATCGAAGTTGTGACTGAGGGATTTGACATCAATGACCTGACGGAAGTTCAAGCTGTCATTAACCAAACCAAGAATGTCCGCTCTCATTTAGAGATGCTGCGGGCTTTTCTGTGTACGACTTCGGAAACGCCTCGGCTGGGAAATGCTTTTTCTACCGGCGAAATAACAACAATTTACGGTCTTGAGGTTTTTGAGATATGACAGATGCCGCTGCAGCAAAAGAGTTTTATTCAATCGTTACGCAAAAAGGGCTTGAAAAGCTGGCTGAAACCAAAGTAACCGGTAAAAATGTCAATCTGACTCATATGGCGGTCGGCGACGGAAACGGTAACTATTATACCTTGGATAAAAGCCAGACAGAGCTAGTGCGAGAACTTCATCGATGTGAACTCACTTTAGTTCAAGTAGACAGTCAGTATCCAAATCAGATTATTATTGAAGCCGCGATTGCCGCCGAAATCGGCGGCTTTTTTATTCGGGAAATCGGTGTTTTTGATGAAGACAACGATTTGTTTGCTGTCGGCAAATATCCGGTAACCTATAAGCCGCAGAGCGAAAGCGGTTCATCCAAAGACCTGTATATCCGTATGGTGCTTGGGTTTTCGGAAGCTCCGAATATTGACATCTATATCAATCCGCATAATTCGGTAGTCAGCTCGGACAAGTTTGAAGCCCTGCAACTCAAGCTGAACGATTATGCCCTGAAAGATTTCAGTAACGCGGCAGAACACCAGAAACTTCCCGGATTGCAGGGCGGAAACGCTACAGAGCGGTATCATCTGACCAAACATGAGCAGTCAACGGTTTCCTCTCTGGATGTCCTGATTGCTGGCGACAATAAAGACAAAACCGTTATCCTCAACGAAAAAGGCGACGGTTTTACGGTTACGCCGTCCAAAGAAATCTTCCAGAATATCTTTGTCGTAACCGGAAATACGGTTGAGGTATCCGAAAAATACTCAATCTATAAGAAAACCATCAGTGCTAATACTGCTTTGGACTTCAATGTTACCAAGGCAAATATCTACCAGAAAGTCATTACTTTTGAGCTTTTTATTGAGATGCCGACTAAATTTAATGTCTCTTTCGTTCAAGCGGCAAAAATACATTGGCTAAATGATGATGTGGCAGAGTTTGACGAAGCCGGAAATTATCTGCTGGCTTTCCGTTCCTTTGATAATGGCGCTTCTTGGGTAGGCAGCTTACAGGGAATGTGGACATGACGATTAGAACAAAAATCACGCCTTTGGGAAGTGGCTTTTGTATAGATAAAACGCCCATCCGATTTGATCATACAGGCGTCTTTCAGGAATATGTTGTTCCGACAGGAGTTAAGAAGATAAGCGTTGACTGTGTTGCTGCGAAAGGGTTTGGTACTACAGCCGGTGGCGGCCGTGTCGAATGTATTTTAAGCGTAAAGCCAAAGCAGATTCTGTATATTTATGTCGGAGGTGTTCCCTCTGCTCGGGAAATCCCTTCATATAATGCCTCAGATATTCGCTCCTCGGCAGAAAATATCACAGATGCGTCATCTTTGGCTCATCGGTTAATTGTTGCCGGAGGAGCTGGTTCACAGGGAAGCAGAGGTCCATCCGGTGGTGCCGGAGGCGGCTTAACTGGTGGTACCGGTGGTAATGGCTATCGTGGCGATTCTGGTGGATTTGGCGGAACACAAGAAGTCGGAGGCAGTGGCGGTTTAGGTCAAAGTGTTAGTGTCGGACACTATCATAATGGGCTAAACGGATCCTTTGGAATTGGTGGCGCAGGAAATGTCTGCGGTTATGAAGGAACGACCGGTGCCGGTGGCGCAGGTTGGTATGGCGGCGGTTCAGGAGCTGGCGACTGGAATAAAAATGGCGGATACACTGCCGGTGGTGGCGGCGGATCTTCCTATACCAATCCAACACTTTGTTCTGAAATCAAGCATACACAAGGCTTTAATACCACCGGGAATGGTTATGTCATAATCACGCCCATCTAAACTTTAATTCTTCAACTTTAATGTCCTTTTGAGGGCATTTTTTATTATATGAAAGGAAAAAATATGCCGGATCAATATCTGCACGGCGTTGAAGTCATCGAGATTGACGACGGCGCGAGGGCTATTAAAACGGTCAAATCATCCGTCATCGGGCTTGTCGGCACAGCTCCGCAAGGGCCGGTCAATACACCGATCCTCATCAACGGTTCTCCTACCGAAGCCGTTAAGTACTTCGGAAACCATGTTGACGGCTTCACTATTCCCCGCGCGTTGGATCAGATTTTTGATCAGACCGGTGCAATGGTCGTTGTCATCAATGTTGCTGATAAAACAAATTCTGAACAAAAATCTGATGTCAAACAGGACAATGTAAAATTTGATGATTACGGAGAAATCGTCCTTGATCATAAGATTGTATCGGATGTCGTCGTCAAAAAGGCCGATGAAAGCGTTACTTACACGGAAACTACCGACTATACATTAGATGCCTTTAATGGAATTCTTACCCAAACCGGAGAATCGACTATTCCGGAAAAAGAAGCTCTGATGGTAAGCTACAAATATCTGGATACCTCTAAAATCAAATCCAGCGATGTTGTGGGAGGGGCTAACGCCGACGGAACATATCGCGGCGTCAATTGCCTCTTAGCCGCTCAAACCGAAGTCAGCGTTCAGCCCAGAATCCTGATTGCCCCCGGGTTTACCCATGTTCAGCCGGAAGATGATGGCGAAACACTGGCAAATCCTGTTGTTTCCGAACTTCTGGGAATTGCCGAACGGTTGAAAGCCGTAATTATCGCCGATTGTCCGGACGGCAACGAGCAGGATGCAATCAAATATCAGAAATGTTTTGGTTCTGCCCGTGTTTACAGCGTTTATCCGTGGGTCAAAATCCAGGACGAAAACGATCAGATTGTCAGTTTTCCGTCTTCTGCCGCGGTTGCCGGACTGTTGGCTAAATCCGACAATGAGCGCGGTTTCTGGTGGTCTCCCTCCAATACGACCATCAACGGCATCATTGGGATATCCAAACCGATTGACTTTGCTTTAGGCGATACAAGCTGCAAAGCTAACTTTTTAAACGAAAACAAAGTTGCGACAATCATTCAGGAAGACGGTTTCCGCCTCTGGGGTAACCGAACGGCCTCCGCTGACGAAAAATGGGCGTTTCTTTCCGTCCGACGGACTGCAGATATGATTAATGACAGCTTGCAGAAAGAGCATTTGTGGGCTGTTGATCGCAATATTACCAAAACCTACGTCGAAGACGTCTGCGAAGGTGTCAACAATTATCTTCGGTATCTTAAAAACATCGGGGCCATTATAGATGGCAAATGTTGGGCAGACGCAAGCATCAACACGCCGGATCAGGTTGAACAGGGCAAAGTGACCTTTGATTTTGACTTTACCCCGCCGTATCCGGCAGAACACATAACTTTCCGCTCACGGATGGTTAACGACTATCTTGAGGAAATCTTCAAATAACGGAGAAAATCATGACAGCAAAAGTCTTAAAAAACTTTTCGCTTTTCGTTGATGGCCGAGGCTATGCCGGAAAAGCGGAAGAAGTCACGCCGCCGAAACTTACAATCAAAACCGAAGAATTCCGCGGCGGCGGGATGGATGCCCCGATCGATATCGACTTGGGCATGGAGAAAATGGAATGTCAGTTTACACTGGTCGATTTTGACGCGGAACTGATGAAACTCTTCGGTTTGGTTGACGGAAATGCGGTGCAAGTCACGCTCCGCGGCGCTTTGTGTGATGACAATTCGGTCACTCCAATGGTTATCAGCCTGCGCGGAATGTACAAGGAACTTGACTTCGGCAAATTCAAAGCCGGAGACAAAGGTACCTTAAGCGCCTCCGTTTCCTGCCGCTATTACAAACTCAACATCAACAACAGCGATGTTATTGAAATCGACGTCGATAACATGATCCGAAAAATCAATGGTACCGACGTTATGTCTGAAATCAGAGATGCATTGGGAATTTAATCATGGAAAATACAACAAAATTAGAACTTCTGTTTCCGGTTACAGTAAACGGAACCGTTTATCAATCCTTAAATATCCGCCGTTCAAAAGTCAAAGACCGTTTGGCGGTTTCGAAGCTCAATCTGAGCGATGAAGAACGCGAAATCAGACTTTTATCGAATCTTTGTGAAGTAGCACCTGAAGTTCTGCAAGAGCTGGATGAGAAAGACTATCAGGCTCTGCAGCGCGCTTATTTGGATTTTTTCAAATAAAGGGCGACCTCCAAGAAGCCGTAATAACCCTCTCACACATTACCCACTGGTCTTTGTCCGAGATTTTGGACTTGGACGAGGAAGATTTTGTCGGCTGGTATGAAAAAGCCGTTAAATTTTATGAAAGTATAAATAATGGCTGATACCAGAGCCGCAGTATCAATCTTAATCGGAGCCAAACTTGGCAGTACATTCAAAAATTCTTTTACCACTGCCGATAAACAGCTCTCCAAACTCGGAGCGACGATTAAGAGCGTAGAGGGAAAAGCGGCGCAAATTGAGGCCTACAAACAGCAATCCCGTGCTTTGAACCAAGTCGGACAGGCTTATAAAGAGGCACGGGAACGGCTGAACCGCCTCAAACAGGAGATGAATACAGTCGGAGCTCCGACTAAAAGCCTGTCTCAGGATATTAAAAAGGCTGAAAGAAACTTTGACAAGGTCAAAACAACCTTCCAAACGGTAGGACGTCAGACGCGTGAAATGGGAAGCGCGTTACGACAGGCCGGCATTGACACCCGGAATTTATCTGCAGAAACATCTTCGTTAAATCGATCCCTCAATACGCTTAGAAGACAGCAACAGCAAATTCAAAATATTGAAAATGCCAAGGCTGTCAATAAAACCAAGCGTGCCGACTTGCGCGGACAGATGTTCGATGCTGTGGCTTTAGGTTCTACTATGTATGGGGCTTTGAAACCGGCGGTTGATTTTGAATATGCTATGGCTAAAGTTGGCGCAATTACTAATGAAGCTGCCGACAGTGAGGGGTTCAAAAAATTATCCGATAAAGCCAGAGAGCTTGGCCGGACAACGCAATATACCTCGGCTCAAGCTGCGGAGGCCATGCAGTTTCTGGGTATGGCAGGTTTCAATACAGAACAGATCCTGAAAGCATCTCCGGCAGCACTTAATCTAGCAATTGCCGGAAATATGGATCTGGGCAGAACTGCAGATATTGCCTCCAATATCTTGACCGGATTCAATCTCAAAGCTGAAGAAACAACCAGAGTAGCTGATGTTTTAGCCCAAACTTCACGAACGACAAACGTGAATGTTGAAATGCTGGGAGAAACCATGAAATATGCTGCTCCGGCAGCGGCAGCCGTAGGCGGCACATTGGAAGAAACTGCAGCTCTGGCCGGTGTGCTCGGCGATGCAGGTATTCAGGCGACGATGTCAGGTACTATGCTCCGTGCAGCCTATCTGCGATTGGCTGCTCCGGTTGGCAAAGGGGCAAAAGCCTTAGAAAAAATGAGGAATGAACTCCATTTGACGGCAGAGGAAATGCCTGATGTCGCTAAACAAGCGGCTTTCACTCAAGCTCATTTGAAACAAATGGGCGTTAAAATCTTTGATGATAAGGGCAATATGCGCTCTATGATTGATATCTTCAAAGATATGGGGGCTGTTCTCAAAGATGCAAGCGATCAGGAAAAGCTGTCAACGGTCAAAGCAGTATTCGGCGACAGAGCTTCTGCCGGTGCATTGGCTATTTTTAACCATATTCAGACCGGACGTTTGGATGAGGTCCTGACTAAGGTTAAGAATGCCAATGGTGCAGCTCAGCAAATGGCAGAACGAATGCAAAATACAACAATCGGCGCATATAAAGAATTTTTATCTGCCGCAGAAAGCATTGCCATTTCATTCGGCTCTGTTCTTTTGCCGCAGTTAGCGGAAATTATGCGATACGGCGCAGGCTGGGCAAATCAGCTTAGCACTCTGGCCGAACAACATCCTCAATTAAGCAAAGCTATTGGTTATACCGTTATTGGCTTAATCAGTCTTAAAATTTCTGCAATTGCAGTTGGATACGCCTTTACATTTGTGCGAGGGGCTTGGCTTTCCGCAGCAAGTGTTGCCCTTAAACTCAAGACATTTTTGGGATTTTTATGGACTCAAATGCTGAAAAACAAAGCCATTGCTTTGGCAAGCGGGTTCAAACAGTTTGGAATGACACTCTGGACACTGGTCAAAGGCGCTATTCCGGCGGCAGTTACGGGAGTTAAACTTTTGGGGCGGGCTTTACTTTTAAATCCGATTGGTTTGGCGATTACAGCAATAGCTGTCGGAGCTTTTCTTATTATTAAATATTGGGAACCGATTAAGGCATTTTTCGTAAATCTCTGGGAAGGAATTTCTGCTGGAGCGCAGAAAGTATGGGAAAAAATCAAAAAAGTTACCGAGCCGATTGCCAAATTGAAACAGGCAGTCGGAAGCGTATGGAACAAGCTGTTTGGCAGTGATGATGACAAAAAGGCTGTCCCTGCGACAGCACGCCAACCTGAAGTCGGTCAGGCCGTTGTTGCAGATGTCGGAAAAAATATCGATCCGCTCAACAGCAAGGTTAAGACGGCAATTGCCAACGACAATTCTGCCCGGACGACGGTTCATAACAATATCACAGTCAACGCGGCCAAAGGCATGGATGAAGCGACGCTGGCCAGAGAAGTCGGCCGCGTGATGGATGAGCGAGAACGCCAAATGGCAAGCAGAAAAAGGGCATTAAACTATGGTTAATGTAGATTTAAGCGTCGTCGGGGCAATTCTGAACGAAACCGGACGTCTGAAAACATCAATACCGATTGACAATATGATGCTGCTCGGAGCTTACCGGTTTTGCCTTAAAAATGCTTCATATCAGACTTTGAAACGGCAAAATGACTACAAATGGGCGGAATTGGAGCGTATTAACACCAATCCGTCTCTGCAGTTTACCGGGTTCGGCAGTGAGACAATCAGCTTGGACGGGATCATTTATCCGCAGCTTTTCGGCGGGCTCCGGCAGCTCAATCTGATGCGGACGTCGGCAATGCAGGGTAAACCTCTGATGCTGATTTCCGGCTATGGCTTTGCATTTGGGCAATGGTGTATCACCTCCGTACAGGAGAATCAGACGATTTTCTTCAAAGATGGTACGCCGCGGCGGATTGACTTCACCATAAATCTGAAGAAGTACGGCGATGACAAAAAGCGCGGCATTATGGGAATTGTGCAAAAGGTCGGGAAATACTTATGATTATTTACAATACCAAAGACGGCGACGTTTTGGATGACATCTGCTACCGCTTTTACGGACATCTGGACGGCACAGTCGAAAAAGTGCTGGAAGCCAACGATTTTCTAGGATTTCAGCCGCCCGTGCTGCCGGCCGGACTGAAAATCCAGTTGCCGGAAATTAACGACAAAAAATCAACCCAAACTGTCAGGTTATGGTAATGCAGCCGGTTTTTAAAATTCTTGCCAATAATGATAATGTCACTGAACTGATTAAAGAACGGTTAATCCGGCTTTCAATCACGGATGAAATCGGCTTTGTGTCTGACGCGGCGACAATTGTCATAGACAATCATGACGATCAGGTCGAAGTTCCAGCACGCGGGGCTGAACTGGAAGTCTATCTCGGCTATGACGTGGATGCGCTGGTTAAAATGGGCAAATTTATGGTCGACGAAGTCGAACTTTCCGGGCCGCCGAACCAAATCAGCATTACAGCCCGCTCTTCTGACACTTTTGAGAAAAGTAATCTGGGAAGCATTGTCAGTCCTAAAAGCCGATCATGGCATGACATAACCTTCCCAGACATGGTGGCTGCCATAGCCAAAGAAAACAAACTGTCCCCTCTGGTCTCGCCAAGACTTGAGGGGATTATTGTTGACCATATTGACCAGACAGAGGAAAGCGACCTTGCATTTCTCAATCGTGTTGCGCAAACGGTTGACTCTTACGTTAAACCTGCTGACGGCAAGCTGATTGTAGCCCCGATCGGCACGGCGATTTCTCCGAAAAAGGAAGAAAAGCCGATGCCAACCACGGAACTGGACGTTACAGACATTAACAGCTGGCGGATCAGAATCGCCGAACGCAACAAAATCAACAGCGTCGAAGTTAAGTATCACGACAAGAAGAAGGGCATCCTTGACACGGTTCGCACAGGAAAAGGAAAGCCCTGCTTTTGTGTTCCGCATACCTATGCTTCGGCGACAACCGCGATGCGGATTGCCAAATCAAAACTGGCGGCGCTTATTCGCGGCATTTATGAGCTTGAGCTGACAGTTGCCGGAAATACGGCAATCTGTGCTGAAAGCATCATAAAAATCTCCAACTTGACCCAAGCTGCCAATGGCGAATGGATCATCAAATCGGCTACTCACGAACTCTCTAATTCGGGATATGTCACTCAAATCAACGCAATTATAAAGGATTAAACATGGATATTACAAATCTGGACGCCAATGTCTGGCAGTATTTCTTTGCCTTCATGGAACATAACAAAATCTTTACGCTTATCTTGGTTTTTATGGCCGCTGTTTTCTTGCTGCTTATCAAAAAAATCGTGAAAATCCCCTGTAACATTTTCACCGGCAAGATTGACAGCACCAAAATGATGCTCTCGGAATGGGAAAAGGACATTCTTATTTTTTCCGGAAACAAACATCATTTTGCCGATGATTACGCCAAAAACATCCTGTTCAATCGGTTGGCAGAAAAAATCCTGCGCAGCTATTACCTTTGGAAAAAACAGGAATTGGATGACATTAAGCAGAAAAAGCTGTCTGTTGACACAGCTGCTTCGTCTGAATATCAGACATCCAAATTGGATGCTACCCGTCAAAAATGGCAGGCGGAATTTACGGCTTGGTGCAAATTCCAAGGAATCGCCAAAGATAAAATCAAACATATTATTCGGGCTTATAACAAGGTTTCGGCCGGAGATATTAAAGCTTTAACCTTTATGCTGACCCGCTTCAACGGCAACTACAATTACCTCAACCTCTGTATTTATGCGGTTTTGAACGCTATTGAGTTCGACCTGGAACAGGCTTCTGCCTCGTTTAACGGGGATTTGGCCGGTATCAAAATTGATGGATACACAATCAAAGGAGGTCATCATGGCACTGAGAAAAATTGATAAAATCATTGTTCATTGCGCAGATACCCCGGATGGCAAAGACTTTACCATTAAAGATATTGACCGCTGGCATAAGGAACGCGGCTGGCAATGCTGCGGATACCATCATGTCATCAGATTGGACGGAACGATTGAAAACGGACGTCCTCTGGCTCAGATCGGCGCTCATTGCAAAGGTTATAATGAAAACAGCATTGGCATTTGCCTGATTGGCCGCCGGGAATTCACACCGTCCCAGCTGGTCTCGCTGAGAAACCTTATCGGCTCCTATCGGAAACTCTTCCCCGGTTCAGAAGTATTCGGACATTATGAGTTATGCCGGTATAAGTCTTGCCCTAACTTTAATGTAAAGGACTGGTACTATGGCGGAATTTTTAAACAAATTTAAGGCCTGGATTATTGCCGGAGTTGGTCTTTTGCTTTACTGGCTGGGCCGAAAAGATGAAAAGATTAAACAAATCGACACTAAACAGAAAGGACAGCTCAATGCGATACATCAAGCGAACGTGGCTCGCAATACTCGTTTTGAGTCTGAGCGGATTAAGCGGCTGCACGACAAATATCGCCGACCTTGAATTCTGCCAGATTTATGAACCGATTTTTGCTGATTATGACCATGACACTCAGGAAACCATAGACCAGATTGACCGCAACAATCTGGTTTATGATGACCTTTGCACCTGAAAAAGCCCCCTGCTCTACGGAGTAGGGGGCTTTTTGTCATTTAAATGCCTCCTTTATTTAGCTTGCTTTTCGGGTCAAATCCTGACTGGCGGCCAGAGAATACATATCACTGACATCCTCAGTCGGATTAGACAGGGTATCTGTCGAAGCCGAATTGCTGACGCTGAAGCTGTTCATCGCCTGTATCAACTGATCAGCATTGCTGATATCAAGCGTGCTGCCGTCATGGAACTCTATGGTTTCAACTTTATTAGAGGATGAGCCAAACTGATCATTAATCTGAATCCCCTTAATTTCATCTCCATTGATGGAGATTTTCAGATTATTGCCTATTTTCTCAAACGACAGGTCACTTTGGTTGATACCTTCACCAAAGACAATCTTATCATCGCCTCCGGATTCAGAGATGGTATCGAAACCATCACCGAGATTGTAAATATAGGTATCATCGCCGTTTCCTCCGTTCAGGATATCGTTACCGATGCCTCCGACAATCGTGTCATTACCTTCACCTGCATTGATGGTGTCGTGACCGCCGTTTCCGTAAATGACATCATTATAAGATGTTCCATTAACAGTATCATCTGCATTGGTCTGTTGCAGCGTTATTCCCTGTGTTGACAGGTTAAACGTTGAACCATCAAAAAATTGGAGCTTTTCGACCTGATTATTTACATTGCTGTAAAAATTATTAATCAGAATATTTTGATACGGATCATCGCCAATCAGGATTCTCAGATTGTTTCCTTCCTGGGTAAAGGTTAAATCATCTTGGGTTATTCCCGTACCAAATTTGATTTTGTCATTACCTCTGGTCTCATTAATGATATCGGCACCATCGCCCAGGTTATAGATATATGTATCTCGTCCATAGCCGCCGTTTAAGGTATCATTACCTTTGCCACCAATGAGAACATCGTCATCATCACCAGCATTGATAGTATCGTTGCCAGAACCGCCGGTAATGGTATCATCATAATCAGTTCCGCTTATGGTCATATTATCTGTTCTGTCTGACTGATCTAATGTTAATCCAGTCTCTGAGAGATAAAATACCGAATTGTCAGCAAAATGGATTTCGCCTATTTTATGGGCGTCATCGTAGAAAAAGTTATTGACCATAATTCCCTGATTTTTATCACCATTCAGATAGATTAACAAACTATTGCCAATCTGAGTGAAACCAAGATTACTCTGGGAAATACCTTCACCAAAGACAATCTTATTGCTGCCGGCATTATCCGTAATTGTATCTAAACCGTCTCCGAGATTGTAAACATAAGTATCACTATCTCCGCCGCCATTTAGGGTATCGTTGCCTTGGCCGCCAATGATGATATCATTACCATAACCACCATTTATGGTATCGTTTCCTCCGTTGCCATAAATCGTTTCATTGCTATTGGTTCCACTGATAGTTTCGCCTTCTTCTCCCTGTTGTAGAACCATATCTATCTGCGGTAACAATAAACTGGAGCCATCAGAGAATAGAAGTTCTTCAATTTGATTAGATACCTGATAATAATAATTAGCAATTTCAATTCCTTGAGAAGTATCCTGATTTAATGTTATGACTAAAGAATTTCCTTTTTGGGTAAATGTTAAATTATCTTTAGAAATACCTGTTCCGAAAATGATTTTATCACTGCCTTGAGAATCATTTATAACATCAAATCCGTCACCTATATTATAGATATATGTGTCGTCTCCATTGCCTCCGCTTAGGCTGTCATTTCCTTTACCTCCGCGCATGATATTATTACCGTTTCCGGCATTAATAGTATCATTGCTATCACCAGCAGTAATATCATCACTTCCACTTCCGGCATTAATGGTTACGGAGTATGTGTTCTGTGCATTTATGGTATCATCATAATCTGTTCCGGTAATTGTGTTACCACTAGAGAAATGCTGATCCAATGTCAGACCTGACGTTGCCAGATTAAATGTGCTTCCGTCGGCAAACCTTATGTCATTCAGTTTATTGGTGTTATTGTAAAAGAAATTAACTAGAATAATACCTTGTGTTTCGTCGTTATTAACAACAATGCGGAGATTGTTTCCTTCGCAGCGGAAAGTCAAATCGTCTTTGGATATGCCTTCACCAAACTGCAAAATATCAATATTTGTTGCACTAATGGTATCAAGGTCATCACCTAAGTTCCAGATAAAGGTATCGACATCTGTTCCTCCATCTATGATATCATTACCTTTTCCTCCGATGATGGTATCTGTTCCATTCCCTCCGGAGATAGTATCATCACCATCCTCACCATAGATAATATCATTACCATTTCCACCAGAAATGTTGTTATTGCCTTGACCGCCGTAAATAGTATCCGCATAATCCGTTCCTGAGATACTTTCCGAATTATCTCCATGGTGAATAATTAATTCAGAATTTTTAAAGGAAAACTTAGAACCATCCGCGAAGATAATATCTTCGGGTTTATTATTATTGTCGTAAAAGAAACTTTGACAAATAACCCCCTGTTCCATATCTCCTTTAACAACTATTCTGAGGTTATTTCCTTCTTCGTAGAAGGTTAAATCTTCAAAAGTAATGCCTTCTCCGAACTTAAGGTGGTCAATATTCGAGAAAGAGACAGTATCCAGATCATCTCCTAAGTTCCAGATAATGGTATCTTCTCCAACACCGCCATTGATAACATCATTACCTTTACCTCCTGAAATGATATCGGCTCCATCTTCACCATTGATGGTATCGTTGCTATCGCCGCCATATATAGTGTCATTATAGATTGTGCCGCTAATATTATCTCCTTGTTCTGTTCCATTAAAGATAAGCCCGCCTTTAGACAAATTCAGGGTTGAACCATCAGCAAACTCAAGCTGTTCAATCTTACGGTCATCATTATAAAAATGCCGTAAAATGCGGATACTGTCATTGTCATGACCTTTTATACTAATGAATAAGTCATTTCCATCTTTTTGCAAAATCAAATTTGCTGAAGAAATACCTTCACCAAAAACAATTTTATCGCGACCATAAGGGTCAGAAATAACATCATAACCATCTCCAAGGTTATAATAATATGTATCCTTATCATAGCCACCATTTAAGGTGTCGTTGCCTTTGCCGCCGGTAATGTCATTATAACCGTCTCCGGCATTGATTGTGTCATTACCGTTACCGCCGGTCAGAATATCATCATCAGCGGTACCTTCAATTATCTGATCGGGCAGGGAAACCAAATTACCAAGGAGATCGGCGATAGAAGCTTCTGAACCATCTGCAAACTCAATTGTGCCAATTTTATATCTGTCATTATTGTTGTAATAATTTTCAATAATTAATCCTTGTGATGGATTATTTTTGACAATGATTCGCAAATTACTGCCAACTTGGGCAAAGGACAAATCACCCACGACAATACCTGTTCCTAGCTTAATTCTATTAGTTCCTTCGGAATCATTGATTGTATCAATACCATCATTCAGGTTCCATATATAGGTATCATCTCCGGCACCGCCATTTAAGCTATCATGGCCAGTACCACCAGATAATGTGTCATTTCCATTTCCACCATTTAATGTATCATTACCGTCATTACCATAAATGATATCATCGTAGGCTGTACCGATAATATTTTCAGAACTATCATATTGGGTGAAAGTCAATCCCATTTCTGATAAATTTTTTATTGTTCCGTCTGAAAATTCCAGTTGTTCAATTTTGTAATTGCTGTTTGACATAAAACTATTGATTTGAATCGCCTGAGATTTATCATTGTTGATAAAAATACATAATGAATTATTATCATAAGCAAACTTTAAATCATCGAAACTGATGCCTTCACCAAATTTTATTTTATCAGTTCCAGCTCCATCCGTTATAATATCATATCCGTCCCCTAAATTCCAGATATAAGTATCATCTCCTGCATTACCATTTAGGGAATCGTTACCAGTGCCTCCAATAAGAATATCATTACCGCTACCGGCATCAATTGTGTCATTACCGGATCCGCCATAGATGGTATCGTTCCCATTTTGAGCGCTTATCGTATCATCTCCGCCTGCGGCATAAATGATATCGTCATAATTCGTACCGGAAATGTTTTCCGAACCATTATGCTGGTTAAGTGTCAGACCTGTTTGAGAAAGATTTATTGTTGAACCATCGGCGAACTCCAGAGTTTCAATTTTATAGCTGTCACTATAAAAATAATTATAAATTTGAAAGCCTTGTGTCTTATCATCATTAATATAAATATTAAGATTATTACCATCTGCTGTGAATTTTAAGTCTTCAAAATTTATGCCTTCACCAAATTTGACTTTATCCGTTCCGGCACTATCAGTAATAATATCAAAACCATCTCCGAGGTTATAAATATAGGTGTCGTTACCTGCATTACCATTTAAGGAATCGTCGCCAGTACCACCAACAAGGATATCATTACCGTTACCGGCATCAATTGAATCATTGCCGGAACCGCCATAGATGGTATCGTTCCCATTTTGGGCATTTATTGTATCGTCACCACCTTCGGCATAAATGATATCGTCATAATTTGTGCCGGAAATGTTTTCCGATCCATCATGCTGATTGAACGTTAATCCAATTTGCGTGAGATTAACCGTCGAACCGTCAGCAAACTCCAGAGTTTCAACGTTATAACTACTACTATAGAAGTAATTATAAATTTGAATACCTTGAGTTTTATCATTATTGACATAGATGTTAAGACTGTTTCCGTCACGTTCGAAAGTTAAATTCTCGAAGCTGATACCTTCACCGAAGACGGCTTTATCTGTTCCGGAAGATTCTGTTATGGTATCAAAACCATCCCCTAAATTCCAGATATAAGTATCATTTCCTGCTTCACCGTTCAATTTATCGTTACCTGTACCACCAACAAGGATATCATTGCCATTACCGGCACTAATTGTGTCATTACCAGATCCGCCATAGATGGTATCATTTCCATTTTGGGCATTTATCGTATCATCACCGCCTGCAGCATAAATGATATCATCATAATTTGTGCCGGAAATGTTTTCCGAACCATCATGCTGATTGAACGTTAATCCAATTTGCGTGAGATTAACCGTCGAACCGTCAGCGAACTCCAGAGTTTCAATATTATATCCGCTGCTATAAAAGTGGTAATAAATTTGAATGCCTTGAGTTTTGTCATTATTGACATAGATGTTAAGACTGTTTCCGTCACGTTCAAAAGTTAAATTCTCGAAGCTAATGCCTTCACCAAAGGCAATCTTATCTGTTCCTGAAGCTTCTGTAATGGTATCAAAACCATCCCCTGAATTCCAGATATAAGTATCATCTCCGGCTTCACCTTTTAGAGAATCATTCCCTTTGCCTCCGACGAGGATATCGTTTCCATTTCCTCCAGAAATTGTGTCATTACCACCATTTCCATAGATAGCATCATCATAACCTGTACCGGTAATATTATCATCTTGGTCTGATTGTTGGAAAGTGAACCCCATTTCTGTCAGATTTTTGACAGTACCATCGGTAAACTCCAAAGTTTCAACATGATAGCTGCTGCTATAAAAGTAATTATAAATTTGAATACCTTGGTTTTTGTTATTATTGACATAGATATTAAGATTGTTTCCATCACGTTCGAAAGTCAAATTCTCAAAGCTGATACCTTCACCGAAGACAATCTTATCAGTTCCTGAAGCTTCTGTAATGGTATCAAAACCGTCCCCTGAATTCCAGATATAAGTATCATCTCCGACTTCACCTTTTAGAGAATCATTCCCTTTGCCTCCGACGAGGGTATCGTTTCCATTGCCTCCGGAAATTGTGTCATTACCACCATTTCCGTAGATGATATCATTGTAAATTGTACCGGTAATGTTATCATGACCATCAGTCTGTTGAAAAGCGAACCCCATTTCAGTCAAATTTTTAATACTTCCATCAGCAAATTCTAAATATTCAATACTATAATTACTGTTGAAATGTTCCTTAATTGTGATGCCTTGAGTAATGTCGCCAAACAAGGTTATTATTAAGCTGTTTCCTTCTCTGCGGAAAGTTAAGTCAGAAAATTCTATTCCCTCTCCAAACTTAATTTTATCGTTTTTACCGGTGCTTGAGCTGTTTTCATAATCATAAATTGTATCTAAACCGTCACCAACATTATATATATAAGTATCGTCTCCTGCTCCACCTTCCATGTAGTCGCTTCCTGTACCACCGATTAAAGTATCATTTCCATCTTCACCATAGAAGGAATCGAATCCGGCACCGCCATAAATCACATCATCTCCTTGGTCAGAGTGAACTGTATCTGCACCGCCATTAGCATAAATTGTATCATTATATATGGTAGCTGTGACTGTTTCGCTGGTGTTTTTCTGGGTTAGGGTTAATGGTGAAGTAGGCAATGCGAAAGATGTTCCATCATTAAAAATGATTTGCTTCGATTTATAACTATCATTACCAAAGAAATTT
Organism: Azospirillum sp. 47_25; assembly: GCA_001917125.1. GTDB lineage: Bacteria > Pseudomonadota > Alphaproteobacteria > RF32 > CAG-239 > Scatocola > Scatocola faecipullorum. Next base: position 67,671 of record MNTU01000039.1, read on the forward strand.
TTACAAATGACGCCCTGAGTATCATCGTCATTTATATAGATACGCAGATCACCATTGTCATTACGGAATGAGAGATTGTCAAATGTAATACCCGGACCAAATTTTATAATGTCTTCACTAGAAACCTGAGCTATAGTATCTAAACCATCTCCCAGATTCCAAATATAAGTGTCAGCGCCATTTCCGCCATCTATCGTGTCATCACCTTTTCCACCGGAAATTACATCATTTCCGGAATTTCCGTAGATATTATCATTGCCGTCACCACCGAAAATCGTATCATTGCCTTGTTCGCCGTTGACTCTGTCGTCTCCGCCATTAGCATATACAGTATCGCCGTTTCCGGTAAGGTTAATAGTTTCATCTGTATTTAGCTGATGTAATGTCAGCGGAATTTCGGATAAATGGACAATTGAACCGTCTTGAAAATACAAATCTTCAATTTTATAATCCAAGCTAGAGAAAAAGCCATTGATTAACATTCCCTGATTTTCATTATTTTTGACAGTAATTCTTAAATTTCCCCCTTCTTGGCGGAACTTAAGATCGCTATATGTAATGCCGTCACCAAAGGAGATTTTATCATGGTTGCCGGTATCGGAAATCGTATCCATTCCGTCACCCCAATTCCAAAGATAAGTATCGTCTCCGGAACCACCGTTTAATGTGTCGTTTCCTGTTCCGCCAAGCAAACGATCATTGCCGTTTCCGGCATTAATTGTGTCGTTTCCTCCGTTTCCTATAAGGATGTCGTTGTAATTTGTGCCGTTGATTGTATTGTTTTCATTGTTTCCCTCAAGGGTTTCTCCGCCATTCGCATCGGGAATGCTGTTCCAATGATCACGAACATATTCATAATCCCAAGTTGTTCCATCAGCAAAAACAATAGAATTAACAGTTGCGCTGGATGTTCCCTGCTGGTCAAAATAACTGTATATCCGGATAGAATCATTCGGACGAGTAGTACCATTTTCATCAGGATCGTATGAAACTGTGATGATAAGGTCGTACCCTTGACGTCCCAAAGTTGTTTTTGAGGCTAAAATGCCTTCGCCAAATTGGATGATATCAGGTTCATTGGCGGAAGCGTTATCATCTGAATTATCAATAGCATCATTACCAAATCCGGGATTAAAGATATAAGTATCAGCTCCATTCCCGCCAATCAGATAATCATTACCTTCGCCCCCGATCAGGATGTCATCTCCATTTTCGCCGAAAATATTATCATTTCCCGTACCGCCGTCTAAGGTATCATTACCTGCACCGCCGTAGATAGAATCGTTACCGGCTAATCCGTTAATTTCATCAACCCCGGCAGTTCCGGTTAAGTCATCGTTCAAGTCGGTTCCATAGGTATATCCAAACTTGGCAAACATGGCATCCAAATCACTACCGGTAAGAGAGCCATAAGTTCGAAAAGCTTCATAAATTGCTTGTAAGTTATCGTATCCACAATTTTTTACTAATTTCTCAAATTCTCTAAATGTTATGATGCCGTTTTCCACATTTTCATTATAAAGACTTTGAATTTGCGCAACAGCCCCGGAAACATCTACACTCCATGTTTCAGTTGTATTGTCCCATATTAATTTAACATTTTCCAATAAGGGCTTATAATGCGTTTGTGCCAATAGTTCATTATTAACATATTCTGCTAAAATATCAAAAGCACGTAAGATATAGGGGGCTGCTTTGCCGTGCGGGTTGGGATCTCGCTCTCCCCAACACCAGGTTCCAAGATATTCTTCCCCCATAAACTCTTCTAACGCTTCAAGTTTACGCGTATCATCAATAACTTTCCCATAAACTTGAGTCGGATCACGCCCATCAATTGGCTCATCTTGAACACCAGTCCAATGATATATAATGTTATACAAAATTTGCTGACGAGCTTCAGAATCTGTTTCGGCAGCATATTGCTGAACCAAGGCTTTTAATTCACCGGAGGTATCCAAAGCCATTGCCGTATGCAAATCGTGCACATTGCCAAAGCCAGTGACATTAGGCAAAGCAGCTATATCAGCAGGGATATCAATATTGGTCTTATCAACAGTATCCATTAAATCAGTATTAAACCAAATATCGCTTATGTTTCCTTGGGTTCCGTTTTCTTTGTCAAAAGATCCTATTTGCCCAACGGTGTTGCCATTAGTATCTACGGCATTTGAATTTTGATAATTTAAATCAATATTTTCAATCTCAGCCTGTTCTAGAGTTAACAGCTCTCCTTCATCAACCTTACCATTCTGATTGGAATCTTTCCACACGTTAACTTGGTTCCATGCCGTATCAGAACTGTTAAAAACGCCGTCGTTGTTAGAATCTAAATCTTTCAATGCTTCAAAGCCATTGGCGGCTTTTTGCCCGTTAGACAAAACGGAGTTATTTCCAAACAACTCCGTTCCATCATCAATCTGTCCGTTTCCGTTGATATCTCTTACCAGCAAGCCGTCGTCTTTTCCGACCCAAGAAGTTTTTTCAGCAAATCCGTTATTATCATGATCGAAATGTGTTCCATCTTCTGTAGTTGTTGTTTCCACGCCATCACCATCTAGGTCGACAACTAGTGGGGAACGGGTTGTTGTAGCGGTAGATATGTTATCATGTATTCCGCTTCGAGCATTTCTCATACTTTGTTCGCCAGCATCAATAAAATCATACTGATTTTGTATTGTTTTATGTAATCTTCGAGCAACTTCTAAAGGTACAGTTATTTCGGAAGCAATAATTTTTTGTCCTGTTCCTGCTGTCTTTGAGAGAAAATTTAGCAGACCAGCCATAATTGAGATGCCTATTTTTGTATTATCAACATCATCTTTTTGAATAGAACTTTTTGCGTATGTGGGATTTTCTTCGAAATTAACATTCATCCAAGCAGCATTAATATATCTTAGCATATTACTAATATATCCTTCGCTACTTAATTCCTTTCGAAGTTCGTTATCTAGTTCAGTTAGTGACGCAAGACTCTGATTTTGAGAAAAATTTCGCAATAAAGAAATAGCATTATTATCTTCAGGTTCTTGCTTTTGTAATTCTAACAATCCATTAATAAAACTATCTGTTAACAGCTCATTAATTGTTGTTTCACTGTAGTTGTAATATTTTAGAGTATCTTCAAAAATATCTTTAACTGAATTGAATTCGTTAGAATTACTCATGTCTTCCTCCTAGATATGTCGATAAAACGATATTCATAAATGTTTAAAAGCTTGTATTGTTATAAAACTAAAAGTGAAGTTTTTTTGTTTTTACCTCTTTATCTGCGATGTAGAAAATTCAAATGATTTTTTAAGGTTATGTTCATTCCAGCCTTGAAGACAGTCTCTACAAAATTATTTGAGGCTGGATTAGTGCTTAAGGCAGAGAAGCCAAAATCAAAAACACTTTTCATAGAATGAACTCACATAAAGATTACAAAATAATTTTCACCTTAAATTTTTAAAAAGCAAGAAAAAATGCACCTAATCTTAGAATTTTTTTTACCTATAAATATTGACAGGTGACGAATCGTTTGTTTTTCTTACATCTGTTTGTGGATAAAATTCTTATTATCAATAGCTAGACGAGCAATTTTTTTTATTATTAATTTGATTAACGACAAATTAATCATTAACCTTGTAAAAATAATTAAAATATTTTTATGGGGAGAATGTGTATGGATACAGGAAAATTTTTAGCATCAGCAGCTGTTATGTTATGTTTATCGGCAAATATAAATGCACAGCCGCCAGTATCAATTTCCAATTCTTTGGCAGCATTACAAACGTCACACACTGCTGACGAAATTCAGTCTGCTATTTTATTTGGCTCTCCTGATGATGTGAAGGCTTTAATTCACAATCAAGCTGATGCAAATGCTATGTATGAATGCAACTCTCCTTTAACTTTAGCTATTAGAAGTATCTTGGGTATTCAAGAACAGGGGACAAATGCTTTAAAGTATGCTATTGAAAAAATTAAATATTTAATTACTCAAGGTGCTAACGTTAATCAAGAAATTTGCCAGAAGAACGCCAGATTCCCACTAGTTGTTGTATTAGCTATGCCCTTAGAATTACAAGGATATGAGGAATTATCGAATCAAGCAATTGATATGGAATTACAAAAAAATGGATATTGTAATATTCCTAACCTTATTTCTAAGCCTTGTAAAGATATTACAAAAGATGAAATATCCGTGGTTAAAGCAAGAATGCATAACGCTTTTCTGGAAGTAAGAAAAACGACAGTTCCATATCTAATGGATATGTTGAAACTTCTTGTAGAAAATGGTGCGGATATTAACAAAAAAGATACCCTTAGAGGACGCACAGCTTTACATCATGCTGTAGAAATTCCTTCTGAATTAACCATTGAACCAATTCATTACTTAATCTCAAAAGGTGCTGATATAAATAGTCCTGATTTTGATGGAAATACACCATTATTTATTGCTGAAATGGCAAACAATAAGGAAGCTGTAAAATTGTTGATAAAAGCAGGGGCAGATACAACTATTCGAAATAAATATGGTGTACGCTATAATGAAGTTATTGGGCTTCGTGGTTCTCCCTCGTTAAAAGACATAATAAAGAAAAATAATTTTGATAAAGAAGAAACGAGAGGGGACATCAAATAAATTCATGATAACTTATTGCTCCTTTGGGCTAGTGGATTTTTTATAAAACCTATAAAGTATAATATAAATTTTGAAAAACTTCGGAATTAGAAAGTGCTACTATAAAATTTTAGCACATAAATTTTTTCTAATTAATACAAATGGTATTAATCTTTAAACTTTGTTCTCTCCGTTCAAGAGTTTTGTGAGGTCACTACTGGCTAGTATATTTATACCTTTCCGCTTACGTGGGAAGTATTATCCAAACAGAACCAATTAATACCTAGTTAATATTTTAGTTTTGACTTTAGAAAAGAATCATTTTATTCTACTTTTGCATTAGAATTTTTTTAGAAGTACAATCGATGACAGAAAATGTGGATGGAGCAATGACAATAGATACGGGCTTGGCCTGTTTTGCGATTATGGCGAATTTCTTTGAAAAGCCAATTTCTATTGACCAAATCAAGCATAAATATGACCGGCAGAATTCGCATTTTGAAGAATATGAACTGCTGCAATTAGCCAAGGAATTTTCTTTCAAAGCCCGCTTTGTTGAGACCAAGTGGGAACGCTTGGATAAAACGAACCTTCCGGCAATCGCCCAGAGCAAAGACAATACTTATTTTATTATCGGCAAAGTTGCTGAGGATAAGGTTTTGATTCAAGACCCCGCCAAAGGCAACCACCCCGAGGTTTTGAACAAAGAAGAATTTATGAACAGATGGAACGGCAGGCTCTTAATGATGACCTGCCGTGAGTTTATCAACGGCAAAAACCGCAAGTTTGACATCTCGTGGTTTATTCCGGCGGTGGTCAAATATCGCAGGCTGTTCGGCGAAGTTATTCTGGCCTCATTCTTTTTACAGCTGTTTGCGCTGGTGTCGCCGCTGTTGTTTCAGGTGGTGATTGACAAAGTGCTGGTTAACCGCGGGCTCTCCAGCCTTGACGTGTTGATGGTGGCGCTAATCTGCATCGGTATTTTTGAAACTCTGCTCGGCGGGCTGCGGACTTATACCTTCTCGCATACCACCACCCGCGTGGATGTGGAGTTGGGGGCGAGTTTGTTTAAGCATCTCATTCGGCTGCCGCTGTCTTATTTCGGCGTGCGGCGGGTCGGCGACACGGTGGCGCGGGTGCATGAGTTGGAGAATATCCGCAATTTTCTGACCGGTTCGACCTTAACCCTGATTATTGACTTCTTTTTTACCATTATCTTTTTTACGGTAATGTTCTTTTATTCCAAGACCTTGACGCTGTTGGTTTTGCTCTCCATTCCTTTTTATGTTTTGCTGTCCTTGTTTTTTACCCCGATTTTGCGCTCGCGGATTGATGAGCGGTTTCGCCGCGGGGCAGAAAACCAGTGTGACGGTTAAGTCTTTAGCCGTCGAGCCGCAGATGCAACGCCGTTGGGAGCAGCAGCTGGCGGCCTATGTCGGGTCTTCTTTCAGAGCTTCTCACATCAACAATATTGCCGGACAGCTCGTGCAGCTGGTGCAGAAAATCACCATGGCGCTGACTTTGTGGATTGGCGCAAGTTTGGTGATGAAAGGAGAGCTGTCGGTCGGGCAGCTGATTGCCTTTAACATGTTATCCGGTCGCGTAACGCAGCCGATTTTGCGCTTGGCGCAGTTGTGGCAGAATTTCCAGCAGGCTAAAATCTCCATGGACAAGCTCTCGGATATTTTGAACAATCCGCCGGAGAATACAACCAACCTGTCCAAAGGCTCGATGCCGGAGATTAAAGGCGATGTGGAATTTAAGGACATTACTTTCCGCTATGTACCGAACGGGCCGGAAATTCTTAAAAAGATGAGTTTCAAAGTCAAGGCCGGACAGAAAATCGGTTTTGTCGGGCCGAGCGGCTCGGGCAAATCGACCGTCACCAAGCTGATTCAGCGTCTGTATATTCCGGAAAGCGGTAAAGTGCTGATTGACGGGATTGACATTTCCACCGTCGATACGGCATGGTTAAGGCGGCAAATCGGCGTCGTTTTGCAGGAGAACTACTTATTTAACAAGAGTGTGCGGGAAAATATCGCCCTAACCAATCCGGCAATATCCATGGACAGGATTATTGCCGCAGCCAAGTTGGCCGGCGCGCACGATTTTATTACCGAACTGCCGGACGGCTATGACACGATTATTGAGGAACGCGGCTCATCGTTATCCGGCGGACAGCGGCAGCGGATTGCGATTGCTCGCGCTTTGGTCAACAATCCGCGGATTTTGCGACCTCGGCGCTTGATTATGAATCCGAACGGATTATCCAGCAGAATATGGCATCAATCTGTAAAGGGCGGACGGTGTTTATGATTGCGCACCGGCTCTCGACCGTGCGGGAATGCGACCAGATTATTACCATTGAAAAAGGCGAGATTACCGAAACCGGCACTCATGAAGAACTTTTGAAACGCGGCGGGCGCTATGCTTATCTGTGGAACAGCCAGACCGCGCCGATTGTGCCCGCCAATGAGGAGAATGCGGCATGATGGAGCAGCTCAAAAGATATTGGGAAATTGCCAAGCTGGCTCTACTGCAGGAAAAAGCCGTCCAAGACAGCAAAATCAAAGGTATGAACGAGCATGAAAAAGAGTTCCTGCCGGCGGTGTTGGAAGTGACCGAGATGCCGCCGTCTCATGCGGCCAGGTTATTGACATACGTCATCATGCTGATGTTTACAGTGCTGATTTTGTGGTCAATCTTAGGCAAAATCGACATTATCGCTACCTCGGCCGGAAAACTGATGCCTGCCTCAAACATCAAGACCATTCAAACCCTGACCGACAGCGAGATTGAAGAAATCTATGTTCAGGAAGGGCAATATGTCAAAGAAGGGCAAGACCTGATTAAATTTAACCAGACCGAGGTTCTGGCGAACATTAATCGGGTGGAAAACGAAATGGAGGCCTTGGAAATCGCGATTTCAAGGCTAAAAGCCCTGTTATCGGATGATCCGGAGAAGAATTTCAGTTATAATCCGGATATTGACGAATATTTAATTAAAATGCACACGGATTTGCTTAAAAGCCAGATGACCGAGAAAGCGGCCAAGATTGAAGTTCTGAACGGGCAGATTACCAAGGCTGAGAAAGAAAAAGAGACTATTCAGGCCGATTTGACCCGCATTGAGAAACTGCTGCCGAGTGTGCAGGAGCGGATTGAGAAAAAGAAAATCCTCGTGGATAAGAAGCTTTTGGCGCGGCTGACTTTTCTGGAGCAGGAAGAAGAATTGACCAATTTGCAGGAACAGCGCAACGTACAGGCTAAGAAAATGGCGGAAACCGAAGCGAATATTGAATCGCTCAAAAAAGAACAGCGGCAATATCTGGCCGAGTTTGACAAGAACATTATGCAGGAGTTGACCGAAAGCCGCGAGAAACTGGCGTCTTATCAGCAGGAACTGATTAAATATCAGGAAGCTTTGAAACGCACCATCGTTAAAGCGCCGCTTTCGGGCTATGTTCAGCAGCTGGTTTATCATACCAAAGGCGGCGTGGTTGAAACTGCCAAGCCGATTATGAACCTGGTGCCTGAAGATTATAAACTCGAAGCGGAAGTGCAGATTTTGAACAAAGACATCGGCTTTGTGCGGCCGGAACAGGACGTGGAAATCAAAATCGACAGCTTCCCGTTCACCAAATATGGTACAATTAAAGGCAAAGTCCGTAACATCTCGGGTGATGCGATACAGGACGAAAAACTCGGTTTGGTATTTAACGCCCGACTAACACTCTTGGATAACAAAATCAAAGCCGATGGACAGATTATCCAGCTCAAACCCGGCATGAGCGTGACCGCCGAAATCAAAACCGGCAAACGCCGCGTGATTGAATATCTGCTCTCTCCGGTGATGAAATACCTCAACGAGAGTATGCGGGAGAGGTAGAGTTGACTAAAAATATTTTTTATTTTATAAAACTATAATGTAAATACAAACTATGGAAATGTACTATGCCTAATCCTCTTCAGAAAAAATTTGATAATTTAGTAAAATCTCTGCGTGAGAAATGGAAAAGAGAGTATACTCAAGAACCCTATCTAAAGGGAATTATAATGAACAATGATGGATCTACCCTAAGAGGGATTAGCAAGGCAAATTTAGAAATCCGTTTTCCATTAACGGTTATTTGTGGAGCGAATGGTTCAGGGAAAACGACATTCTCTCAACTAGCTATTTTAGCTTTTCATGCGGATAGACGTCCCAAAAATTTATTAAGCCGTTATAACTATTATACTTTTACGGATTTTTTCCAATATACGGCTAAAGAAAGAACTCAAACCGGTATTGTTATAAAATATGAATATACCGCTCCTATTGATAAATCAGGTACAACCGAGAAAATTATTAACAGACGATCTGATCGTTGGATGCGTTATTTTAGTGGCAAACCATCAAGACCTTCTCGTCCAATAAAGAAAGCAACTGAATTTATTGGACTTTCCAGAATTGTAGCCGCTTTCGAAAAGAAAGGGGCTCAGAATAAGCTGTATTCACTGAAATCTAAAAAGATTTCTTGCAGTAATCAAATGAATACGTATCTCGAAGAAATTTTAAGGAAACCTTATGATTATATGTATGGAGAAAAGCATGATAGATCAGGACATTTTGCGTTAAATGATTATGGATGTTATACCAGCTTTAATTGTGGTGCCGGAGAAGAATGTATTGCAACTATTTTATCATCTCTACTATCATGCCCCAATAATAGTATTATTGCTATTGAAGAAATTGAAATAGGTATTCATCCTGCTTGTTTACAACCTTTGATGAGAGTAATCTTAGAAATTATAAATGATAAGAATTTACAGGTTATTATAACATCTCATTCACCTTATTTTATGAGGTGCTGTCCCAAAGATGCATTGGTTTGGTTAAAACGGCTTGGAAATGATTGCAGATTTATTCAAGGACCTAATGTCGAAATGATAGTAAATGATTTAGGTGCTGAACCTCATAAAAACCTTTATATCTTTTGTGAAGATGATGTGGCAGAAACTTTTGTAAAGACTATCATTTCAAAGAAAGAAGAAAGAAATTTAATTCAAACGATTAGTGGACTTGGAAGCTACAATAAGTTAGTTAATATTGCACTAAAGTTTAAGGAAAAATTGAATATTGATGAGAAGAAAATATTCATTCTATACGATGGTGATGTTACAGATGATGATGAGAAAAAATCAAAAGCGGAAAAAGATGCTACGGATCATGGATTTCAATATGATTTTCTTCCATCAAAATTTTCTCCTGAAAAATATATTGTGAGTAAAATTAATCAAAATAAAAATTTTCTCCTTGATTTATTTGGATATGAAGAGCAAGAATGTTTAGATTTTAATTCTTTAGATGATCCCCATTCTATATTCCAATATCTTTCCCGAACAGTTGGTAATACCGATAATGAAGATGGAATAATTGAAACGAAGAATAAAATAATAGATAAAATTTGTAGAGAAAATTCAAGTGACTTTAAAGAAATAAAAGAAAAAATTCAAGCAATGTTAAAATGATAACGGTTGTTTATGTTATATTTTTATTCTAGTGAATAGCTATATTAATCTTTCAAATTTTTCCGTCAATTTATATGTTCTTGCTTTTTTGGATTCATTGGCATATTGCAAAAAGCCTTCGGCAATCCATTGGCGGAGCAAAAATCGTGCGGATTGAGGCGAGATGCTTAAAATTTCTGCAATTTGCAAACTGTTGGCCTCTTTAAATTCAGCAAATAGTTCTAAGACTTTTCGCTGTTTAATATCAAGCTCACGCAGTAAAGGACTTTTGTCCGAAGTAAATCCTTTTGTCTTTTCATCTTTGGCATGTTCATTGACTTTGCCAAAAGCATCGGCAACACCGGCAACAAAATACTCCAGCCAAGAAGTTATATCCGCCTCATGCCGTCCGTAATAATAGTTATGGTGCGGATGTGTTTGCAAAGCATCATAATAACGGATTAAATCTTTGGCATAATATTCTTCCAACGAGTAAATACCTTTTAGCCCGTAACCGCCTTTGCGCAGGATAAAGCTTGCCAAAAGTCTGGCTGTTCGTCCGTTCCCGTCATAATAAGGGTGAATAGTTACAAACTGATAATGTACAATTCCCGCAACCAGCGGTACAGGCAAATTTCCGGCATTTTGCACCCATTGGCAAAAATCCAGCATCATCTCCGGCACATCTTTAGCTTCCGGCGGCAGATAAATTTTAGCATCGGTCTCACTATCATAAATCGCATTCTGATTATCACGATACGGAATTGTGCTTTTGCTGGCTTCTACCAAACTGTGAATGTTGGCGATCAGCTTTTCATCAAAAGAACGATTGGCAACAACAGCCTCTTCCATAGCATTCCATGCCTTGTAATAAGCTCTGACTTCCTGCTCGTCCTTTTCTCTCTGTGGCAATTTTCGTCCATTCAGAGCCTCGGCGACTTCTTTTCCCGTCAGACGATTGCCTTCAATCTGCGTTGAATAGTGTATTGTTGCTACTTTGGCACTTTCCCGCAAAGATAATAAAAGCTGTGGCGATATAGGCTGATTTTCAAATTGCTGTTTAATAACCTCAATTTTTGCCAGATTTGTAAGCATCTGAGCCGTTACCGTATATTTAGGATTAAAAGCCATAACAATTTCCTTAACATTATTTCAACATTAAAATAATATTATTTAAATATTAAATCAACATTAAAATAGATAAATAGAAGTTTGTTGTTCCTTATCTGATTTAAATATTTAAGCCTCGCATAGGGAACAAAATTTCGGCGGAGATTTTTACGATAGCAGGGAAAGTGGTTTTTGCAAACATTTTAAGAATATAATCAAAAAATGATCAGGATAGGAAAGCTTCTTATCTAATTTCATTGATTTATAACGTATGGCCAAATACATAAACAAAAAAAAGCCAAATATATAATTAAAAACTTGCCAAACACATAAATTGAAAGTATATTAATTTTGAAAACCGATAATTGGAGAAGTTGCATGAAAAAATATAGACCAAGAATAGCTGATAAAATTTTACAAAGAAAAATTGCTAGTAAAGGTGCTGTATTGATTGAAGGGGCCAAGTGGTGCGGAAAAACAACTACAGCCTGTCAAATAGCTAAGAGTGTCTTATATATGCAAGATCCTACGCAAAAGCAGCAAAATTTAGAATTAGCCGAAATAAACCCTGCTCGTTTGTTGCAGGGAAAAACTCCCAGGCTTATTGATGAATGGCAATTGGCTCCCAAACTTTGGGATGCTATCCGCTTTGAAATAGATCAGAGAGATGAATTCAGCCAATTTATTTTGACAGGTTCGGCTGTCCCGGCAGATATGTCAGAAATATCGCATACTGGCACAGGACGAATTTCGCATATGTTAATGCGTCCAATGAGCTTATTGGAATCAGAAGAGAGTACCGGTTCAGTTTCTTTAAAAGAATTATTTGATGGCCATACTGATATTAATGGAAATAATAATCTGGATATAGATTTGTTATCTTTTATTATCTGCCGAGGCGGATGGCCAAAATCTATAGATGCCTCTCACGAAGTTGCATTGCAACAGGCCATAGATTATTTTGATGCCATTGTTAATATGGATATTTCAAGAGTGGATAATGTACAGAGAGATGCAGAAAAATCTAAGAGATTATTACGATCATATGCAAGAGCTATTGGTACTCAGACAAAAATTCCATCAATAACGCAGGATGTATTAGCCAATGAACTTGAAGAAAATGAAAATATATCTGGAAAAAGTGTCACGATTAATGCATATGTGAATGCTTTGAAAAAAATATTCGTTATTGAAGATACGCCTGCATGGAATCCTAATCTGCGTTCTAAAACAGCAATTCGATCTTCAGATACCAGATATTTCACGGATCCGTCCATTGGAACAACTGCATTAGGTTTGGGACCTCAAGACTTAATCAATGATTTAAATACAATGGGACTTTTATTTGAAAATCTATGTATTCGAGATTTGAGAATATATGCCGAAGCTTTAGATGGAAATGTTTACCACTATAGAGATAAAAATGGATTAGAATGTGATGCGGTCATCCATTTACGTAATGGTTCTTATGGATTAATAGAAATAAAGCTCGGGGGTGACAGCCGTATTGCAGAGGGTGTAGAAACTCTTAATAAATTGGCATCTAATATTGATACATCCAAAATGAAAGCTCCTTCATTTAAAATGGTGCTAACAGGTGTCGGTAATTATGCATATAAACGCAAGGATGATATTCTGATAGTTCCCATCGGTTGTTTAAAGGACTAATGGTAATGTTGATAACAGGATATAAGGAATATTATGGACAACAATAATTTATCTACGGAATATGATACTATTTTTGAAGATGATAAATTAGGCATAAAATCATCTGTCATTGATTTTGCCCATTTAATTGAGCAAAACACCTATATTGAGGGCGGTGTTTCTAAAGTTTATTCAATTTCAGCGGATTTTGGAACTGGAAAAACCTTTTTTTGTGAAAAATTAAAGAGCGTCCTTGAAAAAGATGGAGTACAGACAACCAAAATGAATATCTGGGAGATGGATTTTTATGAAGATCCTCTTATGCCAATATTGGCAAAATTAAATGAAATTTATGAAAAGGATGGCAGAAAACTGCCAACAAAAATTATAGATTCCACTTTAAAATTTTCTAAAAATTCGCTTGCGTTCTTATGTGGCACCGCAATTAAAAGCATATCTCAGGAAGCCCTGAATGTTGATATTATTGAGGAATTTAAAAATCATTTTTCTTCAAAATCACTTTATGATGATTTTAATCAATATCAAAAAGCTCTCAAGGAACTAAAAGAAGCATTAACTCAATGGGCAAGAACCTCTGACAAACCGATAATCATAATTATTGATGAATTGGATCGTTGCAGCCCGGATTATGCCGTAAGAACCTTGGAGGTATTAAAACACTTTTTTGATGTTTCTGGTTTTGTCTTTGTATTGGCGATAGATGAAAATCATCTTGAGAGTTCTGTAAAATGTTTATTTGGAACTGAAAATTTTGAGGGGTATAAGCGCAAATTTATAAATAATACATTTTTATTGCCACATCCGGATAAAAAAGCATTTGCTGAATTTTTGTATGATAGATCCGGAATTGATACTGTTATAAAGAAAATACAGGAAGAAAAACGGGAATTAGTATTTCTGATTGATACCTATAATGTATTCTGCTGTTCATTTTCATATAGCAGATACGGTGATGGAGCCGGAGAAATTGAAGCAAATAAATATAATGCACTTCAAACGTCAGAAAATATCATTAAACGTTATTTTGCGGCCTATAGCATTTGGTTTAATTTTTCACTGCGACAAATGGAACAGGTTTTTGACCGGCTAGTTATGTTTATAAAGCAGATCGCCATTGGACATGAGCTTTTCTCGCCTGATTTAGCCGTATTCTTAGTATGTTTACATGAATTCGATGTAAAAGTATATAATGCAATGAAGGTTAATAAAGATCCATATGGATACCCAATCATTAACAGAAATCATAGTGATCTCGGAGTATTTTATTTTACAAAAAAAATTTACGGTGATAAGGCATATAAAATGTTGGAAGTTTTTGACCGAAATATTGCCCCTGAACTCTTAGAGATAGGGACATTCTCATATTTCTTTCAAGATCGAAATACAAAAAACAAATTTTTTATTAAGGATAATATCGACAGATTCTTTTATATTGAAGAACAAAATTGGCTTCGTGAGCAATATGCCCTTAGAACACAAAACGTGCTTACGCCGGAAACAAATTTCAATCTGGGGAACTTCAAGCAAAATTATTTTGATAAAATGGATTTTTTATCTCATTTTGAATAAAGTCATTCCTCGGGATTAAGATTATCAATATCTACAATGCTTTCCAGGTGTTCCAGAATATCAGGGTTGTTGATCCGGAGATAGCGGTTTACACGCGGATTCATTACCAAGGTTTTAACATATCCCTTGACCAGTGTAAAATTTAGGACATTCAGACCGTAATTTTCCTCAATTTCCTCATATTCGCCGTGTAGCCGGTTAATTTCCTCCTCCAGTTTGGTAAAATGGCTGAAGTCTGTTACAGCCGGCCTCTGCTGCCGCCGGGGCACAGCAAGCTGTTCATCTGACGTAGCAAGCCAGATGGAACGAGCAAATGATGAAGTAAAAGTTTTGCTTTCGACCATAATCTTAGTCGCTTCAATCTGGCGCTCCGGTTTCATTCTGGCCAAATAATAAAACACCTTGGAACTCACAATTTTATCTTTCAGCATCTCTACGACCTCTTCGCAAATGCCTTTCAGTAGATTTTTCTTATGACGGATATTTTCAGGATTCATATTTAGAACCCATGCCAGACGTTCAATGGAAACACCGCGATTGATGGCTTTTTCTATCATTTTCTGTTCCTGGACATTGGAGAGCCGATTGACATGTTTGTTGTAGGTAAAATTTTCATTATCGGTAGAAACAAGGCAATCTACTTCCTGTATATCCAAGTCCTTAAGTGCATTCAAACGCAGATGGCCATCCAAAAGCGTATAACCGTCGTCGCTAAAGGTTACGATCGGCGCTTCAATCAGGCCGATTTCGCGAACGGAAGAAACAATCTGGGCATATTTTCGGGAAGCAAATACATCCTTATTTATCTCTTTTGAAGGGGTTATTTCTGAAAGTTTTAAACGAATGATTGCCTGTTCAAAGGCCTTATTTAATTTTTTATCCATGAATCTGTAACCTTTCAGCTAAATATTTCGGCAGTTTTTCCAATTCTTCTGCTTTCAATAAGTTATAAAAATTCTCGTTGCCAAGCAGGCTCTTGATGCTTTGGGTAACAAAAATCAGTGAATTTTCAACCCGATCATTCTTGGCAATAATCAACTTTGTCCGTTTGATTTCCTGCTCGTAAAGAGCCTGAACATCTTGTGCCGTCAACTGCTTGGCACTGCACTTTTTCTTATAAATACTTTTGCCTTTTTTAATTCGCCGTTCTATCAAATCCTTTACAAAAGCTAATTTATTACCGCGAATCTGTCCGGCTTCGTAAGCTTCACGCAAGACATTCTGAACATCCTTGTCATCTGCATCCGAAATATCAATTGCTACGTTTAGCGGAATACGATCCGTATAGACGGCGTTAATCAAGCGTTCTTCCCCTCGAAACAACAACTTGCTGATTTGGTTGATATATTCTGCAGTAAAGCCTGTTTTGCGGGCGATCTCGGCCGAGGAATATCCCTTATCCTTGAGCTGTTTAATTCCCTGAAGCAGTTCGGTCGGGGAATAATTTCGCCGGGCAATGTTCTCAACAAGGCTCATAATCAGGGTTTCTTCTTCATCGGCATCAATGATAATTGCCGGAATCTCCGTCTGGTTATTGGCAATATAAGCCTCTAAACGCCCTTGACCGCAGACCAGATCATACTCTTTGCCATCCGTAAAATCTAACCTCCGGGAGACGGTAATCGGACGTTTCAGGCCGACATCTTCAATATTTTTCTTAATTTCGTTGGCAATTTTACGGTTACGTTCCCGCGGATTGAGAATGTTAATCTTTTCAATTGGGATATTTTCCAGAATTTGACGGCGATTCATTAGGCATCCTCCCAATAGCGGATAGAATTGCGACGGGCCATTTCAAACAGTTGGCTTAAATCCGGGAAACGGTAAGAATCGAGCACCCCTTTGTTTTGTTCGGAAAGCAATAGCTTAGGATCCCTAAAATCCAGAGCCGGCAGCAGATAGTAGTCCAAGACGTTTTTATTATCGGCGGACATGCGCACGGCAATGGTTATATCCGGGAAAAGAGAAGTATCAAAACGGACTTTCCAACGGAGACTGTCATTGGGAAGTTGCTTACACCGGCAAATGACAATGGATGCCGAAAAATAGTCGTTGACATTCAAAAGGTCATTTTCGGCATCAATCTTAACATCCCCGCCGATTTCCTGGATTTTACCTATCGTCTCCTCAAAAATATTTTTATGCAGCCCGCGCAAAAAGCGGTTAATTTCAATAAAACTGTAATCCCGTTCTGGATCGTAACCGATAAGCTGATAAGCCCGGACCAGGCTGCCAAAGCGGCTGGAATAGATGGAACTTGACGGCATATCGGGGCTTTCGTTGATGATAAGGGCAGACAGATAGCCTTTCTTGGCTTGTAAATCCTTTAATTTCTGCAAAAGCTCATCATTGGAGAAACGTCTGGCACGGGCGTTAATGATGCCTTTGGCGATATAAAAGACGCTCGGATCAACGATTGCCTCAAAAGCTCCTTCTTTGCGAATCCATTCGCTTTCCGGATTGACCACGCGCTTAGTCTTTAATTTAAATGAAATACGGTTGGAAACATTATTGCCGATATATTTCTCATTGGTTAAGACTTGATTGACCGTTGCCTTAGTCCAAGTACGATTTAAGTCGGTGAGAACTCCCTGTTGATTAAGAATATCAGCGATTTCCTGTTCGGTTTTCAGTTCCTCGGTAAACATTTTATACATCCAGCGGATAATTTTTTGCTCTTCTTCCGGCCCTGGAACTAAAATGACCCGGTCAGTGGCAATGCTTTTGTGTTCTCCGGCAACAAGAATCCCCTTATGTTCGCCATGCTCGTTTACCAGCATACGCCGCAGCCCGAATCCGGCAAAGCCACCCTGACGGTAGCCAAGGTTGATTAAACGGCATTTTCCGGCAAAGACTTTGCAAGAAAGCTCTCGGCTATATTCGGCCGCCATTGTCCGTTTAACGCCTTTAACAATAGTTGCGACAGGACTGCCGTCATTATCAAACTGCTCGTTACAATATTTTACCGGCGTTCCGGCTCTCTTGCAGATGTACTCGTAATATGCACTTTCATCGGCATCCTGAAATCGTCCCCAGCGGGTGACGTCTAAAACCAGAATGGCTTTATATTCAGCCTGATGGCTTTGAACGTCTTTCAACATTTGCTGCAAAGCAGCACGGCCTGCGATATTCAAACCGCTTTTACCACCATCGGTATAAGTTTTTATAATTTCATAGTCATTACGTTCCGCATATTCGCGGATGGCTGCAGCTTGATTTTCCGGAGAGTATTTCTGATGCTCCGTCGACATCCGAATATACATGGCTGCAGGTATTTTGTCTTTGTTCATTAGTTACTCAGTCCTTTTATAATGTTTGTTGCTTTCTATAATAATAAGAGGAGTAACAATGTCTAATGAAGAAAAGCACCAGATCTGGTGCTATTTTGGTGTAGAAAAATTTATTATCGGCAACAATGAGGAACTTTCTGCTCTTTTGACCAAACTGCTTCGACATCACCATAAGCGGCAGATTTACAAATATGTGGCACATAATTTAGATATCAACATGTATATCTCGCGAAATTGGTTCCAGAAAAACACGGGAATCAGCGCGTATCATCTTATTCTTCTGATGCGGGAATATGACTTTATTAAAGAAATCGTAGATGAGATGGTTAAAAATTAATTTATTATAGATGCAATATATTGATAAATATGCTAACAATTTATATTCTAAAAAATAAAAGAATTTAATAAAAAAGTCTTGATTTCATAATGTACTGCTATAATGTAGATATATAATTTGTTTTAATGAAGGGCATTTATCAATGGGTAGCAACACAGTTAATAGTTCTCCAACAAAAAACTTTTTTATTAATATGCTAACGAGAGACATCAGCTTAAATGATGCTATATTAGATCTACTTGATAACTGTCTTGATGGAGCCTTGAGAAGCCAGAATCACATATCACAAAATAAAAATGAGAAAAACTATAATAGTTTTGTGGCCAAGATTACGATAACTAAAGATAATTTTACAATAAGTGATAATTGTGGTGGTATTTCTCGAGAGCTTGCTGAAAATTATGCATTCCGGATGGGAAAGCAAAATTATGAACAAAACCATGATGCTACTATTGGTATATATGGTATTGGTATGAAAAGAGCAATATTTAAAATTGGTCGAAGCGCCATTGTTTCTACCAAAAGGGGACGAGAAGCTTTTTCAGTAACAATTCCTGCTAACTGGGCTGATACGGATAACGATTGGACGTTTGAGATTAAAGATAATGATTTGTCTTGTTTACCATATGATGGTACAACTATTTCTATAAATGACTTAACGTCAGGAGTTGCCATTCAATGGGGTGATCAAGACGCGATTGATTATTTTGTAGAAAGTTTAATCTCGGAAATAAAAGCTAGTTATAGTTTAATTATCGAAAAAGGTTTCACAATTTATGTAAATGATCATAAAGTTAAAGCTAATCCTATACAATTACTTCTTTCCAAAGATAACGGTTTTAAACCATATATTTTTAAGAAAACATATGATGATGTTAATGTCAATTTAATTGTTGGTTTTTATGCTCCTCCGCCCTCAGATGATGATCTTGATGAAAGTGTTGAATCTAAACGTTCTTCTGCAGATGCAGGGTGGACTGTTGTTTGCAATGACAGAGTCGTATTATATAATGATAAAAGCTACATTACAGGTTGGGGAGAAGCTGGTGTTCCTCAGTATCATACACAATTTATTGGGATTCGAGGAATTGTTATCTTTGAAAGCACCAATCCTGCTAAATTGCCTATGACAACCACTAAACGGGGTATTGATTTATCTTCTCCTATTTATGCTGATGTAAAAAATAAAATGAGAGAAGGTTTGAAACTCTTTACTAACTATACCAATCAGTGGAAAGGACAAAACAAACAAGAGCGTATTTATTCCGAAAAAGCTGAAAGTTACCCATATACTCAGTTAATTAAAGAAGATAAAGCTTTTGAAAAACAATATGGATTAAATTACAGAAAAAAAGACGGTGGGCAACTGTCGCAGCCTGATCTTCCCAAACCTATTAATGAAAAGAAGCATCTCATTATTAGATATTCAAAATCAATTGATGATATACATACAGTAAAGGTCTTTTTTTCTCCAGACGAAAGCATTGAAATGAAAGCCTCTGAAGTAGGAGAAAAATGTTTTGACTATATCTTGTCCAAACAAAACGAAAACCATTAATCTCGGAAATGAAGAAATGAGTGTTATTAGTACACAACCTTTTTATCATTTAAGACCCAATAAATATATTGATAGATGCCTTTTTGTTAATGTATTAAATTGTTTATCAAAACCTTATGGTCTACATGAATATCAATATGTTGGTTTTGGTTCATTTCAATTTGATGACTTTAAGCTGATTCATGCGCATCTTGGTATATCAAAAATGATATCCCTTGAGAGTGATCCTTTAATTTGTTCAAGAGCTGAGTTTAATAAACCTTTGAAATGCATAACAATAAAAAATACAGATAGTACTGATTTTATATCTAAATCTGAGTTAGATCAGAATAGCATATTTTGGTTTGACTATACATCTCCTAAAGATTTAGGAAAACAGTTTTCAGATTTTTGTACATTGCTTAACAAAGCAAATGTTCATGATATTATAAAAATAACATTAAATGCTTACCCTGCTGCTTTATTAAACAGAAAAGATGAACAGTCTGACCAAGAGGTCCAAGAACAACGATTAAAAATTTTAGAACAGATGATAAAAGAATATATGCCTTCTGAAACAAATTATACTGAAATGGAAAAAGATAAATATCCATTGTTATTATTGAAATGTATAAAAAAAGCTTGCTATCAAACACTTAATGAGCTTTCTTATCCTAAACGATTTGTACTTCCAGTTATATCCACTGTATATCAAGATGGACAACAAATGTTAACTTTTACTGGTATTATTTTGGAAGCATTAAGTGCCGAAGATAAACAAAGAAAAGAAGAAGATACTGTAAAGATGCTAAATTTACATCAGGACATCCCTTTTGGCAGATGGGATAGTCTATGTAAAATTGATGTCCCGTGTCTCACACCTAAAGAGATTTTGGCTTTAAACAATTTACTTCCGGATACTGAAGTTGAACAAAAAATAAAAGAAGAATTACCCTTTTTTTGTAACAAGAAAAAAGTTGATGTTTCTATTCAAAATTATACCAAGTACTATAAATATTACCCCAATTTCCATCATGTAAGCTTTTGAAAAATAACGGATAATATTTTTTCAGCAACTATGGGAGAAACACTATTACCTATTTGTCTGAAACTATGCCAAATTGTAGGTTGGAATTCAAACCAATCAGGAAATCCTTGTAATCTGGCTGCCTCTCTGGGGGTAATTACTCTAGGTTCTGCGAAATGAATTGGACGAACTGCTTGATAGCTTCCCTTTTCTGGGCCTGTTCCAGCTCTAAGCGTTGGGCAAAAACCATCTGGGTTTAATTTAACAGATTTTGAAATATTGTCTTGTTGTCCATATTTTAAATTTTCATACCTATTAATAATTTCCTCACTATGTTTTGTAGGGAAACACCCTGTAACAATTTTTTTTCTATATAATGCAATACTTTTGGGATTTCCGATACCTTGTGGAATAAGTCCCCTTATATGTTTATAAAAGCTTAAAGTTTCTGGTCTTTTTAGTTTCTCAAGTTCTTTTTGTGCTAATTTTCCATATCCACTTCCTTCAGAATAAATTTTGGTAGGAAGTCCTAAAAGAGCATCTTTGACTCTTATTTTTTCATTTTCTGGGACTTTAGCAGAATAAAAATCATTTTCGCTTAGATTAATTCCTTCTTTTTTTCTATATCCAATAAAAAAAACTCTTGTTCTTGTCGTTGGGGCTCCATATTCATCTGCTCGAATTATTAATGGAGAAAGAATGGTATAGCCTGTAATTTTATTTAATGCTGCATCTCTTAAGCTTTTATATTTGTCATCTAAAATACCGAGCACATTTTCTGCTACAAAAAAACTGGGACGGATTTCTTCAATAAATTCAAAAAATCGCATAAAAAGATTGTTTCGAACATCATTTTCATTCCTGTGTCCCATATAACTAAAGCCCTGACATGGTGGCCCACCAATTATACCATCAATATTATGAATATCTGTTAGTAATATTTTTTTTAGTTCTGATGCCTTAATTTTTGATAAATCAATTTCAAAATGTTTTGTATTCGGAAAATTTCTGATATGAGTATCTATTGCCTTTTTGTCAAGTTCTATAGCGCCGGCAACATTAAATCCTGCCCGTACGGCACCAAGACTCAGCCCTCCTGCACCAGCAAAAAAATCTACAACATTTAAGTTATCTCTTAGCATTTTCCCTGTTCATTTGTTCTTTTTCATGTATATTATAATAAATTTGTAACTTTGCAAGAAATAACATAAATTATCAAAATAAAATATAATAAAGATTTTAAAGTGAAAATAGCATTATTTAGAATAATTGAAAAAAGGAACATTAATGTAATGGAAATAGCAGCTTCTTCAATTTTAGATATTCTTTCATTATTTAAAATACCGACTTCATCCATTCAAGAACTATGGAATGCCCATTGCGAAAGAAAATTAGCAGAAAGCCGAGATATTTTATTTGATGAAATAACAGGGGGAAATTTTAATAATATTGCCGATGATGACAAAATTTCTCTTATGCACCGCTATACATTAGCAGCAATGAATGGGACGGCTCGTCTGAATCTAAGACTCTTAGCAAAAGCAATAAATAGTATTGCAAAAGGCGAACAACTCCGTTCTCCAATATATGCGAATGAATTTAACAGATATGCTCAGATTTTGGAAACATTATCTGATGAAGAAATTCATCTATTAGCTCAATTATATAAAATGAGAGAGAATGATTTAAAATATATAAAACTTCATAATGAACCACCTAAAGGAATAAATGCCGATTATTTTACAAAACTTATTGCAGGATATGAATACAGTCAACCAGAGAAGGTTAAAGAAATTAAAGCGATAGCCGGTGCTCTCTTAAGAACTGGACTTATTTACCAAGAAAATGTAGGTTACGGAGGTTCTTATGTTTATGCCTTAACACCTTTTTTCGATAAAATTATTGAATTAGTCGATTTTCAGGATGCTTTAGATAAAGAAAATGGATAAAATGATAAATTATATTGATGACTTGCCGCTTCCTAACCATTTAATTCCATCAAAATTGAAGGAATTATTGTCTCCTATTGATGCTTCTCCATTCAATAATATAGAGGTTGCATGCGCCTATGAAACTATGCCGTTTCGTGAAATATTTTGTGATATGACAACTGTTACTGTTCCTCTGGATAAAATAGATAATCTGCCTCTATTGTACTTGAATCACGGCGTCGTTTCCACAGGTCCTGATAATGATAGTGAAGGAATGTGTGACGCTAATTATACAATTGGCGGCTACTATTCATTAATTTCCTCTTGGGGAAATGGTTCCCTTTTTACATATAATTTAAGCGATAGATTCTGGATGACTCTAGGTCTTACACCTCGTTGTCATAGTAATGATACAATATCTTGGGATGATATCAGTAATGATGAAACAGATATTGCGTTTGGAGAATTATCAACCGAATATTGTTATGAATATAAAAGAAATGTTTCTTGGAAAATTCGTAACGACTATTTACGAAAATATCTTTGGCATTTGGGACACGCTGCAGTTAGGTTTTTTTACTATGAACAAGATCTTCCCCGAACAAAAGAATTAGAGGAAATAATTGGAAGGAATGGATATTTCACAGATATAAACAACAATAAATGGTACGATTTTAGATTATTCGTACACCCGAGTTTCCCGGACAAGATTTGTCTTCAAGTAGATGCTTCTGTTATTGCTGCACTTCCGGAATTATGCCCTGAAAAAACATTAGAAGATATTATTTGGCCAGATCTGCAACATTCTCTTACAAGGAAGCAGGCTCACTCAATGGAACTTTCTAAGAGGGCTTATTTTTCAGATAATTTATTAAAACATTTTGAAGATAAGAAAGATTATACGATAGTACCGACAAGTGGTTATATCCGTTATAAAGATGTTTGGGCCTTTCGCGATTGTACCCGCGTTAAACGAAACTATATTTCAATGCCTTATTGTAAAATATTTGAAGGAATGGATGTCCGGACAATTATTACATTGAGCCGTTTTGCTGTTAGTAAAAAAGAAGTTGACGCAACTGAAGATTGTGAAAATATTGCAGCCAAAACGGTAAGATTTAAAGATGCATTTTTATTATTTGGGGATAATCTCAGTAAACTTCTTTATATTTTAACCCCAAAAAACATCTTAGCTGAAAAGATAATTCAAATATCTAAAACAGATTTAGAATATAAGGGGTGGTATTCCAGTGAACGGCTTTTCAAAATGGCAAAAGTTGCACCTCTAGACATGCCCCAAGACGACTTTTTGTCCCGTTGCAAAACAGTGAATGAACTATTTAACAAAATTCCAATTGGACCACTAAGAGAAATTATTTTATCCACGGGAATAAATTCTGATGATATAAAAAATTTTAAAAGTATAAAGCTATTACACGGAATAAAAAATATACTGGATTATCTAGTTTCGAATCATTTGAAAGTATCAGACTTCAAAGACTATCCTGAGGAATTAAAATGGACAGAAGAAAATCCTTCAACCTTGGGCTTATTCGTCCTTAATGATTTGAGACAGATTGATGCACATGATAAATCTGATAATCCTCTCAATGAAATGAAAAAACTGGGATTTGATGTAAGCATATGCCATCAAGGATATGGCAAAGCACTAGACTTCATGTATGATACAATAATTGATTTTTTAGATGACTTTAACTATCATTGTAAAATTTTATTAATGAATGAAACATAATTTTAATTGGCATATATAGTTACTCAGAATAATTTCAAAAATCTTATTGACATTTATTTATAAGTCTCTGTAATATATTGGCATGGCTGGGTTGGAGCCTCCTACCTGCAATTTCGCAAACCTCAACGTGAGGCAACCATTTTCTACCAAGATCATTTTAAACCTTTTTCAGGGTTTTCTGACAGCAGGTATTGGAATCAAACCTTGAGTTTTTAGAAAGGATTTAGAATGACTGATTCTCTGTATATTAAGAATTTAAAAGCTAAAGCTAAGCAACTCTGCCGACGTCAAGACTTAAAACACAGTGAAGCTCTTGATAATATAGCTCAAAAGGAAGGTTTTGCTGGTTGGCATGAGCTAATGAATACGCCGGTCTGGATTTTAGAGGGATGTTTTTACGGAATTGACAAAGAGTTTGAGGAACCTTATGACCTTAATCTCGCTCCATTTGAGGAACTCTCAGGCAAGGATTTAGAAGATGCGATACGTTTTGTTTGCAAGACGCAAAAGCATAAATTTAATTTTGAAAAACTCCGTTTATATAGATTTACAAAATTAACGGACGTTGGTTTTTGTGATTTTAATGACATTGATTCAATTGGCGAAGCAACCAATCTAATGGGACATTTTTGGTCTTATTTATCGGTAGCTTTCGTATTTTTTAAAGGGAAAAGTTATATTTTATGCCCAGAGAACAGTAAGCTTCATAAAGTTGTACAGATAGTCGAAACTCCTATGGGAAAAAGGGAAATAGTAGATTATTACAGGGAAATTATTTGTTCTGATAAACAAAGTTCTGATAAACTTGAAATCTATCAGGAACTAATTTTTCCCGAATTAACAAAAGAATCCTTTGAGAGAAAAATCTATTGTCCGCATTGTAAACAAGAATACCTCTTGAAAGAAACAAAAATTGTGCAGGATGAATCTCGGGATACATTTATTTTCTGCAAAAATTTTCCGGAATGTTTTGGCCAGGGACGTGATTTGGAATATTTAGAATAAGTTGTTTTTTTAGCAGCAATTACGGAATTATGAAATGAGAGATAAAAAAGTATCAAAAAAATTGTATTATGTAGATTCTGTTAAGCCGATTAATCATGGAGAAAAATTTATTGTCCGGTTGCTAGATCAAACGCCTTATTCTTATGTGGCAAAAAAAGTTTATGCTGAAATATTGCCTGGATTAGTTGATCAACGACTTTTTCTGTACAATAGAGAAAAAAAGAAAGAAAAGTTCACAATAATAACAGAAGGAAGACAAAATGGCTTCCGTGATGGAGCCTTCGTACGTTTAGATGAAAAAAGTCAAAAATGCAAACAAAAAAAGTTATTGTTGTTGCGATTAGAGGATGAAGATATTGAAGTGTATCCAGATAAAGAAGCTGGTGAGCAAACTGAACTACAAAAACAAAAACAAAAACAAAAATACAAAGAGAAAGAACTGATTGAGAATTTCAATCTTAATTTAACAGAAACAACTAGAGAAACAGCCCCTAAACTGTATTGTTTCAATGTTGGCCAAGGAGATATGTCTTTATTTATTTCTTCTAGGGGACATGCTTTTATCATAGATACTCATATTACTGATTCTCGAAAACAAGATATATTGGCAGAACTAAAAAGAATTTTAGGTGGACGCCCGATTGAAGCATTAATTCTTACTCATCGGCATTATGATCATTATCTTGGCGCATATATGCTACTAAACGATAAAGAATTTAATGTTAAGCATTTGATAGTAAACCAATCGTTTCTAACCGATCCAAAGCCTAATCAAGTAGATAAGCTGTTAAACAAGGCAGAGGAAAAAGGATGTCGTATTATTTCTTCAACCAGCGAGGGAATAATTAACGATGGAAGTACGAAGTTGTATTTTTCTTTTCATTCTGGAAATACAGATGAAAATGATAATTCAATATTACTTCAGATATATTGTGATGATAAATTATATTATTTAACTGGAGATATGGGATATGAAACATTGGAAGCAGAGAATTTGAAAGACACTCATGAACAAGTGGTGCTAAAAGTTAGTCACCATGGCAGCGATACGGGAACATCTTGCTCCTTTTTATATAGATTGCATAGAAAAAAGATAAATATTTTATGTCAAATGAATAATCAGTGTATTCCCGATTATTGCCCGATTGTAACTAATAATAAAGCCGTGGACTGTCAAGCATTTATCTCTGTTGGAAAAAATAATCGTTATGGACATCCGAATCAAAAATGTTGGAATCAACTAAAATATGCAGGTTTTAATACTATTTTATCACATAGTAAAAAGGAGGCTCATTGTTTTTAATGATTATTGTTTAAAAATTAAAAAAGAGAAGTTCGAGATAGTTATAGAGTGGTAGGTTCGAGTTACACTGTGATTCGCGAACCGGAATTCCATCTTGAAAGCATTGGCAAGCTTGGTTTTCCTGCAATTTAGACCAGTTCGCGATGACTGGAAACCGCATCACCAATAAAAAAAGCACCTCCTTGTGAGGTGTCTTTTTATTGTATAGGAGAGCTGTTCGAACCGGGAGGCTGGAGGCCAAAATCGCTCAAAGTAATGAGCTGTTTTCACGATGTGCAGATACGGAGATTCTTTATCTTCTGGCATATCAGCTCATATCCCCGGAAGGCAGGTTTTTCTTCAGGATATCCGGCAAAATCTGTGCAATCGGTAAGATTTCCTTTTGAATGCCGGCACTGTTTATTTTTCGTGGTTTATATCGCAAAACGGGCCTCGTTTTCTTGACACTGTTACAACAGATATAAGCATGCAAAAATGCAAATCTATCTCAACTTTAGACGACACCGGCACAAAAAAAGAAACCTTGCTTCGGGAAGCAAGGTTTCCGCTTTTTATTTTTTGAAATTATAAAGATTTAGCCCGATATTTTTATCAAAGCTTTTTTCCAGTTCAATGCCGGGCATTGTTTCAACCACGAATTCTCCCGCTCCGCTGAGGCTGGCTGCCAGCAGATGTCCCGCCAGCGCCTGATAGTCGCGGGTTCCCAGTGTAACATGCAGGTGGATTAAATCGCCGCCGTCTTTCATGGCGATATTTCCGGTCAGGTTGGCAATTTCCATCTGTCCGTCAAACGTTTTATCAATATATTTTTTGGTGGACGGATCAAAAAAGCGCAGTGTGGCGGAATTAACCGCGCCGATGCCGTAAATGCTGCCGCTGGTAATTCCTCTGGCTTTGACGAAAGAAGTAATGGCTGACGCCAGTTCGGAATGGTTTTTGATGCTTAAAATATAACGGCTTCCGTATTGAGCCGCCGTCCAGGTTTCACCCTCCCAGACACGAATGCCCGGTGCGGGAGAAAGAGGTTTGAAAACTAACCGGGCAATCACGGCTAACAAAACAATATTTAAGATAATCAGCGCTTTATATCCCATTGTTCGGCTCCTTGTTAAAATAATGCTGCTATTGTCATAACACAAAAATCGGTTTAACGGAAGAAATTTATTTGCCTTGTCAAAGAGAAAACAAATACTGCCGCAGCGAAGATTCTGTTGACATTCCGCTGTCGTACGGCTAACATTCCCCTCAAATAAACACTCTTTTTCGAACGGTTTGACAATGGCGCAGACAAAATCACTTTATTTAACCAAAGTCCAGCTAAAGGCGGAATTGGACCGCTGTCTCAATTGTGCCAATAAGCCCTGTATGAATGCCTGTCCGGTAAATTGCAGCCCGCAGGAATTTATCAGCCATGCCAAAAACGGCGATTTTGAACAAGCGGTCGCCACCATCACCCGGAATAATCCGATGGGGCAGACCTGCGGTTTGATTTGCCCGGATAAGTTCTGTATGAAAGCCTGCACCCGCAGCCGGATTGATTTTGCGGTTAATATTCCTAAAGTTCAGGCGACCATCCTGGAAAATTATCGCAACCCGTCTGCCGAAGCCAAAGCCATTCGTCCCAATGGGCGCAAGGTGGCCGTTATCGGTGCCGGGCCTGCCGGTCTGGCAGCCGCAGCCGAACTCGGCAAGCAGGGATATTATGTCTGCCTTTACGAGGCTTCCGATAAAATCGGCGGTGCTCTGAATATGATTCCCGATGAACGCTTGCCTTATGAAGTTATCGCCAAAGACTGGTCGTTTATTTTCAACCGTGATTTTATCACCCTTTACCTTACCACCAAAATCGGCTGTCCGTCGGACTTGTTCAGTCAGGGGTTTGACGGAGTTATTGTTGCGACCGGCGAGCCGAACGTTACCGATTTGGGTATTCCCGGACAGGAATATGCCGTCAGTTATATGGAGTATCTGCATCATCCGTCAAAATATGAAACCAAGGGCAGGGTCGCCGTCATCGGCGGCGGCAATGTGGCGGCTGACTGTGCCTTTACGGCGGCTGCCAACGGAGCGGCACAGGTGGAAATGTTTGTCCGCCGGCGCTTGGCCGATATGCGTATTTCTCAGTTGGAATATTTGGAACTTCTGAAGCGTGAAATTGATATTATGTCAATGAGCAGCCCGGAAAAAATAGAAAAAACGGCTGACGGCTATTCGCTTTATATCCGCAAAAACCGTTTGACCGACGGCCATTGGCAGCCGCTTGCCAATTCAACCGTTGAACTCCCGGGCTTTTCGCTGATTGTCACTGCAATCGGCAGCCGCGCCGACCCCAAAGTGAATGATGAACGCATCATTTATGCCGGTGACTGCAAACACGGAGGCTCGACGATTGTTGAAGCTTTGGCCTCCGGACGAGATGCCGCCCGCCTGATGGAAAGCCGGCTGGTGATGGCCGCAGAATAAAAAGAAATCCCGTCAATGGCGGGATTTCTTTTATCGGAAAACTTAAGCATTCCGCCCGGCTTGATAAGCCTCTTCCATTGCCGGGCTTGATTTGATGTCGCCGATTTGCCAGGCTCCGGTACCGTAAATCACGCCTTTTTCATGCGCATCGGGCAGGCAGTCTTCGGTAAAGCCGCGGAAGGTTTCCAGCGTCTTTTCCATATTCGCACGGTCGCTGTCTGCCGCGGCAACAATAAAGTAAAAGTCTTTGCCCGCGATTTCTTCATATCTGGGAACCGTACGGTCAATCAGCATCTTCATCTGACCGTTCATGCTGTAAAAATAAACCGGGGTTGCCATAACGATAACGTCAGCCTGTACCATCTTGTCCAGAATTTCGGCCATATCGTCGTGAAGAACGCATTTATGCGTCGTATTGCAAACGCCGCAGCCGTGGCAATAGCCGATTTTCTTGTCGTTAATGAAAATCTTTTCAACCTGATGCCCGGCCTCAACGGCGCCTTTGACAAACTGGTCGCAGAGTGTGTCGGAATTTCCGCCTTTGCGGAAGCTGGAAGATAAAACCAATATTTTTTTAGTCATTTGTTTTGTCCTTTGTAATGTCGTTAATGGCTGCAATGCCGTTTAAAGAACGCGGATAGCCGATATACGGAAGCATCTGGGAAACGGTGTCCAGTAAAACTCGGCGGTCATTGCCGACATTCAGGTTGCCCTGAACATGGGCTCTGACCTGAGCGTCGGCGCCGCCGAGCGAGACCAGAGTTGCAAAAGTCAGCAATTCTCGGGTTTGCACATCAAGGCCCCCGCGGGTATAATAATCACCGAAACAATTTGCGGAAAGATAATCCTGAATATGTTTCAGTTCCTGCGGCGCTGTCGCCCGCATGCCGCTGATGTGCTCTGCTCCGAAAATCAGGCTTTGAACCTCAATACCTTTTTCCAGACGATTGCCGGCATTGGTCGTGCTTTGGCTTTCCAGCGGCAGCCTGACGCCTCGCTCGGTCAGAATACGGTTGGCAAGCAGAATAAAATCATCTGCCTTGGCCAGGCCGGCGTAAGGAACCGTCTGATAAACCGTCTCTTTGGCTTCCGTCGGCGAAATGCCGTTATCCAGCGCCTCATTAAGCGTCTGTTCAAATTCTTTCGGCGACTGTGTGGCAACATGTGACGCCAGCAAAACCAGATAACGGGTTTTGGCGGGAAGCTTTCCGTGCGGAAGAACCTCTTGTTCAATGAAGTTTTTTCTGATTAAGGCCAAATCCGGATCGGTAACCGCTAAATTGTCCATTTTGTTGTCCTTTCTTTGCAAGGCAATAAATCCGCAGCCTAAAACGGCCAGAATGATTGCCGCGGTGATAAAATATTTTTTCATTATTTATACTCGGCGTCAGAAACCGGTTCTAGCCAGGTCGTCTGGTTATTCGGCAGGTTGGTTTCGACTGAAATGTGGGTAAACCAGCTGTTCGGGGCCGCGCCGTGCCAGTGTTCGACGTTCAGCGGAATGCGGACGACGTCGCCTTTTTTCAAAACGCGGATTTCGCCGTTCCTCTCCTGATAACGTCCTTCGCCGCCCAGCACCAGCAGAATCTGGCCGCCGCTGTGCTTGTGCCAGTTGGTTCTGGCTCCCGGCTCAAAGGTAACATTGGCCAGGGAAGAATTCCAGGTCGTGTCGTTGGCACTGAGACGGGTCAGATAAGTCTGTCCGGTAAAAAAACGGCCGTAAGGATTGGGTTCTCCCTGTTCAAAAATCGTGTCAATCGAAGCTTTCTTCATTTCTGCTGCCTTTCCTGAGATTGAATAAGTTGCCGTTAAAAGGGCGGAGAATACCGCCAGAGTTTTCAAAGCATGTTTCATATGTTTTCTCCCTGCTTGAACGATTCTGTAATCAGCATAATCTTTAGAGCTTACTCTAGATCAAGCACTTTTTTATCAGCTTGATAAATTTTTATGAAAAGGCTATCGTCAAAAAAAAGATTTCGCATTAAAGAGCAAACCGATGAATGAAGATATATTCGCCAGACTGAACAGATCAGCTTTCCGCAGCCGCTTTAAGCTGTCGCCCGCCGATAAAGACTATGTCAGAGAAAAAGGGGTGGAGACGATTCGCCGCCATGCCGAAGATTTCGTTGCCCGTCGGCTGGCTCCGGCCGATATTCCCAATGACGGCAGGCAGACGCCGATGCGCAGCCACCCGGTCTTTGTTGCCCAGCATGCTACCGGAACCTGCTGTCGGCAATGTCTGCAAAAATGGCACCGAATAGCCCCGGGAAAAGAATTAACGGCCGAACAGCAGCGCTATGTTGTTGATATTATCCTGCACTGGATTGAAAATCAGCTGGCTCGGTAATATCCGCCAGTGTAAATTTAACGGCTTTGGCAAGCCCCACCAGCGAAACTTCG
This sequence comes from Azospirillum sp. 47_25, assembly GCA_001917125.1. Classification (GTDB taxonomy): domain Bacteria; phylum Pseudomonadota; class Alphaproteobacteria; order RF32; family CAG-239; genus Scatocola; species Scatocola faecipullorum. The sequence continues at coordinate 99,157 of MNTU01000039.1, forward strand.
ACCTGATAGCCGATTTTTCCGGCACTGAAAATAATTGTTTCAAAAGCCGAAGCGCTGATGTCAATAACCGTGGGAAACGATTTTTTCATACCAATCGGCGAACAGCCGCCGTGAATATAGCCGGTTGTCGGCAGCAACTCTTTGCTTTTTATCATTTCAACCGATTTTTCATGAACGCTGGCGGCGGCTTTTTTCAAATCAAGCTCTTTTCCCGCCGGCAGCATGAAAACATAATGTTGTTTGGATTTGGCAACCGTAACCAGTGTTTTGAACACCTGAGCGGGATTTTGCCCCAAAACGGCGGCCACTTCCGTTCCGCTGACGGCCCCGCTGCCCTCATAGCAGTAATGGGCGTAGGGAACCTTCAGTTTGTCCAGAATCCGCATGACATTTGTTTTGCTTTCCATTTTTCTCTCCTTCGGCAGACATCATAAAATCCTTTCTTCGGTTGTCAAGACGCGGGCTGGTGATTAGTCGGCATTATGACTTTAAAAAAATGTTTTTTTTTGTTATATTAGCTTTCGGTTTAATCTGATAGATGAGGTCTTTCCCGTTATGATATTTGAGATATTTCTCATTCTGGCCGCACTTGGCGGCGTTTCGATTTTGTTTCGGGGAAAGAGACTGTCGCGGCTGCTGGCTTTTTTTCTGGCAGCTGCCGGGGCGGTTCTGCTGCTTAATTTTTATCAGAACTGGCAGCTCGGCTATACCGACGGTTTCACTTATGACTGGGTGTCTTCGGCTTACTATCCGGTTAAAATCAGTCTGTTTTCCTCTCCGTTGCATTATATGCAGATTTTTCCTTTTTTCGTGATTGCGGTGGCGGTTATGCTGTTTAATGTAAGCTACCCGCAGGAGGAAGATCGTTTCCGCTTTAACGGACAGATATGCCTGAATCTTGCCGCCCTGATTTTGCTGATTTGCAGCGAAAACGCCATTCAGCTTTTGGTCAGCGCCTGCCTGATTGATATCTTCGGTTTCTATATGATTAACGACAGCTCGGCGCGCCGGCGTTATATCTTTTACAATTTGCTGGCGGATATGGGGCTGTTTATGCTTTTTGCCCTCATCTGGGGCTATATCGGTTCGATCCGTCTGGCCGATTTTGTTGAATATGACCGCTTGGGCGCTCATAAGGATTTGCTTTGCATTCTGCTGTTGCTGTGCCTTTTCATCAAGTCCGGCCTGTTTATGTTTCAGGCGCCGCTGATGGACTGGGCCGTCCTTGACATGAACCGGATAGCCGCACTGGCCTATCTTTCCACCCCTGTCGTCGGTTTTATCATTTTGTGCAAAACGTCGATGTTGCTGCCTCTGTCTGAATACTCCTATCCGATGCTGCACCTTTTTGCCGCTTTGTCCATCGCCTGGGGGTTGCAGGGGGCTTTGCTGAAAGACGACCTGCGGCAGAAAAGCATATACTTTAATATGATGCTCTTCGGTTTTTTATACGGCATATTCTCCGGCGGTTTCCATATCGCCGGCCCGGCATTTGCCCGGCTCTGGGTGGGCGGCTTTCTGCTTAATGCCTGTTGGATGCTTGTTTCCGTCGGCAGTTCAAATGAAGTTTATGTTTCGGCCATGGGCGGCTTTGCCCGGAGTCTGAAACTGACGTTGGCCGTAACGCTGCTGGCATTTCTCGGACTGTTCCAAACGCTGGCGCTTGCCGGCGGAAGCCCGTATTGGACGCTGGCTTACGCTGCGGCTTTGGCTTTGAGCGGTTCCTGTGTCCTGCGACAGATTTATTTCGGACAGTCACGTGCCGATGAGCGGGTCATGGCACTGCTGAAGAATCCGAATATTGTCTATAACGGAACGATTTTTGCCCTTACGGCGGCAGTTGCGATGCAAAACCGCATTTTGCCGCCGGAGGCAATGGCCGCCTGGGGAATTTTTCTGGTATTGCTGGCGGCCGGGCCGCTGCGTTTCTTGGCCGGGGCTTATGAGCACGAGTTTATCCAGACGGCTGACCTGTTTTCTGATTTTTACCGTGTTTTTATCATCGGCCCGGTTAAAATTCTGGGACGTGTTTTGTGGCTGACAATTGATTTTCTGCTGATTGAACGGACGATTATTAACTCGCTGTACCGTCTGGTGGCGGTGCTGATTAACGTCTTCCGCCGTATTCACGCTGACAGCCGTATCGCCTGGCCGCTTTTCGTTCTGCTCGGCACCGGCCTGGCTTACGGTTCGTATTATCTCTCGCAGGGGAATAACTGATGGAAAATACGCTGACAATCCTTTCAACGCTGATTGCGGTTCCCTTTATCGGCTTTTTCTTTGCCCTCACGGCCAAAGACGATGAAACGACAAACGGGCGCAATGTCTTCAGCGTAACGATTTTGACGCTGGTATCCAGCCTCTTTTTGCTGTGGCGCATTGCCGTCAACCTTAAAGGCGGGCAGGAGGGGCTGCAGCTTAAAGAAACGTTCCATTGGCTGCAAAATCCCCATATCGACATCGTCTTCGGCATCGACATCTTTTCCGTACTGGTCATTGCCGCCGTTCATTTTGCCGTCATCATCGGATTGGTCGGAGCCCGGCACCAGGGATATGTCAGAAAGTCAATGCATTTGATGACACTGCTTTTTCTGGGAATGTTTAACGGCTTGTTCGTTGCGGCCGACATTTATTCCTTTTATATCTTCTTTGAGGCATTGTTGCTGCCTTTGTGGCTGTTAATCGGCATGTTCGGAGAAATCCGCCGCCAGCCGGTTATTCTGCGCTTCTTCATTTATAACTTTCTCGGCGCTTTGTTTTTGTTCATTGCGACGGCTGTGCTCTATCACCATGAAGGGCATAACCTTGCTCTGGACGCGGTCAGCCGGCTGCAGCTTAACCGGCACCTTGAACTCTGCATTTGGGGAGCAATTTTTGTTTCTTTTCTCTCCCGTATTCCGATTTGGCCGTTTCATTACTGGATTTCGGCGATTAATTCTGCCGCCCGCAATCCGCTGGTCTTCGTCATTGCCAACCTTATTCCGCTGACCGGCGTTTACGGCTTTATCCGTTTCTGTCCGCAAAGCGTTCCGGAATCAGTGGGCTATTATCTGAGCCTGCTGGAAATCATCGCCATCATCAGCATGCTCTTTATTGCGCTGATCGGCCTGATTAACAAAGACATCCAATATAAGATTTTTTCTTATGCGACGGTTTATTATATTTTGTTTTTGCTCGGGGCGCTGCTGCCGATTGACAAGATATTGCTCAATATCGGTTTTTCTCTCTTTGCCTTTATTATCATTATTGCCGCCCTTGAAGTTCTGACGACTTATATTGACGGGGAGCAGGATGACAAGTCCGTCTCCGCGCACGGCATCCTCTGCCGGGTACCGAGGCTTTCGCTGCTTTATTCTTTTCTGGTGCTGGCCGCCGTGGGTATGCCCTTGTCCTCAATGTTTCTCAACAACTTTGTCATCCTGTCGCATTTGTTCAGTTATAATATCCGCTCCGGCATATTGATAATGCTGTCAATTGTTCTGGTGGCCGGAACGCTGCTTCAGGAGCTCTATGTCTTTAAGGACAACAGCGGCATAACGCCGGATACCGCCTGCATTATGGACCTGTCCAAACGTATGTTTGTCGGACTGGCTCTGGTTTCCGGCCTGCTGGTCGTCACCTTTGTCAATCCGCTTTGGTTTATGGGAGTTTAAATGATGTTTGCCGACCATATCAGTATGCTTCCCGAATTTTTGCTTCTTTGCGGCATGTTTGTTCTGCTGCTTGCGGCCAGATTCAGGCAGAACACCACGCCGAAAACCTATTTTACCGTCAGCAAAATAGCCGTAGCCGCGGCACTGTTGGGAACGGTTGTCTTTTATAACCAAAGTTTTATGCCCGGCTGGCTTATCAACGATTCTTACACCACGCTTTTTAAAACGCTGATTTATATTGCCGCGCTGGCATCTTTTTATTTGGGATGCAAATGGTTTCTGAACAAAAACCGTTCCAGCCTGAGCTTCTATCTCACAGCGCTGTTCTCGCTGCTTTTGCTGACGCTGGCTGTTTCGGCGCAGAATCTTCTCGTTTTGTCTGCCTGCCTGACTGCCGCTTTTGTCCTGAACGCCTGTTTTATCCGCTTGCATCCTTTTGACGAGGTTTCCCGCCCGGTCCTGCGCCGCTATCTTTGGGGCTGCCTGGCGGTTGTCCTGCTCTTGGCCGCAAGCCTGCTGTTGTTTCGCCGCTTGGGCATTCCTTATGATTATGCCGGTGCCTGCACATATCTGGAACATCTGCGCCGCCCCGGCGGATTGCATTATCTGGCTGCGGTGCTGCTGATTGTTTCGCTGTTGTATATGCTGGGAATAGCGCCGTTTCATTTCTGGTATGCCGATGTGCTCGGCGGTTCTGTTTTGCCGGCAGGTACTTATCTGACCTTTATCCCGCCGCTGGCTTATCTGGCCGTGCTGGTTAATCTGCTCAGCAACGTATTTTTTCCGCTTTACGGACAGCTCCGCCTGTTTTTGACGGGCTGTGCGGCTCTGTCGGTGATTCTGGGGGCGGTGGGGGCCAACAGTGAAACCAATCTCCGCAAGCTTTTTGCCTATGTTGCGCTGTTTAATCTGGGCATTGTCCTGATGTGTGTCTCCGAGCTGAACGACAACGGCCTTCTCAGCGGTTTTGTCTGCCTTCTGGTCTGGCTGCTGGCACAGTTCGGCGTCTATACGGTTTTTTACGCATTCAAGCGTAAAGGCGACTATCTGACGGAAACGGCAGACCTTGCCGGCCTTGCGGAAGTGCGGCCTTATATTGCCGCGGCCATGCTGATATTTATGGTCTCGCTGCTGGGAACGCCGCCGATGTTGGGCTTTTTAGGCAAACTTTCGGCAATAAATTACTTGATTATTGAGGGGAGTTATGCTTTTATAGGGTTAATTTTAGCAGCTTTGTTGCTTTTGGCCTATGCATTTTTGAATGTGATTAAGACAATTTATTTTGACGCGCGCGGCGGCAATACGTTTGACCGGGCGGATAAAGGGGTTTACATCTGCCTGATGGTAAACCTGATTCTGGTATTGATTTCAATCTTAAATCCCCGCTATCTGATGCATGACGCCGAAAACATCTTAAGCACGATTTTATAAGGATAACAAATGGAATATATCGGCGATTGGATGCTGCATGACATGGCGGAAACCGGCAGTACCAACGATGAAGTGAAAAAATTGAGCGCAAATATCCGCGGCCAGAAAGTGGTCATCAGCGCCCGCAGCCAGACCAACGGTCGGGGACGTCGCGGCCGCGGCTGGGTGAGCCTGGACGGCAACCTGTTTTTTTCGCTCGGCGTGGAAAATGAGCTGAAAAATCTCGGTGCGCTGGTTTTTATCGCTTCGCTCAGCCTGTGGCAAACTGTCAGAAACTTGGACCCGCTGCTGAATGTCAAATTGAAATGGCCGAACGATGTACTGGTCAATGATAAAAAAATCAGCGGCATGCTGCTGGAAAAGGGAGCCGGCGACTATTGGGTCATCGGCATCGGTGTCAATCTTAAGGTTGCGCCGCTGCTGGTTAATACGCTTTATCCGGCTGTCAGCCTTGCCGAAGCGGGAATTAATGTTGAACGGCTTGATTTTCTGCGCTCTTTTATTGCTGAATTTGACAACTATTTTAATTTATGGAAGACCGAAGGCTTTGAACCGATTCGCCGCGAATGGCTGGCACATGTCAAAAGCCTTGACGAAGAAATTCTCGTCCGTCTTGAAGACGAGGAACTTGAAGGAATTTTCAGAGGCGTGGACGAACACGGCTCATTGTTATTGGAAACGTCCGGCCGCATCCGCAGGATTTACGCCGGTGATGTATTTTACCCGCAAAGGAAACAGATTGTAAATGAATGAAATTGAGAAGACGGGGCAGGCGGAGTTTGACTTTGCCGCCCCGAACCCGGCTCAGAAAGAGCCGTCAGCCCTGCCGCCTTTTTTAAGACAGGAAGGTTTTTATTTTGTCGCATTGGGCGGTGCCGAAAAAGTCGGCATGAACATGTATGCCTACATATCCGACGGCCGGATAATCGTGGTCGATGCCGGCTATGATTTTTTGAATGACGACTTTCCCGGCATGGAACTGGGGCTGGCTGATCCGGCCTGGCTGGAAAGCTATCGCGACTGCATTGACGCAATGTTTATAACCCATTCGCATGAAGACCACTTCGGCGCCATCGCCCACATCTGGCCGCGCCTGCGCTGCCCCGTCTATGCGACTGATTTCACCATCGGCCATATTTTGCCGCGCCTGCGCGAATATAAGCTGGAAAACGAGGTCGAACTGATTTCCGTAAATCAGAACCCGGTTGTAAAACTGCCTGATTTTGAAGTCGAGTATGTTCCGGTCGTCCATTCGCTGCCCGAGAATTCGGCGTTGCGCATCAAAACCAAATACGGCACGGTTTTTCACGCCACGGACTGGCGCTTTGACGATTGCCATATTGATTTTATGAAAACCTCTTATGACCGCCTGAAACAGGTGGGCGAGCAGGGGGTTGACCTCTATGTCGGCGATTCGATTCATATGGCTCACCCGGTGGAGCAGCCTTCCGAAATGGTAATCCGCGAAAGCCTGATTGAGCTGTTGCCGAAGTTTAAGAATACGCTGGTTGCCACTTGTTTTGCCTCTAATGTTGCCCGGATGGAAAGCCTGCTGATTGCCGCGCATGCTGCCGGACGCACGCCGGTTATAGCCGGCATGAGCCTGATTCAGAATATGAATATAGCCAAAGAATGCGGCATTCTGAAAGATGTTCCGCATTATGTTGAAGCCAAACAGGCCATAGATATCCCTCTTGATAAAATGCTGTACATCTGCGCCGGTTCGCAGGGAAACTACCGCAGCGGGCTGACCCGGATTGTCAACGGCGAAAACAAGGACATCAAACTCGGCAAAGGCGATGCCATTATCTTTTCGTCGCAGATTATTCCCGGCAACGAGGAAAAAATCGAACGTATGCAGGAAAAACTGCGCGATGCCGGGGTGGAGGTTATTTCTTCCGAGGAATATCTGGTCCACACGTCCGGCCATGGCTGCAAAGATGACATTCGCCGTATGTTTGAAATGATTAAGCCGAAAATCGTCATCCCCGTACACGGAGACAAACGTGCCATCCGCCAGCAGAAACGCTTTACCGAAGAGCTTGACTGCGGCGTCAGCCAGGTGTTGGTGGTTCGTGACGGTGATGTCGTCAATGTTAAATCGTCCCATGCCGAAATTGTCGGCGAAGTTCCCACCGATGAATTGGGGGTTGACCGCAAAAAGGTCATAAGCCTGGGTTCTCAGCTGGTTAAAAACCGCCGCCGCATAGCCTACAATTGCAGCCTGTTCATTACCGCGGTGCTCGCTGAAGACTGGTCGGTTGAAGATTTGCAGATAACCTCCATCGACATCCTTGAAGAAAACGATTTTGCCGCTTTGGCCGATGAAATCAAGGCCGATATGCTGAAAGCGATTCCGGCGGAAGCGGTCAAGGTTTCTTACCGCGCTCAGGCGGTGAAGGAATATATTGCCGCAAAGATCAGAAAGCGGATATTCAACGCCACCGGCATCAAACCGGTTACTTTTATCCATTTTTATAAACGTTCCCGTGACGGTGAAGCCGATTTTGTCGCCGCAGACACATCCGTGAACTGCGAAACGGCGCAAATACTTTATGATTCGGATAAATAGGGGAAGGGGTACGCTGCCCGGGCGTCCGGCTATCCGAAACGTCTATGCTAGGTGGAAAAAAGAAAAAACACCCCTAATACGGTATTAACTTATAGCGCGTAATATGCTAAGTTAAGAACAGACAAGGTTCAGTTATAACGAGGTGTATTATGAGAAAGGTAGTCGCGATAGGATTATCGGGGCTTGTCGTCTGCAGTTTTGCAGGGGCAGGTTATTCGAGCTTAACCCTGGGAGCCGCAGAGCTCTCTCATCAATACACGCACCTCATAGAAACCAATCAAAGCCAAACCTTTGAATCGTTGTCTCAGTCCGCTCTGCTTGCGGAGCGGACTGTCTCAGTTTCCCGCGGTGTTAAAGTTGCGTCGGTCAGCTTTATAGCCGGAGGCAAACAGCTTGATTTCGGCAATATAGATTTTGAAGATCCGACAATAGAACTATGCAAAAAAGAAGGCTATACCCAAACCTCCTGCCCGTCAGGGCAAAATCCGGGAACTTATTGCCCTTACAGCCGTACCTATTTCGACAAATGCTGTGACAGCCGCTATAAATATGAAAAAAGCGCCTGCACTTATCCCAATACCATCAGCGGAGACAGCTGCGGCGGCCGTTTTATGTGCTACTGTGACCGCAGCTTATATCCGGTAGAAAGCTGCGCTTCGCCGAAAGTGACAACCAATGACAGCTGCACGGATGAAGGCAAAAGATATTATTCCGGCTGCGTCTGCCCGAGCAACTATAACCAAACCTGTGACGGACAAAACCAGCAGGGCGTCGGCGAAGGCTGCAACGACAACGGAACGGTAAAATATACCTCCTGCCAGTGTAAAGCCGGCTACAGTATGACCTGCACGGACATCGGTCCGGTTACGCCGAGCGACTATTGTCTGATGAACGGCATCAAATACTACAACAATTGCAAAACCTGCGAAAACAAATGCACGCTGGACAGCTGTCCGGCGGGAGTTAGCTGCACGCAGGAAGAATGTTCCGGCAAATATTGCGCTGTCGGCTGCGCCGTTGATTATAAAGACTTGGACAATTACTGGTGCAACGGTGCCTTACGGTGCTGGTTTAAATAAAACGGCAAAATTTAAAGAACAACAGACTAAGGAGAAAGACGATGAACAAGAAGTGTAAGATATGGATAGGAGCAATGCTGTTCATGACAGCTTTCTCCGTCAGTACATCCCGGGCACAAACTTGTATCCAGCCGCCGTCTTGTGACACTCTGGGATATACCATGACGGCGGACCAATGCGGTGATGCGGTCAAGTTTTTGAAATGCCCGCTTGACCAAAGCAAAATGTTCTGCCTGACTCAGGAAGAAATAGACGGCAATGCCGTCGGTCATGTCGGGGACATTCTCTATTCCGATAAAACTTTTTCAACCGAACTGATTAAAAGCAAAACGCCGATAGGTGTTGTTTTTGACGAAGCCAATCACTTGGCTGTTTCGCTTGACCAAACACAACTGACTTGGGGCGGATACGGTAAGGATATTCCTGCTTTGGGGAATTGTTCGGACGGCCTGACCTGTTCAACGAACGGCAAACAGAATACCGAAGCGATTATTAATTATGGCAAAGCGAACAGTGTAAGTTATCCGGCTGCGGAATATTGCGTTGCTTATAAACCGAGTACCGTCTATCAGGATGAAACTTGGTATGCGGCAGGAGCATGGTTCTTGCCGAGCGTGAAAGAGCTGAACACTTTATATGCCAACAAAGCTGCGGTAAATGCTGCGTTAACCAAAGTGAATGCAACCACGTTGGGGAACGAATATTACTGGTCCTCTACTGAGTACGACTACAACCATGCGTGGCTATTGCGTATGAGTGACGGTTACAGGGCCACCACTATAAGATCAACGGTAACCTATACGTTCGTCCGGTTCTAGCTTTTTAACTTTAACCATTTACCAATTAACGGCCCGTTCGACGGGCCGTTTTTTTTAGGGGATAAATAAAGCTTAATTGATTTCCAGCGGCAGATAAATGGTGAAGGTGGTGCCGTTGTATGCGGTTGACGTAACCGTCAGGTTGCCTTTGTGCCGCAGGATAATATGTTTGGCAATTGCCAGGCCCAAACCGGTTCCTTTGATGTTTAAGTCTTTGTGTTCCTGCATCCGGTAAAATCTTTCGGTCAGCCGGGCCAGATTTTCGGGAGAAATTTTCGGCCCCTTGTTGTTAACCGAAATGGCAACCGCTTTGCCTTTGGCAACCTGAAAACTCTTTGACGGCGGAATGTTGTCAACCAGCCGTGCCTTAATCAGCATATCGCTTTTGGCAACGCCGTATTTAACCGCATTGTCGGCCAGATTTTGCACCACCTGTTTAACCTGGCGCGCATCGGCGGTAATTTCCGGCAGATCGGGCTCAATAAAGCTGTGAATGGCAATTTCGCGGGCTTTTGCTTTTAGTGACAATGCTTCGCTGACCTCGCCGATAATTTTGGCGACATCGACTTTGTCTTCCGGCGGCATATCCTGACTCATTTCGATTTTGGAGAGCGACAGCAGGTTTTCAATCAGCGACGACATATATTCGGCCTGCTCCTGCATAATTTTCAAAAATTTGTCGCGCGCTTCGGCATCGTCTTTGGCCGAGGTCTGCAGGGTTTCGATAAAGCCGGAGATAATCGCCAGCGGCGTCCGCAGTTCATGGCTGGCATTGGCCACAAAATCAGACTGCATCTTTTCGATTTTCATGGCCTTGGTCAGGTCATACAGGGAAATAACCGCCACGGCCCGCCCTTTGGAAAGGTAAGGCAGCTGTTTGATATGGGCGTAAAGTTTCTGGTCAATCGGTTTCTTAACGTAAAAAATCAGGTTTTCCGATTCGCTTTCTTTTTTCAAAACCCGGGAAACCGCCTCAATAAAATTGTTTGAATCAATCACCTTTTCAATGTTTTTATCGGTGATTTCCTTGCCGAACAGCGTACGTGACGACAAATTGGCGCCGATAACGTTTCCGGCGCGGTCAATCATCATAATCGGGTCGGGCAGGGTGTCCAGAACTGCGGTGTCGGAAATTGTCTGCGCCTCCAGCGTGTCGGTTTTGGCGGCCCAGAAACGGTGCATGGCATTTACCGCTTCCACGATTTCCTTGGCGTCTTTTTCCGAAAGCTCAATACTGCCCTCGCCGGGCACTTCGCCGCGGGAAACGTTTTTGACATAGTTTTTGAGCTGTTGCAGTTCAAAGGTAATCGGCAGCAGGAAGACCACGTTAAACAGGATAATCGTCGCGTAGGAAATAACCGCCATGGACGGCGCCAGCAGCCGCAATGCCACCAGCATAATGAAAACCATTGCCGAAGGCAGCGAAAGAACCAGTACCCGGTCGGCAAATTTATTGTTTTTTTCAAATTTATAATAGTTGCTGCTGCGTTTAAACATCTTCTTGTTCCATAAATACGAAAAAAGTCTGGACGACACCCTAAAATATATTATGATACAGATAGTTTAAATTTATTAAATAATCTGAGAAAAATGACTGAAAACAACACCGCCTCCATAACGCCGATGATGGCGCAGTATCTTGAAATCAAACAACAGCATCAGGACTATCTTCTCTTTTACCGCATGGGCGATTTTTATGAGATGTTTTTTGACGATGCGGTCACCGCTTCCAAAGCGCTGGACATCGCGCTGACCAAACGCGGCAAGCACGAAGGGCAGGATATTCCGATGTGCGGGGTTCCTTTCCATGCTTATGAAAGCTATCTTGCCAAGTTAATCCGCCAGGGCTATAAAGTGGCGATCTGCGAACAGACCGAAGACCCCAAAGAGGCCAAAAAGCGCGGTTATAAATCAGTCGTCCGCCGCGAGGTTATTCGTCTGGTGACCCCCGGCACCCTGACGGAAGACAATCTGCTTGATTCCAAGCGCAACAACTTTATTTTGAGCCTGGCCAAGCTGAACGAGACGCTGGGGCTGTCCTGGCTTGATCTGTCCACCGGTGATTTTTACACGCAGGAAATGAGCCTGCGCGACAAAGACGAGGCGGTTATTCTGAGCTCGTCTCTGGCCCGGTTGAGCCCGGTTGAAATTCTGGTTTCCGATTCATATTTGCAAAATTCCGCGCTGTTTAACATTCTCAACGAATATCGCGAGAAACTGTCGGTTTTGCCGCAGGCGCGCTTTAACAGCGAAAATGCCCGCAAACGCCTGCAAGACATCTTCAAGGTCGAAACGCTGGATGCCTTCGGCAATTTCAGCCGCGCCGAAACCACGGCGGCCGGCATTCTGCTGGATTATGTCGAAAATACCCAGAAAGGGCAGATGCCCCGCATTGAAAAACCGGTCAAAGTTTATGAAAACAAGGTGATGGAGATTGACGGCGCAACCCGTAAAAACCTCGAACTCCTCGAATCTCTGACCGGCGACAAAGGCGCCACTCTGCTTTCGGTGATGGACCGCACGGTTACCGCCGTCGGCGGCCGCCTGCTTGCCGGGCGCGTGGCCAGTCCGCTGGTCGATTTGCCGGAAATCAACCAGCGTTTGGATGTCATTGAGTTCTTTATGAACCATCCCCGTTTGCGGGAAGATATCCGCGAACTGCTGAAATCCTGCCCCGATATGGAACGCGCCGTTTCCCGTCTCAGTCTCGGCCGCGGCGGTCCGCGCGATTTGGCCAATATCAAAACCACGCTGTCGGTTATTCCTAAGATTAAAAACATTCTGTCCGATTTCAACTCCGGCGCCGGCGCTTCGGTCGAACATGAACTTCCCGCGGCGGTATCCGCCATTATCGGGCGTCTGGGTTTTCATGAAAATCTGGTCGAAACGCTGGATAAGGCGCTTGATGAAGAATTGCCGCTGCTGGCGCGTGACGGCGGCTTTATCCGCCCCGGCTATTATCCGCCGCTCGATGCCGTTAAGGAATTGAAGGAAGACAGCCATAAACTGATTCTTGAACTGCAAAACAAATATGCCGAGGCGGTCAACATTCCCAATCTGAAAATCAAATACAACAATGTTATCGGTTATTTTATTGAGGTTCAGAGCAAATTTGCCACCGAAATGCTGGAGAACAAAGACTTTATTCACCGTCAGTCGGTGCTGAATGCCGCCCGCTTTACCACGGTTGAACTGACTGAGCTTGAAAACGGCATCCGCGGCGCTGCCGAAAAGTCGCTGGCAATGGAGCTTGAACTGTTTGACAATATGGTTCGCGACATTATTGCCGTTTCCGATGACATTTCCCGCACCGCCAAAGCTCTGGGAGAGCTCGACGTCGGTGCGGCGCTGGCCGATTTGGCGGTTGAAAACGGCTACTGCCGCCCGCAGCTCGACAATTCGCTGGCCTTTGAAATTGTCGAAGGACGTCACCCGGTTGTCGAATATGCCATCAAAAAAGAACATGGCGGCGCTTTTGTCGGCAATGACTGCGTTCTTGACGAAAACAACCTTATCTGGTTGCTCACCGGACCGAATATGGCCGGTAAGTCAACCTTCCTTCGTCAGAATGCGATTATTGCCATTATGGCGCAGATGGGTTCTTTCGTGCCCTGCAAGTCGGCGCATATCGGCATTGTCGATAAAATCTTTTCCCGTGTCGGCGCCAGTGACGATTTGGCGCGCGGCCGTTCCACGTTTATGGTGGAAATGGTTGAAACCGCCAGTATTCTGAACCAGGCAGATGAACGCTCTTTTGTCATTTTGGATGAAATCGGACGCGGCACGGCCACCTTCGACGGTTTGTCCATTGCCTGGGCGGTTATCGAGCATCTGCACGAAGCCAATCGCTGCCGGGCCTTGTTTGCCACTCATTACCATGAGCTGACCAGCTTGGTTTCCAAACTGACCCGGATGAGCCTGCATTGTATGAAAATCAAAGAGTTTAACGAGGAAGTTGTCTTCCTGCATGAGGTAATCAGCGGCGCCGCCGACCGCTCTTACGGTATTCATGTCGCCAAACTGGCCGGATTGCCCAAAGTCGTGATTAAACGCGCCGAGCAGGTTCTTCAGTCTTTGGAAAGTGACAACAGTCACAAAAACGTGGCCGAACTGGCCGACGACTTGCCTCTGTTTGCCTCGCTCAAGCCCAAAGAGGAAGTTGTTCCCGTCAAATCTGAACTGGCGGAGTTTCTTGAACATCTGAATCCCGACGACCTTACGCCGCGCGAAGCTTTGGAAAAGCTCTATGAGCTTAAAAATTTGAGCGCGGACAAAGCCGCCTGAAACGGATAACAGGAGAAAAAACATGCGGCTGAACGGCTTTCAACGTATTTTGATAATAACGGCGGCCGTTCTGGCTGCCGTTGTCAGCAGTCTTTTGATACGGCATTATGATAATAATATTTGGGAATATTCTCTGCGGAACTGGTGTGATGACGACTTGCCTTTGCCGCAGTTGGTTGCCTGTGTTGACGGCAATTATCAAAGTTCCCGGGGCGGCGACGGCTGGAAAAGAGTTGCCGCCCGCCATTATTCCCGCCGTCCTTTTCCGCTTCAGGCGGCATACAGGGAGGTTAAGGACTTTTCACCGCTGAAACCCAAGACTTACAAAGTCGCGTTTTATAACGGCAAAGCCCGGCAGATTGTCGCTGATCGGTTTGAAAAATTAAATTTGGTTATGCCGCAGTTGGCAATTCCCGGATTGGTTATCCAGACGCCGCGTTATCCCGACAAAAATAACAAGTGCAAAATGTTTATGGAAAATGTTCTGGTTTCAAAAGCTTTTCCAAATTGGAAATATCCCGCTGACCGCATATATTTGTCCAAAGATCTGCTGATAACCAAAACCGGCGGCAAATATAAAATTTATGCAGCGTCGTATGAAGCGGTCAGGCTGAAAGGCGCAAAGGCCCTGTTTGTGGTTTCGGTTGCCTCTTTCTGCCCCCGGGGGAAATTTTTTGACTACTGCGGGACCTATTATGTTTATTTCACCGACACGTACAGTTTGCGTCGCGATTATGTTGAAGAGGCGGAGCTTCCTGCAAAATATAAGACTGACAAAGAACTGTTTTTGAATTGCCCGCCTTATCCGCGGCTGATAAACGATGTTGCCGACGAAAGCCAGCCGGAAAAAGAACTTGTTCTGAGTGCGGATCGTCGTGTAAACCCGCGTAGTTTATATGTTAAGGTGAATAATCGTATTTTTGCCATAGATATTTCTGCCAAAGGAGAAAAAGGAAATGATTGAGATTTCTCCGGAAGAGTTGCTGCCAGAAAATTTTGCCGATTTTAAAAAGCAGATTCCCGATTTGAAAATCGCCGATCGGCTGTCTGCCGAAAATCCGCTGAAGCCGTTGTTGACAGCAATAGAAAATCATCGACAAAGCGGAATGTTATTTAAAACGATAGTTGTTTTGCTGTTGACTTATCTGACGCTTTTGGTTGCGGCCGCTTTCTTCAGAGGGCATCCCTCCGCTTGGGGAATGCTGTTGTTGTTGCTGCCGGTCTATGTCGGTGCATTTTTGGCATGGAAGCGCTCACCGCTGGCTCCGTACAGTTTGGTGCAGATACTGCTGTTTTTCCGCACGCGCAGGGTCTTAAAAAAGGCTTTTGCCGAACGGGTGACCGAAGCGCCGAAAGAAAAACGCCGCATTCTTAAAAAGATAATGATACCGTTTGGACGGCATTTTTTTCTGCAATTCGGCTTCGGTCATACGGAGCAAAGCAAAAGCAAAGCTGAAAAGGAGCTGATTGCCGTAAAGCAGATTGTCCGGCACATATTGTGGGACAGAGTTGTTCTTATTGGGGGCGGGGCGGTCTTGGCTGTCGGTTATTATCAAAGCGCTTTTTTTCTGAGTGACGCCGGCTACGGCAAGGTTAATTTCTGGTCAGAAGCGGCGGCGGATTTGATCTTTGCCGGAGAGAGTTTTGGACCGCATCTGTTTATAACCTTTTTTCTGCTTTCTCTGGCGGCCATAAACTTAATCCTTTATTCCGGTAATATTTTCCTGCCTTATGAAAATGCCCGTATCCGTCAGTTTGTTGCCGGTTGTCCCAAAAGTCTGTTTGAGCGCTTTGTCTATCTTCCGTTGCTCAATGTCTTTATATTTGTCGTTTACCTTTGGTTTATGTTTTATGCCGGCAGCGGAATCTTTGCCCTGTATGCTTCCGCTTTCTATCTTATTCCCGGTACAATAACAATTCTTGTATTGCTGGTTGCTTTTAATCTGATTTTTTGTTTTCTGTTCCGCTTATGTGTTGTTTTGTTGAGAAAAACGGCTTTTTTCATTAACAGGTTTTATTGAAAAATGTTTAATTGAGCAAAAACAATAAGATAACAAATGGTATAATAATACCGTTTGTTATCTGTATGAAAAATAAAGAAATTTTGTTGTTGACATTAATATTCTTTCCTGTATATTCATCTCGAATTTAATAACCATCTTTTATAAAGAGAGAAAATATGAACACTTATGCAACAAAACCATCTGATATTCAGAGAAAATGGTATGTCGTTGACGCCGAAGGTGTCGTATTGGGTCGTCTGTCTGCCGAAATCTCTAAGATTCTGCGCGGCAAACACAAACCCTGCTACGTTCCGAACCTTGACTGCGGCGACTATGTCGTTGTCATCAATGCCGACAAAGTCAAGCTCACCGGCCGTAAACTGACTCACAAGAAATATTTCAAACATACCGGCTGGATTGGCGGTATTAAAGAAACGACTCCGGCAAAAATTTTGGCCGGACGTTTCCCGGAAAGAGTTATCGAAAAAGCTGTTGAACGTATGATTTCCCGCAATCCGCTGGGCCGTCAGCAGATGACCAAACTGAAAGTTTATGCCGGTTCCGAACATCCGCATACCGCTCAGAACCCTGAAGTTCTGGATATTGCGGCTAAGAACCCGAAGAATAAAAGGAGCGCATTATAATGGCTGAAAAAATCGATTCTTTAAAAGAAATTAAAACCTCAGCTGCTGCTTCTGCTGAAGTTCGCAAACCCAAACGCGACAAACAGGGCCGTTCTTACGCTACCGGTAAGAGAAAAGACGCCGTTGCCCGCGTATGGATTAAACCGGGTAAAGGCAATGTGACCATTAACGAAAAATCGATCGATCAGTATTTTGCTCGTCCGGTTTTGAAAATGATCATCAATCAGCCGTTTGAAGTTGCTAACCGCGAAAACGAATTTGATGTTATCTGCACCGTAAAAGGCGGCGGATTGTCCGGCCAGGCCGGTGCCATCAAACACGGTATCGCCAAAGCTCTGAACGAATATGAACCGGAACTGAGAACCGTTCTGAAGAAGGCCGGTTTCCTGACCCGCGATGACCGCGTTGTAGAACGTAAGAAATTTGGTAAAGCAAAAGCCCGCCGTTCTTACCAGTTCTCCAAACGTTAATCGTTTATGGAATTTTCAAGAAAAGAGGAAGTTTTGGCTTCCTCTTTTTTTATATCTGTATAAATCCCGATTGTAATTCCGCAAAAAAGAACTATACTCTTAATGCAAACAAAAAAACAAGGAGTAGCCGAATGAGAAAAGTAACTTTATTGACTGCAGCCGTTTTGTTAAGCGGGATATCAGCTGTTCAGGCCGCGTTCGTCGGTTCTGAGACCGTTAATCCGGTAACGGTGGCTGAGGCCGCTAAAATGCCGGATGAAAGCCGGGTAACGTTGCAGGGATATATTGTCAGTCATTTGGGCGGCGAAGATTACACTTTTAAAGATGAAAGCGGCTCAATTAAAATAGAAATTGACGAGAAAGTCTGGCAGGGGCTGGATGTCTCTCCGCAAGATAAGGTTGAAGTCCGCGGCGAAGTTGATACCCACAAATATAAACCGACGGATATTGAAGTTGAAACAATCCGCCTGATAAAATAATATCCGCCTGAAAAGATGCCTGATGAAAGCCGTGACGATTTGGCAGCCTTACGCCGGAGCTGTTGCTGCCGGACTGAAAAGTTATGAAACCCGCAGTTGGCCGACCCGTTACCGCGGGCCGATAGCGATTCACGCTTCCGTTCGTCCCGTAAAAGGGGACGCGCGCCGTTTGGCCGAGACCTACGGATTAAAAGCCGAACGGTTCGGAGAAATAGTCGCTTATGCCGATTTGACGGATTGTCTGCTGATGACTCCGGATTTAATTGCTGCCCAAAGCCGCCAAGAACTCGATTTCGGCGACTGGCGTCCCGGGCGATATGCCTGGAGATTGGAAAATATCCGCTTGCCTGGGTATCCGATTAAAGTTGTCGGACGTCAGGGACTATGGAATTTCAATGAACCCCCTCAGCCGGAAATTGCCTTGTAAAATGCGGCACAATAGAGAAGAGAAAATTTTTTGTAACAAAAAATTAACAAAATTGACAAAAATAAATTATTGACGGAATTGTCAAAAAATGGTATAGTCCTCCCATCATTCACATAAAAAAAGGACTTGCCCAATGTTAAATATTCAGTCTGTAAAAGAAATTGAGACCTTATGCGCCAAGATAGCCAGCCGCAATAACATTTCTTTTCATGATGCTTTTGAATGCCTGTCTGAAGAACAGCAGGCCGTCTATGACGAATATATGACCCGCCAGTATAAAAATAAGCTGAACAATATGTTTGGTGCGGATTGGATTAAAAAGGCATCTCCTGTGATGTTGTATAATGTTTCTCTGAAAAATTACAAAAAACATATTTATACTTTGTAATTTTTCTTTGCGCCATTCCGGGCTGTGCTCCCTGTCAGCCCGGATATCAAAAAGCCTCTTCCCCAAAGAGGCTTTTTTCTTTTTCGGCTTTATTTCTTGCGTTTACTTTTTTGACAGGCATGCTAAACTGCATCTTGAAATTGAGGGAGAAAACCATGGAACAAGCTCTGCCGGAATTGCTGACGCGCTATGACACCTTTATTTTGGACAGCAGTCTGACGTTGATTTCACCCTCCGGGGGCTTTTATCCCGGTGTGGAAACAACGCTTTCCCGTCTCATTGAACAGCATAAACAAGTCATTGTTTTTATTAATCATCCCCTTCCGCCGGAAGCCTGCTTTAAGGAAAGTTTCTGGCAGCCGTGGATTGAGCGAGGTGTTCGTTTTTTTACTTCCGGCGGTATCTGCCTGAAACTTTTGGCAGAGCAGGGATATTTCAGCTATTTCTTATTTGGCGGCCGTCTTCTGCCGGGCATGATTTTTGCTCCGGAAATAACCATGGCGGAATGTGTATATCTTGATTTGCCGGCGCTGCCGCTGGCATTTCTGCCGGCCGAAAATTTAATCCGCACGCCGGAATTTCCTCAGCTTGGTTTTGCCCCTGACATAACGCCGTTTGCTCCGCTTCTGCGCGAGGCAGCCGCACAGAATAAAGTCCTTTATTGCGCCCGTCCGGCATTGAGTGAAACAATGTTTGTCGGACAGCGGAAAGTCATTTCCAACAAGGCGATTGTGGATTATTACCGCAGTCAGGGCGGAACGGCGGTTGAAGTCGGCAAACCGGCACCGGCAGCTTATGAATATATCTTGCGCAGCCTGCCGCATACCGGTAAAATTCTCTGTGTCGGAGCCGTGCCGGAAATAGATGTCCTCGGTGCCGAGAACCTGAAAAATTCCGGCTGGGAAGTGTCATCTTTGTTAGTCGGAACATCTGAAAAAAATGCTGCGGAATTGTCCGGCTTATCTCTTCGCCCCGATTATACGACAGCCGGCTTCGATTTAATCTCCTGATTTTGTCTAAATTTTCTGGACTGATTAAATAATTTATGTTATCCTGAACGCAGGAAACATAAATTATTAAGATATGAAAAAGCTATTGTGTCTTTTCGCGGGAATAACGCTCAGCGTTCTCTCGCTTTCGGCTCAGGATAAATTCGAACGCTTCATCAATCGGCTGAACCGTACCGAAGAAGTCTGCCGCCGCTTGATTAACACCGGAAACGAATTGAAAAGATTGTCTCCGGTGAAGGAATATGACCGCCAAACCACACAAGTTCGTGTTGTCGGGCGGAGAGTTAAAAAGGTCACGATCGGTGATGTTGTGATTGTCAATAAAAAAGACCGGGTAGATGTCTATCGTCAGAAAAACGGTTCCCGCAATCGTCTGGCTTTGATTTCAAAGCTGTATGACAGTGAGCATGTCTATACCGCGGAAGCTTTGGTCACCGGCGGCATTGTTGCCTATAAGGTGGGAATTGTCGTTGAAGATAGGCAGGCCGTGGTTTTTAAATTGGCAGGTACTCGCATCGCCGAAGAATATGATTTGGAATAATAACCCTTTTAATTTTTAATTATTATGAAAAAGTTATTTTTGATGATGTTGTTCATCATCGCCGGGGTGACATATATGCATGCCCAGCAAAGCTATGTAACGTCTAAAAAGACGACAGTTACCACTGAAAAGTACAATAAAAGTAAAATTGTTGCGCTTCAGTGGATTAACCTGCGGATAGAGAGTTATTCAAAATTCTTGCAGGTTTATGAACTGAATCCCCAAACCGGAAAATGGGAAGAAAAGCAGTATATTCCGCGAAACAAGCCCGGAACGTACAGCTTTCCGAAGACGATGATTTGGCATGAGACACTTCCCCGGAAGTATGTCAGCCACACTGTTAAGGTAACCGTTACCAACCCGAATGAAGGGGCAGGGGTTTCTGTAACAATGAACGGTTCGGTCAAGGAGTTTTTCTCTCTCAAACCGTAGCCGATAACCCTAAAAAAAGGAAAGTTCATTTTGAACTTTCCTTTTTTTTATTCTGAGATTATGTTAGAAGAATAAGAGTAACACCAAAAGGGCTTCATCATGAAATATCAGGAATATAACGTAAATCAGGCCAAAGGCGTCCGTTTGTTTGAGGCGGTGCGGCTCGACGGCATGATTCTGGAAAAAGGGCACATTCTTAATGATGAAGACATTATTCAACTTAAATTGTCCGGTATAAAGCGCATTTTCGGTGCCGAGATGGGCGAGAACGATTTGGATTATCAAACGGCGCTGGGAGTAATTGCCGCCAAACTCTGCGGGGAAAATACCGCCTTTGCCGTTAACGAAGACGGACTTTGCCGCATTGTGGCGGATGCCGACGGTATTTTCGTTGCTTCCGACGACCGGATTGCCAAGTTTAACCGTTTGTCTCCCGTGCTTGTTTTGAATACGGTTCCGCCTTATGCCGAGATTAAATGCGGTGAGGTAATTGCCGAATTGGAGCTGACTGTTCCGGTTATTTCCGCCGCCGCGGTTGATGAATTTGTTTTCAGCATTTCCGGCAATATACCGCTGCTGCAGGTGATTAATCCGCCGGAACAAAAGGTAACTTTGCTTTATACCAAATTTTACAATGACAAGACCGAAACCGCCCATTTTACCAACGTCGTTACCAGGCTGGTGCGCAATTTCAAAGGGCTTAACCTGCAATTTGGCGCTGAGCATGAGGCCAAACACGAGATCGAAAAAGTGGCCGATGTTCTGGAGGTGGCGCTGAAAGGCGACGGCAGTGTCGTCTTCATTATTCCCGGCAGCCGCAGCGGACACGATGATGACGTTGTTCCTGCCGCCGTGCGTTCGGTAGCCGATGAAATTGTCTGCCGCGGCATTCCGCAAATCGGCGTGCCCGATCTGCAAATCGCCGTCAAAAAAGATAAAAAAATAATTTTGTTGCCGTTCGATTATGATCGCGTTGATTCGGAATTGACCGGGCATTTTATCAAACAGGCGCTGGTGAATGAAAAACTGACTCCGGCCGATTTTGCCCGCCCGCAAAATGTGCTGTTGCCGCGCGGGCAGACATACGACGGAGAGGAAGAATTGCTGCGGGCCGGTACGGCGCAGCACCCGGGTGCGGCAAAAGTTGCCGTCGTTGTTCTTGCCGCCGGCGCCGGTCGGCGGGCCGGGCGCAATAAGCTGCTTTATGAAGTAGATGATGAATCGTTGTTTTTGCGGGCTGTCCGCGCAGCCATTCATTCGGAAGCCGGTCCTGTTTTTGTTATCATCGGCGACCATGCGGCGGAGTTTGAAGAAGCGCTGGAGAATATCGATGTCAATGTCATCTATAATCCTGCTTATCGCTCCGGTATCAAAACCAGCATTAATTTGGGGCTGAAATCCGTTCCCAATTTTTGCGACGGCGTGCTCCTTCTGCCGGCGGATATGCCGAATATAACGCCCCAGTTTATCAATAAAATGATTAAACAGTTTGATAAAAAAACGGAAAAACAAGTTGTTACTGCCGCTTTAAACGGCGTTAAAAGCAATCCGGTTATCTGGAGCCGCTCGTTGTATGATGTGGCGGATTTGGTTCCCGAAAATGCGGAACTGCGCCCGGTGCTGATTGAACATTCGGATTATACCAAAACCGTCAAAGGCGATGAATACATCCTGCTTGACGTTAATTATCCCAATGATTTGGAACAGTTGAATAAATAAGCTTTATTATTCTTCGGTCGGATGTTGAAAATGAATGTATCCCTGTTTCAGAACCGAAAATAATGACGAACAAGAGACATATCTCAGCCTTAGTGTTCTGTTTCATTTTCCGGGATTAGGGCGATAAAGCTATTAAACATAATGATAAAGCTTCTTCTCTATTGGGAGCGGTATTGTGTCAGTCGAGCCATAGAAAAAGCTTTGTTATGGACATATCGGGTTTCTTTGGTGTCGGCATGTGGTGATTTCTGAATGGCGGCTTTTTCCATAAACTGATGTTCCATATATTCCTGCAGTCCGTGGGCATGGGTTTCAGCCGGCTGCATGCAGTATAAATCTTTGTATGTTGAGGATGTTTTATTATTGAGTTCATCCTCATAAAGAGCAGCGTTGAACATATCACAGTCAAAAATCCGATTTACCAGAGCATCGTCAAAATTCTGGCCATGCTGCCGATGATGTGTTCCCTCATGGAATAAAACCGATATCCCGAACAGATTGTCACTCTCTTGCAGTCGCTCTTCATTAAAGTGAATTTTTCCGTTGTGGTAATAAGCGGCGTTAATATGCGCCTCCTCGTTCAATCCTGCCTTTCTGCGTTTGGCTCTTTCTTCTTCCGGTGTAAAAAAGACAATCTCCGGTACTGTTCCGTAGACATATTCAAAGGTCTTGGCCGCCTGTTTAATCACGTCTTTTTTATCTTCGGGAGATATCTCCTGCCAGCTTTTTATTTTATCGGTAATTTCGGGTTGAGACGCAAGCAGGGAGGCATAGCGGTCAGCCAGTTTCCTTTCGCTCTTCCAAAAACTTTTCGGAAAATCCATGTTGAACAAACAGGCTCTGAGGTTTGCTTCATTTTTCCGGCAGACTTCCAACAGTTCATTGAGTGTTTGACGACGGGGAAACAACACATCCATGTAGTCAAGCTTCTGTTCGATAGGGAGTTCTGCAACCTGTGAGGTCGTTAGTTTTGAAAATTGTTCGGCTTTCTGTTGCCTGAGTTTTCGCCGTGTCTGATAAAGAGGATTATGCTGTTGAACAAGAGCATTGAAGTTAGCCAGCGGAAGTTTTTGCAAGTTGTTATCTGTTATGATTTTGCTAATGCGCATTCGGTCTTTGTCCGAATAAGGTACAAAAGAGACTTCTCCGCTATCATTCAGCATAATTTTGCATCGGTCCATCAATGCTTCAAACTCGTCAACATTCATTATCATCTCCACAATGCTTCAGACAAATTCATCGACTTCTTCCAGAATTTTGTTTTTCTCGTAAAGATGTTTCAGATAAGGGTTGTCCGCCGCATTGTCGTTTTCATCTTCGACAATCGCCTGATTATTGTCATAAACGTTGACCTGGCGGTTTTGATAATTGGGGGAGGGTTCTTCAGTCTCATACACGCCGCTGGCGCTGAGAGCCTCTATGGCGCCTGAAGAAACATAAGCCTTTCCCGAGGAAATGCTGCCTTGTTTTTCCTCGTTGTCTTGCCGTGCAAACGGCGGTTGCTGGCGTTTATATTCATCAGACTCATCCCGCACCAAAACATTGTTGGTGGTATCCACAACCTCAACAAAGGGATGTCCTTCCGCCCCCGGCGCATAATGACGTTCTGTGCGTTTTATCGGGGAGGGAGAGCTCGACACTTTTCTAGTAGACGATACATTCATTGCTCTTCTCCAATGCTATATATCCGATTGTAACATAATAATTTTATAAAATCCACAAATTTCGGATTTCCCGTTGAAAAGGCACAAAAAAACCGCGGAACCTCAGGCCCGCGGCAACACAAATGCTGTGCAAAAAGCGTTATTCGCCGTCCGTTTTCTCCTCGCCGCCGGTTTGGTTTTCATCCGCGACGGTTTTCTTGGCGGCATTGTCTTTCTTGGTCTTTTCGGCAATTTTCTTGTTCAGTTCTTCTTTGCCTTTTTCCAAAGCGGCCATGCCGAGCTTAAGTTTCTCTTCCGCTTCTTTGCGCAAGTCGGGAAGTTTTCCCGCGCCGAAAATGGCCGCGACGATCAACACGACTAAAAACCATCCCCAAAAACCTGAAAACATATCTTTCTCCTTTAATCTTTTTGTTGCATGCGATGCAGCACTTCCGTCGCATCATATTGGCTGTCATAGGTTTCGGCCGGGCCGGTAATTTCATAATATGCCTCAGCCAAAACCTCCGTGTTAAGTTTAGTTTGTATGATATTTTTAATCTTGGCAAATCTAATCAGCGATTTATCCGCTAAATTTATACAGGAACGGCAGACTTCTTCCATTTCTGCGGCGTTTCCCGAACAATAGCAGACTGCGTCGCACCCGGCCTTCAGCGCTCCGGCTGCTTTTTCGGCGGCTGTTCCGCTCAGCGCTTTCATATCAATGGCATCCGAAATTAATAATCCGTCAAATTCAATAATGCCGCGGATAATTTCTCGGATAACCTTGGATGATTGTGTTGCCGGTAAATCATCAACGGCTTCGATAACGACATGAGCCGTCATGCCGGCCGGTGTCTGATTAAGCTGCCTGAACGGATAAAAGTCTTTTTCCAGTTCTTTAAGCGAAGCCGTGATAACCGGCAGATGCAAATGCGGGTCCGCCTGCGCCCGTCCGTGTCCCGGCAAATGTTTTATGCAGGGGCAGATACCGTTTGCGGCATATTCCTCCGCCATAACGCCGCCCAGCAGAACAATCAGCTTCTCGTCACTTCCGAAACAGCGGTTGCGCAGGGCCGGCGTCGTTTCCGGATAGGCAATGTCTAAAACGGGAGCGTAGTTAAAGTTAAAACCTGCCTTATGCAGATCCTGACAGGTGAGAATGCTGTGTTCTATTGCAGCACCGATGGCTTTGCCGATGCCTTGCTTGGTTGCTATGTTTCCCAACTGTTCCATTGAAACGATATCATAAAAGCCGTCTCCCTGCAAACGACGCACCCGTCCGCCTTCTTGGTCAACCGCAATTAAGACGTCATCACGACCGACGGTTTCTTTTATCTCTTTCGTCAGCGCCTGAATTTGAGCCGGCGAAACAAGGTTTCTGCCGAATAAAGTTACCCCCAGCGGATTATATTTTTCAAACAGACGCTTTTCTGCATCACTAAGCTTGATGGAACTGCAGGAGAGCATTGCGGCAAGAATTGGCTTTTCCATGACTTACCCCTACACCAGCAACGAGAGCAGATAACGGGTCGTGCCGATAAGATAGGTACGGAACAGATTTAAATCAAGCCCCAAGGCACGTCCGATCTCCGGCATAATGAATATCAGAAAGACAATTGCGGCCAGCCCCGCTTTGCCTGAATTGACATATTTAACCGCCCATGGCTCCCGGCTCCAGCCAAAAAGGATTTTCGAACCGTCCAGCGGCGGAATCGGCAGCGCGTTAAACAGTGCGATGATAATGTTAAAAGCCGCCATATTCAGAAAAAACATATGCAGAATCATCTGCGTGTAAGGGTGTGGAATAAACTGAATAAGCAAAATAAACAGTGCCGAAATTACGGCAACCCAAATATTCATGATGATGCCCGCGGCTGAAACCAAAATAATCCCCTTGCGGTGATATTTGAGCTTCCTGAAATCAATCGGCACCGGTTTGGCCCAGCCGAACATAATTCCCGCATGGGCAATCCACAGCATCAGCGGCAATAAAAAAGTGCCGAATAAATCGGCATGCTTTAAAGGATTAAGCGACAGACGTCCCTCTTTTTTGGCCGTATCATCCCCCATGAGCAGCGCCGCATAACCATGAGCGATTTCATGAAGGATGATTGCCGTAAAAATGGCTGTATATTTGAATGTTAAATCCAGCCACATTATTTTTTCTTTACAATACAGGTTCCGCCCAGAGCTTTAATATCTTTGCAAAGCTCGTCTGCTCCGGCTCTGTCTGTAAAGGCGCCGGCTTTGAGACGATAGAACGTCTTGTCAAAGTCAAGATCCGCAGCTTCGATTTCGTGCGGCTGTCCCTGCAGCATTTTATATTTCTTGCTCAGGCTGATCCAGGCTTTCTCGACAGCCTGTCTGTTCGGCGAAGACATCAGCTGAATCTGCCACATTCCGGCAGTTGCCTTAGCCGGTGCGGCCGGCTTCTTCGGTTCGGGCTGAACCGCCGGCTGAACTTTGGGTTGCGCCGGAATCTGAGCTGCCTGTGTGGCTTTGGCGTTTTCTTGCTGAACCGCTTCCTTCAAACCGATAACTTTTGCCTCTGGCGCGTCACCGGTTTGTGCGTTGGTGGAAACCGGCAGCGGAGCGGCTTCTTTAACTTGTGCTACCGGCGCTGTGCCGATTACCTTTTCGGGAATTTGGTCGTTGACTTGCAGCGGAGCGGCCTGAACAACCTGCTGGCTCGGAATAACTTCCGGCAGTTTGGGCTGTTCCGGCGGCGGCAGGAGATTTTCGACAACAGGTTCGTTGTCTTTTTTCTCTATAATGTCATAGACGCTTTTGTCCTGATTGAGAATTTCCATTCCGCCGGGTTCGCTCGGCTGAACTTTAACCGCTGTCTGCGGTCTGCGTATAACCGGAATTTCAACGTTTCCGGTGTCTGAATACTGCGGAGCCAAAATAAACCAGCCGACCACGCCGGCCAGAGCCACGCCGGAAACCGCGCCGATGAAAACGCTTTTGGAACGTTTCATTTCGTTGCGGCGTTCTTCAATGTTGTTTGAAGACTGATCGGCGATTTTCTGACGAAATTCATTTAAGAAATCGTCGCCTTTATTGTCTTCCGGAAATTCCTGAAACATGTTTTCTCTCCTGCATGTTAAATTCTTTTTTACCTCACTATAAACGATAATCCTTTACAAGCTCTTAACCGCAGCCTTAAAATCTGGTATGAACGTCAAAAAGCCTGCGATGTTCTTCCACGGCACACATGTCCGTCATGCAGGCGATATATTCGCAGATAATTTCCGCCGCCTCGCGGTCTTTGCTCTGTGGCGTGATTTTTGAACGCAGTTCCATCGGCAGTAATTTATAGTCATTCATGAAAACATTAAACAGTTCTTCGATAATTTTTTGCGATTTCATATCCATCCGCGCCACGCTGGTGTGCGTATAAAAATAATCGCGCAAAAAACTGCGCAGCAGTTTGATTTCCGCTTTCATTTCTTCCGAAAAGTCGACTGTCAGCGCTTTCAGATAACGGGCATCGTTGTCTGTGGCGATTTTATGGCGGGCGATGTTTTCCTTGGTATTGCGCAGCACGTCAAAAATCATGCGCGCAATCATGTTTCGCGTGATGGCATAAATTTTGAGCCTGTCGTCATCGCAGCCCGGATGTCCCTTTTCAAAATCTGCGACGATCCGGTCAATAAAAGGCAGTTCGCGCAGTTTTTCAATCGAGAAAAATCCGGCATTGAAACCGTCGTCGATGTCATGATTGTTGTAGGCAATGTCATCGGCAACCGCACCGACCTGTCCTTCCAGCGACGGATAATTTTTCAGGTCAAGATCATATTTTTTGTTGAATTCTTTTAAGTAGGCGCTGGTTGTCTTTTTTATCGGGCCGTTGTGTTTGACCGTTCCTTCCAGCGTTTCCCAGGTCAGGTTCAGCCCCGGAAATTCCGGATAGTGAATTTCGAGTTTGGTCATGATTTTGAGTGACTGAATGTTGTGGTCAAATCCGCCGAATTTGGCCATGGCGTTTTGCAGGCCGCGTTCGCCGGCATGGCCGAACGGGGAATGTCCTAAATCATGGGCAAGGGCAATGGCTTCGCCGAGTTCTTCGTTCAGCTTCAGGCATTTGCAGATTGTGCGGGTAATCTGGGCAACCTCAATGCTGTGGGTCAGGCGGGTGCGGTAGTTCTTGCCTTCGTGATAGGCGAAAACCTGCGTTTTGCCGTCCAGCCGGCGGAAAGCCGAGGAATGAATCAGCCGGTCGCGGTCACGCTGAAACGGCGAACGGATAACGTTGGTAAAATCTGCATACATCCGTCCCCGGCTTTTTTCCGGGGCAAGGGCATAGTTTGCAAGCTCCATTTTTTTCCCTTTCCAATGACATAATTTTAAGTTACATTATAACAAACAAATTAAAAAAGGTATAAAATGAAAATCGCCACATTCAACGTAAACTCCGTCAACGCCCGGGTTGACGGTCTGCTTCCCTGGCTGGACAGATTGCGTCCGGATATCTTACTGCTGCAGGAAATTAAAACCGAATTTAATTCTTTTCCGTTTTTTGAATTTCAAACCGCAGGTTATGAGGCGAAGATTCTCGGACAAAAGAGCTATAACGGCGTGGCTGTTCTCAGCCGGCACAAAATTAAGGTAACCGCCGAAGGGCTCCCTGGTTTTGACGACGATAATGCCCGTTATCTGGAGGCCGTTGTCAATGTAAACGGCGAAAATTTCCGCACCGCATCAATCTATCTGCCGAACGGAAATCCGCCTTACAATGACCCTGATGACACTTCTAAATTTACCTATAAACTGCGTTGGATGGAGGCTTTGTATAATCGCACCGCAGAGCTTCTGCATTCGGCCGAGCCGGTCGTCTTGGGCGGTGACTTCAATGTCATTCTGACGGATCACGATGTTTATAATCCCGAACTCTTTCGTAAAAACGCCCTGTTTCGCCCGGAGGTTATCCAACGTCTGAAAGCTATTGAATATCAGGGCTGGACCGATGCTTTCCGCGCCCTTTACCCTCTGCCGCTTAACGGCTACACCTATTGGGACTATGCCGGCGGTGCTTTTCAAAACGATATGGGACTGCGCATCGATTACCTCTGGCTGTCACCGAAAGCGGCTGACCGCCTGCAGTCTTGCGAAGTGGATAAAACGCCTCGCGCCGGAAGCAAGCCTTCCGACCATACGGCTCTGATTGCGGAACTGAGATAAACATGAGCAACAGAAAAAATAAAAAGAAATCGTCTGACCTCTTGCCGGAAAACTGCCAGCTCGAAATCTGCGGCGCCTCCGGCTTCGGCGATTTGATGGCTGCGGCGGTTGATCCGACGGACAATCC
The DNA here is from genome assembly GCA_001917125.1 of Azospirillum sp. 47_25. GTDB lineage: Bacteria > Pseudomonadota > Alphaproteobacteria > RF32 > CAG-239 > Scatocola > Scatocola faecipullorum. The sequence goes on from MNTU01000039.1 coordinate 128,061, forward strand.
TCACGGTTATAAAATTTATGTGTTGGAAAACAAAAAAATAAAGCCGGCTCTTGCCGAAGGCGATCGATTTATTGCCAGACTGTCCCGCAAAAACGATACCTGGTGGGCCAAGCCTCTGGCCCGCACCATGACCGCCGGAGTGGCTCTGGAACAGATATACGGCGTTATCGTGGAAAAAAACGGACTGTTTTATCTCCGCTCGGCCGAAAGAAACTCCCGGATGGACTATCTTCTGGACAAGCTGGGAAACAGCCGTGTCGGCGACTTTGTCAAAGTGGCGTTAATTGGCGAAAAAAAGTTTAAACAGGCTAAAATTATCAAAAATTACGGCCGTTTTAACATTGCCAAATCGACCGGGCTGTTCATTCTTGAAAAATATAAAATCAATGACAGTTTTCCCGATGCGGTTGTTAAGGAAGCTTCCTGCTGTCCGGAATATCATCTGCAGGGCAGGGAGGATTTGACGGCGTTGCCGCTGGTAACCATTGACGGCGATGATTCCAAAGATTTTGACGATGCCGTCTATGCCGAAAAAACGCCCGGCGGTTTCCATCTGATTGTTGCCATTGCCGATGTGGCCTATTATGTTCGTCCCGGTTCCGAGCTTGATCGCGAAGCTTACCGCCGCGGCAATTCGGTTTATTTGCCGGGAATGGTCATTCCGATGCTGCCGGAAGCTTTAAGCAATGACCTCTGCTCGCTCCGCCCCAAGGAAAAGCGCCCTTGCCTGGCCTGCCTGATGGATATTGACAACGACGGCAACATTTGTCGCTTCGACTTTAAAAGAGCCGTGATGAAATCGGCTGCGCGTCTGACTTACCGCGAGGTCCAGCGAGCCTTTGAAGGAACGCACTCCCTTCAGACGATGGGGTTGTTCAAAACGGTTATTCAGCCGTTGTATGAGGCCTATTTTGCCCTCAGCAAAGCCCGCAAAAAACGTGGAACGCTGGAACTTGACCCGACGGAAATATCCATAAAAGTTGACAACGACGGGCATATCCTTTCTCTGGGGCCGGCCGAGCACTTTGCCAGCCACGAAATTATTGAAGAATTTATGATTGCCGCCAATGTTTCGGCAGCCAAACGTCTGGAACAAACCGAACTGCCGATAATGTTCCGCATTCATGAAAAGCCGCTGGAAGAAAAGCTGAAAGATATTGAACCGCTGCTGCATGGCCTGCACCTGAAACTGCCGGACTATCCGGCGCTGCAGCCCGGACATTTTAATCATATACTTGAGGAGTGCCGCCGCCATAACCTCGGGAGCGGGATTAATAATCTGGTGCTGCGCCTGCAATGCCAGGCCAAATACACGCCGGAGAATGTCGGACATTTCGGCTTGGCATTGAGTGATTATGTGCATTTTACCTCGCCGATTCGCCGCTATGCCGACTTGCTGATACACCGGGCTCTGATTAAAGGCTGCGGTATGCCTGACGGCGGTGAACTTGAATCCGGGGCGGATGTGCCGCAGTTTAAGGAAATCGGGGAACATCTCTGCAATACGGAACGGACGGCGGTTCAGGCCGAACGCGATACGCTGTCCCGTTATCTGTCGGCTTATCTCGAACCTTCAATCGGAGCGAAATTTGAAACGAAAATTACCGGTTTAACCACGGCCGGCATTTTTGTGGCAATTGACAGTCTGGGAGCCGAAGGTTTGATTCCGATGCATACGCTTCCCTCGGACAAATATCAGTTTTCGGCCGGCGGCAATGAGATGGTCGGCGCCAAAACCGGCCGTCGTTTTATGATGGGTGACCGGCTGACCGCCTGCCTGACCGAAGCTTCGCCGATAAGCGGAACCTTAGCCTTTAAGCTGGTTGAGAGCACCGAAGACGAAATCCGTTCCGCCGGCAAAAAGCAGTCGTCTCCGAAGAAAAGCCGCCGGAAGGCAAAACAGAAACTTTCGAAAAAAGAACGCAAGGAAAAAATCAAACAAAACAATCACCAGGCGGAGCAAAAGCACAATGATGAATAAATTAATCGGTGTCAGCCTTTTATGCCTTTCTTTGTCGTTTCCGGCACAGGCCGATGACAGGCTGACCCTGGCCGAAATTTATCAAACCGTACAGGACGAATATCTGGAACCCGTCAGTCTGAACGAAATTGCCATGCCGGCTCTGCAAGGGCTGAACAAACTTGACAAACGCGTCCGGATTGCCGATGACGACCGCCGGGTTTCTGTTTATGTAAACGGAAGGGTTATGCTGAGCCGGAGCAAGCCTGAAGATCCGCACGATGTTTCGGCCTGGGTAAAATTCACGCAGGACATTATCCGGTCGGCGCAAAAAGCTTCTCCCGAGCTCAAACGCAAGGATTTTGAAATTATCGACACCATGATGGCTCACGGCATCAAGAAATTTGACCGCGATTCGAGCTATTATCCCGATTTGGAACTGAGTAATCCGCCGGTGCCGGAATTTAAGCCCAAACGTGCATTCTATGACCGCCTGCTCGAAAATGATGTTTTGTATATGCGCTTGGGAGCGATAAACAAATATACGGGAGAAAACGTTTCCCGCAGCCTGACGGAGCATTCCGGCGTTAAGGGGTTGATTATTGACCTGCGCGGCAATCCCGGCGGTATGCTTCAGGAGGCCGTTCGGGTGGCGGGGCTGTTTATTGACGGCGGAATTGTCGCCTCGTCCAAAGGCCGCAGTCCCGATTCGACGGAATATTACAATGCGCCGGCCGGAGACGTGCTTGACAACAAGCCGATTGTGGTACTGATTGACGGGCAGACGGCTTCTTCGGCGGAAGTTTTGGCGGCAGCGCTTCAGGAACAAAGCCGGGCTGTTGTGGTCGGAACCGGCAGCTATGGCAAAGGAACCGTGCAAAAGCTGATAAAACTGAGTAATAACAGCCGTCTGGCTCTGACAAACGGAATTATTTATACGCCGTCGGGGAATAAGTTGGCCGGTATCGGTGTCTTGCCCGATATCTGCACTTCCGGCGAACCGGAAACCCGCGATGCCGAAAAAATTATTGCCCGCGGCAGCAGAAGCAATGCCTGCCTGCCGGAAAACCGGATGAAGTCGGAACTCGACCTGTCGGTTGCCGAAGCCTATCTGCGCAAACATATCAAATAGGAAAACAGGCTGCCGTTATAAAAAAAGCCTGAATTCTATTCAGGCTTTAACAAAAACTGGCTATTTTCATCACGAGATAAAATAAACCCCGGATAAGCAGTGACACCGCCATTCCCAGCATAATAAACCACATGCAGGCCAGCAGATACCAGGGAATGCCGTTGAAAATAAAAAACAGAATCAAACAAAACGTTCCCGATATCTCAAAGGCCCGGCCGGTTAAATTCAGCAAGAGCCACATTCTGCGCCGCTTTCGGCAGCGTAATTCATACATCTTGTCCATAATTACTTGTTTTAATAATTCGTTATTATCCGTAGAGTAAAACGGTTCGTTCAAAACGGCAAGTCCTGTAATCCCTGCGGTGATTAACTTTGAATACAAAAAAGCCGGAAGATAAAATCTCCGGCTTTTCAACAGGGAAGAAAGAAATCAGACCAAATGTTCCTGCGGCACTTCGCGGCAGATTTTGGCAATTCTTTCTTTTCTTTTTTCGTTTTCTTCCAGTCTTTTTTTCCAGCGTCTGATTTCCAACCGATCCTGAAACTCCATAAGTCGGGGAAGGGTTGCAAAGATACCGGAGAAAAAAACAATCATAATTGCCAAAGCGGCGGCAATTTTGATGTTAGCGGCAGCAATAACCGCAAAAGCAGCAACAGCCGTCAAAGGCAGAAGAATTTTTTTCATGATACTTAGATTTTAAGGGTTATTTACTTAATTTTTGATAGATTCCGATCGGCACGACAACCGTACCGATGATGAGAGCCATCGTTATCAGTGATAAGATGATGATTGCCGCAAAATTCCACGGATAAGCAAACACCTTGTCACCTAAAAATTTGATGATTTCCCAACCGCCGTTGTATATAATCAGAGCGGCAACCGCAGCAATGACTGCAGCAAAAATTTTCTTTTCCATCTTTATATTTTTTTTAATGTTAATATTCGGAAAGTTTCACCCTTAATTTAAGCCAAGAAAGCAGACATCATAATAGGTGAAATAATTTGTATCTGAAAAACATCATAACACAGTTTTCCGTCAGACACAATAGACAAAAATATTTTTTTCTCTAAAATAAGCGGTCATAAGCGGACAAGTGCGAAAAATCTTATTGACAAAGCCGTCAAAAACTGTATATTACGCCTAAATGTTTTGATATAACCTAATTTTAAAGAGTATAAAATCATGGCAAAAGCAATTAAAGTTAAAGTAAAATTGGAAAGCACTGCCGGTACCGGTACCTTTTATCTTGCTGAAAAAAATCCGCGGACTCATCCGGAAAAACTGACTTTGAAAAAATATGACAAGAAGTCCAAAAAACACGAAGAGTTCGTTGAAAAGAAATTAAAGTAATTTTCTTTTGTTTCAGGAAAGAATTAAAAGAGGCGCCGTCGGACGCCTCTTTTCTTTTGCGCTTTCAGCTTGCGGACGAGCTTAACAGTCCCGCTTTGTCATATTCTTTCTTAAGGGTTTCAATCTGAACATCGGTATAGCGCTGGGTCGTGGTCAGGGACGCATGGCCTAACAATTCCTGAATTGAGCGCAGGTCGGTCCCTTCAGCCAGCAGGTGGGTTGCAAAAGAATGCCGCAGGGCATGGGGAGTCAAATTGTCAGGTAAGCCCAGATAAGCCCGGATTTTTTGCATCTGCCGCTGAATAATTCGCGGAACGAGCCTGTCGCCGCGGGCACCTAAAAATAACGGTTCCCCTTGTTTCGGCTGATACGGGCATTCTGCCAGATATTTATTGATATTTTCAACAACGACAGGCAATAAAGGCACAATTCTTTCTTTGTTACCCTTACCTTTGATACGCAGAAAATCGTTGTTGCCGATATCTCCCACATTCAGGGACAGGGCCTCGGAAATACGCAGTCCGCAGCCATAAAGCAGCGTGAAAATCGCCGTATCCCGCAGGCCCTGCCATGAATTGGAAGCCAGATTCTGCGCCTCGTCAATCACGTTAAATGTATCGTTCACTTCCAGAGCTTTCGGAAGAACTTTTGCCCGCCGCGGCGTTCTGATGACGGATAAAGCCGGATTCCTGAGAATATCATATCGGGCCAGCCATTTGAAAAAGTTTTTCAGGGTTGAGAGCTCGCGCGCCAGGGACGATTTGTCAATATGCCGTGTGGCCCTTTGGCTCAAATAGGCTCTGAAATCGCGCACTTCTAATTTTGCCAGGTCGGCAGTCTCCGGAACCTTGCCCAGATGTTCGGCCGCGAAGTCAAAAAAACCGGACAAATCGCGCGAATAAGCATCTAACGTATGCGGCGAATAGCGCCGTTCGTTCAACAGCCAGCTCTGCCACTGAGCAATCAGTTGTTTGATTTCTCTGGAAGCGTTATATTTTATTTCGCTCTTCATTTTATTATCCTCTTTAAAATTTTACCCCTTATTCTTTAATATTCCGTATATACGATTCCGCCGTTTTTTTTTGTGGGGATAATGCGGGGCAGGGGGTTTAATTTTGCCGCCGCTGCTTTATGATAAAACGGAAATTTGCTTTCGGCGGCCGGTGCCCCGGAACAGCTTCAGCCCGAACCCAGGAGAAAAATGACTTCAATTATCGGCGTCATGCTGCCGCTGCCTTTTAACGAGCCTTTTGATTACAAAACCGAAACGGAGCTTCCGCTCGGCACGCTTGTCCGCGTTCCCTGGGGACGGGAGGAGCAGATCGGCGTTGTCTGGAAACACGGGCGTTCTTCCGAATTGCCGGAAAACAAGATTAAACCGATAATCGAAAAGCTTGACTTTCCGCCTCTTTCCAAAAACTTAATCCAGTTTGTTAAATTTGTGGCCGAATATAATTTGGCTTTTGTCGGTTTGGTGCTGAAAATGGTTATCAGCGTGCGCGCCGTCTTTGACGACAACCAAACCGAAACGCTTTATACCCTGAGCGGCAAAACTCTGGCTGAAGCCAAATTGAAAAATTCCGATGCCCGTTGGCATGTTATGGACTTGCTCAGACATGCGCCTTACACCCGCAAAGAAATCTGTCGGGGAGCCGGGGTCGGGCTGAGCGTGGTAAATACACTGATAACCGCAGGGATTTTGAAACCGATTGTCCGCCCGAAAAAGAAGTATTATGCCGAGCCTAAGGGGAGCTTTTCCAAAGTGGCCCTGACCCCCGAGCAGGAAACCGCTGCCGCCGAACTGGTACGCAAAGTCGGTAATGGCTTTTCGGTAACTCTCCTGGACGGCGTTACCGGTTCCGGCAAAACCGAAGTCTATTTTGAAGCGGTCGCCCGTGCCTTGGAATTGGGACGGCAGGTTTTGATTCTGGTGCCGGAAATTGCGTTAACCACCCAATGGCTGGGGCGGTTTGAAAAACGGTTCGGCGTCAAACCGGCCTGCTGGCATTCCGGTTTGGGACAGCGGGAACGGATAGACACATGGAAAGCCGTGTCCGAGGGGCGGGTAAAGGTAATTGTCGGTGCCCGCTCGGCGCTGTTTCTGCCTTATCCCGATTTGGGACTGATGGTTATCGATGAAAGCCATGACCACTCTTTCAAGCAGGAAGATGTCGTTAATTACCAGGGGAGGGATATGGCGGTCGTTCGCGCTAAGTTGGAACAGTTTCCGCTGATTCTCTCAACCGCAACGCCCGACTTGGAAACCGTCTGTAATGTGGAAGACGGCAAATATGACTGCGTGCGCCTGACCAGCCGCTATGCTTCTGCCGTGATGCCCGATATTAAAGTGATTGATTTGAAAAAGGATAAGCCGCAGAAAGGCTCCTGGGGTGTTTCCTGGCTGGCGCCGACTTTAGTGGACGCTCTTAAAGTAAATCTTGAAAAAAACGAACAGTCGATGCTGTTTCTCAATCGCCGCGGTTATGCTCCGCTGACAATCTGCCGCGATTGCGGGCACCGCATCCAGTGCCCCAATTGTACGGCCTGGCTGACCGAGCATCGCAGCAGCGGCCGTCTGATTTGCCATCATTGCGGTTATTCCATGCCGATTCCCAAAGAATGCCCCGAATGCCATTCCGAAGACGGTCTGACGGCCTGCGGTCCCGGGGTGGAACGCATTGCCGAAGAGGTCTCCAAACGTTTCCCCGATGCGCGCCTCGCCGTCATTTCCAGCGATATTACTTCTTCGCTGGCTGAGGTTTCCGCCGTATTTGAGCGGATGGAGAAAGGCGAAGTGGATATTTTAATCGGTACGCAGATTCTCGCCAAGGGACACCATTTCCCGAGTCTGACTCTGGTTGGCATCGTCGATGCCGATTTGGGGCTGATGGGCAGCGACTTGCGGGCTACCGAACAGACGTATCAGCTTTTGTCGCAGGTTTCCGGCCGCGCCGGCCGTGCCGAAAAAAAAGGGACCGTCTATCTGCAGACGCTTTATCCCGACAATGCCGTACTCAAGGCGCTGCTCGCAAATGATCGCAATCAGTTTCTGGATTTGGAAAAACAGAGCCGGAGAATTTTGCGTATGCCTCCGTTCGGAAAACTGGCAGCCGTCATCGTTTCCGGCGCCAACCGTGATGCCGCGGAAAAAGTAGCCGTTTGGCTAGGGCAAACGGCGCCCAACAACGATTATATATCTACATTGGGACCTGCTCCGGCGCCAATCTATATGCTGCGGGGAAAATACCGCTACCGGCTGCTGCTGAAGACGGCAAAAAACATTAAAATTCAGGAGGTTTTGCGTGAGTGGCTGCGCAAAATTTCTTGTCCGTCAAATGTACGTGTGGAGATAGACGTTGACCCTTACAGTTTTATGTAGAAAATTAATAAATTAGAAAGATTTACCGCTTATGATAACGACAATTGTAAATAATTGACGAGAATACCGTGAAGAAGATTTCAAAAGCTAAAATAATTTCAACTTATGCCGCTGCGCTTTACGGCGCTGCCGAAGAAAAAAAAGCCGTGGCAAAAGTTCTGGAAGATATCAGGCAATTGGTCGTCATTCTCCGGGAGGACGGCTCAATCGTCAAATATCTGGCTAATCCGGTTTGGAACTTGGATTCTAAACGCGAGGCTCTGTCCGAAGTTGCCCGCAAACTTAAGCTGGATAAAGAAACGCTTAACTGTCTGGATATCGTGGCCGCAAACGGCCGCTTCGGCGAACTGTTGCCGATATTGGAAGAATTTCAGCATATCTGGTATCGTAAAAACGGCTACGTCGAAGCCAGTGTGCAGAGTGCTCAAGCCCTGAGCAATGCGCAGGAAAAAAGTTTAACCGCCAATCTGGAAAAAATGCTTTCCAAAAAAGTGGTTGTCAACTATGAGATTTGTCCGGAAATTCTGGGCGGATTAATTGTAAAGTTTGGTTCTTCCATGATTGACGATTCAATTCGTGGAAAATTAAATCGTTTGGAAATTATGATGAAAGGTGGACAATAATGTCTGTACATGCAAGCGAAATATCCTCTATCATCAAAGATAAAATCGCAAATGCCGATGTCGAGGTTGACGTCTCCGAAGTCGGCCGCGTTTTGTCGGTTGGTGATGGTATTGCCCATGTTTACGGCCTCGATAAAGTTCAGTCAAATGAACTGGTTGAATTCGAAAGCGGCGTTAAGGGAATGGCCCTTAACCTCGAAGAAGACAACGTCGGTGTCGTTATTTTCGGCTCGGATGAGTCCATTAAGGAAGGCGATATCGTAAAACGTACCGATAAAATTGTGAGCGTGCCGGTGGGCAAAGGGCTGCTGGGGCGGGTTGTTGATGCGCTGGGTGAGCCGATTGACGGCAAAGGCCCGGTTAAAGCAACCGAATACAGCAACTCCGAAGTCAAAGCTCCGGGGATTATTCCGCGGCGCAGCGTGCATGAACCGATGCAAACCGGATTGAAAGTGGTCGATGCTCTGATTCCGATTGGCCGCGGTCAGCGCGAATTAATCATCGGTGACCGTCAGACCGGTAAAACCGCTATCATTCTTGATACGATTCTCAATCAAAAACACATTAACGACCAGGCAAAGTCCGAAAAGGAAAAAATGTACTGCATTTATGTTGCCGTCGGTCAGAAACGTTCAACCGTTGCTCAGGTGGTTAAAACCTTGAAAGACAACGGAGCTCTGGATTATACCATCGTTGTTGCCGCAACGGCTTCCGATCCGGCGCCAATGCAGTTTATTGCGCCGTATTCCGGCTGCGCCATGGGCGAATATTTCCGTGATAACGGCATGCATGCCACAATTTTTTATGATGACCTGTCCAAACAGGCAACGGCATACCGTCAGATGTCTTTGCTGCTCCGTCGTCCGCCTGGGCGTGAAGCTTATCCCGGCGACGTCTTCTATCTGCATTCCCGTCTGTTGGAGCGTGCGGCGAAGATGAACGATGATGAAGGAGCCGGTTCTCTGACTGCGCTGCCGGTTATCGAAACGCAGGCCGGCGATGTTTCCGCTTATATTCCGACCAACGTTATTTCAATTACCGACGGTCAGATATTCTTGGAAACCAGTCTGTTCTATCAGGGCGTCCGCCCGGCGGTAAATGTCGGTATCTCCGTCAGCCGCGTCGGCTCGGCCGCTCAAATTAAGGCAATGAAACAGGTTGCCGGCAAAATTAAACTCGAATTGGCACAGTATCGCGAAATGGCTTCTTTTGCCCAGTTTGCTTCAGACCTTGATCCCGCGACCAAGCAGCTGCTGTCACGCGGCGAACGCCTGACCGAACTGCTGAAACAGCCTGTTTATCATCCGATGCCGGTTGCCGAAGAAGTTATCGCTATTTTCGCCGGTGTCCGCGGATATTTGGATAAGCTGCCTCTGACTGAAATTAAACCTTTCGAGCAGAAAGCGCTGACCGCAGTCAAGGCTAATCATCCTGAATTCCTCGAGCAGATTCGTGACGAAAAGGTTATTTCCGACGAACTGGATAAGAAATTGACCGAATTTTACGACAGTTTCTTAGCCGAATACATTAGTGAAGAAAAAGCAGCATAAGGAAGAACTATGGCCGGTTTAAAAGAGTTAAGAACTCGTATTGAAACCATCAAGTCAACACAGAAAATCACTTCGGCAATGAAGATGGTTGCTGCTTCCAGTCTGCGTAAAGCTCAAGGCCTGATTGCTTCCAGCGTTCCTTATCGCGAAAACATTCTTTCTCCGCTGGAGAATGTTGTTTCCGAGTTCCGGACGCTGGAGCAAAACGGCACTTTCGTCAAATGGCCGCGGATGATTGCCGGTTCTGAAAATGACCGGACTTATCTTCTGCTGGTCTTTACCTCCGATCGCGGTCTTTGCGGAAACTTCAATGCCTCGGTAGCCAAAGTGGCGGCCCGGCGCATCGAAGAACTGCAAAACGCCGGCAAAGAGGTTAAAGTCGCCTGTATCGGGCGCAAAGGATATTCTATCCTCAAACGCCGCTATGCTGCCAACATTGTCCGCGATATCGACGGCATTGCCAAAAAAGGTGCCCGTTATGATGAAAGCGCTGTCATTGCCAATTACGCTTATGATGATTTCATGATGCGCAATATTGATGTCTGTGAGGCTGTTTACAGCGAATTCCATTCGGCAATCAACCGGGAAATTGTCGTCAAGCAGCTTTTGCCGCTTCGCTTTTCCGAGCGCGCGGAAGCAGGGACGGAACCGGTTTTGGTCAATGGTGCCGCTTATGAATATGAACCGTATAAAATGGAAGTTCTGGGGCAGTCTCTGCCGCTGTTGTATAAAGCTTCCGTTTTTGAGGCAATTATCCACTCTCAGGCATCCGAACACGGCGCGCGTATGACCTCTATGGATAATGCGACCCGTAATGCCAAAGACATGATTTCCCGCCTGACGCTGAAATATAACCGGATGCGTCAGACCAACATTACGACCGAATTAATCGAAATTATTGCCGGTGCGGAAGCACTGTAACTCTAGGAGATAAAAATGACGGAGAAGAAAAACGCTAAAACGGCCGCCCCCGCGAAGGCTAAGGCAGCCGCCGCCAAAAAAGTTAAAAAGACTGAGAGCGTGACGGAATTGGATAAAAAGTCTTTCAAAGAAATCGGCGCCGATGAAAAAAAGGCCGTAAAGAAAATTAAAAAGATTGAAAAAGCTGAAGTCGGCAGCGGCCGGCTTGGTCATATTTCTCAGGTAATGGGGGCGGTTGTTGACGTCAAGTTTGAAAAAATTGATGAACTGCCGAACATTCTGACGGCCCTTGAATGCGACAACCACGGCCGCAAGCTGGTTCTGGAAGTTGAACAGCACTTGGGCGAGGGGGTAGTTCGTACCATCGCTATGGATTCAACCGACGGCTTGGTTCGCGGTCTTGAAGTCATCAACACCGGACATCCGATTGAAGTTCCCGTCGGTCCGCAAATGCTCGGCCGCATCATCAACGTTATCGGTGACCCGGTTGACGGCCGCGGCCCGGTTAAAGCCAAGCAGCATTTCCCGATTCACCGTCCGGCGCCTGCTTTTACCGAGCAGTCCACCGATACGGAAATTCTGACCACCGGCATTAAAGTAATCGATTTGCTTGAACCTTATGCCAAAGGCGGCAAAATCGGTCTGTTCGGCGGCGCCGGTGTCGGCAAAACCGTTTTGATTATGGAACTGATTAACAATATTGCCAAAGGCCACGGCGGCTATTCCGTATTTGCCGGTGTCGGCGAACGCACCCGCGAAGGGAATGACCTCTATCACGAAATGATTGAATCCGGGGTTATTGATCTGGAGGGTGACAAATCTAAAACCGTGCTTGTTTACGGTCAGATGAACGAACCGCCCGGAGCCCGTGCCCGTGTTGCCCTCTCCGGCTTGACACAGGCGGAATATTTCCGCGATGAAGAACATCAGGATGTTTTGTTCTTCGTTGACAATATCTTCCGTTTCACCCAGGCCGGTTCCGAAGTTTCGGCTCTGCTCGGGCGTATTCCGTCCGCAGTGGGCTATCAGCCGACACTGGGAACCGATATGGGTGCCATGCAGGAGCGCATTACCTCAACCAAACACGGTTCAATTACTTCTGTTCAGGCCGTTTATGTTCCGGCCGACGACTTGACCGACCCGGCTCCGGCAACAACGTTTGCTCACTTGGATGCCACGACGGTTTTGTCGCGCCAGATTTCCGAACTGGGTATTTTCCCTGCCGTTGATCCGCTTGATTCGACCAGCCGTATTCTGGATCCGACGGTTGTCGGTGAAGAACACTATACGGTCGCCCGTAAGGTTCAGGAAATTTTGCAGAAATATAAATCTCTGCAGGATATTATTGCCATTCTGGGTATGGACGAGCTTTCGGAAGAAGACAAACTGACGGTTGCCCGTGCCCGTAAGGTTCAGCGTTTTCTGTCGCAGCCGTTCCATGTTGCCGAAGTTTTCACCGGCCGTCCCGGTAAATTTGTAAAACTGGAAGACACCATTAAAGGCTTTAAGGGAATTATCGAAGGCAAATACGACGATATTCCGGAACAGGCTTTCTATATGGTCGGTACCATTGAAGAAGTGCTCGAAAACGCTAAGAATATGAGTTCTGCCGCTTAACAGGAATATAAGTTATGGAAAAACATGTACGTCTGAAGATATTTACCCCGGATAAAGTTTATAAGGAACAGGATGTCCGCCGGGTGGTTGTTCCGGGAGCGGACGGTGACCTTACCGTTCTGCCGGAACGCGCACCGACGGTAATGGTGTTGACAAACGGCTATGTTCGGGTTTTGGATGAACATGACGGCATAACGGATAAATATTTCATCCGTGGCGGCATTGCCAATATTGCCGACGATATTTGCGCCATTTCAACCGAGGGCGTTGTCTCTGAGGACGATATCAGCAAATACGGCATCATCAATTATGTCAGCTGGCGGGCAAACCGCAAACGCAAGCGTGAAGTCGTCCGGCGCTATAACCGGAAGATGTCTCGGGTAGACGAACAGCTGAAAAACTTGAAGAAGTAAAAAAAGCCCCTCTTTGGAGGGGCTTTTTATCTCTTGATTTTGGGGCCGTTGCCTCTTACATATAAAAGACAAAACGTAAAAAGGAGAAGGTAAATGGATTTTAGAGAAGGACTGCGTACCCGCCGGTCTGTGCGGCAATATATTCCTAATCGTGATATTCCCGCCGATGACATCAGGGACATATTGGAAACAGCTATGCTGGCTCCTTCCGGGCGCAATAAACAGCCGTGGGAATTCATAGTGGTCAATGACAAGAGCAAGTTTCCCGAAATAACCCAAGCTCAGCCTTACTGCCGTTTTTTGGAAGAAGCGTCACTGGCGGTTATTGTCTGCGGCAACACGGAAGAGGAGATGGCTCCCGGCGCTTGGATGGTTGATTGTGCCGCGGCAACCGAAAATCTGCTGCTGGCTTGCCATGCCAAAAAACTTGGCAGCTGCTGGTGCGGAATTTATCCGGACAAAGAGCGCATGGAAAACTTTATTCGTTTGTTTAATCTGCCGCCGCATATTAAGCCGCTGTCTTTGGTGGTTATCGGCTACCCGGCGGCGGAACCGCGGCAGCCGGAAGATCGCTTTAAACAACAGAAAATCCATATGAACAGTTGGTAAAAAAAATCCCCGTTTCAAACGGGGATTTTTTATGAATTTTCACTCAAAAAGGCAAATCGTCATCGTCTCGTTCAGCGTTTGCCTTTCTTGTTTCGTAGGCTTCTTTTTTTTGATAATATTCCGGCGGAAAATCTTTAACATATCGAACAATTCCGATGCAGTTACAGTTTTCGAAAAGAATCAGACTGTCGCAGTCAAGTTCAAAACCTTCCGCCAGTCTGATATAAGTCCGGACAATGATTTCGCCGTTTTCAAACCATTGGGGAAGAAAGCCTATTTTGTCTCCGTTCGGCATTTCTGCACCGGCATAATCACCGATAAAATTCATTTGTGGGATTAATCCGGTAACTTCCTCATAATAGGGAAGTTTATGCAGAAAATACTTTGCTCTGTCATCAAAACTCCCTGCTTCAGACATTGCTTTGTCCGATAAAAAACAAAAATCAACGGCATCCAGTTTTCCCTTGAAGATGATATCTTCCCAGGTTAAGGCTTCTGCTCGCGCCTCGCCCAAGTCATGCGGATGATTAATGCCCTGCACAAAAATTTCTTTCCACTTCAGAACTTTTTCCTGAAAAGCCTGAAAGCCCAAATCGTCTTTAAAATTCATAAAGTTAGTTTTTTAGGTAAATAATTCTCAATAATTTTTTATTGCCCAGACCTTAGCTTAAAAAACGAATTTGTCAACAAAGAAGTATAAATACAGCCGGCGCAGAGGCTATTCGGTACGGTTTAATAATTTCTAATATGTCGGTACCCACATGTATTTGATTTCTCCGTCTCCTGAAGTTACTTGGTAGGTCGATCCTTTTTTTACCGGATAACTCCATGTATTAATGGTGTATTCTGTCTGGTCAGCAATTACTCTCACATTTTGTCCGTTAATGATAACTTTCACATTTGAATCCCATGATTTTGAACCTAAATAACGATCATAGCCAATAATAAATCCATTAGTGGATGCCGTATATTGCTGTCCTTTATTTCTGGACTGAGCCCTGGAATAATCAGGCATGGCGGCAGTGACGATGTCGGCCTGCAGTTTGGCCAAAGCGTCGGCTTTTTTAGTGCAGTTAAAATAGGAGGTATTAAAGGGGCACTTCATCGGGGTGTTGACACAGTCGGAAGTGCTGCCGGTATAAGTATAGCCGAGAGAGGAGCACGATGGCTGAGCGCCGCAGGTCTGGGCATAAACATTGCCGACAATCGCCGAGGTTAAAATGCTCCCCGCCAGTAAAATTGATAGTTTCATCTTCTTTCTCCTTAGTGTTAAATTTCTGTTCTTATCGTTGTTACCTGACATTTTCCTCTCCCTGTCGTTATCCCCGACATTCTCTTCTTTTGGTCATTACCCGACTTGATCGGGTAATCCCTTTGCCGCCGCCAATCCTCAGGATGTCCGCTCAAGCCGGAGCATGACCGGGTGGAATGATAATCTATGTTCCGCTCGGCCGTTCCGGAGCGATGGAACAGGGTATCCAGTATTTGTACCAGTTGCAGGAGGCATCGGAGATGTCGGTGTAACCGGAAGC
>MNTU01000006.1 GCA_001917125.1 Azospirillum sp. 47_25
CGGTATTAGCAGTCGTTTCCAACTGTTGTTCCCCACCAAAAGGTACGTTCCCACGTGTTACTCACCAGTGCGCTACTTTCATTGCTCGGTGCAAGCACCCAGCAAATCACGTTCAACTTGCATGTGTTAAGCCTGCCGCCAGCGTTCGTTCTGAGCCAGGATCAAACTCTCATATTAAAATGATTTCTCAATCCTGTCTAAATTACTCATAAAAGAATTTCTTTGGTTCCTTTGAATACTTCAGACTTTATTCATATTTTCTCAATATTAAATACCGTCCGCGTATCCTCTTTTTTCTTCTTATTCACTCTGTTCTATAACTCGCTACTCCTTTGTGGCTCTCGTTTTCATCAACGTTGCCACCGCAGCGACAAGGGGGTTTATAAGACATCGTTTCGGCAATGTCAACAACTTTTTCAAAAAAAAATTGATAAAAGCTGAAAAAACTTTTCAAGCAGGAAATAACTGTTTGATAATACGGCATAATAGCCTATAAAAATTCTGACGTCAAGTTATAAACAATAATAAAATATTAAGACTTTAATATATATACTTTCCTGTAATATACACCGGAGAACACAGGCCTGACTTGAGATTCGCAAGATTTGGCTTGAAAGATTCGCAAAGAATGTATTATATATATCAGAGTAAATTAACTTATTTGGGAGGCTACAATAGCTAGAGAAATGACAAATGCGCCAGTACGCGAAGATGACGGACCGCGCATTAATGAAGATATTCGGACCAAGGAAGTCCGTCTGATTGATGAAAACGGTGAAAACTGCGGCATCATACCGATTCGGGAAGCTTTATCGAGAGCGGAAGATGCGGGTTTGGATTTAATTGAAATTTCCCCTCAGGCTGTGCCTCCGGTTTGCAAGATATTGGACTACGGCAAATATAAATATGAAGTCCAAAAGCGCAAAAACGAAGCCAAAAAGAATCAAAAAGTAGTTGAAATCAAAGAGTTAAAACTTCGCCCGATGATTGACACCCATGACTACGAAGTCAAAATCAAACAGGCAAAGAAATTCTTGTCACAGGGCAACAAGGTCAAATTCACCATGCGATTCAAAGGCCGCGAGATGAGCAACGACCTCGGACGCAATGTTTTGAATAACATCATTGAAGATCTGGAAGGTCTGATTAAAGTCGATTCGGAACCGAAAATGGAAGGCCGCCAGATGATGATGATGGTTTCACCGGCTTAGCCGAAAGCCGTAACCGTTCAACGGAAAGCCGCTCCGGCTTTCCGTTTTTTTTATTTTCGTTTTCTGCACAAAAACGTCTTTATGGTAGAAAAAAAACAATAAACGGCCTATATTCCTCACAAAGAAAATAACGAGGAAAACATGAAAGAAATAAACGAACTCACCGGGGAAGAAGCCGCAGCCGAACTGGCACATATCGCCCGGGAAATGGCCAAGGCCGACATTGCCTATTATCAAAACGACAACCCTTACCTGACCGACGCCGAATACGATTCGCTCAAAAAAAGAAACGAGGAAATTGAAGCGCGTTTTCCCGAATTAATTCGCGAAGACAGCCCGTCAAAAAAAATCGGCGCACCGCTCAAAAGCGGATTCGGCAAAATTCCCCATCGTTTTCCCATGCTTTCTCTGGGAGACGTCTTCAGCCTTGAAGAAGTGGACGATTTTGTCCTGAGCGTCAAACGTTTTCTTAACACCGCAGACAGCATCGACTTTATGGCTGAACCCAAAATTGACGGTTTGTCTTTCTCGGCCCGCTATGAAAACGGACGATTCGTTCAGGGCGCTACCCGGGGCGACGGCACCACCGGCGAAGACATCACCGCCAACCTCAGGACCATCCGCCTCCTGCCGCAGGAGCTTCCGGCAGATGCCCCCCGGATTCTGGAAGTCCGCGGCGAGGTTTATATGGCCAAAGCTGACTTTTTCGCTCTTAACCAAAAATATGAGGCA
Organism: Azospirillum sp. 47_25; assembly: GCA_001917125.1. Classification (GTDB taxonomy): domain Bacteria; phylum Pseudomonadota; class Alphaproteobacteria; order RF32; family CAG-239; genus Scatocola; species Scatocola faecipullorum. The sequence goes on from MNTU01000006.1 coordinate 1,944, forward strand.
GAAGGTAAAAAAACCTTCGCCAATCCCCGCAATGCGGCGGCGGGCTCTCTGCGACAGCTCGATTCGAAAATCACCGCCGAACGAAATTTAAGCCTGTTTGCCTATACCTGGGGCGAAGTTTCCGAACGCTGCTGGAACTCTCAGGAAGAATTTTTTGACCGCCTGAAGAAATGGGGTTTTCCGACCAATCCGCTCAACAAACTCTGCCGCAGCCTGCAGGAAATAGATGAAAACTTCACCCGTTTGATGGAAATTCGCGCCGAACTTCCATATGACATTGACGGCATTGTCTATAAAGTCAATTCCATTGCGCTTCAGGAACGTCTGGGCTTTTTGACCCGTACGCCGCGCTGGGCCGTCGCCCATAAATTTCCGGCCGAACAGGCTGTCACAAAGGTCAACAACATCCGCATTCAGGTCGGACGCACCGGTGCTCTGACTCCGGTTGCCGACCTTGAACCGGTTAACGTCGGCGGCGTTATCGTTTCCCATGCCACCCTGCACAATGAAGACGAAATCAAACGCAAAGACATCCGCATCGGCGATACGGTGGTCATCCAACGGGCCGGTGACGTCATACCTCAGGTTGTTCAGGTTTTGACAGACAAACGCCCCGCCGATTCGCAGGAATTTGTATTTCCCCGCGTCTGCCCGGAATGCGGCGCCCACGCGATTCGCGAAGAAGACGAAGCCGTCCGCCGCTGCACCGGAGGGCTCACCTGCCCGGCCCAGGCGATTGAACGGCTGATTCACTTTGTCTCCCGTGAAGCCTTTAATATTGAAGGCCTGGGCAATAAAATCATAGATGAATTCTATCATGAAGGCATTCTGCACGGCCCGGCGGATATTTTCACCCTGGAACAACGCAACGGCGACGGCGACCTGTTCTCACACCAGAAAAACGCCGCCCTGCACTTGGAATCCCGGGAAGGCTGGGGCAAAAAATCGGTTGAAAAGCTGTTTGCCGCCATCAACGCCCGGCGCAAAATCGAACTGCCGCGCTTCATCTATGCTTTGGGCATCCGCCAGGTAGGCGCAGCCACATCTCGCCTGATAGCCCAAAACTACGGCAGCTTTTCCGCTTTTATGAACGACATGAAAGACAAAGAGACGGGCAGGCTGGTTGCGATTGACGGCATCGGCGGCGCCATGGCCAAAGACATCGTTGAGTTTTTTCAGGAAGAGCATAACCTGAAAACCGTCAGCGACCTGCTGAACCAAATTGAAGTCGAAGACTACATTGACACCGCCAACTACGATTCGCCGATAGCCGGCAAAACCGTGGTCTTCACCGGCACGCTTGAAAAAATGGCGCGGGCGGAAGCCAAAGCTCAGGCCCAGAGTTTAGGCGCCAAGGTTGCCGGTTCGGTCTCCAAGAACACCGACTATGTCGTCATGGGCGCCGATGCCGGCTCAAAAGCAACCAAAGCCAAAGAATTGGGCGTAACGATTCTCAGCGAAGACGAATATCTTGAGCTGATAAAACAGAACTGACCTCAAAACAAAATCCCCGGACTTCTGTTCGGGGATTTTTGTTTGTCAGATTTATGGTTAACTATACTTAAGATATATCACGATTCGTCGGGGAATGCAACCGCTCCGGCCGATTCGGCGGAAAGTTTAACATTTCTGCAACAATTATTCGGTATCCAAATCCAAAAAGAAGAAATCAAACGATTTCGCCAGAAAAACATTGCAATAAATAATCAGCGGCGCCAACAGCGTCCATGCCAGCCAGGAGTCGGCCCCGGACAGCACGTCGGCTTCCTGCACCAGATAGGCTGCCGCGTTAAACAGGAAAACCACTGCCAGAAAACGCAGATAATTCCCTTTGGTACGGCGCCAGGCATTGCGGAGAGATCCGCTGCGGCCGATAACCGATGAAATCCACGCCATCATCGGACGGAAAAAAATAATCGGAGATACCAGCAGCAGCACCAGCGCCAGCCCCATGTCATAAAGCTTGTTTTCATCCATATATTCCTGAATAAAACCGACGGCGTAATCTTCCATCATCTCCGCCGGAAAGCCGAGAAACAGCGGCGCAAAAGGCAAATAAGCCAGCAGAGTCGCCAAAGCAAGGGTTAAAAACAGAATTTTGGTTGACGGCACCAAGCTGTCAAAAATTTTGTGCGTCAGCAAATAGGGCCTGCGGTTGTAGTAAAAACGGAAAAAAAAGCAACTGAACAGATAATAAAGAACGCACCAAAAAATAAACAGAATATTTCCGGTTCCGCCCATAAATTTAAAACCCAGCAGCAGCAAAAGCCAGTTGACCAGCGTAAAAACCGCGATATGACGGCGATTCTCGCGGCAATAGCGCCAGCTCGCAAGAAACGTTTCCGCCACCGGAAACGTTTTGGTTATCTCCTTGTTTTCCATCAAATTCATCCTTAGTGTCACTAAGACGGAAAAATAATCACTATTATTAACTTTGTCAATTACAATTAAAAATGTTTAATTATGTTGCAATCAATAAAATTATTCAATATTATGCAACTTAAGGATATATACAAAAAGTCAACTTCCGCTAGAGTTGATAACGCTAATTTATTGCCTTATTTCCAAAATTTGATTTGTTCAATAACAATGAGGGAGATATATATTAAATGAGCAACGCTGAATTAACTAAGTCACGCATTATTAAATCAGCCTCTTCCAGCCTCGGAAGTTCTCTCCAAAAAACACGGCACCAGCTGGGGTTTGATTTAGACACGGTCAACCGTAACACCAACATCCCGATTCCGTCAATAGACCGGCTTGAACTGGGGCTGAGCCACAAACTGACCCACGCCATCAAACTGGCGCTGTTCTACAACCGGGAGATACGCATTGAACTGGTGGAACCCGGCTCGCAGAATTCCGACCCAGACTAACCGCCCATCAGAGAATCAACCGCACGAAGCGGCCGCATAAACTTTTTGCGCCGCTTCTTTTTGTTCTTCAGCTTATTGACGGCTTTGGCAACCGGTTTATAAGCGGGCTTAATCGTCACTTTGCTCATATCGGGGGCAATTTCCAGATACTTTCGCCAGCCGGGAGCCAAAACTTCCGTCAGCAGACGGCGGCGGATTTTGAAGGTTTTGTAATGAATCATAAAGCCCAGATACGAATTGATGCTGGCAGCCACCTGCTCCAGCATTTTCGGCGCCTGTTTCGGCTGCCGGAAGAGTTCTTCGTTATAACCGCGGATTCGCGCATACAAATTCCCCTTGGTCCGGTTGCCGATGTATTCGCGATTCGGTTTTATCACCGCGCCGATAAACTTAACGCCTTTGGTATAATGCTGCAAATAAACCTTTTTAGGATGCAGGGTCATTGCCAGCTCCCGCTGAATAAACTCTTTCAGCCTGTCTTTCAGCCCCAGCAGAAAAGCTTTGTCCTCATGCACAATCACAAAGTCATCGACATAGCGCCCGTAATATTTGACGCCGCAGGTTTCCACCACAAACTTGTCAAAGAAATTAAGATAAAAATTGGCAAAAATCTGCGAAGTCAGATTACCGATCGGCAACCCCTTCCCCTTTGCCACCGTAAACAGGCTTTTAGACTTCGGCAGCCCTTTCCAGTCGCTGCGGCGGCCCTTGATATAGCAGTTGTCTTGCGGGTTGTTGAAAATCACCTTATAAATCAGCTCAATCAGCAGCAAACGGTCCGATTCGTGATAATTCTCCAGCACAAATTCGCGCAGTTTCCGAAACAAGATAGCCTTGTTAATGCTCATAAAAAAAGACTGTATGTCCATCTTCAGGATATAACAGTCTTTGGTATAATTCTCCGAACAAAGGCGGATAAATTCGGCAATCCGGTTAACCCCGTACTGGGTTCCTTTTCCCTCCCGACAGCTGTAACTGTCATTAATAAACTGCGCCTCAAACAAATGGTTCAGCTTATTAATAATCAGATGATGTACGATTCTGTCGCGGAAATCGGCGGCAAATACTTCCCGCTGCACCGGCTCGCTGACAATAAAGGCGATAGATCTTCCCGGCATATAGCTCCGGTCGTTGATATCGCGCCACAGGCGGATTAAATTCTCCTCAAAGTCGGCCTCAAAAGCCAAAGCGTTAATCGTCCGCCGTTTGTTTTTGCGGCATTCGTAATAAGCACTGAAAATATCTTCCAGCTCTATGGTTCCGACATCGACCGTATCAAAAAGTTCCAGCTGCATAGCCCTTCGCCTCAATACTGTTTTTCATCAAATAAGCTAGAACCGGACGAACGTAGTTGTTGTTGTTCTTATTGTTGTTGTTCCTGTTACCGTTATTCATGTTCAATTTCCACGCATTGTTACTATTATACTCGGTAGAGGACCAGCCTTCCGGTATTTGCTGCCCGTTGGCACATAACAGCCGCAGCTGTCGGCAGCCCTTTTTTGATAAAAAAAACATGCTCGCTTCCCTCACCTTGGTGAAAGGAATTCCGGCCCGGACATAATAATATTTTTTACCAAATAAGCTAGAACCGGACGAACGTATTGATTGTTGTTGTTCTTATTGTTGGCATTCCTGTTACCGTCACTCATATCCAATTTCCACGCATTGTTATTTGAATTCTCGGTAGAGGACACCCTTCCGGTATTAACTGCCCGTTGACACATAACAGCCGAGGCTGTCGGCAGTCCTTTTTTGATAAAAAAATATGCTCGCTCCCCTCACCTTGGTGAAAGGGATTCCGGCTCCGTCCTAATAATATTTTTTACCAAATAAGCTAGAACCGGACGAACGTAGTTGTTATTGTTGTTCTTATTGTTCCAATCCCTGTTACCGTCACTCATACGCAATTTCCACGCATTGTTGTTATTATACTCGGTAGAGGACCACCTTCCGGTATTAGCTGCCCGTTGACACATAACAGCCGCAGCTGTCGGCAGCCCTTTTTTGATAAAAAAATATGCTCGCTTCCCTCACCTTGATGACAGGAATTCCGGCTCCGTCCTAATAATATTTTCTATCAAATAAGCTAGAACCGGACGAACGTATTTGTTATTGTTCTTATTGTTGTTGTTCCTGTTACCGTCATCCATCCACAAATTCCACGCATTGTTACTTGAATTCTCGGTAGAGGACGCCCTTCCGGTATTAACTGCCCGTTGACACATAACAGCCGCAGCTGTCGGCAGTCCTTTTTTGATAAAAAAATATGCTCGCTTCCTTCACCTTGATGACAGGAATTCCGGCTCTGCCTTAATAATATTCTTTACCAAATAAGCTAGAACCGGACGAACGTATTTGTTATTGTTGTTCTTATTGTTGTTGTTCCTGTTACCGTCACTCATACGCAATTTCCACGCATTGTTGTTGTCGTACTCAGTAGAGGACCAGCCTTCCGGTATTAGCTGCCCGTTGGCACATAACAGCCGAGGCTGTCGGCAGCCCTTTTTTGATAAAAAAATATGCTCGCTCCCTTTCACCTTGGTAAAAGGGATTCCGGCTCAAGAAATATTATCAGCATAAATAAATTAACCAATTTATTTATAAAAGTTATCAAAAATTTTTTGCTGTTATCACCCGCCGGTTTATGTTTCCCGTCATTACCCACCTGCCTCAGTCATCATCCGCAGGGTGCGGCTTGACCGAAGTATCCGGAGGAATGGAGACGGCAGCAAAGAGATTGCCCGATCAAGTCGGGCAATGACATTAAAGGAATCAAATAGGGCTATGATAACAAAGGAATCAAATAGAGAAACGAAAACAAAGGAATCAAGTCGGGAAACAAGGAAGCAAACCGGGCAGCGGCCCAAAAAGAAGAGACAACCCCATTAAAACGAAAACACCCTTTTGCTCAGACATTCCGGTCAAGCCGGAATGTGACTGAAAAAAGAAAAGATCGGAATATCACTAAAAAAGTAAATATCGAAGCATGACCGGAAAAGAAAATATTCCGGAAAACACCTAAAAAAGAAACGGACAAAAGAAAACCTGAAAAAACGCCGGCGGGTCAGCCGCGGCTTTTATTGCGCCAAGAGGTCACCTGCCGCCCGATAGCATCGGTCAGCAGAGAAATTTCCGCCATTTTCTTCAGCGGCAGCAGTTTCAAATCTACACACATGCGTATTTCGAGTTTTAACAGCTCAAAATCGGCCATAAAGTCTTCCAGGCTCTCTACCTTGTCCTTGGCTTTATTTGCCCTGTACAGATTGCGAAAAAGACACAAAGCGTCACGCTTCATGTCCTGTCCTAAACTGTATTTATATTCATGGGAAAATTTACTGGTCGCCTGAAAAATCGCCAGTAACAAATTATAGCTGTCTCGATAAATCGGCAGTTCACTGTACAAAGCCATGAAAAAACCCTTTTTTCGTACAAATTTCCTTACCCTCGCATTTTTACGCTTTTTACACGCCGGTGTCAAGCAATTCAATTCGGAATTGCTTGACACACGATTGCTGTTTTTATAACCGCCCCCGCTGACGCGGGGACGCAAAGGGGTAAATAGTTAAAGTTAAAAAGCTAGAACCGGAAGAACGTACCTGTTACCGTACTTACCGTAGGTGAACCTGGTACCGTCATCCATCCACAAATTCCACGCATGGCCAGCTGAAGTCTCGGTAGAGGACCAGTAC
>MNTU01000007.1 GCA_001917125.1 Azospirillum sp. 47_25
CATCTCCGATGCCTCCTGCAACTGGTACAAATACTGGATACCCTGTTCCGTCGCTCCGGAACGGCCGAGCGGAACATAGACAGTTATTTCCTTTGTCATGCTCCGGCTTGACCGGGGCATCTTGAGGATTGGCGGCGGCAGAGGGATTACCCGATCAAGTCGGGTAATGACAGAAAAAGAGGAGAATACCGGAGGATAATGACAGAGGAAGATGTCAGGAAATGACGATAAGAAAGGGAAAGTTGGTAATGACAACAAAAGAAAAAAGCCGCTAACGGCAGTGAGAGAAACAAGTCGGATAATTTTGACCTCGGCGATTGTCGGCAATGCTTATGCCCAGACCTGCGGCGCTCAACCTTCATGCTCAAGCCTCGGGTATACTTATACCGGAAGTACCTCTGACTGTCTCAGTCCCGCTCTCAAGTGCCCCTTTAACACATCCTATTTTAATTGCGTTAAGAAAGCGGATGTGGTTAAGAATATGGTTTTAGATTGGAGTAAAAAGAAATCAATTAATCCGACTTCTTCAACTTATTATCCGACCAGTTATGGCATTGTTATTGGCAGGATTCAAGATATTGATAATGTTGGGGCAGGGGTTAACATTAATGGTATTTCTGTGTCCTCTACAGGGGTTAGAAGTATGTGGACACATTTTTATGCGCAAGTAGCTCCTGGAGATTATGTGAAAGCAACAGGACGAAATCCCGATTTTTACTTCGTTCCTTACAAGAACCTCTAAAGTAAACCCCGCATTACGCGGGGTTCTTTAGATTATTCAGCCCCGATAAGCACTTTGGCGGCGGCGCGGGCGGCATCGGTAATCACTTCTCCCGCCAGCATACGGGCGATTTCCTCGGATTTTTCGATTTTGGTCAATTCGCGAACCGTGGTTGTGGTGACGTTGCCGGCCGTTGATTTTTCGACCTTGAAATGATTGTTGCCACAGGCGGCAACTTGCGGAGAATGGGTAACGACCAGCACCTGAACATCGCGGGCCAGACGAGCCAGGCGTTCGCCGACAGCCTGAGCGGTAGCACCGCCGACACCTGCATCAACTTCATCAAAAATCATGGTAGCGACGCTTGAACTCTGTGCCAGATTAACTTTCAAAGCCAGCATAAAGCGTGCCAGTTCGCCGCCGGAAGCAATTTTATTCAGAGGTCCCTGCGGTGAATTGGGATTGGTGGCGACCGTAAAGTAAACGTTGTTAAAACCTTTTTCACTCCACCCGCTTTCGTCCATTTTTTCCACAACGGTAACAAATCTGGCCTTTTCCATTTTCAGCGGAGGCAACTCGGACATCACTTTGTTGTCCAACTGCAATGCCGCGGCCTGACGGGCAGAACTCAACTCATTGGCAGCTTTGACATAATCCAGTTTGGCTGTGTCCTCAGCTTTCCGCAGGGCGGCAATTCCCTCTTCACCCAGTTCTATGGTTGACAGGCGATTGCGGAAATCAGCCAAAGTCTGCGGCAAATCGCTGACGGCGACGTTATGTTTGCGGGCCAGACCGCGCAAGGCGTAAAGACGCTCTTCAATGTTCTCCAGTTCATTTTGATTAAGGCTGACGTTATGAGAAACCTCTTCAAGCTCGTTGACGGTTTCGGAAATGTCTATCAGAGCCTGATCCAGCATATCAATAATCGTTTGATAACGCCCGTCAACCAGCGTATTGGCCTTGTCCATTGCCGACTGAGCCGAGCGGATGGCACCCTGAACGTCAGCTCTTTCGGTTAAAGCGCCATAGGCATAGTTCAGACTGTCGATGATTTTTTCGGCGTTCATCATTTCCTGCCGTTTTTTGCCGAGTTCGTCTTCTTCATCCGGCCGGGGATTCATTTTTTCCAATTCATCAACCCAATGACGCAGATTTTCTTCATCTTCTTTGGCACGGGCAATGTTTTTTTCTGCCTCCTGGCGGGCGGCACGAGCCTTTTTATAGGCGGCAAAAGCAGCAGCCGTTCGTTCGACCAACGGTTTGTAAGCCCCGTAAGCATCCAACACGTCAAGATGATTGGCCGGGTTTAACAGCCCCTGATTATCAAACTGGCCGTGAACCTCTACCAGATATTTGCCGATTTCTTTCAACAGCTTAGCTCCGGCCGGCTGGTCGTTGATGAAGATTTTTCCTTTGCCGTCGCGGGTCAGGCTGCGCTTTATCAAAAGTTCGTCATCGGCCTCGATTTCATATTCATCCAACAGGGCGCGCAGGGCTGGCGTTTGTTTTTGCAAACTGAACTGGGCGGTAACGCTCAATTTGTCTTCCCCCTGCCGTATCAGCGAGGTTTCGGCCCGGTTGCCCAGCACCAATCCGAGCGAATCCAACAGAATGGATTTGCCGGCGCCGGTTTCGCCGGTCAGCACGCTTAAGCCGGATTTGAAGTCCAAATCCAGCTTATCAATCAAAACTACATTGCGAATCGAAAGAGATTGCAGCATTTAAGCGCCAGTCCTATTTTTTGTTGACAATTTTCCGGGCCTGAGCCGTCCAGCTGCTTTTCGGGTAATTATATTCCAAAACCTGAAAAGCCGTGAGCGCATCGTCATTTAACCCGAGAATGGTATATAATTCAACCTGACGGTAAAGTCCTTCCTCAATATGGGAAGTGGTTTGATAATTATTTACTACGGTTGAGAACCGGTTCAACGCGGAAAGATAGTTTTTCTGATTGAGGTAATAGCGGCCGACTTCCATTTCTTTGCCGGCCAGATGATCGTTGGTCAGAGCAATTTTCATTGACGCATCCTGCGCATAAGGAGTTCCCGGGAAGCGGATAATCACCTGTTCCAGCGCAGCCATGGCGCGGGCGGTGTTGCTCTGGTCTTTGGTCACGTCGGTTATCTGATCATAATAACACAGGGCTTTCATATAATAAGCGTAGGCTATGTCTTTGTTGCCGGGATGATATTTGATAAAACGGTCAAGACTGATGACGGCATCGTCATAACTGCCGTCTTTATAATAAGCATAAGCGCCCATCAGTTTGGCCTTAACCGCCCATTTGGAATAAGGATGTTCAAGCTCGACTTTTTCAAAAGTTTCCGCGGCTTTCTTATAGGAGGTTTTCTGCAACAAATCAAAAGCCTGATTGTAAAGGACTTCCGCCGACGGGTTCAAAACCTCTTCCTTGGTGGAAGAGCAGCCCGCAACGAGCATCAGAGCCAGAGAAAGAAATAAAATATGCTTCATCTTTTTCATCTTAAATCCTTAAACTAATTCATAATTCGAACGATCGGCAAACAATTTCTTCAATAATTCGTTATTATGGTAATGTCCGGTTTTATTGGCGGTCAGTTTTCCGATAATATAGTATCCGGAAGTATATAAATCACCGATGGCGTCAAGAACTTTATGATTAACGCATTCATCGGCAACACGGAAACCTTCCGGATTCAGAACCGTTTCGCCGTCAAGCACCACCGCGTTTTCCAGGCTGCCGCCTTTAATCAGGCCGATCGACTGCAGATAGTCCACCTGATATTTTTCGCAAAACGTACGGCAGGGAGCAATTTCAGCGGCAAAGACATCCCGGTCTATTTTGCCGTCAAAAACCTGATGCCCGACAATTCGGGAAGGAAATTCTATTTCAAAACGAATTGAAAAATCAGCGGCAGGCTCCAGACTAACTTCGTTTCCCTTGTCATCGGCAAAGCTGACTTTCCGCAAAACCCGGAGACGTTTCCGCGGCAATTCCCGGCTGAGCAGTTCGGCGGCGGAAAGCAGGTCATAAAAAGGCTTGGCGCTGCCGTCCATAATCGGCAGTTCCTGATTGTCAACCTCAATCAGGGCATTATCCACCCCGACCATGCGGAGTGCGGCCATCAGATGTTCGACAGTGCTGACAAAAGCGCCCTTGCCGTCACTGAGACATGTACAATTACGGGTGTCGGCAACTTGCGTATAAAGGGCGGGAATCAACGGACGTCCGGGCAGGTCCGTCCGGCAGAAAACAATCCCATGGTTTGCCGGCGCCGGCAGAAAAGTCATTTTGACCTTACATCCGGAATGAAGACCGATACCTTCAACGGTAAGGGGATTTTTTAATGTCTGCTGCATTTGCCGTCCTTTCAAAATTCTACACAGGCAATCTGTAAGCCGGGTTCTGTCCTCGTAAACGAGGGATAGCTATTCATCTCGGCACGACGTCACCGGCGTGCTCAGTGCGACCTACCTCTGGAGCAGAGTGGAAACCCTCCGTCATAACTGCAAACGCAGCCCTCCTAACTTGGTCTTGCTTCGAACAGGGTTTGCCCTGACCAGACGACATTACTGCCGCTGCGGTGAGCTCTTACCTCGCCTTTTCATCCTTACCGGCCGAAACCGGCGGTTATTTTCTGTGGCACTTTCCCTTGGATTACTCCAGCCAGACGTTATCTGGTATTCCGTTTCCTTGAAGCCCGGACTTTCCTCACCCCTGGATTTTCCTTTCCCGGGCGCAGCTATCCGACTGCCTGTGAATGACAGACTATACGGTCAGGGCAATTATTGCAAGAAATTTGTGCAGAAATTAAAAACCCTGCGCAAAAAAATATCCCCATTTTTTTATTTAAACAAAAGTCAAGCCCGGCAAGGCCTTGGAGCGAATCGCTTTCCGCATAAACAGAACAGAATCAGAACAGTTAACAAAATCCTAAAAATTCCCATTGATTCCCATATTTTCCCATGTTATACCATAAGCATTGGGAATTAACGCGGTAACGGGAGTCGAACATTGAGAAAAACTTTTCTCTTTATGGACACAGTGGTAAACAAGGTCGATGCCAAAGGCCGGGTTTCGCTGCCGTCAGATTACCGCGCAATCGTTAAAGAATTATCAACCGAAATTGTTTGTTACCGCAGCCTGACCTCTCCCTGCATTGAAGGCTGCCCGGAAGAACTGCTGGAAAAACTGGCCAGCGACATGGAAAATTCGCTTGATTTCTTTTCACAGGAACAAGACGATCTGACTAATCTGATTTTCGGCGACGCCAAAAGATTCACCTTTGACAGTACCGGACGCATCGTGCTGAGCGAAAAGCTGCTGAAGCACGCCGGCATTACCGACACGGCGGTTTTTGTCGGCAAGGGCCGCAAATTTCAAATCTGGAATCCCGACAAGTGGGCTGAGGAAGAAAGCCGTATCCGCGCCGAAGTGCTGAAAAAGCGCCCCTCGCTCAAATTGCCTGCACAGGAGCCCAAGGCATGAGCGAAAAGCAGAAACATATTCCGGTTATGCTGAACGAGGTGCTTGCCGCTCTAAATCCGCAGGACGGCGAAACCTATGTTGACGCCACCTTCGGCAACGGCGGCTATACGGAAGCCATTCTGAAAGCGGCCGACTGCAAAGTGATTGCGATTGACCGCGACCCGACGGTTCTGCCGAGAACCGAAGAATTAAAAGCACTGTACGGTTCCCGGTTTGAATTCCGCCGGGGACAGTTCAGCGACATCAAAGCACTGATTAATCAACCGGTTAACGGCGTGGTGTTTGATATCGGGGTTTCCTCCATGCAGCTGGATCAAGCCGAACGCGGCTTTTCTTTTTCCAAAGACGCACCGCTGGATATGCGAATGTCATGTGACGGCGTAACCGCTGCCGAAATCGTTAATGAAACGCCGGAAAAGGAACTGGCCGACCTGATTTACAAATACGGCGAAGAACGCAAGTCGCGCCAAATTGCCGCCAAAATTGCCGCATATCGGAAGAACAAAGAAATTTCAACCACCAAAGAACTGGCGGAAATCATCTATACGGTCATCCACAAAACACCGAACGGCATTGACCCAGCGACCAGAACTTTTCAAGCCCTGCGAATTGCCGTCAACAACGAGCTCGGCGAATTGGAAAACGGTTTGCGCGGAGCGGTCGATTTGGCCGTTTCGGGCGGGCGAATCGTTGTTGTCAGCTTTCATTCGTTGGAAGACCGAATCGTCAAAACCTTTTTTAAGGAAAACACCGGCAAAAATGTTCACGTTTCACGCTATCTGCCGGACAACAATATTCAACAAGACAACAGCATTCTGGCCTCCTGCTCCAAAGCGGTTGCCCCTTCTCAGAACGAGACGGAGGTTAACAGCCGCTCCCGGTCGGCCAAACTGCGCTATGCTGTCAAAAGGTAACGTAACCAGAAAGGAACTGCACCATGAATAGTACAAAAACTGCCACTTTAAGTCTTTGGGTCACTCTGACCTGTCTGGTCGGATTTGGAATGTTTGTGATGAAGAATCAGGTTCAAACCCTTGAAAATGAACTGAACCGTATCAACCGCAGCATTCAGGACGACGTTAAATCAATTCATGTTCTTAAGGCCGAATGGAGCCATTTGAACTCCCCGTCCCGCCTGAGAACGCTGGCCAATAAACATATTTTGCTGAATCCGGTCAAGCCTGAACAAATTATTAACTATTCTGCGTTACCATTTGATTATCAGGCTAACGAGACTGACCGCAGGCTGTTAGCCCAACGCAACATTAACACCCAGGCTGCCCGCAACAAAGAACTAAAGAAATTGGTTAAGGCGCAGCGCTGACAGAAACAGTAAGGCCAGAAGCAAATAATGTTGGAGAAGTATTTTTCCAGAAACAGGAAAGCGCATGTGTATCTTCCGGGCGAAGAAATCAAAATAGATACCAGCACCGCTTTCAACAATTATCTTTTTGACGGAGATCCGCTCACAACCGTCAAGAACCGTGTCGCCTTCGCCACTTTGCTGTTTATCTTTGCTTATCTCGTAATTACCGTCCGCCTGTTCGGCGTCTGCCTTTCCAACGGCCTGCCTGCGGCCGCCGACGACGAAGAATCCCGCCATTTGTTCACTTATGCCGACAACCCGATTAAACGGGCCGACATTCTTGACCGCAACGGCACGATTATCGCCACGTCGCTGCCTACGGTCAACCTGTATGCCAATCCGCGAAAAGTTCCCAACAAAGAAAAAGCTGCCGCCAAGCTCAGTGCCGTACTGCCGGACATTCGCTATGAAGATATTCTGGCCAAACTGCAGCGCCGCAACACTTTTGTTTACCTGAAACGCAATCTGACTCCGTCACAGCAATATCAAATCAACGCGCTCGGCATTCCCGGCCTGGAATTCGAAAACGGCGAAAAACGCATTTATCCGCACAAAGAACTGTTTGCACAGCTGCTCGGCTCCACCAATATTGACAATCAGGGCATTGCCGGAATTGAAAAACAGATGGATGAACGCCTGACACAGTCTGACATTCCGCTGACGCTGACAATCGACGCCGGGCTGCAAGACACCATTCGTGAAGAACTGAAAGCCGCCGTCAGCAAATTTAAGGCCGAAGGCGCGGCTGCCATTGTTATGGACGTTCGCAGCGGTGAAATTCTGGCGATGATTTCGCTTCCGGATTATGACCCCAACAGCATGAACAACATCCCCGAGCGGGCATTGTTCAACTTCGCCACCAAAGGCGTTTATGAGCCGGGGTCGGTTTTGAAAGTTTTCAATGCCGCAATGGGACTGGAAAGCGGAAAAGTCAAAGTCTCCGACAAATGGGATGCGACCAAGCCGCTGAAACTGCGTTACAACACCATAAAAGACTACCGCGGCGAAAACCGCTGGCTGGATCTGCCGGAAATTCTGATTTACTCGTCCAACATCGGCTCGGCCCGGATAGCCTTGACCGTCGGCAAAGACGAACAGCGTAAATTTTTAAACAATTTGGGTTTCTTTACCCCGATTAAAAGCATTGAAGTTGCCGAGAAGGGCATGCCGTTGATTCCCAGCGAAAAAAGATGGGGCGAAGAAACAACTGCCACCGTCGGTTACGGTTACGGCATTTCAATCACGCCGCTGCACCTGATCAGCGCCTTTTCCGCCATTGTCAACGGCGGCATTTATCATGCGCCGACATTGCTGAAAGACAATCAGGCTCGTGACAGCCACCGGGTCATTTCGTTCAACACATCCAAACAGATGCGCAAATTGCTGCGCGGCGTGGTTACCGACGGCTCCGGCAAACGTGCCAATGTTTTGGGATATGAAGTTGCCGGAAAGACCGGAACGGCTAACAAACTGGTCAACGGGCACTATGTTGACAAGAAAGTGATGACTTCGTTTCTGGCAACTTTTCCGGCTTCAGAGCCGCAATATGCCCTGTTTATGGTGATGGACGAGCCCAAACCGCTTAAAGAAACCTGGGGATTTGTTACCTCGGGTTGGAATACGGTGCCGACCGCCGGCAAAATTATTTCCGAAATCGCACCACAGCTCAATGTCAAAGCCAATTACGACCTTGATGAACTTCGCCGCAGCCGGATTATTGAAGCGACCTTTGAAAAGCCGGTTCGCCCCTGATTGAATTTTTTATATCCAAGTATTTAGCTTCGTTAGTCTCAATAAACCTCATTACTCATACTGTATTGACAAATTTTAGCGAATCTGATAAAGTAAGAGTTAAGCTTTGGTCTAGTTATATGTATGAGGTGTATTATGAATGTACTTCCCGTCGGCATTGCCTTATGCCTTGTTTCCGTG
>MNTU01000008.1 GCA_001917125.1 Azospirillum sp. 47_25
ATGCAACGCAACCTGCAAGAGCCGTCTGGCCAATGCCGGTTACAAAGAAATCAACGAAGGTTTGTGGTATAAAGGTACTACCGCCGTCGTCTTCAAAGACCTGACCTTAAGTGATGCGTCGATGAAAAATCCGCTGGGAACATATTATTCTTCCTGGCGCGGCGAAGCTTCCTTTTACAAATATGACGGATATAAGGAATGTTCTTCTTATAACCGGCCTACTTTGACTTTCACGCCGGATTTGTGGCTGTTTAATAACAATCTTGACAATCTCTGGATTAGAATTAATCACAACAACAATCCGAACGAGGCTCATACTTACAGTAAAGGTAATTATATATGGCGAGATATTTATATAACTTCTACGAATGAACCTAGCTCTGTCAGCAGCAAAAACTTTAACTGGAGAGAATATATTCCTTTCGGAACATTAAGAATTCACATTGAAGGACAAATTGACCTTCATGGTTCCAATAATTTTTCTTCTGCCAGCTTTTACAATTTGGATGCCAATCATCATGGCAGAGCCAACAACCATGATGTTGCTCTTCACTTCTTTGAGTTAAATGGTTACGGTAAATTAGTGATGGACGGAAGTCAAAATTATTTTAACAACGTTCCGATTTTGCTCTACCAATGCAATGGCGACTGCTCCGTTGTTTTGAGGAATAAAGCTTACATAAGCATGCCTCACAACGGGATTGCCATTCAAGGCGGCAACGGCAAATTCAGCATGGACAACTCAAGTGCCGATATTTATGCACTGCGCATTTCCGGTTGCGGCGGTGCTTGTCAGAACATGAGTGTTACAAACAATTCGACGCTTAATCTGGATACCTGGCTGCGTCTGTACAATGCCCGCCTGGACTTGAAAAGCAACTCGAAAGTTACAACCCAGGATAACACGATTGAAGTCTGTAACAAAGACAAAATCTGTCTGGGCAGCGGGGCAACCCTGAGATCCGGCGGCGGCGCTTATTCCGTCAGCGGACCGGCCGGTTACTATGCTACTCCGGGTAAAGGCGACTGTGATAACGGTGTTGCCGGACAAGACGGTTACAACGGCTGGTATAAAAAGACTTATAACGAAATTGTGGATCGTTGCGGCTATTACGGAGGATAGTCCGCCACAGAAATCCCCCTTTGAAATTCTTTTTCAAAGGGGGATTTTTTTTGTGATAGATTATCTAACTTGTTTTCTTTTACTGTCATTACCCGACTTGATCGGGTAATCTGTTTGCTGCTGCGGTTGTCATGTATGGAAGATACTCCGGTCAAACCGCCCCCGGCGGGTAAGGCAATAGATAACAGAGAGATAAATGCCGGGAGATACTCCGATCAAGCCGCACCCGGCGGGTGAGGCAATAGATGGCAGAGAGATGAATGCCGGGAGATACTCCGGTCAAGCCGGAGCATGACGGTGATGATAAAGCAAGGATGGCTTCGGGTTAATATCCTCGCGATGACAATGAAAAAAATGCCCTGGAAGAGTAATAAAGAAAAGAGCCCTAAAGGGGCTTTTTTGATAAGATTAAAACTCAATATCGGGCTCAATGCCATATTCCCGCAAGGTTTGAATGATTTCCGCCAGCCAAAGGCGTTCGGTATAGCTGACGGCTCCGTCAGAAGCACTTATTTTCAACGCTTCTTTAATCAGTTCTTCAACTTCTTCAGGCGATTTAGCCTTTAAATTATCTACCGCGGTTAAAAAATTGTCTTCATTTGGATTCAAATCCTTAAGATAACTGCTGATATACTGGTCGCTCAATGCTTTGGTCTGCGGCAGGCAGCGAAAAATATAATCTCTGATTGCCTTGTTTTTTATCCGGTTAAAATCAGCCGTGCATTTAGCCATAAACGTGAGGATAATCAGGTTATCCTTTATCGGTTCCAAATGCTTGAAATCAAACTGCGGCGTTTCGGGGAGTTCGCTTTCCGTCTCGCAGCCCTGAGAGGAAACAAACGCACAGTAATCGCGAATAAAAAGTTCCGGCGAGGCGTAAAACTTTTCAGTGCTTAAGTCAAAAATATCTTTTACATAAACGCTGTCAATTACCTGTGACTTTTTGCTGCGGTAAAAATACAAATCCATAAAGACCAGATTATCTTTCTGCCAGATATTTTTAACGGCAACATTTTCTTCCGCCGGCCGGCTGCCGGTTCGCAGGTGAACCAGCATATTATAAAAGCGCAGCGGGCAGGATAATCCGTTTTCTTCAGTCATCAGTTTACTCCGAGCAGCGCGGTCAGTTTATGCAGATAATTTTTGATGGTTTCGACCCGAACCGCATAATCTTCCAGATTTTTTTCAATAAACAGCTTTTGGTCGGGGCGGATTTTGACAACGCCGAACTGTTTGGTGACAAAGTCAATCAGCTTATCCGGCGCGGCAAAAACATTGTTATGAAAACTCAGTAAAATTCCCTTGCTTCCCGCATCAATTTTTTCAACATTGGCCAAAACCGCCAATTGTTTGATTTCAACGGTTTTCAGCAGGTTATCGACCTCGGGCGGAAGCTTGCCGAAACGATCAACCAGCTCCTCGCGCATATCGAGCAGACCGGCACGGTCTTTGATTTCGCCAATGCGTTTATAGAGTCCCAGGCGCACACCCAAATCTTTAACATAGGTTTCGGGAATCATAATCGGGATACCGGTGGTTATCTGCGGAGCCCATTCGGCGGCGGCCTGTTTGTCCTGCGCCAGTTCTCCGGCTTTAAGACGGGCAATTTCCTCTTCCAGCATGTGCTGATATAAGGCAACGCCCACTTCCTTAATATGCCCGGACTGCTCCTCGCCGAGAATATTGCCGGAACCGCGGATGTCCATATCATGGCTGGCCAGCGAGAAGCCGGCACCCAGCGTGTCCAAAGCCTGCAAAATGCTCAGCCGCCGTTCGGCCACCGGTTTGAGATTTTTCTGTTTGGGAACGGTAAAATAGCAATAGCCGCGCAGTTTGCCGCGCCCTACCCGGCCGCGCAACTGATAAAGTTGTGCCAGACCGAACATATCGGCCCGGTGGACAATCATGGTATTGACCGTCGGCATATCAATGCCGGATTCAATAATCGTGGTGGAAAGCAGCAAATCAGCTTTGCCGTCGGCAAAATCGTTCATCACCTGTTCCAGATGTTTGACCGGCATTTGTCCGTGCGCCACCAAAATTTTTATATCGGGAACCAGCTCCCGCAACTCTTTTTCCACACCGAAAATGTCAGATACCCGCGGACAAACGAAGAATGTCTGCCCGTTGCGGAATTTTTCGCGGTAGATGGCTTCTTTTATCATCACCTTGTCAAACGGCATCACAAACGTTCGGGCTGCCAGGCGGTCAACCGGCGGCGTGCCGATGATACTCAGCTGTTTAACCCCGGTCAGAGACATTTGCAGCGTACGGGGAATCGGCGTTGCCGTCAGCGTCAAGACATGAACGTCTGATTTCAGCGATTTAAGCTTTTCCTTATGCGCCACGCCGAAATGCTGCTCCTCGTCGATAATCAGCAGGCCGAGGTTGCAGAATTTAATATCCTTTGACAACAGCGCATGTGTACCGATAACGATTTCCACCGAACCGTCGGCCAAACCGCGCCGGGTTTCTTCCGCCTCTTTCGGCGTTACCAGGCGAGAAAGCATTTTGACTTTTATCGGAAAACCTTCCATCCGCTTTTTGAAATTATAATAATGTTGCCGCGCCAGCAGGGTGGTCGGTACAATTAAAGCGACCTGGGCTCCGGAGGATGCGACGGCAAAAGCCGCCCGCAGTGCCACTTCGGTTTTGCCGAAACCGACATCGCCGCACACCAGGCGATCCATCGGAGAGCCCTGCCCCAAATCTTTCAAAACATCGGCAATCGCATTAAGCTGGTCGTCGGTTTCGCTGTAAGGGAATTTAGCACAGAATTCATCATAAGCGCCGGAGGCCGGAATAAAGACATCAGCACTTTTCAGGTGTCTTTCGGCGGCAATTTTAATCAGTTTTTCGGCAATATCGCGGATTTTGGCCTTAACTTTGGCCTTTTTTGCCTGCCAGGCCAGTCCGCCCAGCGTATCAAGCTGGATATTGTCGTCTTCCAGCCCGTAGCGGGAAACCATATCGATATTTTCAACCGGTACGAATAATTTGGCATCATTGGCATAAAGAATTTTCAAACAGTCATGCGGGGCGCCGCCGGCGGTGATGTTTTCCAAACCGAGAAACTTGCCGATACCGTGCTCTACATGCACGACCAATTCGCCCACCGACAAAGACGATACGTCGGCAATAAAATCTTTGGCGGTCACCTTTTTAGCGGTGCGGCGGTTTTGGCGTTCGCCGAGAATATCCTGCTCGGAAATCAGACACCAGCCGGCACCTTTGAAACCGTGCGCTAAATTCATTATAATCAGAGCGGTTTTCTTGTGTCCCGCTTTGCTTAAGGCTTCATGCCAATCGTCAGCCAAAGCCAGCTCGTCAATACCGTATTCGCTCATCAGGGAAGTCAGACGCTCGCGCGAACCCTCGCTGTAACAGCAGATGATGCGCTTTAATTTGCTGTTTTCTGCCAGATAATCTTTTAAATCGGCATAGACCTGAGCGGCATTCACGTTTTTGGCACTGGAAAAATCACGCCCGGGGATAACGCCGGCACTCACATTGTCATCAGCAGACGGCAGCGACATATTGGTCAAAGTAATTGCCCGCCGCCTGCGGAGAAGCTCGCGAAACTCTTTTTCGTTCAAATAGAGCAGCTCCGGCGCAACCGGACGATAAGCATCTGCCTCGTTGACCGATTTGATGTTCAGCGCCTCCAAACGGGCCTGGTAATAATCGGCAATGCTTTCTTCTTTGGATTTGACGGCATCACGAACGTTTTTGCCGGCAATAACGTAAGCCTGCGGCAAATAGTCAAACAAAGTGGGCAGGGTTTCGTCATAGAAAAACGGCAGCCAGTTTTCCATACCGATATATTTCTGAGAGTTGGAAATGCTTTCGTAAAGTTCATCGCCGGTTCCGCCGGAGCCGAAAGCCTCACGGTATTTGGCGCGAAAAGTTTTGATCGTATTGTTGTCAAGCGCCACCTCTCCCATCACCTGGAAAGTATAACTTTTCAATTCGCCCGCGGTGCGCTGGGTGAGCGGATCAAAAGTGCGGATCTTTTCCACTTCGTCGCCGAACAAATCAATGCGCAGCGGCAGTTCGCTGCCAACCGGAAAAATATCAAGAATATCACCGCGGACGGCGTATTCTCCGGGTTCCATCACCTGCTCTACCCGATTATAGCCGTTGACGACCGCATAATGCACAAAGTCGTTAAAGTTCAGTTCGCCGCCGACGGAAACGTTTTTCATCGAATTGAGAAAAATCTTCTTCAGCGGCAGGCGCTGAATGGCCGCTCCGGCGCTGGTCACGATAATTCTCGGTTTTTTAGGACTGGGATTTTGTGCCAAAGCGCTCAGCGCACCGATACGCGCAGCCACGATATTTACGTTCGGCGACACCCGGTCATAAGGGACCGTATCCCAAGCCGGAAATTTCAGCACCTCGGCCTCCGGACGAATAACCGAAAGGATATGAGCGGTGTTTTCCAATGCCACGCCGTCGCTGACAATATATAAGATGTCGCGGTCGGACTTTTCCCACAGCTGCGCCAGCAGGAAGGCGTCATAGCCGTCCGGCACCGAGGAAACCGTGCAGTTTTCAAGAGCGGATATATCTTCTAACATTTTCTTAATCTTATCATTTACTTTATAGTGAAAATATATACAATAACCGATAAGTGCAACTGTTTTCTTGATTTAAGGACAAAAATGCGGCCGCCGGTTTTATTTCCATTATTCGCTTCCGTCAACTCGCTGAAAGGCATCGGCGCCAAAACCGCCGGCTTTATTTCACGTCTTTGCGGTGACCGAGTGGTTGACTTAATCTGGCACCTGCCGGCGGCGCTGATTGACCGGACTTACGCCCCGAAACTGATTAACGCTCGCCCGAATGTTATCTGCACGCTGAAAGTCAGAGTTATCGAACATATTCCGCCTCAAACCCGCAAGCAGCCGTATAAGGTGCGGTGCAGCGACGGAACCGATGACGTTACGCTTATTTTTTTCAAGGCCTATCCCGACTCGATTCAAAAAAATCTGCCGACAGGCGCAGAAAGAGTCATCAGCGGCAAGCTGGAAAGTTTTAACGGCCAATGGCAGATGAGCCACCCCGATTATATTGTCAAGCCGGAAGAAATTACTTCGGTTCTTGGGGTGGAGCCGGTTTATCCGCTGACGGCCGGCATAACCAACAAAATGCTCAACAAACTGATGAAACAGGCTCTTGCTGCGGTTCCGACGCTGCCCGAGTGGCAAGACGAGCCTTATCTGAAAGCCACCGGCTGGCCGAGTTTCAATCAGGCGCTGAAACTGGCTCACCACCCGGTTAAACTGACAGATTTGGAGCCTTCGGATCTGGCGCGCAGCCGTCTGGCCTATGACGAACTGTTGGCCAATCAGCTGGCTCTGGCCATCGTGCGGGAAAGAGTCAAAAAGCAGCAGGGCCGGGAAATCAACGGCAACGGTTTGCTGCGCAAAAAAGTTTTAGACGCCCTGCCCTTTAAGCTGACATCTGCCCAAGAAAAAGTCTTGCGGGAAATCGCCGCCGATCAGGCCTCCAAATTCCGTATGCTGCGGCTGTTGCAGGGAGACGTCGGCAGCGGCAAAACCATTGTCGCCCTGCTGACAATGCTTAATGCGGTGGAATGCGGCACGCAGGCGGCGATTATGGCACCGACCGAAATTTTGGCCAAGCAGCATTTGGAAACGATACAGCCGCTATGCGACGAAATCGGGGTGAGAGCCGAATTGCTGACCGGACGGGTTAAGGGCAAAGCGCGGACACAGATTCTGGAAGCTTTGGCGGCAGGAGAAATCGACATTCTTATCGGAACGCATGCCTTGTTTGTGGAAGACGTTGTTTTCAAAGATCTGGCCTGTGTTATCGTGGATGAACAGCACCGTTTCGGCGTCCATCAGCGGCTGGCGCTCTCAAACAAAGGAAACAAGGCTGACATCTTGGTCATGACGGCTACCCCTATTCCCCGGTCGCTGGTTTTAACCGCATACGGAGATATGGAATATTCCAAAATCGACCAGGTACCGGAAGGACGAAAACCGGTTGATACCCGGGTGATGCCGGTAACCAAGCTGGATGTGGTGGTCGCCGCCCTGCAGCGCAAGTTGACGGAAGGCTGCCGCGCTTACTGGGTTTGCCCTCTGGTGGAGGAATCGGAAAAAATCGACTTGGCAGCCGCAGAAGAACGTTTCAGCACCCTACAGCAGATTTTCGGCAATAAAGTCGGGCTGGTTCACGGCAAGATGAAAGAAAAAGAGAAAGACGAAGTCATGGAGCGGTTTAAGTCCGGTGCAATTTCTCTGCTGGTGGCAACCACGGTGATTGAAGTCGGCGTAAACGTGCCCGAAGCCACGGTTATGGTTATTGAACATGCCGAACGTTTCGGACTGGCGCAGCTGCACCAGCTGCGGGGGCGAATTAAACGCGGTTTTCAGGCTTCAACCTGCATTCTGCTTTATTCCTATCCGCTCAGCGAAACTTCGCGTCAGCGTCTGAACACCATGCGAGAGACCGAGGACGGTTTTGAAATTGCCGAAAAAGATTTGGAACTGCGCGGCGGCGGCGAAATTCTCGGAACCAGGCAGTCCGGTTTTAACGAGTTCAGGCTGGCTGACATGAATGTTCATAAAAACCTTTTATTAACGGCTAACAAAGACGCACGGATGATGCTGGAACTTGACCCGAATCTTAAAACTCCGCGCGGAGAGGCTCTGCGTATTCTGCTTTATCTGTTTGAACGTGACGACGCGGTCAAAACTTATTTGGCCGGTTAAAGATTTTCACCTTACCGCCCTGCCCTTCATAAGAACGGCAGGGTTTATTTTATCCTTAAGCATTACCCGGTTTAGCGCGAACAAAGTTTGCGTCTTATTATGTGTTGACATTATGCACTATCTATGCTAATCTAAGAACAGGCTTTGAATTAGTTATAGAGGTGTATCATGAGACGTCTTCCTTGCTCTGTTGCTCTCGCCGCGGCTCTGCTGCCTGTCGGCGCATTCTTTCA
>MNTU01000009.1 GCA_001917125.1 Azospirillum sp. 47_25
TAACATTCGTATGACAGCGAAATTGATTCACCCGATTGCGATGAACGAAGGCCTGCGTTTTGCTATTCGTGAAGGTGGCAGAACTGTTGGTGCCGGTGTAGTTTCAAAAATTCTTAAATAAGGAATTGCACCCCGCAATTTGAGCGATTAATCGCAAAAATCAGAAATAGCCGAAAATTCATGTACTGACGTGTACACTAGGATTTTCGGCTTTTCTATTTTTGCTTCTACTCATCTCAAATATCGGGTTGCAATCTATTTAAAGAATTTTTGATACCATCGTAATTTTTTCTAAGGTATTCTCTGTGTTGTAAATGGTTTGGGATAGTATGGGTTGCCAACTATTTAAGAAGCTTGGGTTGAGGGGTGATAGCAAAGCATTTTATTTCTACTTTAGAGAATTGAGAAAAGAGGTTTCTGAAAGAGAAACCTCTTTTCTTATGCAATGTGAGATATCAGTTTTTTCGGTTGTTTTGTTTTCGGCTAAACGGTTTAAGGATTTTGGAAAAGCAAATGCACTTTTTTGTTGCAATAACGGTTTCATCTCAGGTCGTGTCTTCCGGGAAATATGAAACGCCGAAGAGGGTTTTGCCGGGGATGTATATTTATGCTGACGGACTGATTTATCCTGAGATTATTGAGGGACGTCAGGTTATGGCGATTGTCGGCAGCGTAGACGGTTCTGACGTGTTGGCTGTTTGTCTTCAGGAGGCGTGTTTGCCATGGTCCAGCGATTGGCTGGAGGCAAAAGCAACCCAGAAAATGACCGGCGGTAAGGAAGCGACCCGTAAGCTATTGGAAATCTCCCGTAAGAAACGGCAGGAGGCAGAAGCCGCTCAGTGGTGTTATGACTATGCGGAAGACGGGGTGAAACAAGGGGAAGCGTTTTTGCCGTCGTTAACCGAGTTGGAAAAGCTGTTTGCCAACAAAGCCGCAATAAATGCGTCTTTAAACGCGTTGGGCGTTGCTTTGCTTGAGGGTTGGTACTGGTCCTCTACCGAGTATATTAGTGGCAATGCGTGGAAGTTGACCATGCATTTCGGTAACAGGAACTTCACCAGTAAGAACTACGACTACTACGTTCGTCCGGTTCTAGCTTTAAAACTTTAATTATTTCCCCCTTTTATCCTTCGCAATTTGTTGTTGCGAAGGATTTTTTTTGTCTGCGAAATTTAATTTAAAAATAACTCTTGACTTAGAGGTAACTCTAAGAACTATATTTCAAATAGTTTTAATTTAATCATAGGAGTTATTTATGTCTGATTATGAAGTTCTGAATAAAATTAATTCTCCGGCAGATGTCAAAAAGTTAAATGCAGCTGAGCGCAAAGAGCTGGCGGCGGAAATGCGTGCGGCAATTTTAAATCGCGTCAGCAAAATCGGCGGTCATCTGGGCCCCAATCTGGGAACGGTGGAGCTGGCAATTGCTTTGCATACGGTGTTTGATTCTCCGAAAGACAAGATTATTTTGGACGTCAGTCACCAAAGCTATCCGCATAAGCTGTTGACCGGCCGTCGGCAGGGATTTCAATCAGATGAGCATTTTCGGGATATTTCGGGTTATACCAATCCGCAGGAAAGCGAGCATGATGTTTTTATTGTCGGACATACGTCAACCTCGGTCAGTCTGGCTGCCGGTTTGGCCAAAGCCCGGGATATGCAGGGACAGAAATTTAATGTTGTTGCCGTTATCGGCGACGGCTCGCTTTCCGGCGGCGAGGCTTTTGAGGGGCTGGACAATGCCGGGGAATTCAAGTCAAATTTTATCGTGATTGTCAATGACAATGAAATGTCTATTGCCGAAAATCACGGCGGTTTATATGGCAATTTGTCTGCTCTGCGTGCCAGCAACGGCAAGGCGGAGGACAATTACTTTAAAACGCTGGGGTTTGACTACCGCTATGTGGCCGACGGCAATGATGTTGAGGCCCTGATTGCGGTTTTAAACGAGGTTAAAGACAGTGTTCGTCCGGTGGTTGTTCATGTTCATACGCTGAAAGGCAAGGGCTATGCGCCCGCGGAAGAACACAAAGAGCAGTTCCACTGGTCTTTGCCGTTTGATTTGAAAACCGGTCAGGTGACCGTTAACGGCGGCGGCAAAAGCTATGGTGAATATGTGGCCGACTATTTGGAAGAACAGGCCGTCCGCAATGATAAACTGGCCGTTATTAACGCAGCGACACCGGGTGCGTTGATGCTGCGCAATTTCAGAGAAAAACATCCGGAGAAATATTTTGACGTCGGTATTGCCGAGGAGCATGCCGTTGCCTTTACCTCGGCTTTGGCTAAAGGCGGCATGCAGCCGGTTGCTTTGTTCTTCGGCGGCTTTATTCAACGCGCTTATGACCAGTTGTCGCAGGATTTGTGTCTGAATAATTCGCCGGCGGTGCTGGTGATTGAAAACTGCGGCATTACCGGTATGGATGCGACCCATCTGAGCATTTTTGACATTCCGCTGATGAGTAATATTCCGAATTTGGTTTATCTGGCTCCGAGTACGGTTGAGGAACTGAGACGGATGCTGGATTGGGCAATGGCGCAGAAAGATTTTCCGGTTGCGCTGCGCACTCCTGCGACAATGCCGCGGAATTTGCAATATGCGCCGAAACAGCCTTTGGAGCTGAATAAGTTTGAGATAACCAAACAAGGCGGCAAAGTTGCATTGATCGGCTTGGGCGGTATGCTTGCTTTGGCCGAAGATGTGGCCGGAAAACTGGCTGAAAAAGGCATTGAGGCGACGATTGTCAACCCGCGGTTTATTACCGGTTTGGATGAAGAACTTTTATCCGGTCTGGTTCGGAATCACGATGTTGTCGTTACGCTGGAAGACGGTGTGGTCAGCGGTGGTTTCGGTGAAAAAATAGCCCGTTTCTATGGTGACAAGGCGGTTAAAGTTTACAACTTCGGCGCGGCAAAAGAGTTTACCGACCGGGTTCCGGCTGAAGAGTTGTATCGCCGCTACGAGTTGACGCCGGAGCAGATTGTGAAGAAGATTTTGCCGCTTGACAATGCATAAGGCTGTGATAGATTAAACGGCGATGTCGTTATGAAAGTATGGGATGATTAAAAAGTTCGAACATAAAAATCAAACTGATACGCTGTTTAACCGGCATCATAAAAAAGCCCCGAAATTCCGGGGCTTCTTTTTTTGGCAAACGGTACGGAGCTTCCTTTCGGAGGCTCTTTTTTTATGGGGGAAAGCAATGAAGATAATTAAAGCGGCGGCCGTATATGCAGCCGAACAATGTTTGCGGACGCCGCGAGGAGAGGTTTATTCTTTTATGGCAGCGGCAGGCAAGGTCAGAATCACAGCCAAGGTTGAGCCGGAAGCGAAAAATGAATATTTGGCGGTGTATTGTTTGGGCGGCGGCAGCCAACCCCGGCGGCTGGTGTTGGCCCGGCAGAAAGACGGTACGATGACGGAAGTTCCGCATCCGGCAGAAAAAGGGGTAGATTACCGCTATTTCTTATTCGGCGAGGATTTTGCCTATGCGCATTATTTGCGGGATGACTGGTATTATCGGGAGTATTATGACTGGACGGTAATGAGTAAAAATCGTCAGGGAGTTTATGAAGATATTTCCAGACAAATGGCGGGCGTTTATAAAATAGCTCACGTCGGACGGTTTGGCGATTGTCCGGGGGTGCTTTCGGTTGTGGTGGAGAACGGAGAGGAGGAACGAAGATTATTGTTTGAAAAAAGAGAAGGGCAATATTTGGCAACAACGGCGGAGGTGTTGGAAATTCGTCAAAACGGAAGAAAGTTTTCCCGTCCGGTTTGCTGGAAGCCGGCAGCAAAGCTTGATGTTCGGGATGAAGCTTATGTGCTGGCGGAAGCGAAGCGGATGAGCGGCCGTTAAATTTTTGCAAAACGGGATTGACAGTCGGCGGTTATCCTGCTAAGGTTTCAGTGTTCCGGTCGTTCGAAGGGCTTATGGACGAGGAACAGATTAAACTGAGCCGGTTTGAAGACAGATAAATTTATTCAGCTGGCAACTAAAGCAATTTTACGCGGTTTTGAAAAGTTCATGTGCCGGTTTGAATGCAGGGATTTTTCTCGCCACTGGAAATCACTTTATTTGCACAGGTTATCTGAATTTATATTTGGAATAAATAATCTTTCTGATTCTGGCTCCTCATTGAAGGAGTTTTTTTATGTCTGAGTTTAAGTATAAACACGGTTTAAGCATTATGCGGGCCCAGCCGTTTCATATCGGCCATGCCAAGATGATTGACAAGATGCTGCGCGAATGCGAACAGGTGACGATTGTTCTCGGCTCCATTCAGGAGCAGGGTACCGAGCGTAATCCGCTGAATTATACCACCCGGAAGAAGATGATTCAAAACGTTTATCGCAACCGTCCGGAATATCCGCGGCTGAAAATTATCGGCCTGTTTGATATTAACAATCCGGCGGAGTGGGCGGAATATGTGCTCGATTTTATGAATGAGAGTCTGCCGCAGCTCGGCCGTCCGGATGTTTATTATGCCGGCAGTGCGTATGACGCCCATTGGTTCAGAAACGCTTTTGACCATATTGAGATTGAAGATCGCACCGATCCGGATTTTCCGTTTGTTACCGGAACCATGGTGCGCGATATGATTAAATTCGGCGATGCGCGCTGGAAGAATTTTATTCATCCGGAAAACTATCAGCTGATAGAGGATCATTTTTATAAGAAAAAAGCGATTATCTGACAAAACAGTGAACATAAACGTCCGGGTCTTCTGCAGGGCTTATAGGAGACGGACGTATTGATTAACCCGATAAGCCTGAGGGAAAAGAGATGAACGAACGTTTTTTAGTCCGTATTGATTTTCAGAACGATTTTGCGGCTCCGGAAGGGGCGCTCACCATTAACAATCCTGATTTGATTGCCCGTCATCAGCGGTTTGCCGACAGTTTGCAAAAAGGAATGTTCAGCGAAATCTGGGATTTTCGCGATACGCATTTTGCAGAAACATATCCGCAGACCAAAGAGGCCGAGAGCTTTCCTTTGCATACCGAATTCGGTTCCTGGGGTTGGCAGCCGGCGGCAATTTTGAAAGATAATATTCCGGTACGTACCTTTTTTAAATCGACGACAAATTTGTGGAATGAAATTAACCAATATGCGTTATTGCAGCAGGATTTGCGGGATAAGGAGGTTTATCTCTGCGGTTTGCTGAGCGATATCTGCGTGCAGCAGGGAATGGACGGTTTTTTGTGCCGAGGAGCCAAAGTGACGGTTTTGGAAGATCTGTGTCAGGGGGCGGTCAGGCAGATTCCGGAAATAATCAGCGAGCCGAAATACGGGCGGCTGTTGGAGGAGGGGCGGCTGCGCCATATTACCGGCGCCCAATTCTTTCGCTCGATTTTGCTCGAAAAGAAATTAAATTACAACTTAGTCAACAGCAGCAGAGGAAAATAAAATGACAATGAATAACCTTGAAACCGGAACCCCTTTTTATTGCGATCTTTATCATTTGACCATGGCGCAAGCCTGGTTTCTGGACGGGAAACACGAAGAGCCGAAAACTTCGGAAGCTTTTTTCCGCCGCTGTCCGTTTAACGGCGGATATCTTATCAGCGCCGGCTTGGGCGAGTTTCTGCAGTGGGCGGAAAAGTGGGAAGTCAAAGCCGAAGATGTGGCTTATTTGGCCGGTTTGAAAGGAGCGACCGGTCAGCCGCTGTTTAAAAAAGAATTTCTGGATTATCTTAAGGGGCAGAAACTGCGGGTGAATATGCAGGCGGTTCCGGAAGGCGAAATCGTTTTTCCGAACGAGCCGGTGCTGAGCGTCAGCGGGCCGAACTGGCAGGTGGATATGGCGGAGGCCGCTTTTCTGAATATTTTTAACGCGCAGAGTTTGATTGCGACCAAGGCGGCGAGAATTGTGCAAGCGGCTTGTGCGGACGGTGTTCAGCGTCCGGTATTGGAATTCGGTTTGCGGCGGGCACAGGATATGGGATGCTTTTTGCCGACCAGAGCCGCTTATATCGGCGGCTGCGCAGGAACGTCCAACGTGGCGGCGGCCCGGTATTACGGTATTCCGCCGAAAGGGACGATGGCGCATTCCTTTGTGATGAGTTATGAGAACGAATTGGATGCTTTTAAGGCTTATCTGCGCGGAGCGGAAGGCAACACCACACTGCTGATTGACACTTATGATA
This sequence comes from Azospirillum sp. 47_25, assembly GCA_001917125.1. Classification (GTDB taxonomy): domain Bacteria; phylum Pseudomonadota; class Alphaproteobacteria; order RF32; family CAG-239; genus Scatocola; species Scatocola faecipullorum. Next base: position 6,152 of record MNTU01000009.1, read on the forward strand.
CACGGGAAGGGGCAAAAAATGCGGTTCGCGCCAGCCGGGAGACCGGCATTCCTCTGGCCGGAGTACGAATTGATTCCGGAGATTTGGCTTATTGGTCTCATGAAGTCAAACGGATTTTTAACGAGGCAGGCATGCCGGAGGTTAAACTGGTGGCTTCCAATGATTTGGATGAACATTTGATTGAAAATCTGGTTATGGTTCAGAAGGCCGATTATGATATTTATGCGGCGGGAACCAAACTGGTGACCGCTTATGATATGCCGGCGCTGGGCGGCGTGTTTAAAACCAAGTCCTATAAAGGCGCTCCGAAGATAAAAATTGCCGAAGGCAAAACGACCATTCCCGGAGCAACCAATGTGCTGAGGATTGTCCGAAGCGGGCGATTTGAAGGAGACATCATTATGCCGGCGGCAGAAAACGTCGTGGCTGACGGGCGCTTGCAAGAAAATATTATTTCCTTTAATATAAACAGCCTGAACGGCAAAAAAGCCGATTTTGCCGCCGGGGAAGAGGCTTATGCCCTGCTTAAGCCGGTAATGGCGGAAGGGCGTCCGGTGAGCGCAGACGCGGTTCGTCCTTTGGATGATATTCGGGCAGCGGTCAGAGAGAATCTGAGCCGCTTGGATCCGGCTTATAAACGGCTGGTCAATCCGCATGTTTACGGAGTGGGGCTGAAGCAGGAGCTGTATCGCCGGCAGCAGAACATGGTGGCTGCGTATCTGGCTAAACGCGAACGGGGATAAGGAGAAAAAGATGACTGATGCAGAAATGGAAAAAATATGGAACAATCTGAAAAGGAACCTTAAAAGCTATTGTGATGAGAACGGTTTCAGCGACGTTATGCTCGGTTTGTCGGGCGGGCTGGATTCCGCCATTGTCAGCGTGTTGGCCTGTGATGCTCTGGGGGCGGAACACGTTCATGCTTTGATGATGAAGACGGACTATACTTCGGAGCTGAGTTTGCAGATTGCGGCCAAGATTGCCGCGCTGAACGGTTTTGACTATAAAGTTGTCGATATCCAGCCGGTTATTGATAATCAGAAACGCTTTTTGGCCGGCGTGTTCGGCGAAGAGGCGAAAAATATTGTGTTGGAGAATTTGCAGGCAAGGGAGAGGGGAAAAACCTTAATGGCCTGTTCCAATCAATTCGGTTATCTGGTTTTGGCCTGCGGCAATAAATCCGAAAGCGCTATGGGATATTGTACTTTATACGGCGATACCTGCGGCGGTATTTCACCGATAGGCAATTTATATAAAAGCCGGATTTTTGAGCTGGCGCGGTGGCGCAATACTTTGAATGAAGCTCTGCCGGAAGCCGTTATCGAAAGGGCGCCGAGTGCGGAGTTGAGTGCCGGGCAAAAGGATGAGGACAGTCTGCCGCCGTATCACGTATTGGATACGATTTTGGCGGCTTATCTTGATGATGGACAGACCGAAGCTCAGATTGTGAAATCAGGTTTTGCCGAAAAAACGGTACGCTGGGTTATTCGACAGTATCACCGGATGGCTTTTAAACGGGAACAAACCCCGAAAGCTTTGCCGTTGCCGTAGGTGAGCGGCCATCGGAAACGGCGTCGGTTTTATCCGGGCGCCGTTTTGCTATCGGCTAAATATCTAAAGGTTTTAGAAAGAATAACAGATACCTCTCATTATATATTGACACTTCGCAGGCGCTGTGATATTCTGTCTTCAGGCTATGATTCAGTTATATGTGAGGTGTATGATGAAAAAACTCAGCAAAACTCTG
>MNTU01000010.1 GCA_001917125.1 Azospirillum sp. 47_25
ACAAGTCGGATAACAGAAATTTAACACTAAGGAGAAAGAAGATGAAACTATCAATTTTACTGGCGGGGAGCATTTTAACCTCGGCGATTGTCGGCAACGCTTATGCCCAGACCTGCGGTGCTCAACCATCGTGCTCCTCTCTCGGGTATAACCTGTCTTCAACGTCGGGCTGTTTGGGAACGGCCGTTAAATGTCCGTTTGAAAACAAATATAACTGCATAACCCAGTCCAATCTTTCCGAATATTCCAAAAACAGCAGTAACTGGTGGTACAAAGACAAAGGTACCGGTCTGATCTTTCAGGGCGGGAAAATTTATGTATCGACAACAACCGAAAGCGGAACTTATGTCAGCTTTCCAAAATCATTCAGCAGCAAACCAATGACCCTTGTTGTCAGTCCCTATGATACGACAGATGACAGCCCTGCAGATAAAAACTATGTTACAACGACAAGAAACATCTCTAGCTCATCATTTTATGTAAGACTTTGGGATACTGAGAAGAGTGAGCCTCGCAGAGGTTATGCCAGCTGGTTTGCCGTCGGTTATTAAAAAAAAGCCCCTGCTGAAATGCGGGGCTTTTTTTTAATCGGAAGGCTTAATCAATTTGCACGGCCTTTTTTCCGTCTGTTTCAACAACCGTCAGATTTTCAGCCTGAACTCCCGCTTCCATTTCACAATAATGCAGGCGGGTTGTTTTGTAAGTATGTCCAGAAAGCATTTCCTTGACATAATACATTCCCTTTGCATAAACAACCAGACAAAAATGGATTGTTTTTTCGCAACCGGTAAACACACTTGAGAGTACGGGCATTTCGCTCAAAAAGCAGGCATCTTCGGGAAAGGCTTTCTTCATTTTCTGCAAGCCGTCTTCCATTGTTAAAATTCTACTCATGATAATTAATGTTTTAGGTACGACATCATAATATTTCCATGCCAACAAGCTAGGTCATGTCAGGCAAGAAGTCAATAAATTTATTTGCCACCCTTTATATTCCGAAATCAACGCATAAATAATCGGAACATTTGTTTTTTTTAGGAGCCGAGGGATGAAAACACAACATTACATTTTAGGAATTTCATTGTTGGCGCTGGGATTAAACCTGCCGACGGAAGCTGCCGCCCAGACAGCAACCGTTTATGACAGCCAACAAAGTCTGCAAAACGAAATCAACAAATCTAAAAGCGCCAAGGAGCGCATTGCCTCCAACCGAGTACGGAGAAATCACACCTTCAGCGATTTCGGCCAGGCTTATACCGATTTCAAAAACCGTCTCAATAAAGATTACGGTTTTGATTACTCGGTTGACATTTCTTATATGGGGCAGCGGGTGGCGCCAAACGGCAAAAAGAACTCCATGCAGACTTATATCTATCCGTCCATTACCTGGACAACCTTTAATAACGAATACGGCACGGGAACTTTAAATGCTGCCTATACCATAATCCGATACGGCGGCAAAAACGGCAGCTGGCTCGGCAACCGCATCGGCGTTCAGACCGGCATAAACGATTACACCACCGCGCAAAACTCTTTCGACGAATTATATTACAGTTATCAGCTGGGCGGCAAATGGAACTGGCTGACACTCGGCCTCGGCCAATTTCCGCTTTATAATTTTGACGGCTCGGCTTATGCTGCCAACCAGCAGGTTAACTTCATCAACTATGCTCTGTCGCAAAACGGCTCGTCAACTTATTCTACCGCCGGGGTCGGCTTGTATGCGCAAATTGCGCCGAATGAAGACTGGACTTTCGTTTTCGGCGGACAAGACGCTACCGATATCGACGGCACCAGCGTTCAACTGAATAATTTCAGCGATGAACATTACACGTCATTCGCCTCGCTTTCCTATACCCCGACAATTAAGGGTTTGGGCGCCGGACAATATTCGGTTATGCTTTATAACGTTCCGGGAGTCAAAAAGCAGCCGGAAACCACCAACGGCTGGTCACTCAACATCAGTCAGGATTTGGGCGAAAAGCTGGCAATTTTCGGGCGTGTCAACGGTGTATCGGGACACACGGCCACCATTAACCAGTCTTATGTTCTGGGCGCGGTTTACAACAATCCGCTGGACCGCAATCCGTTAGACCAGATAGGCTTGGCCTTTGCCTATAACAAAATAGACGAAGATGCCGTCGGTTCCAAACTCAACCATGACAGCGAAAAAATTATTGAGGGCTACTGGGCCTGGGGCATTTCCAAGTGGATGACGCTGACGCCGGATATTCAGTTTTACATTGATCCGGCCTCTAATCCGAAATCTGATTATGCAACCGTCTTTACCCTTCGCTCCACTTTTTTCTTTTAGAAACCGCAGCCGGAGCATTCCGGCTGTTTTTATATACAGCGTCAGAAATTTAACTTTACTTTTACCGGGCTTTGACTGTAAATAAAGTATTAATTTTATAAGTAATAATCAATGATGAACAACCATGAAGAAAATCAGTAAATTTGTAACCGTAATCTTTTTTACCGCCATGTGTGCCGCCTGCCAAAATACTCAGAAAACCCATCCCGTCCCGCCGAAAATTGTTCCGGCGGTCGAAATCAAACGCCCGGAAACCCCTAAACATGTGCTGGGCATTATCGGCGCTGTGGAACCGATTTATATGCTGCCGATGAAAACGCCGTTTGCGGCCCGGATTGACACCGGTGCCGAAAATTCGTCGCTTGACGTTGATAATATGAAAACGTTTGAAAGAGACGGAGAAAAATGGGTCAGCTTTGATTTGGCCAACCGTCAGGGCGGCGAAAGACATCATTTTGAAAAGAAAATTCTCAAATTTGTGACGATTACCCGCATTCACAAAAGCGAAAAGCGTCCGTCTGTGATGATGGATGTCAATTTCGGCGGGCAAATCATCAAAGCCAGATTCTCACTGGCTGACCGCGAAAAATTCGAATATCAGGCTCTGGTCGGCCGCAACATTTTAACCGGCCGCGCCATTGTCGATACCGCACTTTCCAATACCTTACGCTAGAAAAGAGATTTGACCCATGTTAAAAAAGTTTGTTTCGGTTCGCAAAATTCTTACACTCGGACTGGTTTTATCCATGCTGTTTGCCGCTTACAGCATTTATTACAAAACCAAAGACTGGGGATTTACCTTTATTCCGAAGCAAACGACCAAAGTATGGACAATCGAAGCTCATGTTTCTTTTGAGCCTAACGGCGACCCGATTAAGGTTTCAATCGCCACACCGACAATCAGCGACGACTTCAAAATTCTTGACGAAGATATTGTTGCTCCCAAATATAAAGTTCAAAAACAGGCAAAGCAAAACCGCGTAATTCTGACCTCGGACAATTTGGAAGCAGAACAGAACATTTATTACCGGGTTCTGCTGTTTGACAATGAAGATACCCGCGGCAAAACGGCTGCTCCGGTTCCGCCGAAACCGGAAAAACCGATTTTTGACGCTCAGATGACCGCAACGGCGGAAAAGCTTATGCAGCAGGCAGAGGCCATGCCAGGCGATGAGGTTCAGAAAGTTATCCGTTTGTTCAACCAGACGCCGCCGGATTCAACGGTGGTTGCCTTTCTGCCGATGAAAAAAACACCGAAGGACGTTTTAAACGCTATCCGCACTCTGCTTGATTTTAAGGGAATTCCCAACCGGACGGCCCGCGGCATCAGGCTGGAAGAAGACAAACAGTCCTTTACGGCCGATTTGATGCTGGAAGCTTATGCCGACGGCGTTTGGAAACTTTACAACATTGAAACCGGCAAAAAAGGGAAACCGGAGAATTTCGTTTTGTTCCAGCGCGGCGGCGAATCTCTGATTGATGTTGAGGGCGGCAACAATTCGACAATTAAATTCTCGGTAATGAAGTCGATTACTTCCTCGCTCAGCCTGGCGGGGAAACGCGCCAAACTGGCCAATCAGGAAACTTCTTTCGGCTTTTCGGTATTTAATCTTCCGCTGAACGAGCAGAACACGATTAAATGGCTGACCATTTTCCCGCTGGCGATATTGGTAATCGTTTTAATCCGCAATGTGGTCGGTATTTTGACTATGGGCACGTTTACCCCGATGCTGATCGCTCTGGCTCTGGTTAAAACCGGTCTGGTTCCCGGGCTTATCTGTTTTTCGATTATTCTGGCGGTCGGCCTGCTGCTGCGGTCGGTTTTATCGCGGCTGAACCTGCTGCTGGTGCCGAGAATTTCTGCCGTGGTTATTTTTGTTATTTTGATGATGCAGCTGATGACCATTCTCGGCTATCGTTTCAGCGTTGATATCGGTTTGTCGGCAGTCTTTTTCCCGATTATCATTATGGCCTGGATTATCGAACGGGCTTCGATTACCTGGGAAGAGGAAGGTTCCAGCAACGCACTGCGCGAGGTTTTCTTCAGTGTTATCGCCGCAATCATTACTTATGCCATTATCAGCAACGAGGTTATCCGCCATATTATGTTCGTGTTTAACGAACTGAATCTGGTTATTTTGTTCATCGTTATGCTGCTCGGCACTTATACGGGCTATCGCCTGACCGAACTGAAACGCTTTGCCCCTCTGGTCAAGGACAAATAAAATGTTTGAGAAACTGTTTTCCAGATTTGCCAGCCCCCGCCGATTGCGCGAAGCGGGCATCCTCGGCATGAACCGGCGCAATTACAACGTTATTGCCAAAAACAACAGGCGCCGGCTTTATCCGCTGGTGGACGATAAAGTACAAACCAAAATGCTGGCCAATAAAATCGGCATCAATACTCCGGGATTAATCGGTGTTATTGAATATCAGCACGAAGTCAAAAACATTCTCAACATCGTTAAGAACTATAAGGAATTCGTGGTTAAACCGGCACACGGCAGCGGCGGCAAAGGCGTTTTGGTGATCAAAGACTATACGGAAGACGCTTTTACCACGCCTTCGGGCAAACAAATCAGCTACAACGAGTTGTATCAGCATGTTTCCAACGTGCTCAGCGGCCTATACAGTCTGGGCGGCAAATATGACGTTGCCGTCATTGAAGAACTGGTTCACTTCAGCGATATTTTCGATCAATACAGTTATCAGGGCATTCCTGACGTGCGGGTTATCGTTTACAAAGGCTATCCGGCAATGGCAATGATGCGGCTGGCAACAGCCGAATCGGACGGACGGGCTAATCTGCATCAGGGTGCCGTCGGGGTCGGCTTGGATATTCACAGCGGAAAAGCGATTAATGCGGTTATGCATAATCTGCCGATTACGGTTCACCCGGACACCGGCGTTGATTTGATGAAACTGGAAGTTCCGTTCTGGAAAGAACATTTGGAAATTGCCACCAAAGCCTATGAGATGACCAATCTCGGCTATCTGGGCGCAGACATTGTGCTGGACAAATTCCGCGGCCCGATGATGCTGGAGCTCAACGCCCGTCCCGGCCTGGCAATTCAAATTGCCAACAGCTGCGGACTGGCCAAAGTTTTGAAAAAAATAGACAAGAGCTATCCGAAAGGACTGACAGCAGCCGAACGGCTTGATTTCGTCTTAAAAAATAACTAAATATTCAGCAGAATACCAAAAAGGAGATTATCATGGCCAAACAAACGAAAGATAAAGGAAACGAGGCTGAATCCGAAGCCAAGCTGCTTAAGAACGAGACTAAAAAGCTGGGTAAAAGCTCAACCAAAAACATCGGCAAATCAGAGGTTAAGCAATTGGATATGAGCAAGACCAGAGCAAAGAAAATCAAACATTCATATAAGGTTAAAGATGCCGAAAACGCTTTGTTGCTTAAACTCAAAGACGGCGAAGTCGTCATAGAGATGAATCCGGAAATTGCACCGAACCATGTGGCCCGGATTAAAGAGCTGGTTCGCGCCGGCTTTTACAACGGTTTGAAATTTCACCGGGTTATTGACGGCTTTATGGCTCAGACCGGATGCCCTTACGGCACCGGAACCGGCGGCAGCGGCAAAAAGCTGAAAGCCGAATTTAACCGTACGCCGCACAAACGTGGCACGGTTTCGATGGCTCGTTCGATGATGCCGGATTCCGCCGACAGCCAATTTTTTATCTGCTTTGCCGACTGTCCGTGGCTGGACGGGCAATATACCGTCTGGGGTGAAGTAACTTCCGGCATGGAATATGTTGATATGATTAAGAAAGGCACCGGCGCCAACGGTTCCGTTTCGGATCCGGACGAAATTATCAGCATGGAAGTTATTGCCGACATTTAATTTTTCGCCCTGTTCTCATAAATCCGAATCTGAAAAGGTTCGGATTTTTTTATACGCCTTTAGTCTAAAGATATAGAAGCTTTATCTGAACAAAATTTTGCATCTTATGATTATTTGACTCTTTTCAAAGAATGTGATATTCTGAAAATGGTTTTGATTCAGTTATAGTCTATGAGGTGTATTATGAAAAACATTCGTTCATACGTGTGCGCCCTGTTTTTGGCCGGCTTTTATGCGGCTGATGCGGGGGCTTTGGTGTATTCCAATCCTCCTTCATGGTATGCCGATCTTATAGGCAAAAGCCAAAACCAAATATTTGAATCAAAACCGCTAAGTTTACCCGAAGCCCGGAACATTTCCCCTTTTCCCAAATATGCCAAGGTTCATTTTATAGTAGATACAAATGACAAGCTCGGTTTTGACAATATTGAACAGAGCTTTGACCATGACAACGTTAACCGCTGTAAAACTCTGGGCTTTAACAAAACCGGCGCATGCGGCGCCAATGAGCGGGTGTCGCGTTATTGTCCT
>MNTU01000011.1 GCA_001917125.1 Azospirillum sp. 47_25
GGCAGCAGAGCCGCGGCGAGAGCAACAGAGCAAGGAAGACGTCTCATGATACACCTCTATAACTAATTCAAAGCCTGTTCTCAGATTAGCATAGATGATGCACGATGTCAATATATAATAAGTGATGATATTTATTGAGACTAACGAAGCTAAATATTTGGATATAAACAAAAGCCCGCTGATGAAAAATATCAGCGGGCTTTTGTTTAAGCAAAGACTTGCAGCAGATTGAACACGTTAAGAATGTTTTTTTCTTCCGTGTATAAGCCGCGGGTCAATGACTTTTCAAAAAGCTCATTTACAATCCGCATCATATCGGCTTCATGAGCTTCATATTCCTTGCGGGGTGGGAGAATGCTCTCTTTGCGGCACAAGGTGTAGAACATGTTTTTGAGCAGGTGGGTGGCACGACCGTCAAGCTGCAGCATACGAATCAATTTGCGATGCTTGGTCAGCAACAGCCAGCTGGAAGAGGTGAAATTACCGCCCATAAAAATAAATTCGAGCGTCATTCCGTTGAAAAAGCCTCTTTGCTCGGCAGCCTGATCCAGAAAACGGTATCCGATAGCATGTTGGAAAACGGCAGTTTCGTTATCTTTGCGCGTTACAAACAAATCGCAGAGATATTTAACCTGTTTTTCCCACACCTGAATGTCATAGGGAATCAGCATGGCTTGTTCCAACAATTCCAGATTCAGGGGATCGTTTTTGGCAGCTTTAAGGTCAACCAGTATTTTCTCGTCATGTTCCTGATGTTGTTTTTCATCAAGTTCGGCCTGCCTTTTGGCGTTGAGGGCTTCGTTTAAGCGGTGCTTAAACTCTTCTTCCATATTTTCCAGACTTTCACCATTGTTGAGGCGCATAATATATTCTTTACGCAGAATGGGAATGGTCAGGATTTTTGAGAACTCTTTTTCAACGGTAGTGAGGCGTCTTGATTGAAATTTTTTTGTTTCCATGATTATTTGATTTTAATTGATTTGACATAATAACTAATTTGCTCAATTATCCATTATAGACAAAAATCATCTTTTTGGCAAGAACTAATTGAGGCAGGAGGTTATTTTTTTGAAAAAAAATAAAAACCCCCAAACAGCGGAGCTGTAAGGGGGTTTTTATAAGGTTCGGAATTACTTGGCAGTAAATTCGGCTACAAAATCAAAATGTGTACCGAATTCATCGTTCAATTCTTTCCACTTTTTCCGGGTGAGGTCGTCCTTAGCCCAGAAATTAATGCTTTCAGTCAGCGCTACCCTGGCATAAACAGGGATCAGCGATGCGTTCAGACGGAGCAGTTTCCAACCGTACTTGGAGACATACTTCTTGTTGAGAAGTTTGCTCCACCAGCCGACATCAATGAAACCGTCGGAGATATGCTGGTGAGCATATTCAAAACAGTAACGTTTGATGTCTTTCTGCTGATATTTCAGTCCCTCGATAATAACATCTCCGAGCTGTTTGCGGTAGATGCTGAGCGGACAGAATCTGAATATCATCAGAAAGGCAATCTGGCGTTCTTCATCCAGTGCGGTTCGTTCTTCGTTGCCGGTTTCGACGGCATTTTTGCGGGCTTCGCGTAACTCTGCCGCAAATTCACGAATAAACGTTTTTCTTGCCTCGTGGGAGGAAAAATGTTCGCTGAACAATTTTTCCGCAATTTCCCGTCTGCGTTTTAAATCCTCGGCAGTCATAGCCTCAAGGATTTCAGTAACTTCTTTCGCCATTTTTTATGTGTATTAAACGGTTAATAATAGGTCAAGCTTCTATCTTCGCAGATGTGAGCTCCTGAGGAAGTAACAGTGTCAGCTTGTTTGCCTTGGCAAAGGAGCGGGCTTTTCTGATCAGATCCTCATCAAATGCCTGCGGGTTTTTGATGACGGTTTCGCACAAAATGCGGTAGTTGCGTGTGCATTCAGGGACGCAAAACTTTTTGTTTGCAAGCAGCAGGGCCGCTTTTTGAGCGTCGTCGTCAGTGAAAGACTCCGTGATGACGTTTTTCACAATGGAAGCAATCGTTTTGATGCGGAATTCTGCACTGCAGCCGATCATTTTTCTAACGGCTTCCAACTTCTGTACGTCTCTCTGGCTTAATTCATCGTTTTTCTTCATTTGAAAAAAGTTTTATGACAGGAAGTTTGAACATTTTTGCCTCCCGTCTCGTTAATAAATAATATGAATAAAAATCGCAATTTGACTTTTAATATAGACAAAAGTTGCTTGTTTGGCAAGTTTTAATTGGGGTTTTTTTAGATAATTTTAAATAAATGTGATTATATTACAGCAATATCTGGAAGTTTGTGCAGATGTCAGGGAGAAATTTGATGAACAGAAGTATGAAAATTATCATTGCGGCAGCACTGATCGGCGGAGCGGCCAGTTGGTATTTTAAAGCCGAGGAGCAGAGCGGCTCATACCTGACGCAGAAACTTGAAAAGGGTGATATTACCGAAAAGATTACCGCCTCGGGAACCATTAACCCGATATCGACGATTAATATCGGCACGCAGGTTTCGGGGACGATTTCCGAGATTTATGTGGATTACAACTCAAAAGTCAAAAAAGACCAGTTGCTGGCGCAGATTGATCCGGCGTTGTTTGAGGCGACCGTCGGCCAGCGCCGGGCAGCGCTGAATGTTTCCAAAGCTGAGGTTCAGGTGGCGGAGAATGAAGTGGATTATGCCAAGAAAAATCTGGCACGCATCAAAAAATTAAACGCGTCCCGTTATTCGGCGGACAAAGAGCTGGATTTGGCCGAGAAGGAATATAACAACTCGGTTGCCCAGCTGGCTTTGAAAAAGGCGCAGGTTGAGCAGGCGCAGGCGGCGCTTGATTCTGCCGAAACGGAACTGCGTTATACAAAAATTATTTCGCCGGTAGAGGGGATTGTGGTTTCAAAAGAAGTTGAAGTCGGACAGACCGTGGCTGCCAGTTTCCAGACGCCGACACTGTTTAACGTGGCGGAGGATTTGACCAAAATGCAGATTGAGGCTTCGGTGGTTGAGGCGGATATTGCCAAAGTTCATAACGGTCAGACGGTTGAGTTCAGTGTTGACAGCTTTCCCGATGAGGTTTTTTACGGTAAGGTGACGCAAGTACGCAATGAGGCGATTAACACGTCGAATGTGGTTACTTATGAAGTGATTATCGAAGTGGACAACAAAGATCTGAAGTTAAAGCCCGGCATGACGGCAAACGTGGAGATTATTACCGCCGAGAAGAAAGATATTCTGTTGGCTCCCAACAAAGCTCTGCGCTTTTATATTACGGATGAAAACGGCGAAACGAAACGTTATAAAGACAAGGGAATCTGGGTGCTGGAAAAAGGCGTGCCGCAACGGATTGTTATTAAAACCGGCGTTTCCGACGACGATTATACCGAAGTCAGCGGCGAGGAGCTGGAAGAAGGGATGAAAGTTATTATTGATGAGGCTGCCGGTCCGGGCAACAGCCGGACGATGAGAATGAGGATGCCCCGCTGATGGCGTTGATTGAGCTTAAAAACATTTGCAAGAGCTATCCGTTGGAAGGGTTGAACCTTAAGATTCTGAAAGGAATTAACCTGCAAATCGAGAGCGGTGAATTTGTTGCGATTATGGGGCCTTCCGGCTCCGGAAAATCGACGCTGATGAATATTCTCGGTTGTTTGGATAAGCCGACTTCGGGGCATTATCAGCTTGACGGAAAAAATGTGGAGAAACTTTCTCCCGATGAGCTGGCGGAAATCCGCAATCAGAAAATCGGTTTCGTGTTTCAGGGGTTTAATCTGTTGTCACGAACGACGGCTTTGGAGAATGTCGAACTGCCGATGGTTTATGCGCAGGTGCCGGCGGAAGAGCGCCGGGAACGGGCGGTGAAAGCGCTGAAACAAGTCGGATTGGACAAACGCATGTATCATCAGCCGAACCAGCTTTCGGGCGGACAGCAGCAGCGCGTTGCAATTGCCCGGGCGATCGTCAATGACGCGCCGATTATTTTTGCCGATGAACCGACGGGAAACCTTGATACCAAAATGAGCGTGGAAATTATGGATCTGTTTACCAAGCTGAACCGAGATTTTAAGCGGACGATTATTTTGGTGACGCATGAGGAGGATATTGCCAAATATGCGGCCCGGATAATTCGTATCGTTGACGGCGAAATCCATTCCGATGAGAAAGCGACGGCTAAAAAAGGAGACGCTGATGATTGATTTGACGACAGTCTCCAGCATTGCCTTTCGTGCAATCAAAGCAAATAAAATGCGTTCGATTTTAACCAGCCTCGGCATTATTATCGGGGTGGGAGCGGTTATCGTGATGCTTTCAATCGGCCACGGGGCGCAGATTTCGATTCAGAACGAGATGAAAACCATGGGGTCTAACCTGCTGATTGTGCGTTCCGGGGTGGCAACTTCCAGCGGAGCCCGCGGCGGTCACGGTTCGCAGCCGACCATGAAGAAAAGCGACGGTGATGCCATTCAAGCCAAGCTTGATAAAATCAGACTGGCGGCACCGGTGTTGGAAGAGACGGCGCAGATTGTGCACGGCAATGCCAACTGGTCAACCCAGATTACCGGAACCGACCGGCGTCATTTTCAGATTAAAGACTGGAATTTGGCCTATGGCCGGATGTTTAACAACAGTGACGTTAAAAATGCCGCCAAAGTGGCGATTTTGGGGCAGACTGTGGTTAATGAACTGTTCGGAGACGTGGATCCCCTGCGTAAAAATATCCGCATAAAGGGAATTCCTTTTGAAGTAATCGGCGTGCTGGATAAACGCGGCGAGAACGGCATGGGATTTGATCAGGATGACGTTGTGTTTATTCCGATTACCACTGCGCAGAAAAAAGTGATGGGCATTCAGTTTCCCGATCAGGTGAAGTTTATTATGCTGCAGGCCGTTGATGCGGAAAGCACTTATACGGTGGAAGACGAAATCAGACAACTGCTGCGGCAGCGGCATAATCTGGGCAGCAACAAAGAAGACGATTTTGTCATTCGGAATTTGACGCAGATGATGGAGATGATGGAAAATTCTACCAAAATCATGACAATTCTGCTGGGTTCCATTGCTTCCATTTCGTTGCTGGTGGGCGGTATCGGCATTATGAACATTATGCTGGTTTCGGTTACCGAGCGCACCCGGGAAATCGGCATCCGCATGGCCATCGGCGCCAAGTCATGGGATATTCGCTGGCAGTTTCTGATGGAATCGCTGGTGCTTTCGCTTATCGGCGGTTTGGCCGGGGTGATTCTCGGGGTCGGCGGTGCGTTTGCCGTCGGTTATTTCAGCACTCTGCCGGCGAAAGTCTCTCTGACTTATATCTTATTGCCGTTTTCGTTTTCCGGTATTGTCGGGTTGTTTTTCGGATTTTATCCGGCGTATAAGGCTTCGTTGTTGAATCCGATAAATGCCCTTCGTTACGAGTAAAAACCCGCTCTATGGGCTTCTAATACAGAATTAAAAAAATTTTGTTCGGTCATGTACGTTTATGTACACTCCGCTTCACAAAAATTTTTTAATTCTTATTATTAGCCGCATATATCGGGTTTTTATTTAGGTTTATGATATTTCTTACTACGCGGCACATTCTTCAAGTTTTGCTTTGTGCCTTTATTTGGCCGCATATATCGGTTTTTTATTTAGCTTTTCCGGAAATTGCTCTGTTTATGCGTTATCCGAGTTTTATGTTGAGGTGATTTGGGATATTAGTTGCAAATTAACTATTTTGCCTTACAATTATTTTCGCAAGCCAGAGATGGTTTGCGGAGTGTGGAAGCTCCTAGTAGAAAAAGAACGACTCCTTTTGAGGGGAGCCGGGGATATAAGGCTATGCACGAATAACTCGGACTGTTCTACTACAGTTTCCAACTCCCCCACCTTTAATTCCAAAGGTGGGTTTTGTTTTAACCAAGATAAATTTTCGTCTGAGTTTCGTTAACAACGGCGAGAGTTTTAAGACAAAAACGGAGTTGTAATATGTTGAAAAAAAGACAGCGTTTAACCAACCTTAACCACACCCGCGCAGAAATTGCCGGTCAGGGCTGACCAGCTGGACGCCGTTTTATCTGCAGGCACTGTTGGAAGGCCGTGCCACACCGAATATCGGCGAGCTCAATTACCTCGCTTCGATTTTTGACCGCAAGCTCAAAATCGAATTCGAGGCTTAAAAAAATAAACCCCGCTCAAAAGCGGGGTTTTTGAAAGATTTTATTTCTTGGGTTCATCCGGATCGCGCAGAACATAACCGCGGCCCCAGACGGTTTCAATATAGTTTTTGCCGCCGGAAGCTTTTTCCAGTTTTTTACGTAGTTTGCAGATAAACACGTCGATAATTTTCAGTTCCGGTTCGTCAATGCCGCCGTAAAGGTGGTTCAGGAACTGGTCTTTGTTCAGGGTTGAGCCTTTGCGCAGCGAAAGCAGTTCCATAATGCCGTATTCTTTACCGGTGAGGTGGAGGGTTTTGGTGCCGACGGTGACCGTCTGGGTGTCCAGGTTGACTTCAACATCGCCGGTGCGAATAATGGAATTGGAGTGTCCTTTGGAGCGGCGGACGACAGCCTGAATACGGGCGAGAAGTTCGGCTTTGTCAAACGGTTTGGTGAGGTAATCATCAGCGCCGTAGCCCAGGCCTTTAACCTTTTTATCAGGCTCGGACAGGCCGGACAGAATGAGAACGGGGGTGTTGACCTTGGATGCGCGGAGGTTTTTAAGAACTTCATAGCCGTTCATGTCCGGCAGCATCAAGTCGAGAATAATGATGTCATAATCATATAGCTTGCCGATTTCCAAACCATCTTCGCCCAGATCGGTGGTGTCGACTATCATTCCTTCTTTTTTCAGCATCGTCTCAATACTTTGAGAGATGGCGTAATCATCTTCAACCAATAAAACCCGCATGACCGGCTCCTTCACAAAATTAAAATCTTCTTAGATGTTTAGATAATAGACTCTAAATTTTTATTTGTTAACTTTTTTAAGCTGCCTGTTAACAATTATTAACAAGATGCGGAATAAAGTTGAATAATAGGCAAGATAAACCTAAATTGAAAGAAGTTAAGGAGAGAGAATTGTCACTGCGTCTGGAAAATATTGTTAATGAAATCAACAAGCTGGAGCCGAGCGCTTATTACGGCCGGGTTACGGCGGTGCAGGGGCTGTTTATCGAAGTCAGCGGCATTCGTTCTCCCCTGACCATCGGTGACCGCTGCAATGTTCATACCACGCATAAAAAAATTGTTCCCTGCGAACTGGTCAGTTTTAAGGGGGACAAGCTTTTGCTTATGCCGTACGGTTCGCTGCAGGGCATCGGGCCGGGCTGCCGGGTGGATGTTGAAAACGCAGCGCCGGTGATTTATCCGCATGTTTCCTGGCTGGGGCGAATCGTTAACGCTTTCGGTGAGGCTATTGACGGCAAAGGCCCGCTGATTAAAGGCAACAAACCTTATTTTATTAAAACGTCGCCGCCGCCGGCCGCTTTTCGTGATCGTGTCTGCGGCAAAGTCGATCTCGGGGTTAAGGCGGTCAATACGTTTCTGACTATTTGCAAAGGGCAGCGTATGGGCATTTTTGCCGGTTCCGGTGTGGGCAAATCGACGCTGATGTCAATGATGGCCAAGCATACCAGTTCCGACGTGTCGGTTATCGGGCTTATCGGCGAGCGCGGGCGTGAGGCAAAGGAATTTGTGGAAGATGTGTTGGGAAAAGAAGGGTTGGAAAAATCGGTCCTGGTGCTGGCGACTTCAGATGAAAGTCCGCTGATGCGCCGACAGGCCGCTTATGTGACGATGGCGGTTGCCGAATATTTTCGCGATTTGAACAAAGACGTTTTGTGCATGATGGATTCCATTACCCGTTTTGCCATGGCGCAGCGTGAAATTTCTCTGTCCGTCGGGGAACCTCCGGCTTCCAAAGGCTATACGCCGAGCGTGTTTGCCGAGCTGCCGCGTTTGTTGGAACGGGCAGGGCCGGGTGCCAGCAACGGGCCGGATGCCTGCGGCGGGACGATTACCGGTCTGTTTACGGTGCTGGTTGACGGTGATGATCATAACGAGCCGGTGGCCGATGCGGTGCGTTCGATTTTGGACGGGCATATTGTGCTTGACCGCGCGATTGCCGAGCGCAACCGTTATCCGGCGATTAATATTCTGCGTTCGATTTCGCGTACCATGCCGGATTGCGATACGCCGGAGGAATTTGCCCTGGTTTCAAAGGCGCGCAAATATATTGCGGCTTATGAGGATATGGCGGAGCTTATTCGTCTGGGAGCCTATAAATCCGGTTCCAACCGCGGTGTGGACGAAGCAATTTTTTACTATCCGAAGATTGAGGAATTTCTTTCGCAGAAAAAAGGCGAAAAGTTTACTTTGGACGAGGGATACCGCCTGTTGAAAGAAATTCTTGATACGCCCTATACGCCGCCGAATGCTGCAAAGGGATGAGGAGGCGTAAATGAAAAGCGCACTGAAAACCCTGACCCGGATTCAAAAATTTCAGATTGACGAGCAGCGCAAGATTTTATCCGAATTGCAGGAGAAACAGGACATTTTGCAGGCACAGCTGGAGCAGTTGAACCGGGATTTTGAGCAGGAAAAAGAATTTGCCCGCAATAATGCCGGAGTGGGCGATTTCGGTGCCTATGTCAAACGCTATATGCAACAGCGCGAGAACTTGGAAATGCAGGTTGCCGTTTTGGAAAAGAAAATCGAACACGAGCGCGATGTGATGGCAGATATGTTTAAAGAGCAAAAGACATACGAGATTGTCGATGACCAGCGGACTAAACGCGCAGCCAAGGAAGAAGAACAAAAAATGCAGAAAGTTCTTGATGAAATCGGAACCAACAGTTTCCTGAAAAATCACAAAAAATAATTCAGGCAACTCTCTTGCGAATATGCCGAGCGCTGCCTGATGTTTTGTTATGACAGAGGAACAAAACTGTAATAATAGATACCATAGTTTCCATCTCTGCATGTTGTGCAGGGTACGCTGTATGTATGTCCTTTTTTAATTGGATAAAACCAGGTACTGACATAATCGCCGTGAATATTTGTACCCAGTCTGACGTTTATGTTGTTTATTTTTATGTTGTAATTGGTCATTCTGCAACCGCTCCAATTATCCCAATAATCTTCATAACCTATAAGGTATCCGTTTGCGGTTGCCGTATATGTTGATCCGCAGTTACGGCTCTGAGCCTTGGAATAATCAGGCATGGCGGCAGTGACGATGTCGGCTTGCAGTTTGGCCAAAGCGTCGGCTTTCTTAACGCAGTTAAAATAGGAGGTGTTAAAAGGGCACTTAAGGGCAGGGCCGACGCAGTCTGAAGTTGAACCGGTGTAACTGTAACCCAAATCAGAGCACGATGG
>MNTU01000040.1 GCA_001917125.1 Azospirillum sp. 47_25
CCTCACATATAACTGAATCATAGCCTGAAGACAGAATATCACAGCGCCTGTGAAGTGTCAACACATAATGAGAGATGTCTATTATTCTTTCTAAAACCTTTAGATATTTAGCCGATAGCAAAACGGCGCCCGGATAAAACCGACGCCGTTTCCGATGGCCGCTCACCTACGGCAGCGGCAATAATCCAACTTAATCGGCAGGCTGCTTTTTCACGAAAGTCAGGACGACATATTTTGCCAGCGGAGACGGCCGATTGAGAACAATGCGAAAGGCCATCCGCCCCTCAGCCTCAAGAACGGCCAGCGGCGTCTTATCATTCAGAGCCTGAAGGAGGTTGGTGTTTTTATCAAGGACTTCGACCCGAATAAGCGGCATTTCAACTTCAAAAGGATTGGTATTGGCGATATATCCTTTTATTTCAAGTTTGCGGACATAATCTTCCTCATATTCGCGGCGCACGACATTTTGGAACTCCAGCCCCTCGCCGACAATTTTAGCCTCTATGCCAAACGCCGCATAAAACGCTTCCGCCTGGGGGAAAGCGCGGACAATTTCGAATCGGGCGGCAAAAAGTCCCAACGCCGCCAGAAACAAAAGCAGCAACAGATAATATTTCAACGTACCGGGATGATCCAGACCAAGCATATGTTTCAGGCGGCTGAACAGGCGGCTGGCGGCCGGACGGGTTTGTTCCTGCCGGAACAGATTCTGAGTCTGGGTCGAGAGGCGGGCAAAAATATCATTCATTACCGCAGTTTCGGGAGCCGGTTCGGAGGCAGTTTCGTCCTCAGGCTCTGCCGGGCTGCCTTCCGCCGGAACGGCCGAAACTTCCGTTTCAGCTGGTACGTCTGTTCCTTCGGCCTTGTTTACGGGCGGTTCAGGCTGCGGTTCGACCAAATCGTCCCGGGTGCAAAACCAGATTTCTCCACATTTGGCACAGCGCATCTTTTTCCCGTTTTCGGGAATCAATTCAGGCTCTACGGCATAGCCAGTCTTGCATTTCGGACAATATAAAAGCATTTTTTAACCTCTGAAAATCACTATAGGCACAAAAACCATATAATCAAAGTAAAAAAAACGTTTTATTAAATATAATATTGCTATATCTTAGATACAAATTTTTAATAAGGAGCACACATTGTTGAAAAGCGGTAATTACCCTGACGCCATTATCGAAATGCAGAATGTCGGCATCCGTTACGGCCAGGGAGCTGAAGTTTTAAGCGACATCAAACTCTCGTTGAAACGCGGTTCATTTCATTTTCTGACCGGACGCAGCGGCGCAGGCAAAACTTCGCTGCTGAGCATGATGTATCTGGCTCAGAAACCGAGCCGGGGAATCGTCAGCGTCTTCGGCAAGAACGTTAATTTCACCAACAGGGACTCCTTAGCCATGCTGCGGCGCAAAATCGGGGTCGTTTTTCAGGATTTCCGCCTGCTTGACCATCTGTCAGCCTTTGACAACGTAGCCCTGCCGCTGCGGGTTTGCGGCATGGATGAAAAAGAAGTAAAAAAACGGGTGACCGAACTGCTGCAATGGGTTGAACTGGACAAGCACCTGAAAGCGCCGGCATCTACGCTCTCCGGCGGCGAGAAGCAGCGCGTGGCCATTGCCCGGGCCGTTATTAACCGGCCGGAACTGCTGTTGGCGGACGAACCGACCGGAAACGTGGACAATGACATTGCCGCCAAACTGATGAAACTGTTCGTCGAACTTAACAAGCTCGGCACAACGGTGGTGATTGCCACCCACAGCGAAAAGCTGATTTCCGATTTTGCCTATCCGCGCCTGCATCTGCAAAACAAAAATTTGCGCGTTTACCGCCCGATAGATGTCGTAACGATGGGAGGCGCTCATGTCTAGCCCGAACAAAAATATGATTGCCCGCAAAAAAGAACTGCCATTGCAAGATGACAGCTCCAACCTATTTTTACAGATTATGATTTCCATCGCCGTCTTTTTGTTCGGAGTTACCCTGGCCGGCGTCCTTTCCATTAATTCCATGCTGGCAGCCTGGAACGAGAGCATTCTCGGTTCGCTGACCGTGCAGATTATGCCGATAAACGACGTCAATCAGGAACAGGCAGCCGCCGAAACGCTGGCTCAGCAGGAAAAAGCCGTCGAACTGCTGAAAAGCAAGCCCGAGGTTGAAAAGGTGACCCCGCTGAACAATGCACAACTGCAAAAACTGATTCAACCCTGGCTGGGTGACGGCGTGGCCGTCAGCGACCTGCCTATTCCGCGGCTGATTGACGTTAAACTGAAACCGGGCGCCGAAGTCGATTTTCTGCGCTGGTCGGAGGAGCTGGCGGAAACGGCACCGCAGGCTTCGCTGGACAATCACAAACTCTGGCTGAACAAACTGATTAAATTTGCCGACGGCCTTAAAGTTCTGGCTCTGGCGGTTTTGACGCTGGTGGTTCTGATTACTTCGGGCGCCATTTTCTACTGCACGCAAACCAGTCTGGGGCTGCACAAATACATTATTGAAATTCTGCACCTGATGGGAGCCAAAGATACTTATGTCGCGCAGCAATATGCCAAACGGACGGCCTGGCTGGGCTTTCTCGGCGGATTGTACGGCTTGGTTCTGGCCATTCCGACCATTTTTGTGATTGCCAATCTGGCACGGCAGATTGAAGGCGGCATTATCAGCGATGCCCGGCTGAATTCGGCCGACTGGACGGCAATTTTAAGCCTGCCCCTGTTTTCGATGCTTATTGCCATGTCCACCGCCTATTATACGGTTAAGAAAACTTTAGAGAAATTTATGTAAACTGACTTTTATGATGAAAATGCGAAGACTATTAATCATATTTATTTTGTTTACGGCGGCCTGGCTTCTCGGTTTTTTGGCGTTTACTTACCGCATTAACCATTTTCGCCCCGACGACGGCACCAAGACCGATGCGATTATTGTTCTGACCGGCGGAAAAAACCGCATCAGCGAAGCGGTTAAACTGTTGAACGACGGCTTGGGCGACAAGCTGTTTATTTCCGGTGTGGCAAAGGAAACGTCGCTGGACGACCTGAGCCGGAGGGGAGACCTGTCCATTCAAAGCAAGCGGGAAATCACTTTGGACAAACGCTCGACCAACACGGTTGAAAATGCCATTGAGGCGGCGGAATGGATACGGCAAAACAAAATCAAATCAATCAGACTGGTAACATCCAACTATCATATTCTGCGCAGCGAGCAGGAATTTCGGGCGCAGAAAAACGATTTGAAAATCATTCTCCATCCGGTTTATTCGGAGAACGTTTCGCCGCAATGGTGGAAGAATCTCGGCAGCTTTGCCCTGGTGGCTTCGGAATACAACAAATTTCTGGTGGTCTGGATAAGAAGCAGGCTGGGCTGGAAAATACTTAACTGACAGAGGTGACTATGTTATATTTGCGCTCTTTTTTATTTAATCTCATCTGCTACGGAACTCTGGCTTTCGGCTGTCTGGTTACCTCCGTTGTCGGCCTGTTTAACCGGAAGATTACCATTCCGATGTGGAACAAGGGCTTTATTCCGTTTATTCTCTGGAATTTGAAACATGTGGCGGGTATTGAAATCGAAATCCGCGGCCGGGAATATATGCGCCAGGAAAACGTTCTTTATGCCTCCAAGCACGAATCGGCATTGGAGACTTATTTTATGTCCGCCTTTCTGACCAAGCTGGTTTTTGTTTTGAAAAAAGAACTGACTTATATTCCGCTGTTCGGCTGGGCGCAATATTTTTACGGCATGATTCCGGTGGACCGTTCGGCCGGCGGCGCCGCCATGAAAAACCTGCTGAAAGAAGCCAAAATCCGATTGGCGGCTAAGCGCCCGATTATGATTTTTCCGGAAGGCACCCGCGTTAAACCGGGCACGGTCAGCGGCTATAAACCGGGTTTGCTGTTTATTGCCCAAAACCTTAAAGTTCCCGTTGTTCCGGTGGCTTTAAACACCGGGTTATTCTGGCAGAAAAACTCTTTTCTGCGGCATCCGGGGAAAGTGATCATCGAATTTATGGAGCCGATGCCCGACAATCTGGATAAAAAAGATTTTATGGACGAATTGCAGAAGCGCATTGAAAACAAATGCGCCGAACTGAACGCCGAAAGCGTTAAAAACTATCCCCATATCGCCAACCTGCTGGTAAAGGAAAAATAGCCGTGAAACGTCTGCAAGCTTATCTGATTTCTTTTTTACGCCGTTATGCACTGATGCTTTCCACCGGATTGCTGACAGCCGTTATCGGCATAACCGTCATTTGGATAAGTTTGGAGCGCGCACAGCTCATCGCCGCCATCAAACAGGAACTGCTCGACATTGAAAATTCTCTCTTGGCTGCCGGATACGACGTCGCCTACGAAGAGCTCGGCTTTAATCACTTTTCGCCCTGGCAGGTTATGCGTATCAAGGACCTTAAAATCTATTCACTGGACGGTGCCAATTATAAAGAATGGAAGTGTGACGAATTTGCCGTCAGCGCCGATGTTTTTGACATTCGCAAAATCCGCTTTCATTTCAGCCGCAATCAGACAATTCAAAAAGGAACTCAGACATGGGAGATGGAAGTTCCGCAGGCGTTTGCGGAAATGACGATTTCTCCCGAAAACCGTTTTCAGGATTTCAATTTGCGGATTGCCGATCTGACCGTCAAAAAGCTTTTAACGATACGGCAGATTAATTTTGCCGCCCAGCGGATGGCTCCCAAACAGGTAAATGCCAACGGCCCCTTTATCGAAACGCATCTGGATGTTCACGATTTGACCATTGCCGATTACACCGGCTGGCCGATGAACAAAGAAGTGGAATATTTTTATCTTAACGGCAATGTTATCGGCACTATCGAACGGCAGCCGATTTTCAGCGAATCTCTGTACGACTGGATTGAAAAAGACGGACATATTGAGGTCAAGAAAATGATTCTCAACTGGCAGCCGCTGGTAATGGTGGCCAAAGGCGACTTGTATTTTAACGAAAATCTGGCACCGAACCTGACGCTGAACACATCGTCGCTGGCTCTGGTCGATACGCTGGACAAGATGAACGCCAACGGCTGGCTGGAAGACAAAGGCGTTTTTGTCGCCCGTATTCTGCTGAATAACAAATCTTTCAAAAAGAATCAAAGCGACAAATATTTTACGGTGACAACGCCGCTGAAAATCAACGACAAACAAATTCTGATTGAAAATATCCCGGTCAAAACGCTGGACGGGTCTGTTCGGGGCAAAGAAAAAGTTCCGTCGTCAGCAGACAGCGGAACCCCGGAAAATCAGACAAACTGATAATTTTTTTAAAGACTGACCGGACAGGCATAAGCCCCGGCAACGGAAATGTTTTTAATGCATTCTTCGAAGCCGGAAAGCCGGGAATCGTCTGCCTGAATATAGCCGTTGACCTCCACCAGGCAGGATTTTCCTTCGCTGTCAAAGGGAACCATCAGCAGCACTTTAACATCTTTAAAACCTTTTTCTTCCAACAATTCAACCACGGTTGACGAGCTGACTTCATTCTCGACTTCAACCGACAGGAGCGAAATATCGCAGCCGCTTTTATCCGGCGCCGAACGGGAAATGACATAAACTTCTTCCGGGTCTTTTACCTCTTTGCGGCGGATAAACGGCAGTTTGGCAATAATTTGCAAGTGTTTGCCGGAAGACGCGGAAAAAGCGCTCCACCACGGTTTTTGATTGATATCATGGTTATCGCAGGGAATAACGGCCAACTGAGCCTCTCCCGAAGTCAGGGCATTCATAACCTGACCGAAAGAACTGAAAGTCTCGCATTCGACATTGCTGCCGAAATGTTCCTGAACAATATTCACAAGACAGCCGTCATGCTCCTGCCCGCCAAACAAGGAAATTTTCAGTTTGGCATTCAGGAAAGCGCTGGCTGTCAGAATCTCGCGCCAGATTTTGGCAATGACATATTCGGGAAAATCTCCTTTATGCGCCCGCAACAGGCATTTAATCGAAGCGGCTTCCCGTCCCAGAGAATTAGCAACGACATTGGCTTCCGACTGCTGTTTGACCAGCTCCGTCCGCTGCATCAGCAGCTCATACATCCGGGCATCAATTTCATTTATGCTCTTTTGCAATTCGGCATCTTTCTGTTCAGACATCGTTTCACTTTCTCCTTATTGCTGCGGCCCGGAGACATATTTTAAAAATATCACCTTGGCCAAACCATATATACGCTCTTCTTGCCATTCATAGCAAGCGGGAATATGCAGTTGTTCATTTTTTTCAACCTCAACCAGGCATAAGGCTCCCGGTTTCAGCCAGCCTTTGGCGGCCAGTTCCCGCAGCGCCGGTTCGCTCAGCCCCTGATTATAGGGCGCATCCATAAACAGCAGATCATATCTGCCGGCGGACGGCGGCAAAGACAGGACATTCTGCCGGTAAACGCTGATCCGCTCTTTTTCTTTGGGAAACAAGGCAACATTTTTTTCCAGGCTGCGGGTATCTTTGTCGATTAGTGCAACGGCGGCCGCACCGCGAGACAGAGCCTCAAGCGCAAAAGCGCCGGTGCCGGCAAAAACATCCAGCAATTTATAAGCGCTCCAGTCCTTTTCAAGGGATGAATGCAAGATATTGAAGAGTGCTTCCCGGGCACGGTCTGCCGTCGGACGAACTTTGTCCGACTCCGGTGAGAACAGCTTCTTGCCACGATAATTTCCGGCAATAATCCTCATAGCCGGAACTTGCTCCCAAGCTGCTCTTTCAGCACTTTTCCGGGAACCTCCCTTACCTCGCCTTTTTTCAGGCTGCCGAGCTGAAACGGACCGTAAGACAGGCGAATCAGCCTGGCGACATCAAGACCGATAAATTTCATCAGTTTACGAATCTCTCGGTTTTTGCCTTCGCTAAGGGTTACCGTCAGCCAGGCATTGGTGCCCTGCTCGCTTTCAAGTTCCGCCTTGACCGGGCCGTAACTGACACCGTCCACAGTGACGCCGTCAGCCAGTTTGGCCAGTTTTTTAAGGTCAACAAAGCCGTGTACTTTAACTTTATAACGGCGGCTCCAGCCGTTTTGAGGAAGCTCAAGCTTGCGGCTCAGTTCGCCGTTGTTGGTCAGCAAAAGCAGCCCTTCGGAATTAAGGTCCAGACGGCCGACGGAAATGACCCGCGGCATTCCGGCCGGAAGATTGTCAAAAACGGTCGGACGGCTGTCCGTATCCTTATGCGTGGTCAGCAGACCGACCGGCTTGTAATAAAGCCACAGGCGGGTTGCCTCAACGGCAGGCAGCTTTTCGCCGTCAAGCAGAATCTTTTCGCTTCCGTCCACGTTGAGGGCGGGAGAGGCTACGATTTCCCCGTTGACGGTCACCCGTTTCTGTCTGATCAGTTCTTCCGCTTCGCGGCGTGAACAAACGCCGGAACGAGCCATAAATTTTGCTATTCTTTCGCTCATATTAACTTTTCCTTTTTTCTTTTTTGTTAGCATACAATCAATTATTAATCAACTAAAGGATATTAAAGTTGGAAATAAAATTTATGGAACGGGCGCTGGCGCTGGCCGCTTATGCCGCCGAACAGGACGAAGTGCCCATCGGAGCCGTGGTGGTGAACCCGGAAAACGGCGAAATTGTCAGCGAGGCCTATAACCTCAGCGAGCATGTTGCCGATGCCTCAGCCCATGCGGAAATTCTGGCCATCCGCAAGGCTTGCGAAAAGCTGAAATGCAACCGCCTGCGCGGTATGGATTTATATGTAACGCTGGAGCCCTGCACCATGTGTGCGGCGGCAATTTCTTTTGCCCGCATCCAAAACCTTTATTTCGGCGCGATTGATGCCAAAGGCGGCGCCGTCGTTTCCGGCGTCAAATTCTATGACAGCCCGACTTGTCATCATCGGCCGGAAGTTCAGGGCGGCATTATGGAACGGGAGTGCGGGCAAATTCTGAAAGATTTTTTTAAGGCCAAGCGGGAAAAAGTCAAACTTTTAGACAAAAAGAGTTGAATTTTAGGCAAAAATAAGTTATAGTAATGATAATACAAGGAAACTAACGGGGAAAAACAATGGAAAATACAGATTACATGCAGAATCCGGAATTCAGAGACTGGTTACGCAATATCGGCTTTGACGACAAGGTTTTGCAGGACGAAATCAACAATGACGACACCAGCCGTCTGGATGACTTAATTCGCCGCTTTGAAGAAAAGAACCGCCGGGAAGAAGATGACTTTGCCCATTTTTCCCAAAAACCGCTGAGCGGAAACGAACCGGTAAACGAAGACCTTGACACCTATTACAAAAACTGGTGCGAACAGGAGCACCAGCCGCCTTATGTCTATGAAAATACCAATGAGCAATCCCCGGCTTACGGTATGAAATATTATAAGACCGAGGAAGACAAAACGGCAGGCAAACCGGCTGCACGCGCATTGTATCACGACGCTAAAAACGTTGAAGTCGAGAGCACTGACGACAAAGGCCCGGATTATGAATTTTTGGATGCACTGGTCCGCAAGGCCGCTTTGGACGGTCAGCCGGGAATTATTTTCGAAGACGGCATGACGCCGGAATTTGCCAACAAACTGGCAGCCGCCTGTGTCAAATACGGCCTGAAAATGAAAGGCCAGCCGGAAAACATTGACGTCAGCGAATTTGCCGACCAGCTGACGCCGGAACAGAAAGCCAATATTGAAAAATATAATCAGGGTGAGAAACCGTATCTGACCGATTATGAGAAAAAGCTGGCGATTACCAAAGACTATGCCGCCCACGGCACGAAAGAAGCCGACATCAGCCGGCATCAGGATCCGGCGGAACAGGCGGCCTGGTTTGCCGCTTATAAAGAGGCCGGCATTGAACCGCAGAAAGCAAATCCTTTTTATTCACTGAACAAGAGTAAAATCCGCAATCTGCCGGAAAGCGCCCGCAAACAGCTGAAAGGACATAATGCCGAAACGGTAGGCAAACTGTATGAAGCCGCCAAGGCTCATGCCGTTGCCGATATGGCAAAAAATCCCACCAAAGAATTTGACTTGCGCACCAGCAAGGCCAAAGACCCGAAATCTGCCGCCCTGCTTTACGCAGCTTACACTGCTGCCGGGGCTAAAGTTGTCGGCATGGAAGAAGTCAATAAAGACAGTCAGGGAATGTTCCAGTCCGAAACATTAGGCTTTATGCCGGAGGAAGCGCAAAAAATCGTTTCCGATTACAATTACGGCATCCGCAAAGAACAGCTGGAGGCTAAACGAAAAGAAGCCGAATACGCTTATCGGGCCGCTGTTATGTCGCCTAATCCGACACCTGAACAGCTGGAAATCATTGCCCGTCACGATGAGCGCAATGCAGCCTTAACCGCACGCGGACGAATCAGACTGGCACGGCAGAACGGTCAGGAGCCGGCTCAGGAGGACCGCGCCCGTGTTACCGGCGCCGGCCGCCAAGCAGCACTGCAAGAAGAAATCAGGCGCCGCCAGACCAATACTCATTAATTTATACAACGAAGAAGCCCCTCAAACGAGGGGCTTTTCAGTCTCAAAAAACGGTGAAACCGAAATATGAAGTTTACTGCATCGGCTGAGTGGTGGTGGATGAGATGGTTTCCTGAATCAAAACGGCATCTCCCGCATTCGGCAATGCGGCAGGCTGATTTCCTTCCGGCAGCGGGGCAACATCCACTCCCGGGTCACCCGGCAGCGGCTGCATCTGATTATTGACATCGACGGCGCCGGAGGGCTGAACCGGCTGCACCGGATCAACCACGGTATAGCCCTCTTCAATAATCAGAGTGTTGTTTCCCTGCGGCGAACCGACATCGGCCGACACCTGCTGAGCCTGAGCGTTGGCGTTATTGTCGCATCCGGCCAGAGCCAAAACCGAAACGCCGACGGCCAAAACTAAATTTTTCATGCTTTTATTCCCCTTTCTAAATTATCTTACCCTTTAGATATAAGACGGGCATCGGTATTTTCAACGAAACCGATTTTATCAATAATCAATGTTGACGAAATTTCTTTATCTGTTAAAATTGTCGGGTTTGATGAATTTAATGATGGAGTACAGAAGTGATATTTTGCAAAAAAAATATAATCTGGGATTTGGATAACACCTTGTATCGCATTACCCCGGAATTTGCAGATATATTGGACGAAGCGACGGCAATTGCCGCAATTGAAGATCTGGGCGTGCCGCTTGATTTTGAAACGGCAAAGGCCAAAGTTAAAGAATCATACCGCATTTACCGCGACGGCGGAGAAATCTTCGTCAAAGAGTACGGCATTGACCCGAGAGACATTTTTCTGGCCTATCATAAACGCAAACCTGTGGAGCCGATTGTTCCTTATGACAACCTGTTGGAAAAACTGGAAGCCCTGCCCTGCGAGCAGTATATCTTTTCCACCAGCACGAGGGAGATTTGCGAAAAGATTCTCAAACACATCGGCTTATATGATTTTTTCAAAGGCCGTTTTTATTCGGTTGAAGATTTTGATTCCTATAAAAAGAACGAAAGCTCCGAAGTTTACAAACAGCTTTGCCGGCGTATCAAGGTTGACCCGAAAGACTGCATTTTTGTTGACGACAGCTATTCAAACCTTGAATTTCCCAAAGAAATCGGTATGACGACAGTTCGCATTTACTATAATGAAAATTCGGCCAAAGACAAAACCTACATTGACTATGCCTACAAAGGGATCAACGGCTTTCTTGATGCCTGCCTGGAGCAACCTAGCGAGATTTGCGGTTAAATTTTCGGCAGACGTCGCCTTCCATTTTATAGTTGCGGCTGTTATCCAGTTTGCGTTGTTCAGCTAAAATTTGGCTGCGCAGACGGTTGACCTGCGGCGTAATGATTTCGGCATAGCGGCGGTTAAGCTGTTCCAGCGCTTTGTCTTCCGTTTCCAGCGGCCCGACATAAACAGCCGGAATTTTTGCCGCAGCGGCGCTCAGTTCACGGCGAATCAGCGGGATAAAATACTGCAAAGCCTGAACGTTAATTTGCTGATGCACCTGTTCATGACGCAAAACCAGATTATAGCTGCAGGTTCCGGGCTGCAGTTCTTTGGCAAGGTAAATTATCGGACGGGAAAAACCGATATAAACATTCAGGCCGACCGGAACGATACAGCGCTCGTTTGACTGTGTGGCGCGGGTTTCCGTACTTAATTCATATTCCGAATTAATATTGACCAGAGCCAGTCCGGCGGCAAAAACCCCTTTTTCAAAAATTCCGGCCTGGCGGGCAATGCGGCTCAATTCATTTTTGGAAAGTGAAAAATCATAAACCAGTTTGCCGTAAGAAGTGGTAAAATTAATCTGCGGTTCCACGGTCATGCTTTCACATTCCCGGCGGGCGGCAGAGGTCTCTCCCCGGGCGGGCAGTGCCTGTCCCGTTATCATAAGTCCGCAGAATATTAATACAAAAAAAAGTTTTTTCATGTTATATATATGATATAAGGTATTTGTTAATTTTGTCTTAGACCTGCGGAGAAAAGAGCAATGAACAAATTAATCTTCGGCGGAATACTCAGCCTTTTGATTTCAGGCAACCTGCCCGCCGCAGCACAGCAGCCCGGACAATATGTCCGTAAAGCATTGCCGCAGCCGGCTTTTTTCGTTCCGCAAAAAGATATCCAATATCAGGAAAAACTGCCGCCGTTTAATCTGCCGCCCCAACCGGCCGAAGTCAAAGTTCAGACAACCGTCGAAAAAGTTCAGTACAGCGAGCCGGCATTTCAGCCGGAAGTGATTTCCGATAACAAAGAAGAAAGCGTTCCCGACGAATTTAACCCCAATCTTGACATTACGCTTCCCGAGGTTCCGCAGGAAAAGGCAGAGCCTCAGGCAGCCACTCCAAAATATCA
This sequence comes from Azospirillum sp. 47_25, assembly GCA_001917125.1. Lineage (GTDB taxonomy): Bacteria > Pseudomonadota > Alphaproteobacteria > RF32 > CAG-239 > Scatocola > Scatocola faecipullorum. Next base: position 11,798 of record MNTU01000040.1, read on the forward strand.
GCAGGAATATGCCGCCTATGTAAAAGATTTACAGGCGATTGAACAGAGCGGACAAGCCCTGCCCAATCAGGAATTGGAAGACGATTTGGCGCAGATGGGCAGCGAGCAACGGCTTGAAGTTGACGCCGGGGGAAAGATTTTAAATCCGTTCAGCCAGGCGCAGCTGATTAATCCGATGGCAGAAGCACCGGTCAGGGATGCCTCTGTACCAAAGGCCGCAAAAAAATCAACGGCTCAGATTCTGGACAAGGTAGAAATTATCCGCCGGCCGCCGCAGCAAGAAGAACTATCCGCTCAAGACAACGCACCGGACAATCCCTTTGCCGACAGAGCCGAACTGCCGGCGATACAGCCGGCGGAAGAAGTTCCGCTGTCTCCCGAAGTGGCTGCCCACTTCGGCGGTTTGAACCCTTTTGCCGGAGGTGATGCCGAACCGGCGGACGTTTCCAAACAAGCGGAACCGGAGGATACCGTACCGGAACTTGAGCCGCTTCCGCTGCCGGAGACAACGGAAGAACCGGCGGAATCTCCCGAGGAGACGGAGCCTCAGCCGCAGCCGGAAGAGTCGCAGGAAAAGAAATCCCATTCTTCCCGCAACAGCGGATATCACCGCAGCAGATCACACGGCAGCAGTTCGGTCGCCACCAGTTACGGCCCTAATTTTGTCCGTTAGAATTCAGACAAGCGCGGATAAAGTCTTTATAAATGATTTCAAGCAAATAAATATCTTCGACTTTGGCACTCTCGTTGACCCGGTGCATTAATGCATTGACCAAGCCGAATTCAATGACCGGGCACAGCTGAACAAGGGCGGAAGCAGAAGACGCCGCTCCGGCCGTTCCGCAATGCGGAAGCATGCCGGTTGAATGTTCAACCGCCTGCTGCAAAAGTTTTATTTCCCGTTCGGGATAATTATAATATCCCGGATGGCGCAAATCATATTTCAATTCAAACTGCCCGCTGGAAAAAATAACGTTTTTCTGTACCCAGGACACAACATCTTCCATACGGTGATTGGTATTAAAGCAAATATTCACCTTGGCCGATGCCCGGGAAGGAATAACTCCGTCTTCCCGATTTTCGGTTTCCACGGAAATGACCTGCACCGTTGAGGGGCCGAACTTTTCATTGCCGGTATCCAAGGCGTCGGCTTTTATTTTACAGAGCAAATCGAGTAAATTATGCAGGGAATTTCCCTGAGCGGAATGGCTGCCGGGATGCCCCGAGGCACCGAAAGAAGTTATTTCGAAGACAATCTCTCCGCGGGAACCTATCTTGATTTCTTCGCCCAGTTTTTTGGGGTTCGTCGGACTTCCGTACAAACAGCAATCATAGCTTTCCCCTTTTTGCAGCAAATATTTCGCTCCGCATTCCAGTCCGCGGGGAACGGAACTTTCTTCGTCGCCGGAAAGCAGAATTCCGACCCGGCCCCGCAACTCCCCGGCAGAAAGCAATTGTTCGCAGGCACCGACAAAAGCCGCAACGGCTCCTTTCATTTCGCAAATTCCGCGGGCACAAAGGGAACCGTTTTTTATTTCTCCGGCAAAGGCCCCGTTTTTCCAATCGGCTTCGGTGCCGGGAGAAGCAACGTCAAGATGTCCGGCAAACAGCAGACCGCCTTTTCCTTCGCCGGCGGCGGCATAAAGGACGGGAGAAGGACCGGCTTCGGTACAATCCAGCAGGCGGACGTTAAAGCCATGCCCGGACAAAGTGGCATGCAGATAGTCAAAGACAGGTTCTATCTGCCCTCCGAACGATTGAAAACGAACTAATTTCTGAGCCAGTTGTATTACGTCGGTCACGGGTGTCTCCCTTTTTGGCATTTATATTCCGTTTTGGCATAATATGTTATAACCATAGTTGTAATATAATAAAAGTTCCAATCTTTTAAAGCTTAAATTCTGTTGATAAATCACAAACCTGCCATTATCTTCTGCAAACAAAAAACCGCCCCAAAGGGCGGTTGATAAAGACCGGCTGTTTATGCCTTCTTTTTAGCTGATGTTTTGGCCTTTTTGGCAGCCGTTTTTTTGCTTTTTGAAGCTTTGGCTTTCTTAGGCGCTGCCGCACGCTCGGCACGGGCTTTGCAGAAAGCTAAAGAGGTTTCCAATTCTTTTTCGGTACACAAACCGATGGCAACCGGATTTTTAGCCCGGATGTTAGCCATGTCATGGTGCGTTCCGTTGCGGATGGAAGCAATCGTCGGCTTTGTGGTTCCGACCAACTTACAAATCTGAGAATCAATAATTTCCGGACAATTTTTAATAATCCAGAGAACGGCGCAGGGTTTGTCGCTGCGCTGAGACGGAGACAAAAGCTTTTTGGCTTTGGCGTTTTTCAAACGGACGTTCAATTCCAGTTCGTTGGCCTGGAGGGAAGCTCTTTTGTCGGCTTCGCAGCGTTTGATTTCTTCAGCGGTCAGCTGATTGGTTTCCAACGGGTTAATGCCGATAATGTTAAAAGAAACATCACCGTCGGCAATTGCCTGAACTTCAAGTTCGTGCAATTCGCAAAAATCGGCAATCTGTTTGAAGGTCAGGGTCGTGTTTTCAACCAGCCAGACAGCCGTAGCTCTCGGCATTAAAGGAGCGGTCATTGTAAAATCCTTTCTTAAATATCTACTTTTTTATCCATAACACAGAAAAACTATCCCTAGGATAGTTTTTCTTTACACAATATACAAGAACTTTTTTAGTATTTATGATAATTTGCTGACACTCAGCGCACCAACCGTTGTGGTTGAACCGCTGCTGTAGATGCTGGCCAAATTCTGGTAGCCGACTTCAAGCATTTGCACCGTTGTCTGATAACGTGCTGCCTGAATCATCATGGCATTGGCGCCGGAGAGCGCCCCATCGGTCGAAGAGGTCGGAACATTGGTGTTTTTCTTATTGGTGGTATCTTCTGATACCTGCTCTTTCATAACATAGTCATGTTTGTAGCTGTCGCCCTGCATAATCTGTAACGCATAAGGCATCTCCTCCTTGCTGTCAACGGTATCGTCACGGGAAACCTTGATGTAATAGGTGCCTTTTTTGGCGCGGTAATCGCCGGAAAGAATTTCCTTCATCGCCTCATAGGTTTTGCTGCCTTTTTCAGCCTCACTGTCGCCGACCAGAACTTCTTTGCCGTTTTTAACGGTATAAACCTGAAGCTGAAAACCTTTCGCCGTCAGTTCCAGCAGTTTCTGATTAGCCTCGGCGGCTTTTTTCTCTTCCTGTTCTTTTGCCCAGCCCTCGGGATCGGTCAGCTTTTTCAGCTCGTTCAATTTTTCTTCATATTCGGAGAGGTCAAGCACTTTTTCTTCTTCGTCGCCTTGGGTTCCCCGCAGCGAAATTGACAATTTGCCGTTGGACTGCACCTGAATTTTGTAATAATCCACGGAATCATATTCGGCAAGCGACCCAATGGTGGTTACCCGCGCATAGTTCAAACGGGTGTATCCCATGTCTCGGGCCGTGGAAAACTTTTCATCGATATCGTTGACATCCTGAACCGTTTTTTCCCAGCTGCTGATGCCGTTTTCGTCTTTGTTTGTCGTGCTTGAGATAGAGCTTACCATCACAAATCTCCTTAAATCAACTGTTTATTATCATAGCATAAATGCGTTGAGGAGGCAACATATATCTTTATTCTATTAATATACTAATTTATAGAGCGCCGCCGTTTTTCCGGTGCGGCTGAGTTTCTTTTCTCCGAGAAAATCGAACTCGTATTTGCTGTCGGTCAATTCATCTTTAATAATGTCATTGACAATAATTTCGTTATTGTAAGTTTGTTCAAAAACATCTGCCAGAAAAGGATTCAGGTTCGGTTCATCTTCCGTCGGCATATCCAAAACACAGCATTTGTTGTCGAGAATAAGCCCTTCTTCGCTGGACTGCTCCTTGTAATTTTCGACATCGGTAAGAAAATCAATCACAAATTTAACCGCATTATTGAGCTTTTTAAACTGGATTGAAGTGATTTCTCCGCTCTCAATTACATTTTCCCCTTCCAGTTTGGCGACAAGATTGGCAATGATATTGCGTATTTCGCCGTGCACGACGCTGGTGTTTTCGGCGGAAACTTCTTTTTCATCGTCATAAAAATTAATTGACGTGCGAATGCTTGCAATACATTTAAACATGACATCCTTCTCCTGTAAAACCGGTTTTTCCTCTTCCGGCGTGTCGGGAAGCGGTTCCGGCTGTTTGTTCAGCTCCAGCCATTTTTTGACCGTCGCCTTCAGGATATAAGCATCCATTTTCTCATCTTTAATAACCTGAGCCATCAAATAAGCGCCGACCCCGGTTAAAAAGATGGCTACCTTGTTGTCTTTATAGCTCCTTTTAGCTTCATAAAAGGCCTGCAAATCGGGATTGTCTCCGTCAAGAATTTTAAATGATTCATAGAGCAGCGAGTTAGCTTCGGAGATAATCAGGCCGCAGTAGCGCGACAGCTCCAGACAGCCGCCGTAAACCACAAGTTTAATCCCCAGACGGGTGAAACTGTCATGCAAAGAGGTGTTGGCATCCAGGCTGCCCAAAATCTGGGTCAAAAACTCAATGATGTAACGCTTGTGTTCCAGCGGGGCTTCCGGATAAATCGGGGCTATCGCCTCTTCATATTCATCATTGAGGTTATAACGGCGGATAATCGCTTCCGCCTTGTTAAAAAAGCGGCTTTCGTTAATCACCTTTTTGCGCTCGGTATGGGCATAAAAGGCCGACCAGGGAACTTTCTTCAAAATCAGCGGGATTGTGATAATCATAAAGATGATGAAGAAAACAAAGAAAAGGACGGTTTTGCGGCGATCTTCGGGAATAAAGGTTTCAATAACCGGTTCCAGCAGGCTCACCAGCAAATTGGCCATTGCCAGACAAAGAAAAATAATTGCAACCAGCTTAATCAAAGCCCCGACCATCGTATTGGCCGCCGGTTTGTCATCTTCGGGCTTTTCATATTCGACATTATATTCCCCGCCATAGCTGGTGGAAAACTTTTCGGAACTCCGCTGGTGGCGCTTTTTACGGCCAAGGCCGCTGATATATTCGACGCTTTCCTGATAAGTATTGTCCTGAACGTCAAAAATTTCGCGGATAATTTTGACGGCAACCCGGTTGTCTTCTTCAAGTTCCTTAGCCAGATTGACTGCCTCCTGACGCTGATCGCTGGAAAACTGGTCAACCAGTTTCCAGCCGTCGCCGCGGTCGGCATAAACCTCAAAATGTATTATTTTTACCATATCAGCCACTCAGTAAAGCATAAAAAAAAACCTGCATTAATATTACATAATGCAGGTTAATAAAGACTAAACGCTCGGGCTTATTTGCTGCCGGAAACGGAAGTATCCTGTTTCAGGCCGAAAGCACCGAATTTAGAGTTAAATTTGGAAACCTGACCGCCGGTATCTACCATACGGTGAACACCTGTCCACGCCGGGTGAGATTTCGGGTCAATTTCCAAAGTCATTTTATCACCGGCTTTGCCCCAGGTGGTTTTCGTTTTAACTTCAGTACCGTCAGTCATCACATAAGTGATTTCATGATAATCCGGATGAATACCTTTTTTCATCTATTTTCTCCAAAACTTTAATTTCCAGACATGTAAATTTAGTGCTCTTATACATTAGACTCTTGAATAAGGCAAGCATTAATTTACATTTTTTTAAAATTTTTATTTAATTTCTTCAATTTCCACTAAATTGCGCTTTTCAGGATTATCGGTAATATTGATTACCTTAATGCTGAAATTCTTATACCCTTTGTTCAAAAGCAGCGAGCGGATTTCCGTGGCGCGGTCAAGGCTCAGCTTTTTCTTTTTAAAGGTATTTTCGCCGTTGTCATAGTTATAGGCATAAATGGCAATTTTATGTTTGCGGGGGTCTTCAAACGTTTCAATCAAAGAAATAATCTTATCCGCATTTTCCGGGCTGATTTCAAAAGAATCATCGGCAAAGAAAATCTGCCGTCCGGCTTCCGCCGCGGCCGGCGTCTTGTCCCCTACCGGAAGCAAAGGCTTGATTTCTTTTTTTTCTTCAGGTTCGGCCGCCGGTGCAGTTTCGGCAGCGGGAACGTTTTCAGCCTCTTGTACGGCGGCAGCTTTTTCCGGCGCTTTGGCCGTTTCTTCGGCGGCAGGAACCGAGACTTCCGTTTTAGCCGGTTCAACCTTGGCTGCGGGTTCAATCAGCGCAGCGGCAGGTTTTGAGACTTCTTCGGATTTTGGTTCGGACAAAGCTTTTCCATTATCGGTTTCCGCCGGGCGGACAACATCAACATCGGCAACCGTCTCCCGAACCGGTTCCCGGTCATCGGCAACGGTTATCGGATTGGCGGGTTTAACCGGTTCCGGTTTGACCTCAGCCAGGGGCTGAGGAATTTCCGGTGCCTGCGGCAAAATCGCTATTGCTTTTTCTTCTTTTTTCGGAGCCGGTGTTTTTTCAGCAACCGGCTTGGCCGGAGCAACCGTTTTCTTCGGCGTTTTTTTCTTTCGAACCGTTTTCTTTACCGGGGCTTTTTTAACCACCGGAAACAGGGGCTGGGTTTCCACGAACAGCGAATCGCCCGGCTGCAAATTGTTCAACACCGACAAGTCAACATAGACATCGTCGGCAGCCTGCGCAAACGCGGCTCCCTGTAAAGCCAGAGCACAAACCGAAGCCATTACCAGACGCTTAAACTGCATGGAAGTCCCTCCCCCTTTTAACTATTCAGAAAATAATTCACCGAGTTTTTTGCCCAGTTCGTTGTTAACGGCAAAAATATTGCCGGAATTCAGAACGAGACTCAAATTCTCGGTCCGTTTATCTTTTTGGTCAATATCATAGATATAACCGCCGGCTTCTTTGACAAGAAGCAGCCCGGCCGCAAAATCGGACAATTTATTGCCGCGGCTGACAGCCGCATCATATTTTCCGGATGCGACATAAGCCAGATCCAGCGCACAGGAACCGGAAATGCGCAGATTGTCGGTGGCAGCGACCAAACGCTTTTGAATAACGTCATATTCGCTGACATTTTCGTTATAATTAACCAATGTCGCAACCAAAGCCTCTTTCAAATCACGACGGGAAGATACGCGCAAACGCTCATGGTTGCGGAAACCTTCCTTATAGGCGCCTTTGCCCTTTTCGGCAAAATAGAGGCAGTCGGTGGCCGGATTATAAACGACGGACGCCGTAACCGTATTATTTTCATAAACGGCTACACTGACGGCAAAATGCGGAATGCCGTGAGCAAAGTTGCTCAGACCGTCTATCGGCGAAACGATATAACAATTGCGCGCACCCAGCTTTTCCGCCTCGGAAACCAATGCGTAATCAGGGTGAATTTTGCCTAATTCGACCTGCAGCGCTTTGGAAACTTTGGTATAAGAAGCGACGACAAATTCCTTGTAGCCTTTAACCGAAGACTGCAGCTGTTCGATTTCGCTGAAGTCGCGGTTAAGCGACCCCGAGGCCTTTTTAACCGCATTAATCAACAGCGTCAAACTGGGTGAGAGATATGACATTATTTTGCTCTTTCAACATAATTGGCTTCAGCCGTGCCGACAACAATTTTGTCGCCGACGCCGATGAACGGAGGAACCGTGGTGCGAACGCCGTTGTCCAGAATGGCCGGTTTGTAAGAAGAAGCGGCCGTCTGTCCTTTTACCACGGGCTCGGTTTCAACAACTTCACAGACAACCTGCTGCGGCAGTTCGACCGAAATCGGCTTGCCATCGATGAAACTGATGATAACCTGCATACCGTCGGTCATGAAAGGACGGCTGTCGCCGAGGATATCGGCAGGCATGGAGAACTGGTCAAAAGTCTCGCTGTCCATAAAAGTCAATCCGGTGCCGTCTTCAAAGAGGAACTGGCAGTCTTTTTCTTCAACCATTAATTTTTCAACGGTGTCTTCGGTACGGAAGCGCTCGTTGGTTTTGGTGCCTTCTTCAACGGCTTTCATTTCGACCTGCATAAAAGCGCCGCCCTTGCCCGGCTTGATATGCATAGCTTTGGTAATGGTCCAGGGTTTGCCTTTGTATTCAATTACCCAGCCGATGCGGATAGAACCTGCGAGTTGTTTCATATTTTATCTCCATATTTACAATGTTTAAATGTTGAAATGATTTCGAGACTCTTCGAAATTTTAATCAAGAACTTAATCTAAACTTTGTTTTTTAGCAACAAAAATCGTATATTCGCGGTCAGATAAAATAACAATATCGCAATCAAAGCCCGCATAATCGAGATTTTCGTCCCGGCAGAGAATGGCCGACTGAATTAAAAAGAGCCCGTTATACCAGGAAACCAGCTCGCGCACCTGTTCAATTCCGTCATTCCAGGCCTGAAAGACAAGAAAGTCCGGCTCGAACTCGCTGATAACCATCGCCTCGTGGCGGCGGTTGCGGGTGACAGCGCCGATAACGGCGTCTTTGCCGAGAAAATTACGCAAGAACTGGAATTCGGCTTTCGGCTTTTCGTTTTTGCTCAAATCGACCACAACGCCGTCCAGTCCCAGTTCCCTGCACAGTTCAGGCGCTTTGTCTCCGCAGGAAAGGAGCAGTTTTCCGGCTTTGCGTGCCGCTTCGGCAAAACGGCGGTTAAAAGCCGTATCCGCCGCCGAATCGAGCAGAAAACATTCCACCCGGGAATCGTCGATTAACGAGATGTTTTCCGAAGTGATTTTTACAATAAACTTTTGCATAAGATTTCTTTGCCGCTTGAATTAATGTTTAAGAAAAAGTATTATGCTGTTCAATATACGAGAATAATCCCTTAAAAGGAAGTGAAATTTTATCATGACCGAAAAAAATGCCGAACTGCCGCAGACAAGCGCCGCCATTGCCGGCCTGAGCGATGCGCTGGCCCGCTTAAACAGCGCGATAGGCAGCAAGAAAGACGAGCTGGCGCGCAAAGAAAAGAGGTACGGTGCCGAACTGAAGGACAGCGAAGCCCGGCTGGAGCTTTTGAAAGCATCTTCCCGCAAAATCATTGACAACATCAACACCGTCATGACCCGTTTAGATAAAGTATTGGAAAACGATGGCACAAGTAACGATAACAATTAACTCCCGAGAGTATGCCGTTGCCTGCGAAGACGGTCAGGAAGTCCGGATTATGCAGCTTTCCCGCCTTTTGGACGAGAAAGCGCGGATGATTACGGGCGGCAGTCTGCAAGTTAATGAAAATATGCTGCTGGCAATGGTGGGACTGTTGCTGGCCGATGAGCTTACCGAACTGAAAAAAGGCGTGCCGCAGGCGGTTGCCGGAGGGGAAGCTGTGGATAACTCGCGACTCCCCGGTTTGGATAAAGAACTGGCGGAAAAGCTGCAAAATCTGACCGAAGAAATAAATTCTGTTGCAAAAAAAATCGAATCATTGTAAGCTAACGGCATAGGAGGCGAGCTGTCTGGTGCGTGTTTCCGCAGATCTTCCGAGCCAACATTATTTTATAGGGAGCTGTCCCTGATCTGACCGAGGTCTTTTCAAATGGCGCCCACTTTATTGAGAAGCGGTTCGATAAGAATGTAACTGATACGGCGAGACGGCCCCTCCACAGAAACTATTTTACAACTCCGTTTTACCGGAGTTTTTTTGTGTTACGAGACGTCAAAAACAGAGAAGAAAGTTCAGACAGTGAGAATTATTTACTGCGGGGATGTGGTTGCCCGCGCCGGCAGAGACGCCGTGCTTAACAATTTATCCAAACTCCGCGAACGCTATAAGCCGGACGCGGTTATCGTCAATATTGAGAACGCCGCCCACGGGTTCGGCGCCAGTCCTTCCATCTGCCGCCAGTTTCTGGATGCCGGAGTGGACGCTCTGGTTACCGGAAATCATGTTTGGCAGCAACGCGATTTAATCCCTTTTCTGGACGAATGCAAACGTATCGTCCGTCCGTTGAACTATCCGGAAGGACTGCCGGGCAAAGGCGCGATTGAAATCGAACTGCCAAACGGCAAAAAAATCCTGATTGCACAGCTGCTGGGACGCCTGTTTATGGAAGCGGTCGACTGTCCGGCACAGGCAATTGACAAGCTGCTGAAAAATTATACGCTGGGTAAAAACATCAACGCCATTTTTGTTGACATTCATGCCGAGGCAACGGCGGAAAAAATTGAAATCGGACATTACCTTGACGGGCGCGTTTCGGCCGTTATCGGTTCGCATACGCATATTCCGACGTCAGACTACTGTATCAGAGACGGCGGGACCGCCTATCAGACCGATGTCGGCATGTGCGGCGACTATAACTCTGTCATCGGCTTTGACAAGACCGAGCCGCTCAACCGTTTGCTGCGCAAATATACCGGCGGACGGCTGACTCCGGCCAAAGGCCCGGGGACCCTGTTCGGCGTGTTAATCGACATTGACGACAAAAGCGGCAAAGCTACCCATATTGAACAAATTAAAATGTCTGAAAAAGAAGCATAAACAATAAAACCCTCATTTCAGAGGGTTTTATTGTTTTTAATAACGGATTACCCGAAACAGCATAAACTGCCAAGATGCTCCGTTGGGCAACGCCAAATCCCATACATTATCGAATCCCTCTCCCGATTTAGGCGGGGCCAGGTTTACATTCGTACCAAGCAAAAATGAATATGCATTATAACTCGTTTTGTCATAAGGAGAAGATGTTAAAAAAACATTCCAGTTATTTGAACTTAAAGATTTTCCCAATTTTTTAAATGTTGCAGTTATTGTTTTCTGAGCGGCATAAATTTTCTTAAAATCTCCCATGCTTAACATTGACCATTTTCCGGCTCCGCACCAAGCCTGTTTGCATCCGGCCGGTGAGTAAGAGCGCACGCTCTCTGCCATCGGATATGATTTATTATTAGCTTCGCCATACGACATAATCATATTTGTATTTGTAATACTGCTATCTTCACAATCAGTGCCCGAACAATTAGCCAATCCGGGAATATCGCCTTCTGCTCCCCAGATAACGCTGTCTCCTTTTTGATATATTTTTGCTTCCAAAGAAACAGCCAAACGATTACCGGCATCAAATATGACGGCTATCGGTGTTTTAGCATTAATAACTTCAGAAGATGTCGAATGGTCGGCATAAAGTATGTCTCCGTCATTGCCAATGGCATCAAAACTGCAAGCCATCTTGCTGAGATCCGTAGGACATTTTAGAATATTGTTTCCGTTAACACATTCATCAGCGGAATAGATATATCCCAGTTCTTCACAGGTTGGCGGCTGTATACATGTCTGCGCCCGGATTAATCCAGCTGAGAAAGCTGAAATCAGCAGTGTTGCTCCTGCAATCAATAGCATATTTTTTTTCATTTTCTTTCTCCTTTTATTTAAACCAGCACCGCAAAGCACCAGCGCACCAATAATTATCCAAATCCTTATAGTTAACAGCACAGCCGACAGGACAATATTTTCCCGAACAGTTTTCCTTTTCACAGACAACCCCGGTCGGACAGGCGGTTAATGAACATTTATTTTCACAGGTTTTACAATTGTTGTAGTATTTTATACCGTTCATTAAACAATAATCACTCGGCGTAACCGGCCCCAAGTCACCGCAAGTCATGTTATAGCCGTTTTTGCAGCGGCAACCGGTATATTGAGTTGTCCCCTGATAAGTGCAGCCTTCCCCGTTTCCCTCCTGATTTTTACCGTCACAGATTTGGTTATAGTTACTCGGGCACAAACATTCGGAATAATATTTCTTATTGCCTTCTATACAGCTGTCATCAGAAACGACCTGCGGCGACGCACAGCTCTCAACCGGATAAAGCGTACGGTTGCAGATACAGCGATATTTGCCGCCGCAGCCGTCTGAACTTAACTCATTCGGATATGAACAACTGTCTGACGTATATTTATACTTATCGGCACAGCATTGTCTGAAATATTCATTATTATACGGGCAGAAATCATATTGCCAATAGCCCCCGTCGCAGGCTGTCAGGTTATATCCGCGTTTTTGACAGGCCTGAACGGATGCATCTTCAAATTCAACATTGCCAAAATCCAGCCGGCTGCCGCCGGTAATAAAAGTCACACTGGCGATTTGAGTAAACTTGGAAAGAGAGACAGTCCGCTCTGCAATCAGAACGGACTGAGACAGCCGGTTCAATGGTAGGCTTTGATTATTGTCTACGAGGTGCGTGTATTGATGAGAAACTGCCGATGCAAGCGGTTTCAGAGAAGAATGACCTACTCCGGAATAGCTGTAGATAACAAGCCCCGATAATCCTATCGCAACAGCCTTTCTCATAATACACCTCGTTATAACTGAACCTTGTCTGTTCTTAACTTAGCATATTACGCGTTATAAGTCAACACCATATCAACAGTGTTTTTTCTTTTTTCCACCCAGCATAGACGTTTCGGATAGCCGGGCGCCAAATCTAAAAAACTGAAATTTGCAATTTACCGCAGGCCGGTGTAGATCTTGCTGTCATCGGGAATTTTGCGGCCGATGCCCTTTTTGAGCTTGTCCATTTTAACGAAGCCCATTTCGCCGTTGTCCACCATAATCCGTGCCCAGACCTGATTGGGCGTATAGCCGGTAAGGCGCACGGTTGTTTGTCCTTTGATTTCAGTCAGCCGGTCAAAATTTTCATCCGGGCCGTACATGACGTTCACCGCTTCAATCGTATGGTAAAGGCGGTTCAAGTCTTCAGTGTCAACCGGAATATCCACAACTTTGGAAACAACAACGTCATCGACACTGCGCCCGCTGTTGAATCGGACTTCCTGGTAATAAGTGACATTGTCATGTTTGGCAAAATATTTGTTAAATTCCCGCCAGTTCATCACCCGGGTAGAAACACCCATCAGCAGAATTAGAACCAAAATTCCGGGAATCAGCAATTGCAGATTTTTCAGCTGGCTGAAATTCCAGGCCGGCAGCGGCGGCACCTGCTGCTGCGGCAGACGGCGCAAAAAACGGTTAATCAGGTTTTGCTGCAGGGAATCGGCATAAGCCAATGCCAGTTTTCCTGACTGGCTGGCCTGGAGAGGTTTGTTTTCCTGAGCGTAAGCCAGCATATTATGGACCAGCAGAGTTAAATTCTCCCGGCGGTTGGCTCCGACATTTTTATAGTTGGCGGCAATGGCGTGAATATTGTGCGCCAAACCGGGAATATTCCACCAACCGAGTGTCCAGTTCAAAAAGGAATTATGCAGCACAACGCTTTTGGCTTCGTTAAAATTGCAGATTTCAGAGGTTTCCCGGTCACTGAAAGAGACCAGACGGCCGATAACCTGACGCAGCTTGAGTGCTCGAAGGTTGACATCTTCCTGACCTTTGCGGTTGGTATAAACTTTCAGCGCTTTCATATCGGGAAATTTTTCGGGCAGATAAATCTGGGCCAGCAAATCATAAATCAGGCGTTGTTCGTCATCGCTGATAACGTCATAAGCGACCGATATTTTCTGAAAAGTTTCCACCGCCGCCGGATCGGTATTATGGTCAGGATGCCAGCGTTTGGCCTGCTCGCGGTAGCTGCGTTTTATCTCTTCGTCGCCGGCGTTGTACGGCAGACCCAAAATTGCATAGTAGCCCAGCGGATCATTTGAATAAGTGCTCATATAAATATTCCCGTCGCTAAAGTCTCCTCAGGCATATCTTCGCCGATTTTGATAAAATTTTCCTTAACATTGACCTTAATCGTTCCGACATAATCGACTTCATGCAGCGTATTTTTGAAAATCCGCATGATATTGGCGCACAAATCATTGCCTACAAAACGTTCGGTACGGATAATCAGATCAAAACGCTTTTCGCGGGCGAGCGAATAGCCGTCAAACTGAAAGCGGCCGAGGCGCGTAAAATTAGTGTCAACCACAAAACGGGTACCGCTGCGGCGGTTCGGACGCTCAGCGGCGTCTTCTTCTTCGTCTTCCGTTTTTTTGACGGCCAAGCGGATTTTTTCCAGGTTTTCTCCGGTATAAAACGGGATTTCGACAATCCGCCACAGCGGCGTTTCACGCGCAGACGCGGTGAAAACCGTTGTCAGCTGCTGCAAAGCCTCCCGCCCTTCCGGACCGGAAAGGGAAAGCTGTTCAACCAGTTCCGGCCCCAACCATTGCCTGATATCCCCATGAACGGAAGCCTTGACATAATTAACCAGATTGGCCAGCATCCGTGCATCGCCGGCGGGAAGCTTGGCAACAACGGCGGCCATGGTCTCAGAGGGCAGATTTAACGGTTTGAGGAGGTCAAGCAGCTTGGTTACCGGAACCGAAACGGCATTGCCCGGGGTTTTGGGAAGGGAAGGCATTGCCGCCAAATCCTCAATCAGACGCGCACTGGCAGCCAACGGATCGGCCGTCTCCGTTTTGCCGTCCTGAAATGCCGGCGGCAGGGTTACCGTTTTGATAACAAGTTCTACCGGAAGCTGATTATCCAGCCGCAGCGGCGTGGCGCTGACAAATTCGCCCAAAGGGGTTTTAAAACTGGTCAGACCGATTTCGGGGCGGACAACGGTTGCGGCGGGCAGCGGCCGGCCGGAAAGTTTACTTATTTCCGCAGCAAAGGTTTTAAAATCCCCCTGCTGCAACGCGGTTTTCAAATTTTGCAGAACCTCCCGGATTTCCGGTGCCGGGAGCTGCGGCGCGGCCGATACCCGGCGGAAGCCGGCGGAGACTTCTCCTCCCTGCAGCTTTGCAACCGTTTCGGGCGAAAGTTTATCACCGGCGAGGGCCGAGAGATTCTCGGCAATGCTCTTAAAATTGAGATTATGCAACTGTACTTCGGGCTTCAGTTCGCTGCCGGTATGATTAATCAACGGCATTTTTTCCGCCGCCGGCATCTGCTGCGGCAAACGAAGCGTTTGAACAAATTTCTCCGGCGGCTGGCCGTCAATGGTTACAAATTTGAAAGACAAACTTTCCGGACGGGATGCCGTTATTTTAATTTCGGCGGGATACGGACGATTTTCCGGCAGCCGTAAGGTTTGAGTATTGGCTGTCAGATTCAGCTTGACCGGAATTTGGAACAATCGGTTGTTTATATTCAGTTTCAGCGATGCAACCAGTCCGTCCAAGCCGCCCTGAACCGACACATTGACGGAGATTCCCGGTTTCAGCCCCTCCAGGCCGCTGCCGGAAACATCCAGACTGCCGCCGACACCGCCGTTATCGGTTCCCGGTGTTAAACCGGGCGTTGTTACGGGTGGGACAATCGTTTCCATGCTGGCCTCATTCGGTTATCAGTTTGCGGGCAATGGCTATCACGTCTTCAGCGGCTTCGGAAGTGGGAAAGCGGTTAATCAACGGGGTTTGATTGCGGATGGCATCACGCACCCGCGTATCCCTGCGGATTATACCTAAGAGCGGCGGATTAATTTTCAAGAAGTTGGTGCAGGCTTTTAACAAAGTGTCATAAGTGCGCTGCCCCTCGCGAATCGAATTGGCCTGGTTGATGACCACATTCAAATCCGATTTCGGGTACTGCATAGCCATAATTTTGATAAAAGCGTAAGCATCCGTCAGGGAAGTCGGCTCATCGGTGCAGAGAACGATAATCTTTTCGGCCATGCTGGAGAGAATGCGCACCGGTTTTTCCACACCGGCTCCCATATCCAGAATCACTTTGTTATAAGACGAGGCCAGCAGGGAAAGGTCCTCGCCCAAAATCTGCAATCGTCCGATAGGCATGGAAGCCAGCCCGGCCGAGCCGGAACGCCCGGCAATAATATCAAAACGGGTTTTGTCGCAATGATGAATAACCTGATTGAGGGTTTTGCTGCCGGCAATCACGCTGCCCAGGTCGTCCTTAACCATTAAGCCAAGCTGAATGTCAACGTTGGCCAGCCCCAAATCGCCGTCAAAAAGCAGCGTTTTCTGCTTGTAGCCGCTCAAGGCATGTGCCAGAGTAATCGAAAACCAGGTTTTGCCCACGCCGCCTTTGCCGGACGCGACCGCAATCATATTTTTGCCGCGGCGGACACTGCGCGGCGCGGCGCCCCGGGGCATAATTTTGAGTTCATCCTGTTTGTTTTCCATGGTTTCCTCTTTCTCAATCAAGACAAAATAAGTTTGGCCAAAGACTTGTGGTTAACCGATGCCAGTCCCTGAGCAATGCCTGAACTGACACTGGCCGCGCAAAAGCCGATGCGGCAGCAGCCGGCAATCGAAATCAACGAACCGATACGGCGGGTTAAATCAAGCCGGGTGGGCAGCAGGTATTTAATGCCGAACTGATTAAAAATCTCGGCAATTTCCACCGCTTCAAAAGAGTTTTTGCCGGCATCAACCGTCATAACCATTTCACATTTAACAACTTCGGCCAAGCTGCGCAAACGCTCGATTTCAGCAGCGATAAAGGGATTTACTCCAGGCGTGTCGATTAAGACCAGTTGATAATTTTGGCGGGCGGAACGCACGGCGTCAAAAAGGCTGCGGCCGCCTTTGCAAAAGAAAAAGTCGGTTTCAAGAATTTTGGCAAAGGCTTCAAGCTGGTGGTTGGCGCCGGCGCGGACATTATCCGTACTGATAATGCAGCAGCGGATTTTATTAAAACGCGCCTGAGTGGCCACTTTGGCGATGATGGTCGATTTGCCGGAACCGGGAACGCCCATAAACATTTTGACCGGACAGTTCAGATCCAGCAACGAGCCGAAAGCAAACATCTCGGCAAAGCAGGCGGACAACAGACGGTGTTCGTCGCTGATACCGCGCTCAAGGCTTAAATTGCGGCAGTAGGCCAAGATGCGTTCGGCCACGGTGTCGATTACTCCGTGATAGTCAAGGCAATCGCGCAAATGGCTGTCATCAAAGCGAAAACGGCTGGGCGTAATTTTCAGTTCATCGGCGGCATTAAAATCAATGTCTTCGCGTTCTTCCAGCGCGGCAACGACTTTGAATTGCCCGTCAACCGTTTCGGCGGAAATGATGATTGCATCCGGCCCTAATTCTTCTTTAACCTGATTCATTGCTTCGGTCATTGAGGCGGCAAGGTAATTTTTTAAGCGCATTCCCTAGCTCCTAAATCTGGCCGACGGTTTTAATTTTAGCCTTGGGGTGGATTTCATTTTGCGACATAACCACCGTTAAAGGGCGGAAACGTTCAATAATGGAACGAACAAAAGGACGAATGCCCGGACTGGTGAGCAGAACCGCGGTTTCGCCTTTAATCGCCAAATCTTCCATTACCTGGCGAACCTTGGTGATAAAGGCCTGGAGAGCAGTCGGCGCCATTGCCAGCTGGCGGTCGTCCCCTTCGCCGACAATTGCTTCGGCAAAGGCGTGCTCCCATTCCGGCGACAGGGTAACCAGCGGGATTATGCCCAGTTCATTAGCATTGGCATTGGAAAGCTGGCGGGCCAAACGGGAACGGACATGCTCGGTAATCGCCATCAAGCTGTGGGTTGAAGCCACGGCTTCGGAAATCCCTTCCAAAATTGTCGGCAGATCGCGAATGGAAACACGTTCCTGCAACAGATTTTGCAGAATTCGCTGAACCGCGCCGAGGCTGACCTTGCCCGGAATAAGCTCTTTAATGAGTTTTTGGTGCTCTTTGTCAAGCTCGTCAAGCAGTTTCTGAGTTTCGGCGTAAGAGAGCAGCTCGGGCATATTGTCTTTAACCAGTTCGGTAATATGCGTGGTGACAACCGTTGCGGGATCAACCACGGTATAGCCGCGGAACATTGCCTCTTCCCGATAGGACTGGTCAACCCACATGGCCCGCAGACCGAAAGTCGGCTCGGTGGTATTTTCGCCGGGCAGCGTAATCGGCTCGCCGCGCGGATCCATCACCAGCAGCTGGGTCGGGCGCAGTTCGCCCTTGCCGGCTCGGACTTCCTTGATGTAAATGTTATACTCGTTCGCCTCAAGCTGCATATTATCCTGAATACGGATTGACGGCATGACAAATCCCAGCTCACTGGCCAGCGCCCGGCGCAACGCCTTAATCTGGTCAGTCAGTTTGCGATTGGTTTCCTCATTGATCAGCGGCAACAGCCCATAGCCGATTTCGAGGCGAATCAGGTCGATGCGCAGGGCATTGGCAATCGGCTCGTCGGCAGCTTTGGCGATAGCTCCCTGTTTTTGCTCCTGTTCAAGCACTTCCGCCGCCCGCTGCTGGGCAATCTTTTGCTGTTTGTCCAGATAGTAAGCGGTTATTCCGGTCAGGGAACCGAGCAACATAAACGGCAAAGCCGGCGTACCCGGAAGCATTCCCAGCGCAACAGCCATAAACGCACTCATACCCAGAGCCTTCGGATAATTGGCAACCTGCTCAAACAGCACCTTGTCGGTGGCGTCGGTCATACCGGCTTTAGAAACCAGAATACCGGCGGCAACGGAGATAATCAGCGCCGGAACCTGCGACACCAACCCGTCGCCGACAGTCAGACGGGTATAAGTTTCGCCGGCATCGGCAAAACTCATATTGTTTTGCACCATACCGATAATGATACCGGCAACAATATTGATGAATGTGATAATCAAACCGGCAATCGCGTCACCGCGGACGAATTTGGACGCACCGTCCATGGCTCCGTAAAAAGAGCTTTCTTTGGAGAGTTCTTCGCGGCGGGCGCGCGCCTGATCTTCGGTAATCAGCCCCGAAGACAAATCGGCGTCGATGGCCATTTGCTTACCGGGCATGGCGTCTAAGGCAAAGCGGGCGGCGACTTCGGCGATACGGCCGGAACCTTTGGTAATAACCACAAAGTTGACGATAACCAGAATGGCAAAAACAATAACGCCGATAACAAAGTTGTTGCCCATGATGAAACCGCCGAAAGCGGCAATAACCTCGCCGGCGGCATCAGGCCCCTGGTAGCCTTTGGAAAGAATCAGACGGGTGGAAGCCAGGTTCAGCGACAGCCGATACATGGTGGTAATCAGCAAAACCAGCGGGAAAGCATTAAACTCGTTCGGCCGCTCGATAAAAATCGCCGTCATCAAAACCAAACAGGAGATTGTAATCGAAAAAGCCAAGGCAATATCCAGCAGCCAGGCCGGCATCGGCATAATCAGGATAACCAGCATCAGGATAATGGCCAGAGCAAAAAAGATGTCGCCGCGTTTGGTAGAGGCAATCAGTAAATCTTTGAAAGATTTGCCGCCGAACATAGCAGCATTATTTGCAATCTTTTTAGCCATCGTCTGGTTTTAATTCCTAAAGCCCGGGAACTTCAAAGCCCTCGTCTTGGTATTGTTTCAGTTTGTTCCGCAGCGTGCGGATGGAGATACCGAGAATGTTGGCCGCCGTGGTGCGGTTGCCCATGGTGTGTTTCAGGGTATCAATAATCAGGTTGCGCTCCATGCAGGCAACCGTGCTGCCGACAAATTCGGCACCGGACATTTCTGTTCCGGCAGCGGGATTAATGACGGCATCAATATCGTCCAACAAAATTGCATCCTCATCGATTTTATCGCCGGTACTCAGCAGCACTGCCCGGTGGACGGTATTTTCCAGCTCGCGGACGTTGCCCGGCCAAAGGTAGTTCAACAGCTTCTGCTCGGCGGCCGGGGTCATTTCTTTCAGCGGAATATCGTTTAACTCGGAATATTTTTTGGCAAAATGCTTGGCCAGCACGATAATATCGTCCGGACGGTCTTTCAACGGCGGAATATTGATATTGACCACATTCAGACGATAATACAAATCCTGACGGAAAGTGCCGTTTTTAACACATTCGTCAAGATTACGGTTAGACGTGGCGATAATGCGCGTATCCACCTTAATCGGGGCTTTGCCACCGATGCGGTCGATTTCCTTTTCCTGAATGGCGCGCAGCAGCTTGGCCTGAATTTTCACATCCGTTTCGGAAATTTCATCAAGCAACAGCGTGCCGCCGGAGGCTTCTTCAAATTTGCCGATACGGCGGGCAACCGCGCCGGTAAACGCGCCCTTTTCATAGCCGAAAAGTTCAGATTCCAAAAGAGTTTCGGGAATAGCGGCACAGTTGACGGCAACAAATTTTTTATTGGCACGTTTGGAATTGTCGTGAATAAAACGGGAAAAAACTTCTTTACCGGTTCCGGACTGCCCGGTCAACAGAATATTGGCTTCCGACGGAGCAACCTGTTTGGCCAGTTTCAACACGGCCTCGGTCTTTTTATCGCCGTAAATCAACGCGTGATTTTCCCGCGTGGCCGCGGCCAGCACCGCCCCGATCATTTCGGGATCCGGCGGCAGCGGAATATATTCTTTGGCGCCGGCCTTAATTGCCTTAACCGCCAGAGACGGATCATTGGCTACGCCGCAGGCAACAACCAGAACATTAATCCGTTCCTGTTCCAGCGAAGAAATAAATTTATAAACGTCAAGCTTAACGTCAATCATCACCAGTTCGATTGCTTTGCCGGAGCGCAAAACATCCAAACCGGCTTCCTCATTATCGGCTATCGAGACATGACCGCCCTGCTGGATGGCAATTTTGCTCGCCGCCCCGATTTGGCCTTCCAATGTTCCGACAATCAACAGTTCCATAACTTGTCCTTATTTGGAGGGATTTTTAACAATTTCCGTCATGGTAATGCCCAGCTTGTCATCAACGACAACCACCTCGCCGCGGGCAACCAGATTGTTGTTGACATAAATGTCTATCGCCTCGCCGACTTTGCTGTCGAGTTCGATAATCGCCCCTTTGTTCAGCTTCAGCAGCTGGCTGACCTTCATCTTGCTTTTGCCGAGAATGGCCGAAACCTTAACCGGAATATCATAAACGGCTTCCAAGTCGCTGGCAGAACTGGGGATATCGAAATCATCCATACCGACATCTTTTTTAAGAATCGGCTCGTCATCAAGCACGGCGCTTTCGCTCAATTCATCTAATTCTAAATTATCTGTCATGTTTCATCTCCGGTTTTACATCTTTTGGGCATCGAGCAAATCGGCCACTTTGGCCAGCTGGTCAGCCCCTTTCAATTCCACGCCGCCGTTTTCCCACTCAATCCGGCAATCACTTTTAGCCAAAGACGCGTCTTTATGCAAGGCAATTTTTCCTTCAAAGTCATAACTGTTGGCCAGCGCGGCAATCTTCTGCTGCGCATATGATATAATATCCGGATGAATATAGAAAGACAATTTTGCTTCATCTTTAAAATTGTTGAAATTATCGGCAATAAACTTGCTGACCAGTTCAGCGGCTTCATCGGCCATCAGGGTCGGCACCAGTTTGAGCACGGCAACCTTAACCATTTCCAGCGCCTGATTTTCAACTTCGGTTCGGATATCGGCGGTTTCTGACAACAGAGCGGCCAATTTTTGGTTAATATCCATCAGCAGCGTGTTGGCTTCGGCATCTACGCCGTTCTGAGAACTGCGGAATCCCTGCTCGTAGCCCTCCTGCCGGGCCGTATTGACCATTTCGTCAACTTCGCTTTGGGTATAGCTTTTTTCTGCCGGGGGCAACGGCTCGGGAATAAATTCTTCCTCCTCCGGTTCAGGTTCGACTTCCGGCTCGGGTTCAGCCTCGAGTTCCGGTTCGGCTGCCGTTTCTGCCGGACTTTCGGCCGAAACATTTTCTTCCTGCTCCGTCGGGGAAACCGGCTCAGCGGCGGTTTCTTCATCAACCGGCGGTTCAGGCTCGTCAGCTTCCGGCCTGGTCTCGATTACGAAGTTATCAAACATAAATTTTTTCAACTGAGCCATCAAGCCTTACCTCAGTAAATCAGCTCGTCACTGTCTTTGCCTTCGCTGATGACAATTTCACCATTGTTAGACAATTCCTTGGCCGCGGTAACGATATACTGCTGAGCTTCTTCAACATCACGCAGGCGAACCGGCCCCATCGCCTCCATATCTTCTTTGAGAATTTTTCCGGCACGGGAAGACATATTGTTAAAGAAGAGGTCTTTAATCGTTTCGGAAGCACCTTTCAGGGCAACAGCCAGTTTGTCTTTGTCAATATTGCGCAGCAAAATCTGAATACCCTGGGCATCGACACGGATAAGGTCTTCAAACGTAAACATAAGAGATTTGACGCGCTCGGCAGATTCGCGGTTGCGTTCTTCCAAAGCCTCCATAAAGCGGCTTTCGGTATTGCGGTCCAAAGAATTGAAGATATCGGCAATAAGCTCATGCGAATCGCGGCGGGTAGATTTGGAAAGGTTGCTCATAAACTCTTTGCGCAGGGTTTTCTCCAAACCGTCCAGCACTTCTTTTTGTACCGAATCCATACGGATCATACGCATAACGATTTCCATGGCGAAATTTTCCGGCAGCAGGGCAATCACTTTTGCCGCATGCTCGGCTTTAATTTTGGAAAGAATAACGGCAATGGTCTGCGGATATTCGTTTTTGAGGTAGTTAGCCAGAACATGCTCGTTGACATTGCCGAGCTTGTCCCACATGGTTCGTCCGGCGGGGCCGCGAATTTCTTCCATAATGTTGGAAACGCGGTCTTTATCCAAGGCTTTGGAAAGCAGACGCTCGGTGCTTTCATAAGTGCCGACCAGCGAGCCGGTGGATGAAACCTTTTCCACAAATTCGGAAAAAAGCTGTTCAACGACATTGGAATTGACTTTGCCGAGGCTGGCCATGATAACCGACAGCTCCTTAATCTCCTCGTCGTCCATCAGGGCAAAAATCGAGGCCGAACGTTCTTCATCAAGGGACAGCATCAAAATTGCCGCCTTTTGCTGGCCGGAAAGAATATTAAAATCATCAATTACGTTTTGTTTTATTGCCATGTTCTCATACCCGCCTAATTATTGTCATTTGAATAGAGCCACGTGCGAATGACGTTAACTGCCGCATCGGGGTTCTTTTCCACAATGTCATTGACTTTTTTAAGCGAAGATACTTTCACCCGGCCGTCAATTTTATTCAGATTAATCAATTCCTCCATACTGCTGTCGTCTTCGCTGAGGAAGTTTGACAGCAAAAGGTTGTCGTCTTCGGGATTACTTCCGAGCAGACGCCCGTCATTATTATTGTTAGATACGTCAAATGCATTATTAACCAAAGGACGAATAACCAGCAGGATAACCAAAATCGCCACGATTGCGACGCCGATACCCTCGGCAATACGGATCAGCTCGTCTTTGGTAAAGCCCATAATCAAAATTTCCTGCACTTCTTCAACCTCCGGCATCATATTTACAAAACGCATATTTTCCACTTCGACGACATCGCCGCGGTTGGCATCATACCCCACCGCCGATTTGACCAGAGACGTAATCTGCTCCATTTCTTCGGGGGTTCGGCTGCGGTAGGCCATTTTGCCGTCCACCCCTTTTTCATAAATGCCGTCAACCATAACCGCAACAGTCAGACGCTTAATCGAACCGGTATTTTTGACCTTGTTGCGAACGACCTTGGAAATCTCGTAATTAATTGTTTCTTCGGTACGGGAAGACTGCGAGGTCGTTCCGTTTCCGGTGGTTACGACATCGCCGTTGGGAATATTCTGGGCAACGGTCACCGGATTTTCACGGGTGTTGTTAATCCCCTCTTCGGTTACGGTTGCCTGCGAACGGACGACCTGCGTATCCGGATCAAAAATTTCCTCCTTGGTGACAACCTGGTCAAAATCCATTTCCAGATTGACCTGGGCCCGAACTTTTCCTTCACCGATGGTTCGTTCCAACAGGCTTTGAACCTGCTGACCCATTTTACGTTCCTGTTCCAGCCGCAGAATTTCATTATTGGCTGCCGTCATCGCTTCCGGGTCTTCGTAGTTTTTAGTCAGCAAATTGCCGGCGTTATCGACAATTGCCACATTTTTGACATCCAGCTTGGGCACCGAGGCGGCAATCAGCTTTTGTATCGCCTGAATGCTCTGCGGACTCAGCGGCCCTTTGACGGTTTTTATCACAACCGAGGCTGATGGCGGCTGCTCTTCACGGGAGAACATTTCCCGCTTGGGCAGAACCAAATGGACACGCGCGTTTTTGATGTTATCGACAGTCCGAATCGTGCGACCGAGTTCTCCTTCCAGAGCCCGAATCAAGTTAACATTCTGCACAAAATTGGTTGAACCGAGGGCATCGCTGTGGTCAAAAATCTCATAACCGACATTGGCTCCGCCGGAAGCCATGGCAATTTCCGCGGTATCGACCCGCAGTTTGTTAACCAAATCAACAGGAACCATAACTTCAGTTCCGTTTTTGGTTAACTTATACTTTACATTGTCAGTTTCAAGGCGGGAGATAATCTGTTTGGCATCTTCCAGTTCAAGATCCGTATATAAAACGGCATATTCGGTTGAGCTCATGCGGGCAACCATATACCCCAAAAAGCTGACCAGAAATATGATAATTGCCGCCAAAGACGCCAAACGCCCGGGCGACAGGTTTTTAATGCTTTGCCAAAAATTATTCACCGTAAGACCCATTTCTATCAATTACACTTCCAATTACCCTTATGATTAGCGTAAAAAAGCGTTTAAGGGAACGATAATTTTAAATATTCACAGCAGCGGCAAAATTTTAAACCCCTAAAAGCCCCGCCGGCATTGGCGGGGCGTCCTTTAGGAGGTTAATTTTGTTTGTGCAAATCTTTAAGAATCAGCTCTATGTCATCCGAGTCAATTCATCAAGCATTTCATCGGCCGTGGTAATAATCTTGGTAGCGGCCGAATATGCACGCTGGGTTACAATCATGTTGGAAAACTCGGTTGCCAGGTCGGTTTTAGAGGTTTCCAACGCCCCGGAAGTGATTTCACCGGCACCGTTGGTTCCGGCCATCTTCAACAGGGCCTGTCCGGAAGCATCGGTTTCCAACCAGGCGTTACCGGTCAGAGACTCCATTCCCTCAGGGTTGGCAAAGGTTGCCAAAGGCAGAATGGCAATCGGACGGGTTTCGCCGTTATCAAACAAAGCGGTTACAACACCGTTTTCATCGACGCTGACACCGGCATAGCTGCCGAACTTTGCACCGTCCTGCTTAATGTAGTTGGTGGTAAAGTTGCCGGAAAGGTTGGTTAAACCGTCATTGGTGCCGACATTGCCCATATTCAGGGTAATCGGAGTTCCGTGGCCGCTTTCGCCGGTCATATTTTCGGCGCCGTTGGCCCATTCAATTTCCATTGAGTTGACCCAGAATTCTTTCGGGGTACCGTCAGAGTTAAAGCGAACGGCCGGAACAATCGAACCCTGCTGGTCTTCGGTGGTATTGGTCTTAAAGGTATTGCCCAAAACCAAATTATTTTTGTTCTGAATGGTTCCCCAATCGCCGTCTTTGTTACGGATAACGCCGTCGATGGCCGTTCCGAGACCGGTTGTATCAAGAGTGATGTCGCCGCCGGAAGAAGAAGGCAGAATTTCCAAAGTCATACCGCTGGCAACAAAACGGTTCGGTTCATCCGCCGTGTTGTTCAGCGCAGTTACCAAAGACTGGACAATTTTTGTCGGGTCAATGTCTGCGCCGCTGATGGCTTCAGAAATGTCAACATCCAGCGGATCATCCGGATCCGGCGTTGAGGTGAAAGTATAAGTCTTGCCGTTGATGGTAAGGGTTTTGCCTTCATAGTCAGCCGCTGTGGTGGAATTAAAGTCAATGCGGGCACCGTTTTTGATATCATCGTCAATCTGCGGAATATCAAAAACACCGGTCGGAATACCCGTATCCGCACGCGGATTGACCGCACTTTGCAGACAGGACAGGGTTTTGCTGGCATCAATGGTCAGCGCCGAGCCCATGGTGGACTGCACAATGCTGATTTTGTTGCCGTCGGCGGTAAAGCGCTCGGCCGAAGGCATATTTTCTTTCAATGCGGTCTCAAAGTTTTTAACGAAATCGTCAACCGAAACAACCTGATTGCTGATTTCAACCGGGATATTGGCTCCGGCATAATGAGCGGCATCTTTGACAAATTCAAAGGTATAGGTCTTACCGGTGCCGGCATCGGTGATGCTGATGGTTGAACCATTCTGCGGAATGGAAGAGAATTCCAATTGTCCGGCCGCATAGTAAACATCAGAGGTAAGGTCTTTGCCGTTTTCGGTATTGCCGGTCATGACCAGGCTGGCCGCACCGCTCGGAATACTGCTGCTCATAGCCCAGCCGTTGGCACTGGTTTTGGTATATTCCAGGCTCAGGTTGCTGGCATTGCCCAGACTGTCATAAATCAGCGCGGAAATTTTTTCCTTACCGCCGGCCGAGGCATTGGACGGGTCAAAAATCGGCGCACTGGAAGGCAGGTTGGCTCCGAGGCTGATTTGCTGGGTCGGAGTAGCCGTACCGCCGATGGTGGACAGGTTAACCGGACGCAGGTTGCGGTTATCAATAATGTTGTCATTGATGTAAACGGTTTTACCGTCGGTATCATAATAAGCTTTCATATAATTGATACCGTTAACGTTAACGACGCTGGCATTCGGATTGCCGTCCCAAGGCAGCAGAGACCAGCCCTGCGCATAGAAACCGCCGGTATTGACCAAATAGCCGTTGTCATCCAGCCCGAAACTGCCGGCACGGGTATAAGCCCACATGTCGCCTTCTCCCGGATTAGCCGCCTGATTGACAACAAAGAAACCGTTGCCGCTGATGGCCATATCCGTCGAAACCGAAGTTGACGACAGCAGGCCCTGAGCGCTGATTTCCTGACGCGGACGAGACTGTACGCCGCCCGGCGAATAAAGAGTTGACGTCGTTTGTTTGGTTACCAGGGTGGAGAATCGGGTATTCGTCACCTTGTAACCGATCGTGTTTACGTTGGCGATATTGTCAGAGATGGCGCCCATTGCACTGGACTGAGCGGCCAAACCTGAAATACCGGATTGTAATGCACCGAAAATACTCATTGTTTTGTCTCCTAAAGTTCAAAATTATAATAATCCGAGGGTTGCTGCACTTACTGCGGCTTCTGCCACATTTTTCAGAATACGGGAAGCCTGTTCGACGGCTCCGTCTCCGGCTTCACCGGTGCCGTCCCCCTCTTCGGTACCGCCGTCTCCTCCTTCGGGAGGCGTGGTTTCATCTCCGGTACCTTCATCTTTATCAAAATAGTTATCGTCACGGATAGTCAGAATATCGCCGAGACCTGCGGTTACCGCATCGCCCAGACCGATATAGACGCCGTTGCTGTCGCTGGCCACACCGGTTACCTTACCGAAAATCGTGGTGGTAACGGTAGCGGAAGTTTCGCCGCTGCCGACCTTGGTCGAAACGACAATCTGATAAGCGCCGTCAGGAAGCTGATTTCCGTCGGAATCCTTTCCGTCCCATTCAAAATCATGGGTTCCGGCAACGATTTTGCCCTGTTCGGAATAGACGACGTTGCCATCCAGGTCTTTCACCATAATAACAGCGCTTTCAACGTTTTTATCCAGCGTGTAGGTTGCTTTGGCATGTCCGTCTTCCAACGGCATTACATCACCCAAAACCTGAGCAATTTTACCGATATAAGAAACGGCCTGCGCTCCCAAGTTGGACATGTTAAGATTAAGCAGGGTTTCCAATTTAGAGTTGGTCTGAATGGCCTGCTCAACGCTGGAATACTGTACCAGCTGGTTGGTGAATTCCGCCGTATCCATCGGGTCAAGCGGATCCTGATATTTTAACTGAGTGGTCAACAAAGTCAGGAAAGTGTTCATATCAGCGGAAAGCTGGTTACTGGCCTGCTGCGAAGAGCTGTTGGTTCCCGACTGAGTATAACCGTTTAACGCATTAATGTCTGTCATGATAATTCTCCCGGCTTACACGCGAATGTTCAGACCGTTCTTGCCGTCCCACGCGGTTCCGGCAAAGAGGTCTCCGACGGCGGCATCCATTGCAGTTTCCTGCTCCAGCACATCGCCGATGAAATTGCGCAAGTTGTTCCGTTCCTGATTTTGACCAGCCTGACCGTCATCACGGAAGCTGAAACTCAGGCTGCCCTCATCAGTCTGGAAACCGGCTTCGTTAAATGCCTTCTGCAAGTTTCCGATTTCCTTTTGCAAAATTTCGGCGGTTTCCGGACGGCTGGCGACAATATGCGCCTGAAGTTTGCCGTCTTTGCCGATTTGCATTTTAACTTCAATATGTCCCAAGTCTTCCGGCTTAAGCTGGATTTCGATTTTATCCACGCCTTTAACCGCAGACTTGGTAATGTTGACCTTAATCTGGTCGACAACTTCCTTACCCATGCCTTTATAGACATCGCGGAAAGAAGTTGAAGAGCTGTCATTGGCCGCTGAAGCTTTGGCGTTAGCAAGCATTTCGCCGCCTACGGTTCCGGCATGGGCGAGCGTGACAGAACCGGCCTCCGTCGAAACGGCAACCGCGGCCGTATCATCAGCTGCCGCAGCTGCGGCATTGGAAACGGCTCCGGCCGTCATCGTCAGCGGCATTTCACGAATTTGATTTTGGGCCGCAGCCTGCTGTGCCGGCGTTTTGACTTCAGTCAGAGGATTGCCTTTGACGGCATCTTTGCTTTCAACCACGGCTGACAGCGTTTCATCGGACAATTTGGCATTTTTGACCAATCCACCGTCAACGGCATCGGCAATTTTTTCCTCTTTGACGCTAACCTCGACTTTAACTTTACGATCTTCGCCGACGGCTTCTCCCAATTTGGCGGCCTGCTGCGCCAAGATATCCTGATCCGAAGCGGCATCGGCGGCAACAGCATCTGCATCAACAACGGGCGCATTCTCCGCCTGTGTCTTTTTCATTGCCGCCACTATATTTTGGAAAGCGTCGGCTTCCGGCGCATTCTCAACGACGGGCGCAACCAGCGGCTGCCCTTCTTCACCGGGCAGAACCGAAACAGACTGAACACCGGCATCGGCCAACTGAGCGGCCAATTCGGCACCGGTCGTCTGAAAAGTTTCACCGGTAGCCGGATTAACAACGGTAACCGTCCCCATTAAAGCCAAAGCATCCAACGAAATTTCCGTTCCCTCGGCCATACCGCTTTCCGGCGCCGCTTCGTCCGATACGGCCGGAGCATCTTCCGCGACAGCAATTTCGTCAGCCCGTTCAGCACCGGAAACATCACCGGCGGCTTCCTTTTCAGTCGGCTTTTCGGCTGAGGGACGTTCGTTGCCGCCATTTTCAGCTTTTTCCGGCTTTTCTGCGGATGAATTATCTGTTTTTTCATTTTGCGGCTTTTCCGCTTTTTCGGCTTCCGTCTGCTCTTTCACCTTGTCTTCTCTGCGGTCAGAGGCGGATTTATTTTCAGTCTTCTGCTCTCTGCCGGCAACGCTTTTATCTTCGGCACGAGGTTTTGACAGATTTGAAGACGCGGCATTCTTTGCCTCGCGAAAATCAGCCTTTACTTCGACAGACGGCGTTTTTTCGCTTTCCAAACCCGCCAAAAGATCGCCGAAGCCGGTGGTATTAACCGCCGTTCCCTGCAAACTGGCACGATTGGCCTGCAAAAGATTCAACAGTCCGTTATTTACGTCTTTAATATCCATCATCAAAATTCCTTACAGAAATTGCTCTTGAGGATATATATGCAAAGAACGTGCCAAATTTTAAATACAGACAATTTAAAATAAAAAAAAACACCGCAGGAGCGGTGTTTGCCGGCAATTTAACCGTAAGATAACATATCAGGCCACGGCGTAAAACAGCGAAAGAGCAAAGCTATCGGTTTCCGACCATAATCCGCTGCTTATCGCGGTTCCAATCGCGCTCTTTCTGTGTTTCACGTTTGTCGTAAAGTTTTTTGCCGCGGCCGAGACCCACTTCCAATTTGGCCAGCCCCTTGGCATTAAAAAACAGACTAACGGCAACCAAGGTTGCTCCTTTGCGGGACAATTCACTGATAATCGTGTTGATTTCTTTGCGTTTCAGCAACAGTTTGCGGTCCCGTTTTTCAACATGGCTTTCATAGCCCTTATTGGCGTATTCGGCAATAAACATATTAGAAATATACAGTTCGCCGTCCTTTTCTATACCATAGGCATCGTTAATATTGGCATGCCCGAGGCGCAGCGACTTGACTTCGGTTCCCGTCAATTCCAGGCCGGCGGTAAATTTTTCGGTGATTTCATAATCAAAATGCGCCCGGCGGTTTTGCGCAACGCTGCCGGTGCTGATAAAATCAGATTTTGCCGCCTTTTTGGCCATAACTGAACTTTCCCTTAACTATTCTTTGTTTTTATTCTTTTTGGAAGCATCGGTTATCAACAGATCAGGCTTGCCCTGTTCCGCAGGAATCGGCGCCCCGGCGCGGATGCAGTGTCCGTCGATATACGCGCCCGGTTCAATGGCGATCGAATTATGTGCGGCATCGCCCAAAAGCTTGGCCGTTTTGGCAATAAACAGGCTGTCGACCACGGCTTTCCCCTGCAAAATGCCGTACAGATGCAGGTTATTGGCGGTCACGGTTCCGACAACCGCCCCTTTCAGGCCGATAACCAGTTCTTCACAGGTTATGTCGCCCTCAACGCGCCCGTCCACATGAACAATGCCTTTGCTGATGATGTCTCCGGCAATTTTGGTGTTTTCGCTGATAATTGAAGGAACCGGTACGGCTTCCGCATTTTTGTTAAATTTGCGGGCAAATTTCAAAAACAACATTTTTTTTAATTTCGTCATTTTCATTCAACTCCTAAATTTTGGCTTTGAGGAAGGGCAGCGGATCAACGTTGACACCCTTGTAGAGCACCTCATAATGGAGGTGCGGCCCGGTTGAACGTCCGGTGCTTCCGACCTCTCCGACCGTATCGTTAATTTCCAAACGGTCGCCTTTTTTAACATAAATCTTGTTTAAATGGGCGTATTTGGTCTGGAAACCGTTGCCGTGATCAACGACAACCAGATTACCGTAAGCCCCGGCATATTCGGCACGGATAACCTTGCCCTGCCCCTTAACATTAACCTTGTTTCCGGTACGGCTGGCCAAATCAACCCCCTTATGGCGGGCTTTGGTTTTCTTAAACGGGTCGGAGCGGGTACCGTAACGGGAAGTGACCCAGTAGCTCCACACCGGTTTGCCCAGAGGAACGGAGAGCATCACTTCGCGATAATATTCGATGTCATCCACACTCTTGAAAATGGCAGAAACCTTATCTTCAATCCGCGGGTCATCCAGTTTTATTTTCAGAGGAACATAAGGGCCGCCTTTGCTGTCTTTGCGCTTGGAATTGGCCATCGCGTTAAAGTACATGTTTTTACGCTTAAGCGCCACATTGACCGAAGAGAAAATCCCCTTAATCTTGTCAAGCTCCTTATTGGACAGGGTTTTAATTTTATCCAAAACTTCAAGTTCGGCGGTTTTAAGCTCGTCAATCGTCGCTTCCATCTGCTCCATCTGCTTTTTAAGCTCATCACGTTCGGAGGCGGCAATATCCCGCTGCAGCAGCGCTTCGCGGATAGAGGTTTTTTCGTTGACTTTTTTGTCGCTGACCCAGTCTTTTTTGCTGGTTATCTGTTTGATTTTTTCTTCGACAATCTGTGCCTGCCGACGATATTTTTCCAAACTTTTCTTGTCTCTTTGCTTTTCGGAATCGATCGAATTCAGCATGGCGCCGATGTTTTTGTGCAATGTCATAAAATCCGTCATCAAATCGACATAGGCATCTCTGGTTTCGACCAGCTCCAGATTCTGGGAATGAATCAGCACATCAGACTTGTGATACATGTGATAAGAATAGAAACTCCAGCAGGCCACGCAGAGAACCGCGGCCAGGAAAACAACCTGAGCCCGGGAAGAGATGTGAAACACCTTGGCGCAGCCCTGCGAACGAAAAATTATCTCTTTACTGGAAAAGAGCGGTTTTTTCTCGTTATAAAATTTATTGGGAACGTCAGGTCTTATAGAGTTTGATTTTATCATGCACTCACATTACATAATCAAAATTATGTAACTCTCGGTTAAAACAAAAATTGTTTTTATCTTATAGCAAAAAAAATTTTTAAAATACAGTTTTTTTTGCGATTTTATCCCAAAGCTAGGCTATCTTATTGATTTTTATTTATTTTTCATAGCTGTCCAAAATGACAAATTCGTCATCTGCGGCAAAATTAAGAACAATGCGCGCACGTTCTTCCAACAAATCAAGGTCAAGGCTGTTTGAAGAAAGCAGGCGGACTTTCTGCTCGAGTTCACGCTTTTCGGCGTTATACTGTTCGGCCACCTGACGGGCATATTTGATTTCTTTGCTGAGGTACATATAACGCAAAAGACCGCGCTCGCCGTTCACGGTATAAAAACTGAAATAGATAAAGACCAGAAAAACAACTATCAGCCAGAGCGAATTTTTAAATTTATTCTGCAGATCCAAAAATAATCCCATCGATACAACCATTCCCAAACTTGATGATACAATCCAGACTCCGGACAGGCGGGCTACGCTGAAAGAATTGCACCATATTTAAGTTAAGAATTAGTTACTCGACGGGATTATTTCAGACCTGCAGCAAATTATCTGGCAACGCAGTCATTACCGACCCATTTCCAGCCGGTGATGACATTGTTCTGTACCAGAAACGACGTCTGACAGGTATATTCGGGATTGTAGCCCAGATTTTCGCCGTAAGGCGTAAAAGCGTAGTCGCCGTCAAACGGGGCATATACGGAAACGTCTCCCTGCAAAGAATAAGGATTGTACAAATAGAACTCGGAAGGAACATAAACATTGTCCGCTTTGGTATAGGTCAAAACCTGCGAGCCGTCGGCATTGATTTTACGGGCGCTCGGCTTGCCCCATTCGGCAATCAGTTTGTTTTCGCTTTTGCCCACCCAGCCGGCCAGTTCGGCATCATATTTTTCCGGCGTTGCGCAGCCGAAAAGAAAAATCAGCAGCAAAAGCGTGAAATAAATTTTGTGGCCTAAAGATTTTTTGTTTTTAACTCGTCTCATGTCGGTTCTCCTCTGAAGTGGCTCTCTTTTCCAGATAATCACCGGGCAGCGGATTTCGACCTAGAACAAAGCTCTAATTCCTGGCGCAGCTTGTTAATGCGCCCGATCCACTCCCAGGTGTGGGGATAAGAGGCATAATCAGCCTGCTCCAGCTCACGGGCGACTTCCGGTCCGGCAACCGGGTAAACCGGGCAGCTGCATACCGGTTCAGAGGGTTCCGCTGCGCATGAGCTTAAGCAAAGCAGAACGGCCGGCATTAGGACGGGCATAAATACGGGATTTTTCAACCTGAACATTTTCTTTTAATTCCTGTTTGGCGGTTAACATTTCTGTCCGGCATTGTTTCTGCCCGAGGTTATAAATCAACAGTCCCATTGTCAGAAACATGGCCGAAGCTATGACATAGCGAATCATCTTCTCTTCTCCATACGCATAAAAAGGGGAAAACGTTTGCCGCGTTTTCCCCTTATATATATTACGCCGGTTTGGGATATTCAGCCTTGACCAGCAAACAAGTCTGCACATAAGCCGAAAGCTGTTCTTTTCCTTCCGCTGCCAGCGTATCGTTACCCGAATTGATTTTGACCAGCGCATCATAAAGCATGGCCGGATCCGGATAAGCCTTCTGACGAAGCCGTTCATAGCCGTAAGGATGATAGACCGCACGTTCTTCAACGGCCGTTTCGGTTTCCGTATATTCAAAGCTGTAATACCCCTCGCAATCGACAAAGCGGTCTTTGTTCGGCAGAGTTCGCACCAGCTTGTAGCCGTCAGCCAGCAGCCGCTCCCGGTTACTGTCAAGATTATAGCCGAGAATGTTATTCATGCCGGAAGGTGCGTAAAACAGCACTCCGTTCACCAGTTTCGCATATTTATTCATTTTCCTCTCCTTTAAGGTTCAATCCGTAAATAAGTCAGTTTCATATATCCGGCTGCTTTTTTAGCCCCGTAGTCGGTTCCGGGGAAAAGCGAACCGCCGCCGCAGACACCGCCGGCATTGATTTCCGCCGAAATAATCTTCATACCGTCCATAAGGGTCGGCGCAGCGGTGCTTCCGGGACAGCTGGCATTAGCCGAACGGCCGCCGGGACAAAGGATACATCCGGCAATATAGGTGTCGTATCCGTTATGAGAATAGCCGCCGGTGCCGCCGCCAACCTGGATTTCCAGCGTTTTGTCATCGTCAAAATAAACTTCCCCTTAAAAAAAAGAACCGGCCGCCCCTTGGTTGCAGCCGATATAACACCATTCGCCGCCACCGCCGGAACAGCACATCAGTCCATATACGCCGCGGCTGACCGGCTGGCTGACATTTGTCATCGTGTTGTTGGCCGGCCGGTTTTCATAAACAACCGTACCGGGCGCATACGGATCCACGTCAGGCTTTCCCAAAGGCGAAAATTTGCATTTCAGCGTCATCAGTATCCCCCTTCCATTGAGGCTATCCAACGGGAGAAATCTCCCGGATTTTTATTGCGGAAAGTCAAAATTTTGGTCAGCGTATTGTTCTGTGTCAAATTTGGCTCTTTGCCGTTGAGCCAGTCCAGCGTTATGCCTTCGAACGTTACCGTCGCAAATGCGGTAAAGCAAAGATACAATTCAAAGGTTACCATATCGGCGGTGCGGCTCAGCCTTGAAAAATCAAACGTAATCGCCGCGGCGGAACTGATCGGCGGCGTCCGGTAAACAGTTACGCCGTCCTGCAAAACAACGGCAAAGTTTTCCGCCGTTTTACTCTGGTTATAAAGGCTGTTGACAGCATTGGCCGCCGCTTCCACGGCTGAGGCTGCCGCCCGGCCGGCACTGTCCGCGGCATTTTCCTGCAATGCGGCGACGGCGCTTTGCATTTCCGCCACGCTTTGCCGTCCGGCTTCGACCTGAGCGGCCAGCTGTCGAACGACTGCCAGATTTTCACCGCTTTGGGAACAATAATCACGGCTTTGGTCTATAACGGTATCAAACTGATATTCCGAATTGACCAGGCTGTTTTCGTCGGCACTCCAGATAATGGATTTTCCGGCATCGGGCATCGGCAGATTAATATTTAAATTGGTGGGAGCATACTGAGGAAAAGTGACGGTACGCCCGATTGAATCTTCCAGCTGCTCCAAACAGGAAAGCTGATAATCGAATTCCGCATTGACTTTGGAACTGCGGAACGGACCGCCCTCCTTAAAATCCGTGGTGCGTTTGAGTTCCAAATCGCGGTAAACGGTAATCAGTTTTCCCGCGGCCGGCGGCTCGGCAAAAACAACAATTCCGCCGGGAACCTCCTCGTTTAAGCTCAAAGAATAGCCGCTAATCTGCAAAACATCTTCAATATAAACTTTGACATTCTCCGGTTCATAAATAGTGAAAAAGAACTGGAATTCTTTCTGCTCGCCGTCGGCGGTAAACTGGATACGCGGCTTTATATTGCCGGTTTCAACTTGTGTGGGCATCATCTTCTCCTTGAATTTTAAAATAAAAAAAGCCCCCGGAAATCCGGAGGCAGTCAAGCCGTGCGGGCACAATAAGCCCCAGTGGCATTTGCGGTTTTATCATACGGCGGATGAGTTGTCAAGGATATTATTCCTACTTTGATTTGTTGTGTATAAATCCGTTTGACAGGTGTGCAGAGGTTTGCTAAAGTCATTTCGTTTTTTGAAAGGGGCCAGTATGACAAAATATGACATCATCATTCCCATCGGGTCGGTTTGCAAGACTTCGCAAAATCTGCGGGACTTGAAAAAACAGAATGAATCCCTCCCCTTTGACTGGATTTTCGTGGCCGATCTGGATATGATTTATACAGCCCTGGAAACTCATTTTGCCGATTTTCTCAAACTTGAGAATATGGAATATAAATGTAAAGAATCCGAACAGACCGACATTTATTTTGACCGGGCAACCGGTATCGGTTTCTGGCATGATTTTCCGCACAACGTACCGATTGAAAAGAGTTTCGACGCCATAAAAAAGAAATATAACCGGCGAATTGAACGCTTGTTCAACGAAATCGGTCAGGCAAAAGACATTCTCTTCCTGAGAGTGTGTACCATTCGCCCGAAAAGCGATTATTCAATCGAAAATATCATTTACCACAAAACCGTCACCAGCGACGAAGTGGTGGAAGAACAATTCCAGCGGCTGAAGGCTCTTTATCCCGACAAAAACGTCGATATGCTTGAGGTTTCGCTGTTTAACGAACCGCATCCGTATCTTGAACGCCGGCTGAATTCCAACCTGGTCAGAATTGAGGCCTATTCGCCAATTAAGTATGAATGGCAGGGCGATCCGGCCGTTTTCAAAAAAATCCTCCGTCCTTATGACCTCAAATATGGCGTCAAATTCAAATATCTGCTGAAGACAATTCGTTTCAAAGCTCATAAATTTGCGGTCAATATCGGAGCAAAACTGGGAATTGCCAAATATCAGGAAGAAAAAAAGCGGCTTAAAAAACATTTTTAAGCGCAGCCTGATACACCTTTTTCATTAAGGTTGACACCGGATAGGCTGACAGATTTTCCGGACGGATGAACATTCCCGCTTCCGGACAGTTTTCCTGCTGCAACAGACAGATTTTCAAAATAAGTTTGAAATGGGTAAAGGTATGCGAAACCTCACACCCGGTATCTTTAGCATCCTGAAAAAGCTGCGCCCCGTCACTCCAGGGAAATTCATACAGCCCGGAGAGCAGCCCTTTTTCGGTACGTTTGCGGATAAAAATCTCTCCGTTACGATTGCTCAGCAAATAGACATAGCCGTTTTTGACCTTCTTGGCCGGTTTACCGCGCCGGGGAATTTCCTCCAACCCCGGATCCGTTTTGGAAAGGCAGTGTTCCTGCCAGGGACAGAGCAGACATTGCGGATTTTTAGGCGTACAAATCATGGCGCCCAAATCCATAATTGCCGAAGCATAATCCGCCGGGCGGGTGCGGTCGGTCAGTCCGGCAGCCTTTTCCCTTATCTGCGGCAAAATTTCGGAAACCGGCTCGGTCAGGCGGAACAGACGGCTGATGACGCGGATAACATTGCCGTCAACGACGGTTTCCGGCTGATTAAAAGCCAGAGCCAAAAAGCTGGCGACGGTATAAGGACCGATACCTTTTAATTTCAGAACATCTTCCCGCTTCTCGGGGAAACGTCCGTTAAACTTTTCCATCACCAGACGGGCGGTTGTATGCAGTGAACGCGCCCGGGTATAATAGCCGAGCCCCTGCCAATAAAAATAAACTTCTTCCTGCGTGGCTTCGGCCAAATCCTTAACGGTGGGAAAACGTTTCATAAAACGGTGAAAATAAGGTATCACGGTTTTGACGGTTGTCTGCTGAAGCATCAACTCCGAAACCAATATCACATAAGGATCCGGATGGGCTCCGCCCTTAACCCGCCAGGGAAGTTCCCGCCCATGCTGCTCATACCATGCCAGCAATAAACCGGCCAAATTATTTTCTGTCATACGCTCTACGCCCATTTGATTTACAGATACAAAAAAACCCGTCATCAAGGCGGGATTTTTAAATGGTGCCGCTTGGGTGACTTGAACACCCGACCCACGCATTACGAATGCGTTGCTCTACCAACTGAGCTAAAGCGGCATTGCTGATAAATTACATATTTGCTTTTAAAATTGCAAGCATAATTTATCATTTTCTGCATAAATTGTTTTTCTTCAGCCTTGCGGCGTTTCTCCTCCGGCTGCGGCAGCCTTTCTGGCGGCGCGTCTTTTCGCATAGAACTGATTGTCTTCGGCAACTTTTTCGCCGGAGTGAACAACCACCTGCGGGAACGGAATTTCAATTCCCTCTTCAATAAAGCGTTCGTTTATCTCATAACGGATATCGCTGGGGATACGCCAGCCGTTCCAGATATTATTGGTATAGCAACGGAGCTCAAAATCCAGGCTGTTGCTGCCGAAATCCTTAAACAGCACATAAGGCGCCGGATTTTTCAAGACATATTTATTCTTGGCGGCAATATCAAGCAGGATTTCGGTCACTTTTTTGATATCCGAACCATAAGCCACGCCTATCGTAATCGACTGGCGCGACCAGTTATTGGTATGCGTGAGGTTGGTAACCGAGCTGGACAGCAGAGTTGCATTCGGAATAATAATGCTCGATTTTTTGAATGTTTCAATTTCGGTCGAGCGGATATTAATTTGTTTAACCTGACCTTCTTCTCCCGAAATGATCACCCAGTCGCCGACTTTAATCGGACGCTCGAACAGGATAATGATGCCGGAAACAAAGTTATTGATAATATTCTGCAAACCGAAACCGATACCGACGGAGAGAGCGGAAGCAATCAATGCCAAATTGGAAAGATTGCCGCCCATCATGGTTATGGCAATTATCGCGGCAATGATAAAACCGATGAAACCGAAACCGGACGCCAGAGAATGGCGGATACCGTCATCTATGTCCATCTTGGCCAAAACATTGTTGACCAGACGGATTTTCAACGCCTTGACCACTGCCAGCGCAATGAAGAAACTGATGATTCCCATCAAAATCGCCAAAGGCGAAATTTCAACTTCCCCTACCTTGAAACCAAGGAAAAACTTTTTGCTGCTTTGCAGCATAATATCGATTGAAACTCCCCAAATCCCCAAAATCGTAAAGATGCCGATTAAAACAAACATCGGGTCAATTACCAAATTGGACCAAAAGTCTATTTTGGAAACGATTTTGCGGCGGAGCTTAAAGGTCTTGACCCAAAAACGCATCAGCAGTACACGGTGCAGAAACTCGCTCAAAGCTTTGCGGATAACCAGCAAAATGCCGATGGCCACGACAGACAGCAGAAAACGGTTAAAGATGAAAGCTGACAAGCGGACATAGCCGAAGAGAGAAATGCCGAAAGTTACCGCAACAAAAACAACTGTCAAAAAGGTAATTTTGAAAACAGAATTGACTCTGGCATCTTCTTCCGCCGCTTCGGCCGGAGACGGTGCGGATGCTTCGGCATCATCGTCGTCAATATCTTTATCTGCAATGCTGTCCCACAGGTAGCGTTTAACAATCAGAATGATGCACAAACCTTTGACGGCGCTGGAAATCATACTGATGAACGAAATCAGCTCAACGGAATAATTGGCACTGGCAGCCACATGCGACAGAAAAGAGCAAACGCCCAGCAGAAAAACCGTCAGATAAAGGGCTGAAGTCATCCGTTTGGCCTTGTCGGTATCCACGTTAATCAGCCGCCATTTTTCATTATAAGGAGCAAAGCTGACACGGGAAACCGCCCGAGCTAAAATCACCAGCAGCGTATAAAACAGAAAACTGTTAATTACGATGCCGAAAAAGCCGCTGTTCATAATTTTGGTGGAATACATCCAAATCATAAAGCCGGCAATGATTGTGGCGGGAATCACGCCGTAGGCTATCGCCACAAAAATCGCGGCGAAAAACTTACGACCGTAACGGGGATGTTCAACTTCTTTATTATAGCCGAAATGGCGCATAATAAACAGACGAAGGTAAATACCCAGCCACAATGAAAGCAAAGCGACCAATGAAACAGGGATAATGTTTGATTTTACATAAATTTTCTGGTCTTCCGTCAATCCCTGATACCATTTGACGGGAGATTCCAGAATATCAAGCGTAAATTCGACAAAGAGCGTGGTTGCGCGAAACAGGTTAGCCGGATAAATCAGCGGCTTCTGAGTTGTCAGCAGATTGCCCAGCAATTCATGATTGCGAACATTGACAATCAGCGTGTCCAATTCATCAATCCGGGCCAGAAGAAGATCCGCTTCGGCCACCTGCCCCTTTTGATAAGACGCTTCTTCGTTGAACTCTTTGCGCTTGCGGGCGATGGCTTCAATTTCCTGACTGCCGTCCGTCGGTTCGGGTCCCAGCGCTTCAATACGTTTTTGAACAAACTCAAGTTCCCGTTCATAGAGTTTTTTGGCATTGCTTATGCGGGTGCGGGTTTCGCTTAAAAATCTTACATTTTCCGAAAGAGAATCCGAAGAGGAATTACCGTTTTTAAGCTGATTTTCCATTGTCGTCAGCTGTTTGCCGATAACGCCGAAATTTACCTCGGCATTGCTGAGGCTGTCCACGACCTTGGTTTCGGCATCGATTTCAAGCTTGGCCGTTTTTGCCTCGGAACTGCCGGCAGACAGACCGGCAGCCAACAGTGCAAAAGTTAAAACCCGTATGATTTTGTTCATTGTCCGCTCCTAGTGCTGAAACTCGGGATTAAGCATCTTTTTCATGATTTCAAAAGCGTTTTTGGCCACACCCGCACGCAGGTTATCGGCAACACACCAGAAGCTGAAACCGTTTTCTACAGAAGCATCCTGCCGCAAACGGCTGACATAGATGTCATTTTCGCCCTGAATGTCTGTAAGGGTTACGTATCCCCCGTCCACGTTCTTATCAAACAGGATAACGCCCGGTGTTTTTTTCATCAGCTTACGAACCTCATCAACGTCAACTTCATGTTCGCATTCAACGTTGATAAACTGACCGCAGCCGATAAACGCCGGAATGACGGCGCAATTGGCGTGAACTTTAATACCGCCGCCGAAAACCTTTTTGGTTTCGGCATTCATCGCCCATTCACAGTGCGTTTCTTCGCCGATAAATTCTCCGGCCTGAGGAATGACGTTAAAGGCAATCTGTTTATTGAAAACTTTTTGATCATCAACCAGCGAATCGTTCATATAGATTTTACGAATCTGAGAAAACAGTTCGTCCATGGCTTCCTTGCCGTAAATGGAAGTTGAAATATAAGTGGAAACGACAATACGGCTGACGGCATATTCTTCATGCACTTTCTGCAGCGGAACCAGCATCTGGATAACGGCGGCAGACGGTACGGCGACCAGACCGCGTTTGGCTTGAGCCAGCTTATGGTCATTATAGCCGGCAATCACCAACGGAACATCTTCATCGCTGACATAGGCCGAAGAGCAGTCAATGACCTTGCAGCCCTTGGACAGAGCTTTGGGTATATATTGTTTGGCTACGGCTTCAGTAACGGCAAACAGAGCAATCTCAACCTTGGAAAAATCAAAATCGTTAAGATTCAATACGTCCAGATCCTCTTCTTCGCCGTAAGAAACCATATTGCCCAAAGGCGAGCCCGGTTCAAGAGCCACCACGTCTGCCGCTTTGTAACCGTTTTCCTCCAAAAAGCTTAAAATCTCACGTCCGACATTTTCCTGAACGCCTACAACCGCAATTTTACTCATTTTTTTATCCTTTGCTTATTCTTAAATTTAGGCCTATATTACATCAAAAATTCTTTATAATATAATAATTTTTCCAATAAATTTACATTTTCCGCAACACAACAAAAAACCGCCCCTGGCGAGGCGGTTCCTGTTATCAGTTTGTTCCTTCAGCATCCCCGGCTCACATTCGCTTATCTTTCCGAGGATAACATTCAGGCATCAAAGCCATGCTTTGACAAAACTGTTCCTATTTGGAAGCAGCTTCTTCACGAGCCTTGGCTGCGGCAGCCAAATCGTCGGCAATACGAGCCGAACGGCCGCGCAGAGCACGCAGGAAGTACATTTTCGCACGGCGAACTTTACCGATACGGGCTACTTCGATTTTGGCAACATTCGGAGAATACAGCGGGAATACACGTTCAACGCCTTCACCGAAAGAAATTTTGCGAACGGTGAAAGAAGAATTCAAACCGTCGTTCTTGCGGGCAATGCAAACGCCTTCATAAATCTGGATACGTTCACGGTCGCCTTCTTTAACTTTGGTATGAACTTTCAAAGTGTCACCCGGTTTAAAGTTCGGCAGGTTTTTGCCGGCGGTGAGCTTTTCCATCTGCTCTTTTTCAATATTTTCAATAATGTTCATCAGTTTTACCCTTTATAGATTTTTTTTAGTTTATATACCTAAACCTTTTGAGAATCAAGATATTTCTGCAAGAGGTCCGGCCGTTTTTGTTTCGTGACTTCAAGTGCCTGTTGTTTGCGCCATTTGGCGATGTTTTGATGATGACCGCTGAGAAGAATGTCAGGAACAGATCGGCCCTCCCACTCAATGGGTCTGGTATATTGGGGATGTTCCAGCAAACCGTTTTCAAAGCTTTCATCTACCGTGGAATCCGCATTGCCCAAAACGCCGGGCAAAAGACGGACAACCGCGTCCAACATAATCTGCGCGGCCTGTTCGCCGCCGGTCAGCACGTAATCGCCGATACTGATTTCCTCAACGTTATAGGCATCCAGCACGCGCTGGTCAATACCCTCAAAACGTCCGCAAATCACCGACAGATTATCTTCCGCCGCCAGTTCATGAACCAAAGACTGCGTGAGAGGCTTGCCGCGGGGACTCATATAGATCAGCCGTCCGCCCTGATAATTGGCACGCAGAGCGCTGCCAAGAATATCAGGCCGCATGACCATACCGGCTCCGCCGCCGCAGGGCGTGTCATCAACCGAGCCATGCTTGTCGGTGGCATAATCCCGAATATTGACCGTTTCGAGCGACCATTTTCCCTCATCCAGGGCTTTTCCGGTCAGGGAATATCCCAGAAATCCCGGAAATATTTCGGGAAATATGGTAAAAACCTTAACCTTCATCACCTTCTCCGTCTTCCTCGTCTTCCATGAAGTTGAGCAGAACAGATTCAACAATAATATAACCGTCTTTGACATTCACTTCGGGAACATACTGCCGGTTAAACGGTATCATTTCCAGTTTTCCGGTTGCTTTAACCTTGATTTCGAGGATTTCTCCCGCACCGAAATTATAAAGTCCGGCAACCGTTCCCACCGTTTCGGAGTTTTGAGGCGTTTTAACGTCCAGACCGATTAAATCGGCCTCGTAATATTCGTCCTCTTCCGAAAGTTCCGGCAGAACCGAGCGGTCAACGAAAAAAGCGGTGCCGATAAGTTTTTCGGCTTCGTTTCGGTCGTCAACCCCTTTGATTTTGACCCGCA
Organism: Azospirillum sp. 47_25; assembly: GCA_001917125.1. GTDB lineage: Bacteria > Pseudomonadota > Alphaproteobacteria > RF32 > CAG-239 > Scatocola > Scatocola faecipullorum. The sequence continues at coordinate 54,348 of MNTU01000040.1, forward strand.
GCAATTCCTTGGAATGTCCGACGACTTTAAGCTCAAATCGGCGGTCACCCGCTTCGTTTTCGACCAAACCGTATTTATCCAAATCAGAATCGACCTCGGTAAAGCTCTTAACCTTTACCTCGCCTTTAATTCCGTGAACACCGGCAACGGCGCCCAGACAAATGCGGTTTTTCTTCGTCATGCTTAAAGCGTCCTCATAATTATATTAACAGCACTTATAAAAACACTGAATTATTCAGCAGAAGACTCAGCAGCGGCAGCTTCGGCAGCGGCTTTGGCTTTTTCTTCTTTCTCTTTCATACGTTCCTGAGCCTTGGCTTTCGGAGCAGATTTTTTCGGCTGTTCGCGAATTACCGGAGCAGCGCAGAGACCGAGATTGGCAAACAGTTTCTGCAGTCTTTCGGTCGGCTGTGCGCCTTTGCCCAGCCATTCTTTAACTTTGTCCTGATTCAAGACCAGACGGTCAGCGTGGTCTTTCGGCAACAAGGGATTGTAAGAACCCAGTCTTTCAATGAAACGACCGTCACGGGGAGCTCTCTGGTCAGCGACAACGATTTTGTAAAACGGACGCTTTTTAGAACCACCGCGGGATAGTCTGATACGTACTGCCATTTATATTCTCCTTAAAAGTTAGAAATTAAAACTTCCGCCTTATGGCTAAAACGGAAATCTGTTACCCATGCCGCCCAGCATTTTGCTCAGCGGATTACCTTGCATTTTAGGCATTGCGCCGCCCATCATTGCCGACAGACCGCCCATTTTGCCCATTCTTTTCATCATCGTCGACATCTGCTCGTATGATTTGAGCAGCTTGTTGACTTCATGAACTTCCACCCCGGCACCGGCTGCAATTCTCTTTTTGCGCGATGCCTTGATGATGTCGGGATTTCTTCTCTCGGATTTGGTCATCGAAAGAATAATCGCCTCCTGTTTTTTGACCAGACTGTCGCCGATATTGGCCTGTTCAATCTGAGCCTTAAACTTGGAAAGCCCCGGTATCATCCCGATCAGAGACCCCATGCTTCCCAGTTTTTGAACTTGTCTTAACTGTGAGAGCATATCCTCCAAATCGAATTTACCCTTCATCATTTTTTTGGCCATTTTTTCGGCTTCGTCCTTATCGACGTTTTCAATGGCCTTTTCCACCAGAGAAACAACATCGCCCTGCCCTAAAATACGGCCGGCCAGTCTGTCCGGGTGAAACTCTTCGAACTCGGCGATTTTTTCACCGGTTCCCAGAAACTTAATCGGCACGCCGGCAACCATTTTCATGGAAAGTGCCGCACCGGCACGGGCCGAGCCGTCAATACGGGTCAAAACAATCCCGGTTATGCCGACTTTTTCATTAAATTCTTTGGCTACGGTACAGGAATCCTGCCCGATCATTGCGTCTGCCACCAGCAAAGTCTCAGACGGATTGGCAATTTTCTTAACCTCGATGACTTCATTCATCAGGTCTTCGTCAATATGCAGCCGACCGGCAGAGTCCAGAATAATGACATCATAACCGCCTTTTTTGGCTTCACTGACGGCGCGTTTAGTCGTTTCCGCCGGTTTTTCGCCCTTAATTACCGGCAAGGCATAAACCCCTATCTGCCCGGCCAATTGAGCCAACTGCTCCTGTGCAGCCGGACGATAAATGTCCAACGACGCCAACATTACTTTCTTGCGCGCTTTAAGCTTATTGGCAATTTTGGCTGAGGTGGTCGTTTTACCCGACCCCTGCAAGCCGACCATTAAAATGCAAACCGGCGGCACCGCATTCAGATTAAGTTCGGCATTTTCCGCCCCCAGAAGCTTAACCAATTCATCATGGACAATTTTAACAACCATTTGTCCGGGCTGAACCGATTTAACGACCTTTTCGCCCAAAGCCTGCTCTTTGACCTGAGCAATAAAAGACTTAACCACCGGCAAAGAAACGTCAGCTTCCAACAAAGCGACGCGGATCTCCCGCATAGCTTCGTCAATGTCTTTTTCATTTAACACCCCGCGGGAGGTGATTTTTGAAAAAGCGGAACTTAATTTTTCACTCAGCGTATCAAAAATGGCTTTAATCCTTACCTAAATCAGTGCCTACATACTATTGCACGCAGGCGCGGCCTGAGCGGTTTTCCGCCGTATCGACCATCTGCTCCGAAACCGCGTTGCTGCCTGCCAACATTGTTCCGGCGCAGTACCTACATACTATTGCACGCCAGTGTGCGAACCCTCGCTGACTGGCGGCACGCCTTGGCGTGTTATTAATTAAATTCGTCTCAATATGAAAAAATCATATAGATTTAGGTGGTTTATATACAACTTTTCACAACGAGTCAAGGCTAATTAATACAAAAAACATCATTTTCCGGCTTGATATACTTCCGGCAATGAATATTTGTTCGGGATATAACCCGAGGAGAGCATTATGAGAGTATTGATTATCGGCGGCGGAGCGGCCGGTGTTACGGCGGCGACACGTTTACGGCGTTTGGACGAGAATGCGGAAATCATCATTTTGGAACAAGGCGACGCTTTGTCGGTTTCCAACTGCGGGCTGCTTTACTATCTCGGCGGCGAAGTCAGAGAGCGGGATGAGCTGATTAATACAACGCCGGAAAAATTAAAACGCCAATATAATATTGACGCCCGCCTGAATGCAGAGGTTGAATTTATCAACCGCCAAGAAAAAACTGTTACCATCAAAGACAAAGGCAAAGAATATTATGACAAACTGGTCTTCACCATCGGCGCCTACCAGCTGCGGCCGGACATCGACGGTGTTTTGGCCGAACAGGTTTTTACCATTCGCGATTTAGCCTCAATCGAGCGAATAAAAAACTATATTAAAGATTTTGAACCGGCGCGGGCCATTATTGTCGGCGGCGGCTATATCGGCGTTGAAACCGCCGAGGTTTTGCACAAGCTGAAAATAGACACCGCCATTGTTGAAGCGGCAGATCATATTTTATCCGGCGACTTTGACAATGACATAGCGGCAGGAATTCAAAATTTGCTGCGGGGAAAAGGCATTAAAATTTATCTTAACACTAAAGTTGAGGCTTTCGGCGACAAAAGCGTCTCTCTCAGCAACGGACAAAAACTTGATTATGACATGGCTATTATTGCAACCGGAGTGAAGCCGGACTTAAAACTCTCCATTCTCTCGGATCTGGAGGTCGGCGAAACCGGCGGACTGGTTGTCAACGAATACATGCAAACGTCAGACAAGGACATTTACGCTGCCGGAGATGATGTCGAAGTACTCCACATGATTACCCGAAAGCCGGTGCGGCTGTCTCAAGCCGGACTGGCGGTTAAAGAAGCCCGCGTCATTGCCGAACATCTGGCAGGGATTTCACACAAATTCAAATACGCTCTGAATACGTCGGCAGCTCAAATTTTCGGACTGACCGCAGCGGCTTCCGGCGCCACTGAAACCAAGCTGAAAGCTGCCGGTACAGAATATGAAAAAATTCATCTTTATGCTTATTCGCATGCCGGTTATCTGCCGGACAACCGATTAAATCTTTACAAACTCCTGTTTGACCGGAAAGGCCGCCTGCTTGGGATTCAGGCCCTGGGCAACCGAGAAGCCGTCCGCAAAACCGACGTCACGGCAACCGCAATCATGACCGGTGTTCCGGCCAACGAACTGGAAGATCTGGCCCTCTGTTATGCGCCGCCTTACGGAAACGCCAGCGATGCCGTCAACACACTGGGTACAATGGCAGAAAATGTTTTAAACGGCCGGGTTAAGTTTGTCTCACCTTTCAGCGGCGAATGGGAGCAGATGGCTGCGGAAGCAATGATTATTGACGTCCGTCCGCCGGAAATGTTTGAAAAAGGGCACCTTCCCCATGCCATCAACATTCCTCAAACCGCAATCAGAAACAATCTGTCATCCATTCCGCAGGACAAGCCGGTTGTTCTTTACTGCAACCGCAGCATTCGCGCCTATGTTGCGGCAGCTCTTCTCAATAACCGCGGTTTTGACAATATTTATGTTTTGAGCGGCGGTTTATATCTGTATAACGAGATTGAACAAAATCTGCGCGAACAAAATCAAACGGAAGCGGAATATTAAAAAAACATATTCTGCCAATTCTCTCATTGACTGTTATCTGACAGGGTGATAGTTTATAAACATAGCGAAATTATTTATTAATCTTTAAAATTGAAAAATATGAAAGAAGTATTTTTATGGGTTTGTGCCGCACCGTTTTTTATCGGTTTCGGCTTTATGCTTCTCTCCGGAATTTTGAGTTGTTTTATGTCTTTTTCCAAAACAAAACTTGAAATTTTATGAAAGCATTTTTTATCATTGCCGTAATTACTGTCCTGGCCTATTGGTTCTGGCGCGGTATAATGAAGTTCATGGGAATGTTTTCCGATCATGCCGAAGAAATCTTTTATGACGACGGAAGGCTGCTTTCCCAAAGTGAAGAAAGAAAATCCGCACAGCCTTGAGCAAGCCGGGCGGATGATACAGAAAAGAAGGCTGATGTTCCGGCATCAGCTTTTTTTATATCCAAATATTTAGCTTTTTTAGCCTCAATAAACCTCATTACTCATATTGTATTGACATTGCTTGCCGAATCTGCTAAAGTGAGAGTCAAGCTTTGGTCTAGTTATATGTATGAGGTGTATTATGAATGTACTTCCCGTCGGCATTGCCTTATGCCTTGTTTCCGTGCACGCTTTCGCCGC
>MNTU01000041.1:0-59011 GCA_001917125.1 Azospirillum sp. 47_25
CATCGAGTCAAGCAGAGAGCTCAAGTCGCTGGCGCGGTTGGTTAAAGACTGCGCGGTGTAAAACGAGGACGGGTTGTCCAGAGCGGAGTTAACTTTTTTACCCGTGGACAAACGTTCCTGAGTGGTATCCATCAAGCTCTGGGTGTTTTGCAAGGACAGCAGGTTAGAACGCATACTTGCAGTTAAGGAAATATCTGACATTGTTTTTCTCCATATACTGTGGAACACATTTTACATTGTACGCCCTACTGGCGATACAATATATACATTATCACAAAAAAGGCATCGAAACAACACCTTATTTTTTCACGTTAGATATATTTCTTAAACATTTGGTTAATTTTTGACTATAAATCAATAAGAAAGGCCGCCTTCTGGCGGCCTTGGCATGAGACAAAGCTCAAAAAATCAACCGAGGTTCAGCGCCTCGCCAAAAAGTTCGCTTTCCTTTTTAACCAGTTTGTCGGCATTTTTAATCGCGGCATAAAAATCATTGTTCAGAACACAGTCACTGACCGCCGCGATATAGGGAATCAGGCTCGGAGCGGCATTTTGCAAATCGCGGACATATTCAAGATAAAGTTTCTGCAGCTGAGTGGGCTCTTTGGCAAGGTACATCTGCTGAACAATAAAATAAACGCGTTTGCTCGGGGTGTTAGCCTCCGACTCGCGCAAAATAAACTTTTCGCGAAGGATAGGAACATTGCCCTCAATATAGAAACGCGTCCGCTCATTGTCATTGGTGATGAGAGATTCGCCGATGATGATACTTTCATGGGGTTTCAATTCAATTTTTAAAGGCATTGAGTGCTCCTTTGGCATAAAATTCATTAAGATTGCCTGTATTATATAAAACTTTTATTTTTTTTTGCAAATCTTTATTTTCTCATGTATAACTTTAGCAAAGATAAACAGAAAAGGAATTTTAAGTTATGCCCGATATGTGCAAACTTTTGGATGAAGTTGAAAAAAAGCTTTATATTCAAGGCCTGGCTTATGTTCTGGGAATGAATAAGCAGGATCCGAAACAAAAAAAGGAATACCTTTTGGCGCAGATGGCCGAAACGGGACTGAGCGAATCGGAATATAAAAAAATTAAATGCAACTGCAAAACCGATGCCTTGATTAAGGATTTGGAACAGATAACCGATATCCGCGCCAAGCGTTATATTCTGAGGGAGATGATTCTGCTGGCCGTTGCCGACCATGAACTGCAGGACGAGGAAGTCGAAGACCTGCACAAAATCGGCAAGGGAATGGGCATAAGCGAAGAAAAAATCAATGATTTCTTTATCTGGGCCGCCCGCGGCATCGAATGGCAGCTGGAAGGCATCAAACTGGTTGAAGAAGATTTATAACACCCAAAGACATGAGTAATTTTGAACCACCGATTATGACGATTAAAGGCGCCAAATTGAGTTTTGGTACCAATCATTTGTTTACCGATGTTGAATTATATATCAATCGCGGCGACAAAATCTGCCTGGTGGGGCGGAACGGCAGCGGCAAATCGACTTTGCTGAAAGTGATTGCCGGCGATATCGAGGCCGACGACGGCGAAATTTTCATTCAGCCGGGAACAAAAATTTCTTATATGCCGCAGGACCCGGATTTTTCGGCCTACAAAACTTTGCGCGACGTGGTTCTTTCCGGTCTGGGCGAAGACGAAAAACATCAGGAGTTCAAAGCTGACATTCTGATTGAACAGCTTGACATTCGCGACAGGCAGGCCCCGGACAGCAGTTCCGGCGGCGAGAGGAAAAAAGCCGCACTGGCCAAGGCTCTGGTCGGAGAACCCGATATTCTGCTGTTGGACGAGCCGACCAACCATTTGGATATGCCGACGATTGAAAAGCTGGAAAAAATTATCAAAGATTTTCGCGGCGCGGTTATTGTCATCAGCCATGACCGCATGTTTCTCGGCAATGTGTCGCAAACCACTTTCTGGCTGGACCGGGGAATTATGCGGCGCAACAACCGGGGTTTTAAATTCTTTGAAGAATGGCAGGAGCAATGCATTGATCAGGAAATTATCGAGCAGAAATATCTTAACAAAAAAATAGAAGAAGAAACCGAATGGCTGCACAAGGGCGTGACGGCGAGGCGCAAACGCAATATGGGACGTCTGCGGCGGTTGCAGCAGCTGCGACAGGAACGGCGCGAACAAATAAAGCAAATCGGTTCGGTTAATATGGAAATCGAAAACACCGAGTTCCGCTCCAAAATGGTTATTGAAGCCAAACATATTTATAAGAGTTTCGGCGAAAGGGAAATCGTCAAAGACTTTTCAACCCGGATTATCAAAGGCAACAAAATCGGCATTGTGGGACCAAACGGCGCCGGCAAAACAACTTTGATTAAGCTGCTGACCAAACGGCTGGAACCGGATTCCGGTTTTGTCAGAATGGGCAAAAATCTGGAAGAGGCCTATTTTGACCAAAACCGCATGACGCTTGACCCGAAGAAAACGCTTTGGAAGACCCTTTGCGGCGAAGGCGATCATATCTGGGTGCGCGGGCAATACCGTCATGTGGTGGCGTATCTGAAAGATTTTCTGTTTAAGCCGGAACAGGCGCAGTGCCCGGTTGCGGCTTTGTCCGGCGGAGAAAAGAATCGTCTGATGCTGGCGGTTGCATTGGCCAAACAGTCTAATTTTCTGGTGCTTGACGAGCCGACCAACGATCTGGACATGGACACGCTTGACCTGTTGCAGGAAGTGCTGATGGAATATGACGGCACCATTCTGCTGGTCAGTCATGACCGCGATTTTATCGACAGGGTGGTAACTTCGGTGATTTATATGCCCGGCGACGGCAGCGTAACGGAGCATGCGGGCAGTTACAGCGAGCTGTTGGAAAAACTGCGCGGCAAACCGGCAGCCAAAGAAGACAAAAAAACGGCAGCTGCCAAAAGCATTGCGAAAGCGACGGTTTCCGGCAATGCCAAAACAGCCAAGCTCAGCTATAAGCAACAGCGCCTGCTGGAGGTTTTGCCGCAGGAAATCGAAAAGCTTGAAGCGGAAATTGCCGCCATTGAGGAAGAACTCGGCAATCCGGATTTATATACCGCCGATCCCGATAAATTTGACGCGCTGAGCAGCCGTCTCAATGAAGCGCAGCAGGAAAAAGACGACGCCGAAAATCAATGGCTGGAAATTCAGATGCTTAAAGAAGAGCTGGAAAAAACCGACTAACGTTTGCCGGCGGGGTTTAACACCTCACGCAGAACAGGCTGCAGAGGTTCAACCAATTCCAGTTCGGCCGGCGAAATTTTTTCAATATCGGCTCGTGCCTGTTGTTCCCTTATCATATTCTCAATGCTGTTTTCAAGCGACATTATACGCGGGTCGGGCTGCATGGTTAAACTTTGCTGTTCACGCAGGTCATCAAGCTGGTCTTGCAGGCTTTTGACAACTTCAGCGCCGTGACGGCGGTATTGCAATGTTTTCAGCGCCGCACGCAGACGCTGCTCAACATAAAAGAAACGCCGGGGACGCCAGCCGCGCCGCAAGAGCCATTCCTGCGCTTTGGGCGACAGATTGTCTTCGGGGCGGCCGCTTTCAAGTGAGACCGGTTTCTGTCCCAGTTCACTGATGTTTTGCTGAACATAATCCGACCACACGGGCAAAAAGGCCATTAGTTCTTCTTTGCCGACTTCCGCAGAAGTGCGGTCGGGAATCTGCGACAGGTCAATTTTTTGTTCTTCACGGTAAAGGTTGCAGTAACGGATACCTGCTCCGGCCACCAGCAGCAAAAACAAAATTTTCCAGATGCGGCCGCTCATTTTACCACCGCAGATTGGAAATGACAAAGTCGGGATAAGCATCAAAATTCGTTGCCAGTTCCCGGGTTTTGGCAACATCGGGAATATATCCCTCGCCGAGGAAATTAACGTGCACGCCTTTGGAAATCAGCGCGGAAGACACGCCGAGCAAATTAGCGCCTTTAATGTCGGTGGCAATGTTGTCGCCGATAATGAGCACATTTTCCTTGCGAACGTCAGGAATCCCGTCCAGCGCATAAGCGATAATTTTGGCATCGGGCTTGCCGACGGTAATGATTTTTCCGCCGAGAACGGCATATTGCTCGGCAACGGCTCCCGGAGCCAGACAAATTTCACCGTCTTTATAGCTTGAGGTATCGTTGCCGGCGCAGACCAGCGGAATGCCCATTCCGGCGGCATGTTCCAAAGTGGGCAGGTAATCTTCAATCACGTCGCTTTGTTTGGCGGCGGCGTCCATATAAATAAAATCCGCACGGGAAATATCTTCCGCAGGCTGATAGTCAAGCCCGGCAAAGACTCCTTTATCGCGGGCGTCACCGATTTTGTAATAATTTGACCCGATGGCGGCAAATTCGCCCTGCCGGGCCTTAAACTTGTAGTGGAGAATTTCTCCGGCGGTTACAACAGCATCAAACACGGCAACCGGAAGCTTATTTTCATGCAGGCCGTTTATCAATGACGAAACCCGCAGCGCGGTATTAGAGAGGAGAACGATATGCCTGCCCGCCCGTTTCATCTGTATCAGCGCTTCAACGGCCTCGCTTTTAACTCCGTTTCCTTCGCTCAGCACGCCGTTAAACCCGACAATAACCGTATTGTAGGGCTCAATAACTTTGGAAATGTTGACGATGGGCTTAATCATTTTAATCATGGCGACACACAGCTCTAATTTTTATTCCGCATTCGGGGTACATATTGAACTCAGGATAACAGCAAGTTATTAAAAAATTGCTAGCAAATTGTTGCAAAACATAAAAAAACGGCAGTTTCAGCCGCCGTTTTTTTACATTTTCAAAAAGAAGAACCTTTTCAAAAGAACAAATCACGTTGACCGCCGTTCACCTTATCCAGTTTTTCCAGCAGACGGCGTTTCAGCGGATTATCTTCCGGCAGGGCGTCCAATTCCCGGCGCACTGCGGCCAGGCCTTTGGCCCGGGTTTCCGGCGAAGCATAATCAATCAGATATTCCGTCAGCGTTAAAACGGCATTCGGCGTGCAAAAGCGTTTAACAAAACCGGGTACGGCAAACTCCATAAAGTGTTCGCCGGTGCGGCCGAGCCGATAACAGCCGGTGCAGAACGACGGCAGAAAACCGGAATCGCAAAGCTCACCGATAACCTGATCCAGGCTGCGGTTATCACTCAGAACAAACTGGCTTTTTTTGCCGCTGGCCACGCCGTCTTCCGGCGCATAAGCACCGACTCCGATATCGGAACCGGCATCAATCTGGCTGATTCCGTAACCGATTGCTTCATTGCGCAGAGCTACCGGTTCGCGGGCAGTCAGAATCATTCCCGTATAAGGAACGGCCAGACGAATGACAGCAATCATCTTCATAAAGTCGGCATCACTCGGCGCGTAAGGCGGATGGTCGGCATAAGCCGTATTCAGCGCCGGCTCGATCCGCGGAAACGAAATCGTGTGCGGCCCGACACCGAATTTTTCTTCCAGATGTATCGTATGATACAGCATGGCCATAGCTTCAAACTTATGGTTATACAAACCGATCAGCGCCCCCATCCCGACATCGTCAATGCCGGCTTCCATAGCCCGGTCAAAGGCATAGAGCCGCCAGAGATAATTCGCTTTCAGGCCGCCGGGGTGAACCGACTGATAGGTCGCCCGGTGATAAGTTTCCTGAAAAATCTGATAGGTGCCGATACCGGCGGCTTTAACCGTTTTAAATCCTTCGACATCCAGCGGCGCCGCATTGATATTGACACGGCGGATTTCTCCCCGGCCTTCTTTGGTTTCATAAACCTTGCGCACCGTTGCGGCAATAAATTCGGGATCATAACGGGGATGTTCGCCGTAAACCATAATCAGGCGTTTGTGCCCGCGCGATTCCAAAGCGCGAACTTCTTTCTCAAGCTCCCGCATGGTCAGCGTCTTGCGCACCAATTCAAGATTAGAACTGCGAAAACCGCAGTAAGTGCAGTTGTTGATGCAGTCGTTTCCCACATAAAGCGGAGCAAAAAGGACAATTCGGTTGCCGTAAATCGTCTTTTTCAATTCACGGGCGCCCTCTTTTATCCGTTCAACCAGTTCCGGGTCTTCGGTATTAAGCAAGACGGCCATTTCTTCAGGATCAAGGCGGTTTTTCGCCAGCGATTTGGCGATAATGTCCTCAATCAGGCAGCGGTCGTTTGACTTTTGGCCCAGCAGATCAATGATTTTCGCTTCGGGAATGAAAGACTTCAACCCGTCAACGTTAATTTTCGGTAGTGACATAATATGATAATTATAAAGTTAAAAAATAAATTTACGGGCTTTACTTTATAACTATTCTCTGCAGAGTCAACGCTTATTTAGGCCGAAAGGTTCCAAAATGCGGGACAGCACACCTTTGAGTTCGGAGATGCAGACGCCGTAATTGGTAATCGGCACGTTCAGGGTTTCGCACTTGTTGATGCGCGAGAGAATTTCACGGCGATTGTTCATGCAGCCACCGCACTGAACCACCAGTTTATACTCGCGCAAATCTCCGGGAAAGTCACAGCCGGAAACATGACTTATCTGCAAATCGGCACCGGTTTTCTTTTTCAGCCAGTTGGGAATTTTTACCCGTCCGATATCATCTTCAATCGCATGATGCGTGCAAGACTCGGAAATCAGAACCTTGTCGCCGTCTTTCAGACGGTTGATAACCGACGCCCCTTCGACCAGTTTGCCTAAATCGCCCTTGAAACGGGCAAACAAAATCGAAAAAGTGGTACATTTGATGTCTGCCGGGGTTTCGGCAACCATTTTATCAACCACCTGGGAATCGCAGACAACCAAATCAGGTTTGTTTTTAAGATTCCGCAAAACACCGGCGTAGTCGTTTTCCTTAACGACAATAACCGTGCAATCGTGGTCCAGACAGTCGCGGATTACCTGAACCTGAGGCAGAATCAGGCGTCCTTTCGGGGCTTCATAGTCAATCGGCACAATCATTATCACCGTTCCGTGCGGCGGAATCAGGTCGCCGAGCAGAGAGGGCGTGTTAATTACATCTTCCGGTGCCGCTTTGATTAACGCGGCTTTCAATTGGTTAAGCACCCGGTCGCGGCAGGTTTTGTCTTCGGCATTGCAACGGATGCCGTCGCCGTCGCTCGGATAAATATCCGCTTTATTGAAAATTTTTATCAGAGGGATATTGCGGGCGGACACTTCTTCAATAATTTCGGCTTCCTCCAGACCGATTTTGTTTCCTTCGCACACCAAAACCGCCACATCGGCCCGATCAAGCACACGGCGGGTTTTGGCCAGGCGCTGTTCCGCCAGTTCGGTTTTATCGCCGAAGCCCGCAGTATCCAGCCAGACAACCGGCCCAAGCGGCAGGAGTTCCTGCGTCTTTTCTACCACATCGGTGGTCGTGCCGGCAATGTCGGAAGTTATGGAAACGTTCTGCCCGGTTATCAGATTCAAAAAGCTTGATTTGCCGGCATTGACCCGCCCGAGCAGGGCAATGTGCAGACGTAAAGACTTAGGCGCGGTTTCAGACATCTTTTTACCTTTCTGTTATTTGACGGTTTTATAACCTGATAATTGCTTAATGGCCTCATTGGCAACGGTTAAGCCAAAAATGGCGGTAATGGTCGGCAGCGAACCGAGAATATTGCGCGCCCCCTTTTCTTCCGCCGGACAGATGCCGCCGGCGGGAAGCACGGCTTGTTCGTCGGAATAGACGCAGCGCACGCTTTGCAAATCAACTCCGCGGCGTTTTAAGCGCCGGCGGAGCAAACGCGACAGACCGCAGTTTTTCGTCTGGTTAAGGCGGGCGGTTTTAATGCAGGAAGGATCGGTTTTCAGGGCCGCTCCCATAGAGGAAACAAAAGGGATGCCGCGTCGGCACAACTCCTCAATCAAACAGCATTTGGCATTAAGCGAATCGATGGCGTCGATAACAAAATCCGGCTTCATATCCAGCAGTTCGAGCAAGTTGTCTTCGTCAACAAACATATCTTTTACCACAATTTCACAGTCAGGATTAATCTCACGAACCCGTTCGGCGGCAACGGCGGTCTTTTTGCGGCCGACGGTTGACGTCAGCGCGAGTATCTGACGGTTGATATTGGTTTCGTCAAAAATATCAAAATCAACCAAAATCAGCCGGCCGACACCGGAACGGGCAACGGCTTCCAGTGCATAGCCGCCCACGGCACCCAGGCCGACAATCATCACGCAGGCCTGCTGCAGATGACGGATGCCGTCTTCGCCCAGCAAAAGTTCGGTACGCATTAAACGAGGGTTAGCCGACATGTATAAACTCCAATGAATTTTGATAAACCCGGGCGGCGAAATCAGGCAGATTTTCACCGCGCCAGCCTGCAATTTTTTCTGCCAGCTGCGGAATATACGCCGGCGTCACTTCGGCATTTTTGTCAGGCCCCTGATAGGGACCGTCGGTTTCCAGCAAAAGTTTGTCCGCCGGAACCATATTGACCAGTTCTTTTTTATCCGCATTGCGCAGAATTGACGCCGAAAAAGAAACATATCCTCCGGCTTTAAGAATTTTTTTCAAAACTTCACGTTTGCCGTTATACGAATGAAAAACAAATTTTGCCGGCAGCATATCCCAATAATTTTCCAGCCACTCCTGCGCCCTGACGGCATGAATTATAAGCGGGCGTTTCAGCTCCTCAGCCAACAGTATATGTTGGCAAAAGACTGAATTTTGCGGTTCGTCGTCCGGGTTTTTAATGCCGTCCAGCCCACATTCGCCAATCAGCGCTTCCGGAAAGCGGGCCAGATATTCGCGCAGACGCGGCAGCCAGTCCGGTTTGGCCTCCTGCAGGTACCACGGGTGAAGCCCGAATGCCGGAACTACCGTGCCCGGATACTGTTTGGCAAAGCGGGCAACCTTATCCCAGTCAAACATTCCGGTTGCGGCGCAGACAAGCCGGTCAACCCCGCCGATCAGCGCTTCTTTAACGATATCCGTTGCAAATCCGGTCTTATAATCTTGCAAATGGAGGTGAGTGTCGATAAACTGCATTTAAATTTCCTATTCAAATTTAAGAGGATAATAGGCAGAAATGAGTATTTTGACAAGACCGATTTTAGAAATCAACCTTGATAATCTGACGGAAAACTATCTGACCCTGCAAAAAATTTCGGGCAAAGCCACGGCGGCCGCCGTGGTGAAAGACGATGCCTATGGCCTGGGCGCGGCAAAAGTCGCCGGTATTTTATATCGCCGTGCTAAATGCCGCCATTTTTTTGTGGCCCATGCGGTTGAAGGACGCGCGGTCAGAGAAGCGGCGCCTGACGCACAGATTTATGTTTTGCAGGGAATCGGCGAAGATTCTCTGGCTGATTTTGAAGCGGCAAAATTAATTCCGGTTATCAGCGACAGAGAGCAGCTGGCTTTCTGGAAAGAACACCGGATTTCCGGCATCAAACCGGCCGTTAACATCGAAACCGGATTGAACCGCCTCGGTTTTCGGGAATATGAACTTTCGGAAATGCCCGATGCGGACAAAAAAGAATTTTCGCTGGTGATGTCGCACCTGGCCTGCGGCGACGCACAAGGACATTTTATGAATCAACATCAACTGGACATGTTCCAATTTCTGCGCGAAACCTATTTTCCCAAACTTCCGGCCAGCCTTTCAGCTTCCGACGGAACTTTTCTCGGAGCGGATTATCTGTTTGACATGGTCCGTCTGGGAGCGGCGGTTTACGGCATTAACACCGCTCCGTATCGGGAAAATCAGATGAAAAACGTGGTTACCGTCAAGGCGCCGGTTTTACAGATTGCCGACTTGCCGAAAGGCGACTTTGTCGGATATTCGGCAACTTACCGCGCCAATGCCAACCGTAAAATAGCCATTGTTTCCATCGGCTACGGTGACGGTATTCCGCGTTCACTGTCCAATGTGGGCAAAGTTTTCTTCAATTTGTGCGACAAGCTGCATGAAGCGCGGATTTTGGGACGCGTTTCAATGGACAACATTATTTGTGACGTCACCGACATATCCAATCTGCAAGCAGGGGATATGGCGCATTTGATTGCCGATTTTTATACACTGGACGATATGGGACGCGATGCCGGCACCATCGGCTATGAAATCGTTTCAAGAATCGGCAAAAATCCTCGTTTTATCCGCCGCTATATCGGTGATGACGAAGACTGAAGCCTCTCAAACAAAAGCACCGCTTTCCGGCGGTGCTTTTTTATACTGTCGAATCAGAATTAAAGGTCAAAAGTGTTGAACTTCTTATTCAGGAGAGCCTGATTCAATTCTTCACTCCCCTTACCGGTTTTGACACCCGTGTCGGCACTTCTTGTTGCCGTGCCGCCCTGTTCAGCCGAGAAGTTCTGCCGGGAGTCAACACGAACAACATTGCCTTCACCGTCAACGCCGACATTAGTATTCAGACGAGCGCTCTCACTGTTGATATTTTCATCCAGCGGGCCGTTGCCGCCAACACCTTTCAGAACAGGCTGTTCCAGCTCTCCGGGAGCTTCCGGCGCCGTAACTGTCGGCTGGTCAACCTGAACCGGATCAATGTAAGTCGGAATCGGCGTCGGATCAACACGCAGCGTAACCGGGGTCGGCTCAATCGGCGGCAGATTCTGAACCGGAGCCGTCGGATTTGCCGGTTCAACCGGGGTTGTTACCGGCGGAACATGACCGCCGATACGACCTGGAATAATCGTGGTCTTATCACAGTCAACATGAACGCTCCGCGTATAAATATTCGGGTCAGTATAGCCATAGTTCGGATCTTTCGGGAAACCGACACCGTGCGGATCCTGAACCGAATCGGTAAACTTATCAGCCAGACGGCTGAAATATTCAACCGACGAAATATTACGGACTTCATCACAGTCTCTCAAAAGTTTTAAAGCCGTATCGTCACCGTAATACAAGAGGTTAACACGTCCGAGGTTAACGGCCATTTCCGGCGTCATGCCCTCAGGAAGTTTAACAATATCATCATTGACATTGGCAACCATGAGATCCGAATCCTGAACGATGCGCAGGTTCCGGACATAAACGGCCTGCTCGCGGGCTCCTACCGTATATTCATGGGCGGAAGCGACAACATCTTCACCGGCAACGGCCTCAGGCGCACTGTTAACTGCGGCAGTGTCCGCTGCAGCAACATTATTGTCCTGCCAAGGCAACGGTTTGAACAAAGGTGCCGTCTCTTCAGCCGGGCGCTCAATATAATCAGAAATACCGTTGTGGTTTTCATCAAGCATCGGCGTCACATTTTCAGAAGCCGGCTGCTCGGAAACCGGCGTGCTTACCGTATCATGATGCGACTGGGCAAGATGATCGGCAATTTCATAACCAACACCATACATACCAAGCGAGAAAATCGCACGTTTGACAGCTTTGCCGCGTTCTTCCGGATTGTCCCAGGCCTGAGCGATATCCGTTGCGCCGCGAGCCAAGACAACCCCGGCCGCCGTTAAAGCTTTAGCCTGTGTCAGCGGCGCGATTGATGCGGCGCCGGCCTGGGCTACGGTTGAACTCAAGGTGATTGCAGAAGCAACCTGTGCACCGGCGATGGCGAAAGATGCAACGGAAGATCCCATATACAGACCGGCCATCAAGGTGTCTTTTTTATGCTCTTTCATATACTGCCAGAAATTTTTCATCTGCGGATTAACGCGGGCTTCTTCACGATAAGCCTTTACCATCGGGTGAACCCGGCGATAATAAGTCCAGGCACCGAAAGCAGCCATGCCGGCCGGACCGCCGAGACCGGCCACAAAGGCCATTCCGACATCTTTATAGACGCCCTGTTCCGCCAAAATCTGCGAATAAGTGCGGGCTTTAATATAGGTTTCCTTCAATTTGTTTTTCAAATTTGCGTTAGCGGCGGCAACTTTGTCTTTAAAGCGGGAAGCCAAAGACAGCTTTTTGAATTTGTCGGCCAGCTTGTCGGCAAAATTGCTTAACGAAACGACCTGCGCAGCCATCACGCCGGAAACGGCGGCCGTTGAAACACTCTGTTTTTGTCCGGCAAGGATAGAAAGCAAATTGTCTTTGGTCTGAGCTGCCGAGGTTGAACCTTTTACCCAGTTGTTGGTGGCCATAATTCCGTAGATGCTCAGGTCAATGTTGTCACGCAGGCGGCGGTTATAGCTTTCCTGAGTCAGCGGTTCTGTCGTGTTATATAATTCAGAGGTCGTTTTTAATTTGGCAATTTCAATAATGTTCGGCGCAACGTCAATTTTCTGGCCGTTTTCGTTAACGACTTCCAAATTGCCGAGATATTTGCGGCTGGCGGCAAAATCTTTGTTTTCGGCATTCAGAGGATCAACCTTGCTTAAAGTTTCAATCTGCTTTAAGTTATCTCTGACCAAGGCTTCTTCATCGCTGTCAACTTTGGCAGCGCCGCCTCTGATGTTCTGATTGCCGTTATTCCCGTCTGCCTCGAGAATAGCCTCCAGTCGGCTGCCTGCCACATGCATCAGCTTATTGAACTGGGTTTTGTATTCGGCATTGTCTTTCAAAGCCGAATAGATTTCAACCAGTTCCTTATCGCTCAAATCTTGCAAACCGTTTTGTACTTTGGCAGCAGCAGTTTTAGCGTCCATAACATTAACTCCTCTAAATTTTGCTTGATTGGCAGTAATTTACCATAATTTTATCAATTGTTCAACAGGTTTTTGTCAAATTAGGCAATTTTTTTTATTATTTCACAAATCTGTAACAAAACAGCCGCCCGAAGACGGCTGTTTTGTCATCAATCCATTTCTTTTTGTTTTCTTAACATCGGATTGGGCTGGTTTGAGGAACGTTCACCTGATAATTCGGAACTCCGAATTATTTTTCCTTCCCGATCATGAGCCAAGCCATATTTGTTTAAATTCTCCTCATGGCGGGACAGATAGAGCTGTTCTGCTTCTGTCAAACTTTCACCCTGTCCGGCACGAGCCATCAAGTCATCATAAACTTTTTCTCCGACGGTTAAATTTTGAACTATCAGGCGTTTTTCCTGTTGGGCAAACCGATTATCAAAATGGTTTCCGCCTTTATCTTGTGAAACATCTATCAGGCCGTCAAATTCCCGGGTATCTTTGAAAGAAATATTTATATCTTTCATTCCAACATTAAACTTATTTCCTTCCAGACTGATGCTGTAAGAACCCCCGCTTTCAAGCGTGTGAACCGGCGCAGGATCAGAATTACTCGTCTCTGTTTCGGCCAAACCCAGACGTTGTTTGCTTTCATCCAAACGTCTTTGAGTTTCCGTTTCTTCTTTAGGCGTTTCCGGGGTCTGCTCTTTGGAAGCATCCGCTACCGGCGTCTCTTTATTTCCGTTCAACGCTTCCGGAGTTTCAACGTTAGTATGCTCACTCTCCTGCGTGCCGAAATTCTGAGCTTCGTAATATTTTGCCATGCGGTCAAAATCTTTTTCCATTTGTCTCAGGCTGGCTTCCTCTGAACATCCTCTGCTGCGCAGTTCGGCATCACGGGCATTCATGAAAGCGGCCTGTCTGTCACTGATTTCTCCGTTGGCGACAGCTTCTTTCATAACCTCGCTGGCCGGCCGGTCTCCGGTACGCATTTCATGAATGACTTTGGAAGCTCCTTCATAAAATTTAGCATCTTTTACATCCGCGCTGTAAGTTTCCGGATGCTCTGTGCCGGTTTCGGCAGCGTTTTGCAGACTTTCGGCCAAACGGACTTCTTCGGCATTTTCTTTCATGGCGTCAAGGGTTTTGTCCACTTCTTTCAGGCCGCGGCGGACATCTCTCCGGCTCAGTTCTTCGTCATCAACCTTACCGTCCTGATTGCCGTCCCTGCCGTCAAGCTCGTGTTTTATCAGGTTGCCGACTTCATTTCCCTGCTGTTCGGACATTTCACCGGCAGCAACCCGGCTGCTCATATAAGTATCGATTTGTTCTTCGACACTTACATTCTCATCTTTGCGGGCCGCATTGATCTGAGATTTGAGAGACTTCTCATCTTCCGGCTTGCTTAAAGAATCTTTTTCTTCCTGATAATAAGCTTCATCACGCACGGCTTCAGGCGCTGCCGGAGCCGGTTTTTCCTCCTCCGGTTTCGGATTTCCGCCCTCCGGCGGTACAACCGTCTGTTCCGGTGCCGTCGGCGTTGTCTTCTGCTCATCTCCCGAAGGAACGGTACGGCTGCTTCCCGGAATTTCACCGTTATGATAGCCGCGATCAGAGAAGTCATCGACACTTCCGTTCAACTTGGCAAAATCTTCCGGCGTCCATGACTTGATACTCTCCGTCAGTTTGGCAGAGCTTTGCCAGCCGTGCCCCAGCGCCTGATTTATTTCTGCCGGGGTCTGCTGAATATCCATGGCCAATTTATAGGCGTATTCTTCTTTGCTTTCAATTCCTTCAGGCAGTTTAATCTCGCCCTTTTCTATCATATTATAAATATGCTGCGTATTTTCTTCGCCCAAAAACTTATTGGCCCGGTTCTGCCAGAAGCTTGTGTTTTCCTGAGCGGTTTCCGCGGCCGGATGTTCATGATATCCGCGTGGCGTATCGTCCTGCCGGGCCGTATCAAAAGAATGCGGTTCAGGTTCAGGAGCCGGCGGTTCCTGATGAGACCAAGGCATTCTGAACCAGTTATGGGCCGGTTTATCAGACAGAGATGACTCATCCTGATTTGACCAGGGCATTTTTAACCAGTCATGAGCCGGTTTGTCAGCCGGGCGCTCCAGATAATCAGGAATTCCGTTATGGTTTGCATCCCATTCCTGTTTCGGCTGAACCTGGTGTTTGAAATCGTCACCGTCTACCGGCGATTCATGCGCCTGAGGCGAATCCGGATTGTTGGCTTTCATAAAACCGGTAAAGCCCAAGCTGATTAAACTACCGGTCAGAACGCCGCCAAAGGATTTCCATGCATTCCGGCGCAGTTCCTTTCTTTTTTCGGGATCTTTTTCCCTGAACGAGGCAACCATATCAATCGCCCCGGCAGAAAGGCCGCCGGTCAGAGAAATTCCCATACGGGCCATCCGCTGGCCGTCCTGAGTGGTGGCCGCCACCTGCTCGCCAAAACGTTTGCCCCAGGAAGAAATTTTTTCGGTCCAGGGAACGTCTTTACCCGGTTCGGTTCCGGAAAAAGCATTGCTGACTGTTTGTTTCATTGTATCCCAGGTGTTGCCCAGGCCGTTTTGATAAACTTGTCCGCTCAGACCGAAATCATTGACGTTCAATCCGTCAAGCCCGACCATGTAGCCGGACATTACCGTACCGGCAACACTGACAGCCAGACCAATGGCTTCTTTCGGATTTTTTCTCAAATAGCCGAACCAGTTTTTATACTGTCCGTCTTTATTGGCTTCCCGATAATGTTTAACACTGTCTCTGATTGCCTTGCCGGTTTTATAAACCGACAGGGCAGCCAAACCGACGCCGCCGGTCGTTAAGCCGATTGCCGAGCTGACAGCCAGATTTTTGAGGAACGGGTATGCCTTGGGATATTTTTTGGCCAAGCGCTTGTCAAAGTCTTTAATCCGGCTCCACAGGGATTTATGTCCGGTTTTTTGAGCCACGCGTCTGGAAACATGCTCCAAAACGGACGTGCGGGAGGCCAGCGTGGTCAATGCCGCAGCATTGCTGACTTTGAAACTGTTGTTTTCCCCTTTTACCGCAGCAGAAATAAATTCCTGCGCCTGTTGATTAAATTCTTCAGGTTTCTGCGGATGCTCAGGGTCGGCTTTGGCGGCATTTTCCGCCATTTGAGCTGCAATCAGACTGACCATGCCGGCCTGCATGTGAGTTGCATAAGCCTCGGTCAGCAGCTGTTGCTGCTGTTCTTTGCTTAATTTGGCAAAATCAGGATTCAGGCTGAGTTCCAACATGGCTTCGTTATAAGCCAGTTCAGCCATATTTTGTTTGAAATCATCTTTGTTTACGGCATCAAAATCTTTATTGCCGTTCTCGATTTCAAGTTTGTCATAAAAGCGGTCAATCTCATTGAACTCGGGATGAAGAAGTTTTCCTTCCTCATCTTTGGCAAAGGGATCAAAATCTTTGCCCAACGCCTCCAGCGCCTGCTGGTTGGCTTCCAAGTGCGGGGCGCTTTCCGGCGTCAGATTGGAAAGGCCGTATTCGGCATCAAATTCCTGGTAGAATTTATTGAGGCTGTCGCCGATTTTGGCATTGCGGTCTTTCTTTTCCTGACTGTTATTATTGGCCTGAATGTCGTTGCTGACTTTCAGCCATTCGGAATATTCGGGAGCAGTTTCCATGGTCCAGGGCTGCTCGGGATTGGCCGAAGCCATCAGCTGTTCGGCATAGTCGGCCATTTTCAGTTTGGCCTGCAGAGCTTCCGGACGGGTGGCCTGGGCAATTTTATCGTCAAGGAGACCTAATACGCTCCATGCCTGGCGGATTTCTTCATAACTTAATTTGCTCAAGTCTCCCCGGGTGAGGGCTATGGCTGCCCGATATTCTTCTTGGGAAACGGCTTCATTTTCCGGGTTTTGCGGCTGTGCCGGAGCATCGGCATTTTCCGGATTTTGCTCATCTTGCGGCGCGGGTGTTTCGCCGGAGGTTTGATTCTCGTCCGAAGGCCGGTCATTTGCCGGTGCCGAATCGGCAACATCAGCGGAACGCAATTCCGCAAGGTAACCATCAAAAGCTTCCGGGCTGAAAGTTACCGCAGCATCCGCATTATGGTCAAGCAGCGCCTGACGCTGTTCCGGCGTCAGGTTGGTTTGAGCTTCAAGCCATTGTTCAAAGGTTACCCGTTCCGGCTGGGCCGTCTGCCCGTCACTATTGCCCATAACGTCGTTAACTTCCGAAACTTCGTCCGCTGTTCCCTGAGAAAGAGCATCAAGATTAATTGTTGTATCTTCATTATTCTTATCAGCCATAACCGTATCCTTTAAATATAACTCGCATTAAATAAATGGTAACATACCGCAAGTATATTTTCAATAAATTTTGTCAAGAATATTGTCGATTTCAGTAAAATGTAACCAAACCTTAATATTTGGCTTTCAGTTTAACTGATAATGGTTAAATTTTATTTAGTTTTTGCCGGCGGCGGCCAAGCCCTAAAAAAAGGCGCCGCAGCGCCTTAAAAAACTTAGCTGCACTTAATGCAGAGAAGTCCGGCAAAATCTTCAATACGGAAAAAATCCCGCCGAAGCGGGATTTTCCTTTGATCTCTGCCTTATGCCCGTTTTTGCTGATGAGTAGAAACAAAAGCATTTCGGGTATTGGTGTCCATCTCGACCACTTTGGTCGGTTTCTGAGTTGGTTTCAATCGGCCTTGAGCCATCAGAATCCGACGTGCCTTTTTAACTTCCTGATGTTTAGCTTCTTGTTCCGGTGTCCGAGCGGCTTTCCGCTTATTTAATGCCTCCTGTGCCTTAGACGGCTGCTGAGTTTCCGTTCCGGCAGTTCCTTCATTTCCGGTTATTCCCGCAAAATTGAATGTCTCAGGGTTGTTCGGGTCAGGCGTCAGGGCTGCTGTTTCCGCCGGTTTGCTGTCCTTCGGCGATGACAAATCTTCCCCTACGCCCTCATTTCCGGTAAGACCCGCAAAGTTATAGCTTTCCGGATTATTCGGTTCAGGGGCACGCGTCTCAGGCTTTTCTTCTCTGGTCTGAGGCTTGACTTCGGGTGCCGTCTGCTCTTGTTCTCTGCCCGCCGTCGGCGCAGGTTTTTCCTTGGCCGGGAACAATGTCGGATTTTGCTCGCGTATGGCTCCCATTTGTTCGTCCGTCAGGCCTTTTTCCTTAAAGCCCGTTTCCATCATGTTAACCAAACCGTTATACATTTCATCTCCGGGTTTCAGACCGTTTTCCGCACCCAGCTGCTTCAAAATACCCAGCTGTGATTGGACAAATTTGTCTTGTTCCTGGCTTAAAGGCGGAATTTCTTTTTCCTTCGGTTTTTCCGCGGTCGGCTGGGGAGCCGGAACTTCCTGCTCTTTGGGCTGTTCCTTAACCGGAGGCGTTTGGCTTTGGGATTCCTGTTCTTTGGTTTCTTCCGTTTTATAGGGATTCTTTATGCCAAACTGCTCCAACTGTGCCGCAACATTGCGATTGCGTTCTTCTTTGGCCACAACATGGTTGTGGTTCACCTTATCCTGAACCTCTTTGCTGATTCCCAACCAAGCCGCGGCTAACTGGGCATTTTCCGGCGTCAGCTGAACTTTGCCGGAATTAATGGCATCCAGATATTTATCTGCATAGCCCGACATATTATAATGGGCCCCGCTGCCGGCCGAATATTGGTCAAACAGATTGACATCCCGCAGCTGAGTCCAAGCAGCTGTTACCTGCTGCGCATTTAAGCGGGAAATTTTTTTCTCGTTTGAAGCCTGCTTGATGGCGGTTTTCGTGTCTTGTGCCACTAAATTCGGATCCCCCAGCGCTTTGGCCTTCAACTTCTTATAGCCGTTGCGAATCCAGTTGACGCCGGCTTTGATTTTATTATAAGTCCACTTAGCGGCCTTATAGGGAAGAATGACCGGTGAAGCGACAACATAAGCAGTCATCCAGGCGGCTTGTTTGGTGCCGTTCCATACTTTTTTGCCGAAATTTTTAACTTTGTTGACACCGTTGTTAATCTTGTTTTTAACTTTGGTTACCCGATTGTTGATTCCGGTTTTAACGGCATTTACCGCACCGTTGATTTTGTTCTTGGCGGCATTATACCCCATAACAGCCAATTCTTTGACGCCGAAGGCCAGCACAAACGGCACTTCGGCAGCGGTTTTGGCTCCCTGTTTGACTTTTTGCGCCGCTTTGTTTTTAAATTCGACGGCTTTAGCCTTAGCCTGGGCAAACATTTGTTTTATTGCAGCTTTATCGCGGTTGTACTGCATCCGCCGCAGACGGTTGACCGCCTTGCCCTTGGCTGCCAAAGCCTTGGCCTTGTCAGAAACATGCTGTTTGACGGCAACGGCACCCTCTTTTATATTATGGGCCGTATTGACAACACCTTCTTTAAATTGCTGCTGAGCTGCTTTAGCTTGCTCGCTGACCCTTTCGCCGAAAGACTTTTCTTCAATGCCGCGCTCAACGTTGAACCATTTCTGTTCCGCATCTTTAAAAGTTTCAAAATCTTTTCCGCCGTCCATATACATGGTTGAAGGAGCATGATCAAGGATGGAACGGAAATTGTTCGTCTCCCGCGGATCCAGCTTATATTTGCCTTTTGCAACATTTTCAATCATCTTCCAGGCAACATCTCTGACCTGTGCCCGCTGGGCATCAGTAAAAGCGGCCGGATTGCGCTCCATTGCCAGCTGCAGATTAGAAATATCGCGCGGCTCAAGTTTTTCTATCGTGTCTCCGCCCAATTGAAACCAGGCCTGAGCCTGTCCCTCATTCATCGGACCAACGTAATATTTATCTTCTTCGGCCATAACACACCTCGCTTAATCTTCTATCTGCTTATTCTGACCTATTAAAACAGAAATTGGTTAAAATAACCTTATTCTTAATTTATCACAGTTTCTATCTTTTGTCCATAATTTTAGACAAATGTCATAAATCCGTTACATTCAGAATATATTAAATTCAGCTGTTTGTAAACCACAAATGGAAGTATATTTTATTTTTTTCCAAAGGTCTTACAACTACAGTTCATTAAACGTAAATTATTTTTCAACCTAACAATTTTTGCCGCCGGAACTAAGGACAAAAAAAACCCCGCCGAGGGGCGGGGTTTGGGAGGTTCCTTGTCACTTACGCAACTTTCGCATTGCTGACTTTGGCCTCAAACACAAGTTTGGCACCTTCAATATCGGCTTCTGTTCCCGAGAGGCAGGAAGCTTCAATTTTAACCGCCAGAACCTGCTCGGCAACATAGGCTTTGTTTTCTTCCAGAGCTTTGGCCAGCTCGGCATCTGCCGTCTGATAGCAAAGTTCAATCCGGTCAGAAATGTTAAAATCTTTATCTTTGCGCAGGGTCTGCACCAAACGGACAAAGTCACGGGCCATTCCTTCGCGTTTCAACTCGTCAGTCACATTGGTATCCAACGTGACCACCGCTTTATTGTCGGCAAAGGATTTTCCGGCGACGCCGTCTTTCATCTCCAGACGGACTTCAAACAGGTCTTTCGTCAGGTTCTGACCGCCGATAGACAGGGTTCCGTCGGCGTTCAGCGTCCAGCTGCCCTGCTTGTAAGCCGCCATGACCGCTCCCATATCTTTACCCAGGGCTTTACCAAGCAACGGCGTATAAAGATAGATTTTCTTTGCGGCATAGTTTTCCAGATTGCTGTCAAATTTAACTTCTTTTACATTCAGTTCGTCTTTGACAATTTCCTGATAAGCCGGATTCAATTCGGCGCCGATAACCGTCAGACTGTTCAGCGGCAGACGGTTGCGGAGATTTTTCTCTTCACGGATGAATTTGCCGGTTGAACAGAGATCCTGCACAAAGTCCATGGTGTTTACCAGTTCTTCGTCATAATTTATGCCACTCAGAGACGGATAGTCCGTCAGGTGGACGGATTCCTCCCCGGTAAGGGCCTTAAAGACATATTCGCAGAGGAAAGGCATAATCGGCGCGGCAATTTTGCAGACATTGACCAAAACGGTATAAAGCGTGTCAAAGGCGTTGGCATTCCCTTCCCAGAAACGGTCACGGGTGCGGCGGATATACCAGTTGTTCAAGACTTCCATAAAGTTTGCCAATTCGTTGGTTGCCAATGAAACGTCATAAGTTTCAAGTCCGGTCTTTACCACTTCGCCCAAATGTTTCAATTTTGAGAGAATATAATTGTCAATTGCTTCCGGCGAAGAGGCGATTTCCTTAGCCTTATATTCCTCGGCATTGGCATAAAGGGTAAAGAAGTAGAACGCGTTCCACAACGGAATTTGTGCCACGCGGGAAGCCTTGGCGATTTCTTTGCCCTCTTTATCGACGGCGAGATTACCGCCTTTTAAAACCGGAGAAGACACCAGGAACCAGCGCAAAGCGTCAGAACCGATAGAATCCAACACTTCGTTCGGGTCGGGATAGTTTTTCAGGCGTTTGGAGAGTTTCTGTCCGCCCTCGGCCATCAGCAGGCCGGTACAAATACAGTTTTTGAAAGCCGGGCGGTTATGCAGCGCGGTTGACAGCACCGTCAGGGTATAGAACCAGCCGCGGGTCTGATCCATCGCCTCGACAATGAAATCAGCGGGAAAATGATTCTCAAACCATTGTTTGTTTTCAAACGGATAGTGAACCTGAGCATAAGGCATTGAACCGGATTCAAACCAGCAGTCAAAAACATCGCCGACACGGCGCATCATGGTTTTTCCGCTCGGGTCGTCCGGGTTCGGATAGACAACGTCGTCAATATAGGGCTTATGCAGGTTAGTCACTTCAAAACCGGTCTTTTCCTTAATTTCGGCAATAGAACCGAAAACATCAATACGCGGAAATTGCGGATTATCCGATTTCCAAACCGGAATCGGCGTTCCCCAGAAACGGTTGCGGGAAATCGACCAGTCGCGGGCGCCTTCCAGCCATTTGCCGAAGCGGCCGTCTTTAATATGCTCAGGCACCCAGTTAATCTGCCGGTTGTTTTTAACCATATCGTCACGGAAATCGGTTACTTTAACAAACCAGCTGGACATCGCTTTGTAAATCAGCGGCGTGTCGGTACGCCAGCAGAAAGGATAAGAGTGGGTATATTGCTCTTTTTTAACCAGAAGGCCTTTTTCTTTCAGCAGCTGCATAATCGGTTCGTTGGTTTCAAAAACCTGTCTGCCCTCATAGTCGGGAACTTCGGCGGTAAATTTACCGGCTTCGTCAACCGGACAGACAACCGGGAAATTCTCATCATAAGCGCGGCAGGCTTCAAAGTCGTCCTGACCGAAGCCCGGGGCAATATGGACAATGCCGGTACCGTCTTCGGTGGAGACGAAAGTTCCGCTCAGCACTTTAAAAGCGCCTTTGTTTTTCAGGTGTTTGAAATAAGGGAACATCGGCTCATAGCTCATGCCGACCAAATCTTTGCCTTTCAACGTCCCCGTTTGCGCGGCGTGTTCAAGCTGTTTTTTATAGCGGCCGAGCAAAGCCTGAGCCAGAATATATTTCTCGCCGTTTTCTTCCATGACCGCATAGTCGATGTCCTCACCGACCGCCAGCATCAGGTTTGACGGCAGTGTCCAGGGCGTGGTCGTCCAAACCAGCATATTCATGCCGTTTTCGAGCTTGAACATAACGGTAATCGCATTATCGGTTTTATCCTGATAGCCCTGATTGACCTCAAAGTTAGAGAGCGGCGTTTCCGCGCACCAGGAATAAGGCAGCACGCGGTAATCCTCATAAACCAAACCTTTGTCATAGAGCTGTTTAAAGTTGGAGATAACGCTTTCCATAAACGGCAGATCCATGGTTTTGTAGTCATGGTTAAAATCAACCCAACGGCCGATACGCTTAAACATGTCAACCCAGATGCCGGAATATTTCAGCACGTCGGAGCGGCAAAAGTCATTAAATTTTTCAACGCCGAATTCCTCAATCTGTTTGCGGCCTGAAACACCGAGCTGCTTTTCGGCCGACATTTCCGCCGGCAGTCCGTGGCAGTCCCACCCCAGACGGCGCTCAACCTTTTTGCCGTTCATGGTCTGAAAGCGAGCAACGACATCTTTGACATAAGAAACCATGATATGCCCATAATGCGGCGTGCCGTTGGCGAACGGAGGGCCGTCATAAAAAACGAATTCCGCCGCACCGTCGCGGTTACGGACTGATTTTTCAAAAGTTTTGTCTTCTTCCCAAAATTTGAGAACTTCTTTTTCAAGCTCGACAAAGTCGGCCTTCGCCTTAACTTCAGCGTAATGTTTAGTCATGTTTAAACACCCTAAAATTTAATTTAACTGTCTGATTTGTGTGATTGGTATGAAATATGTGCAAAAAATGATGTATCCCCTAAGGGATAATAATGGAAGGAATGGTATGTATCAAAAAGCCGTTCATCATTTTTTATTCGTAAAAGATTATTTTTTTACATAAGTAATACAAGAATCCCGACGAGTCAAACAGAAATTCATATATTTGAAACGCCAGGGATATTATTTTCCAAACAGAGAGGTTAATATTTTGGCCGTCCACAGCTCACGAAAAGCCGAGCGGCGCCGTTTCATTTTTTCAATATCCTCTCGGCGCTGCAGTTGGTAACGGGCTTTTTCACACAGCAGCCAGCGGCGTTTCCTTTCCTGCCGCAGAGCCTGCGAAGGGCTTAATTCGCTGCGGGTGCCGCTTATTTTGTTCTGCCAGGCCAAACGATTGCCTTGGCGGTCATAAACGTTGATTTTATCGACCAACTTTGACTTTTCACACAACCCGGTTACGACCGGCAGGGCCTTAAATAAAATGAAATGTTTGGCAAATTCGGGACGGCGGGGATAATTCACAACGTCTTTCGGAGCCGATTTGTTTTGATTTTCAAGCGCCTGCTCGTAGCGGTGAATCATTCCCAGCGTGCTGCGGCGGCGGTCAAGCGCAAGAATGTCCACTTCCGTTTGATAGCCGTGTTCCCGGGCATGGCGCAAAATCCGCGCCGTCTGCCCCGGCAGCAGCATATTGCGCAGGCGAAAGATAACCAAATTGTAGCGAAGCTTAACCGCTTCATCGACAACTCGGTTAAACCACTCGTCGGCCATTTGCGGGTTCCGCTCTTCGCCTTCCGGCAAAAAGGCTTTCAGTTCATCGACTTCCAGACAGGCAGGCGACGTCTGAAACGACTTGAGCAGCAACGGTTTAATATTGGTTGACTTTCCGGCCCCCGGTGACCCGAAAACGAAAATCAACCGCGGTTGTTCTCCGGCCGGAACCTGCTGTTTTCCGGTGAAAAAGTAATTGCAAACCTGAATAAAATGTTCGTTCTTTTCCATGGTCTTCTTATTTGATGTTTGACAATAAAAAAGATAATAACTTATTTTGTCCATTTTCACAATATCATTTTAAATAAAAAAAACCGGAAGTCTGACTTCCGGAAAAAACGGTTGAACAAGGCAGGTTTATTCCTGCTGTTCGCCATAAACAATTTTAATTGTCTTACCGTTTTTATTGGTGATTGTAGCGGCGGTCCAGTCAATCTTCGGCGTTTTATCCGAAGCATCGGTGAACCAGAGGGTTATTTCCTCTTTTTGGCCGGTGCGAATAACCAGATAGGTTTGTTTCGCATCATGCTTGTACCAGTATTCAACCGGGACGCCGCGGGTGGTCAGCGTGATGGTCTGATCGGTTTCAAAGCTCCCGTATTCGATAGCTCTGACCGACTTGGCGGCATCGGCATCACGATAGCTGTCCGCATTCGGACGTTCGCCGTACATGTTGATTGTCTTGACCAGCTGCTCTTGAGCATTCACGGTGAAAATAGCCGCTGCGGCCATGATCACCAAAAATAAAAACTTTTTCATTTTTGTGAGTTTTTGAGATTAATAATATGTATGTAATTGATTTTGGATTTTAATTTAGCAGAAAAATCATTTTTTGTCTATATGTTTTTTATAAAAAAATGCCGCTGCCGGAATTGCCGGCAACAGCATCTGATGTTTTTAAATATCTCCAAACGTTCCTTTGTCGGGAGAAACGGAAATTACCGCTTTTATTTTCTGCCCGTTAATCACCATGGTGACAGCAGCTGCAGTGTTGCTTATCTCCAGAGAATAGTTTACCGTTCCGTGTTCGTCATTCACACTTTCCGGCAGTGTTTCAGACGTACGTGCAGAGACTTTAGGCGTCCCGGAATCCGCAGAAAAACGCACGACAATATATTCCTGTTGATTGGTTTCAAAGTAATATTCATAAGCGTTTTCCGAAACAGCCAGCCAGTGATAACAAGTCAGCTGAAGCCCCGGCTTATAGAAATTGGCCGTCAGCCATTTGCCACCGTCTGCCGTGACGCCTTCGTCCATTGAAACGACATCGATAGATGCGTCATCTTCGGAACAGGAAACCAACGATACGGAGAACATAAACAAAGCTGCAAAAATAAAAGATAAATTTTTCATAACATGTTAAATTTGCGGCGAAAATTTCGCCAGATTATTGAATTGAGTTAATTGTTTTCCCCAAAAAGGTTCATATAAACAAGTCAATCGCCAGCTGCAAAGCCGCAAATTTACTCAGAATAATGAACCTAAAAATAATATTCAGGCTGTTTTTATAACATAAAATTAAGCACATTTAAACCCCTTGCCGGTACTTTTTAGACAAAATTAACATTTCCGTAACAAAAAAAAGCCCCGCGGGGAAAAGTTTTCCGACGGGGCAAGCAAAGGAACTTAAAGCGAGCAACTTCAGTCCGGCGTTTTCCGGTTTATCTGATTTTCAAGGCATAACCGGCGTTTCCGAGAAAATCATAAAATAAGCCAAAAAAGCAACTAACAGCATAATGATAAAGCATTCAAAACCCGAACGCTGCCGCGGCCGAATATTTCTGTCTTCAGCAAAGCGGTCATTTTCTTTTACAATGTCCATTTTCTTTTATTTTTTAGTTTCACAATAATAATTTCAATTCTTTCAGGGTTCGCACAATTCGCCGCAGACCATCGGTTCAGGCACACCGGTTGTGGCCGGGAAACTCACCGGCAGACAGTAAAGCCGCCGGGCGGCCAGATAAGCAACGGCCTGTGCGGGCAAAGCATTGGTGTTAAAGCCTTCTTCGGCGGCCGTGTGAATGGCCATATCAGGCAGGCGCTGGCGCAAGAATCTTAAAATCGTGGGGTTTTTGGCTCCGCCGCCGCAGACAATTAAAATTTTTGGAATTTCAGGCAGATACAGCAGCAGAGAATAGGCTATTGATTCCGCCACAAATGCCGTGGCAGTCGCCGCACCGTCTTCAAGGCTCAGCCCTTCCAAATGTTCCAATTTCTCGACAAACTCGCTGCGATTGGTAGATTTAGGCGGATATTTGGCAAAATATTTATGCCGCATCATGGTGGCGACAATTTGTTCGTTAACTTTGCCGGTGATTGCCAGCTTGCCGTTATAATCCATGTGCATACCGCCGTGTTTGCGCACCCATTCATCTATTGCGGCATTGCCGGGACCGGTGTCGAAAGCCGTCATCTCGCCGTAAGAACCGATCCAGGTTACGCGGGTTATGCCGGAAATATTGACAACGGCCAGCGGTTTGCCGATGTCGGCACAGAGGGCATTGTAATAAACCGGATCTAACGGCGCGCCCTGCCCGCCGGCCCTGATATCCGCTGCATGAAAATTGCAGACAACCCGGATGCCGGTCAATTCGGCCAAGAGTTTTCCGTCTCCGAGAAGACCGGTTTCGCCGCCGGAAGCGTAATTGGTCAGGTTAATGCCTTCATAGCCGATAACATCAACCTCAACGCCGTTGGCTGCAATATAATCTTTAACAATTTCGGCGTGAAATACCGTCAGTTCGCGGTTGACTGCCTGAAATTCGGCAACGGCTTCGGGCGTATAGGGGCAAGTGCCCAGCAAAGGACGGATTTTTTCCCGCAGGGCTTCGTCATAAGGAATATGCTGCAAGCGCCCGTAATCAAAAACATCAACGCCATCGGTATTCAACAGGGCGACATAAACGCCTTCCAGCGATGACGTACTGAGCAGACCAAGAACATTAACTGGCTTGATGACGGTCATTGCAAAAAATTTACCTCCGTTGTTGCATTGTCGGAATTATATGCTAATATCGGTTAAGAATTTATGAAACAACGGCTGCATGAGGCCGTTTTATTTAACATTAAGGAAAGGGAAAATGAGCCAATTTAAATCAGAATTTTTCAACCTGATGGTTGAACGCGGTTTTTACAATCAATGCACCAACGAAACAGGCTTTGACACCTATTTGTATGAGTGCGAAAAAAGCGGAAAACCTGCGGTCGGTTATCTGGGCTCCGACCCGACCGGCGACAGTCTGCACGTCGGCCACATCGTTCCCTTGATGATGATGCGCTGGTTCCAGAAATGCGGTCACAAACCGTTGACGCTGGTCGGCGGCGCTACGGCCCGTATCGGCGACCCGTCAGGCAAAGACAAGCTGCGCCCCTTTTTGGACGAAGCAACTTTGCAGCATAATATTGAAGGGCTGAAAAAATCTTTCGGCAAATTCCTGAAATTCGGCGACGGCGCCAATGACGCGGTTATGGTTGACAACTGGGACTGGTTCAAAAATGTCAATTATCTGGAATTTCTGCGCGACATCGGCACCTGTTATTCCGTCAACCGCATGCTGACGATGGAAAGCGTCAAATCCCGTCTGGATCGCGAACAGCCGATGTCATTCCTTGAATTTAACTATATGCTGCTGCAGGGATATGACTTTACGGTGCTTTACAACAAATACGGCTGCCGGGCACAGATTGCCGGTTCCGACCAATGGGGCAACATTACCTCGGGCACAGAACTGGGGCGCCGCAAATATGACGTTGAACTGTTTGGCTTCACCAGTCCGATTATTACCGACTCAAACGGCAAAAAGATGGGCAAGTCCGAAGGCAACGCGGTCTGGATTAACGAGGAGAAACTGCCGAGCTATAATTATTACCAATATTTCCGCAACATCGGCGATGCCGAAGTCGGCAAGTGCCTGCGGATTTATACCGATTTGCCGATGGATGAAATTCGGCGGCTGGAAGCCTTAAAAGATCAGGAAATCAATGAGGCTAAAAAAATTCTGGCCTTTGAGGCGACAAAAATCTGCCGCGGCGAAGCGGAGGCTACAGCGGCCAGAGATACGGCGATTGCCACTTTTGAACAGGGTATGGCCGGCGGCGATTTGCCCAGCATTGAAAAAACGTCGGTTGACGGTCTGAGCCTGCTGGACGCCTTTTTGGAACTCGGTTTTATTGCCAGCAAAGGCGAAGGACGCCGGCTGATTAAGCAGGGCGGCCTCAAAGTCAATGACAAGGTCGTCAGCGATGAAAATTATAAATTCAGCGCCGCAGACCTGATTGACGGGCAGATTAAGCTGTCGCAAGGCAAAAAGAAACACGGACTGATTAAAGCCGCATAAAATAAAAAGAGCTCACAATGAGCTCTTTTTTTATACTTGACTCTTACGCCAATTATGGATTAGTTTGTCTGTAAATTTTCTACAATTATGTCTAACTTAAAAATAAAATTAGTATGAGCAAGTTAAAAAACCGGGCAAAATCTGAAGCTATGCCCAATCAGCTTTATTACACGCTGCGCAGTCCGAAACAGCAGGCCTTACAGCCGCAAAACAAAGTGCCGTTTAATCCGATAAAACAACGCCAAATTCACAGACGCGGCTGATTTTATCACAAAAACTTAAATATCATGGATAAAATTGAAATCAAAGTTGACCGCATGGTCGGCTGCACAGACGGGTATGAACTTTATACCGAAAAAGGAAAGACAACCATCACTTTTAAAGAGATGGCACAGTATCACGGGAATGTTTTGCCTAAAGGCGACAATATTCAGATTACGCTGAAAGACGACAACCGGGCGGAACTGGCCATCGGCAGAATGGTTTTGGTGGTTCCGGAAGCTTTTCTGCTGGAAAAGGGACTTATCTGACCTTTTCGTATTTTGCAAACAAAAGGCCTCTTTCAACAGAGGCCTTTTGCTTTTATTTATACAGTTTCGGCAACGGCTGAGCATCTCCCGCGCGAGATTTAACCTTGGCTTTGCGGACTTTTTCAAATGCCTTCAGAAACGCCTCAGTCTTAAATTCGCCGCCTTCGGGTGCATAAAGCGATGCGGCGAGGCCGTCAAGCTGCGCGGCAAATTCCTTGTTTCCGACAGCTTTGGCAACATCTTTCAGATTCGTGATTTTAGAATCGTTCCAGCGGTCGCGCGCCCAGGATATCAGCCCGTCGCGCAAAGCCCGGTAGTCTTTGCTTTTGGCAGCGCGGACGATATAACGGTCAAAGTCCTTAATATCATCTGCGTTGCGGGATTTGTTCCGCATGCCGAACAACATCCAGCTGACAACAATGCCGAGCAGAAATGCCGCCGCGGCAATGATGTAAGGCAGATAAGGCAGACCTTGGGGAATGCTGCGCTCAACCAGATTTTCAGTTTCGTTTGCAGCATCTTCGAGAACCCGAGACGGGGATTCCGGGCGGGTCTCCGGCTGCGGCGCCGGCGCGGTTTCAACCGCGGCTCCGGGCAGAACCTCAATGTTCATTGCCGGCAGAACGGCCCTTTCCATACGGTTGGTACGGACATTAAACCAATCGACGGCAATTTCGGGAATGGTCATTTTTCCGGCCCGGTTGGGAATATAAACGTTAGAAATTTTTTTGACGGCGACTACCTGCCCGTTTTCAATACCGCTGGATGCAACCGCTTTATCCGGATATTGTTTCAGGCCGGAAACCGAAGCGAGATTCAGTTCGGGCAGCTGACTTTCGGCCACACCGACGGCTTTCAGGTAAATTGTCCGGTTGACCGCTTCGCCGACTTTAAAGACCGGCTGCCGGGGTTCCCATTCGGCAAAAAGAGCCACTTGTTGTGCCGGAAGCCACCAATTGCCGTTATTGTCCGAGGGAATCGGCTGAACATTAACTTTTTCGGGTTTGGCCGTGAGCAGAACCGGGTTACGGGTGGCAAACATGTCGACGAAGCCGATACTGCCGAGGTTGCCGCCGAACAAATCGTCAAAAGGATCATTCATGCCGCGGGAACGGGTCAGATAATAGCCGTTAAAACGGACTTCCGGCGTGGGCAGGACGCCGCTTTTCTGCGGAAACAGCGCATAGCGGAAAGTGATTTCGCGCAGGCTGCGGCCGTTGACAATTTTGCTGCCGACGGTCGGTTCACCCAGGCTGCGGATAATCCAGTTATTGCTGCCGTCTTCAATAAACTGCGGCATATCGCCCTGCAGGCCGCCGGTGTCATAGATTTTAAGCGTATAATCAACCTGCTGCTGAACATAGGGATTAGGGTTGCCGATTTCCGCCGTCATGCTGAATTTAGGACGGTTCATCTGCTGCGGTGCCTGATAGCCGCCGGTTCCGGCGGAAGTTTCAGTCGCGGCGGCAGAAGCGGGAATAACGTTTAAGGTTATCGGCTGTGTTTCCAGATTGCCGAGTTTTATGGACGGGACGGTGATTTTCCCGGAATTTTTCGGCATCAGGGCAATTTGCCACTGGCGAGACTTGGAGGCAACGCCGTTAATGTAATTATAACTGAAAGCGTTGCCGACAGAATAAACAATAAAATCCTTATCCAGAACGCTCAGGTCGGGATTGCCGCTGTCGGAACCGTCAGCGAGCTCCAAAGTCAGGACGAAAGTTTCCCCCTGAGGCACTTCCGTCCGATTGACCGCGGCATTGAACGTCTGCGCCCAGGCTGCCCCGATAAAGGCGACACCAAGCAAAATACTTAAACTGACAGATTTAATCAATTTTCTCATTATCGACCTCGATTATAACGGTTTTTCTGATATTCCTGATAAATAAACGCCCGCAGCAGCCCGCCGGGGTCTTCGGGAATTTCCCGATACTGCTGTTCGCGCGCCTGAACTTCTTCATCATATTTAGTATCATTCCGGCCTTTTTGCAACTCGGCAGGCGTTTTGTCCTGCGGCTGCCGCTGCGGTTCGGGAGCTTTCTGCCGCTGCTCCTGTTCGGCCTGTGATTTTCCCTGCCCGGAGGAATCTTGTTGCTGCTGTTCCTGCCGGCTTTCTGATTTGTCTGCGCGATTGTTATCCTCTTGCTGCGAATCGGCTTTTTGCTCCTGCTGATTATCAGGCTGACGTTCAGACTGCTCTGATGACCGGCCGGACTGCTGATCTTCCTGCGGCTGATTTTGATTGCCGGACTGCTGATTGTCTTTCGACTGCTGCTGACTGTCGTCTTCTTTTTTATCCTGATTATTCTGCGAAGACGATTGTTGCTGCTGTTGTTTTTGCTGCTTTAAATATTCAAGGTTAAATTTGGCATCTTCATGTTGCGGATTCTGCCTCAGCACTTCTTCATATTTTTTTATCGCTTCTTCCAATTTTCCGCCTTTGGCCAGCGCATTACCCTGATTATAAAGGGCTTCGTTCCCCTCGCCCGCGGCAAAGGCCTCATAGGCTTTCTGATAATCGCCGAGACGGTAAAGGCTGGAGCCTTTCCAGTCGGAACGATCAAATTTGGCGGCCGCAGCGGCATAATCCTGATTATTAAAAGCCTTCAGACCTTCCTGATTGTTATTGAGGAAAAAACCGGCCTGAGCCTGTTGCAGCCCCGCCAGCATAAACAGCAGCACCAAGACGCCCTTACGGAAAAAATACAGGCAGCAGAGAGCGGGAAGCAGCGTCAGGTAATAACCGTAATCTTCCCAGACCGAACGCAGATTTTCGGTTTCTTTCAACTGCTGCTCGCGGTTTTGATTTATCCGTTCCGCCAGTTTTTGCATGTCGCTGTCGGCGGAAACGGCCGGAATATACAGACCGCCGCCGTTTTGAGCCAGCAGGTGCAGACGTTCGCCGTCGGCTTTGGTTATCGCCGCCACGCTGACCGGATATCCCGACGCTTTGGCTTTTTCGGCCGCAGCAAGCGCCAAATCAAGCCTTTCACCGATATCGGAAGTGAAGACGATAATTTGGCCTTGCGGGAAACCGGCGTTTTTAAATTTTTCTACGGCCAGTTCCAATGCCCGGTCAAGCCGGTCGCCGTTGCCGGGCATCAGATCAAAAGTCAGACGCGGCAACAGATTATCCAGCAGGCGGGCGTCATCCGTCAAAGGACTGATAAGAAAAGGCTCATCGCTGTAAACAATCAATCCGCTTTGCGCCGAGGGAATCATTTTCAACAAATCGGAGATTTCAAACTTAGCCCGGGCCAGACGGCTGGGGGTTAAATCTTTTTCAGCCATATCCGTTGACAAGTTAAGCAGAATCATTACCGGATTTTCCGGCGCCAGATTGGGAATTTCCTTCTTTTTCCATGACGGACCGGCCGCGGCGGCAACGGCGGAGACAAATCCGACCAGACCAATCCAGACGATCAGCCTGCGCTGAACCGAACTGCCCTTAACCAAGAGAAAATCAAGCAGATTTTTATCGCAGACCTGCGCCCAGGAAGAATTGCGCCCCCGGCTGCGGGCATAATGCCAAAAGAACCCCAGCGGCAACAGCAACAGCAGCAAAACGAACGGGCGAATAAAATGAAAATTGCTCAAAAATTCAGACATTATCAGCCCTCCGCTTTAATAAGACCAAGAATGCCGCCAGAGCCAGCGCAGCCAACAGCGGAATATAATAAAATTCGCGGACTTCCTGTACAAATGTATCTTCATTTTCGGTTGGTTCCAACTCATCTATCGCCGCATAGACTTTTTGCAGGGATGCGGTATTTTTGGCGCGAAAATAAGTTCCCTCGGTATCACTGGCAATTTGGCGAAGGCCGGCTTCATCCACTCCGCCGCCGCCCATGCGCAAGCCGAAGAAAGAGGCAAAATCGCTGCCATCGCCGCCGACGCCGATGGTATAAATTTTAACGCCGGCTTCCTTTGCCAGCTTAACCGCCTGCGGCAGGGTAACACTGCCGTCGTTATTTTCGCCGTCGGTCAGCAGAATAATGGTTTTTTTATCCAGATTGCCGCTGTCTTTCAAACTCTTCAGCGCCAGTCCGAGAGCATCGCCGATAGCGGTCGAATTGCCGGCCATACCGGCCTGCATGGCATACAGAATTTGTTTGACCGCGGCTTTATCAAAAGTTATCGGCGCCTGCAGATAAGCTCTGGTACCGAACAGCACCAGCCCGATACGATCTTCGCCGCGTTTATCGATAAATTCGCCCGCCACTTTTTTGACGGCCGACAAACGGCTGACCGGGCGGCCGTTTAAGGCAAAATCCGGTTCTTCCATTGAGGTTGAAATGTCTATTACCAGCAAAATATCGCGACTGAAATTATGAACCCGCACCGGCTCGCCGACCCATTGCGGACGGGCCAGCGCCGTTATCACCAAAGCATAAACCAGATAAACCGCCAGACGAACCGGTGAAAACAGTTTGGCATTATCGGCACTCAGGCCGCCCCAGATGCTGCCCGATTTCAGGTTGATTTTGGCCAAATCGCGCAGGAAGGGCACGCGCAGCGCATCTCCATGCAGCCCTTTGGCCGCAGGCACCGCATACCAAACAATCAAGGGAAGCAGCAGAGCCGCAAAAGCCAACGGGCAGGCAAACTGCATCATAAGTTTTCTCCTATCCAGCCGGCACTGAAACGGCGCAGCGTTTCCACGTCCTGCGGGGCATAGCCCGGCGAAGCGGGATTCATATAAGGCGCATCAAGCAAAAGCCGTGCGGACGCACCCTCCAATTTGATTTTGGCGTGCCGATTAAGAAAATCGAGCCAGGGCTGACCGTAAAGGGCGGCTGCTTCCTTGTATTTATAAACGCAAATCCGGCGCAGAATTTCAGACATCTGCAATGCGGCGGCTACCGCATTCTCCTGACGAACATGAGCCAGCAGATACAAAGCATAGCGTTTTTTGCTTTTGCGGCGGACAATCAAAAACAGTTCGGTCAGCAACAACAGCAAAAGGATACCGCCTAAAATCACCCACCAGCCGTAGGCCGGCGGAAATGCCGATACGCCTTCAGGCAAGTGAATATCGCGCAATTCCGGTAAATTCTGTTCCATCGGGTTCTCCTTATCAAGCTCTTTACAATTTAGGCATTTTAAATGCAAAAATCAAGGCATGTCAGATTTCTCTACAAACAGAAAGGCCCCTGCAAAGAGGGGCCGGAACGGGCTTAATTTTTCAGGTGCGTGAAACGGCAGCGTTTGGAAAGGAGTTCGTTTTGTTTGAAATTCTCCGTTCCCTTGGCAATCATTTCAATCACCCGGGTGTCATTGTCGTATTCGGTGTGAGCGGTAACGGGGTTAACCACACCGGCACCGAAAACCGAAATTTCCTCGGCAATGTTGATATTAACATTGGTAACCGACGGACACATGCGGGAATCCATATAATTATCGACAAAGTCCTGGTTAATGCCATAACTCAGCAAGTCATTCGGGTCAGAAAAAGCGACAATGTTAACCTGTTTAAACACGCGGTTGCCGTAGTTTTTGCCTTTCGGGCGGCAATAAGAACGAATTTGTCCGGTGACCTGCGGCTTGGCTCCGGCAATTTGCAGCAGCGGCAGCTGGTTTGCCAGCATAAAGACTGTCATTTCTTTATTTTTCAGCTCTTCGATAATGGGGCGAACTTTCGGACTTTGAGCCATATCCGGGCGCGCTTCGACGGCAGCGACGGTACTGACCATATCGGTCAGGCTGTCCATCAAAATCTTACTGCCCAAACTGTGGGTGATGAAGATAATGTTATCCCGGCTCAAATCTTTCATTTGGTTGAAGGAAGAAACCCGGCAAACCTGCTTTTCTTCCGGTTTCAACTGGCTCCAGGAACGGCTCAGCATCCAGCAGGTGGCCTGCTGGGTGGCTTTGAGGATATAATTGTTTTTATCGGTTACATAAATCTCGGGATCGGGGATTACATCATCGAGAAACTTTTTCAGCGTATGGTTGAACGCCGCCCGTTTATGTTCATAAAGCCCGGAAGTGTCATAATCAAGGATGCGCTTTTGAACCGAGGTATTGACCGACCAGGTCAGCTCGTAAAAGATCAGATCTTTGGAAGCCTCTTCATTCTGCATGCGGGTGACACGGAGATTGCCGATAACCGTTTTGCGGTCATCCGGATCAATCAGCGTGATATCCTTATCGCGGCGGGAGAAGACATCAAGCCCCAGCTTGAGCGCCAGGTTTTCGCGAATCCGGGTAGCATAGCCGGGCGTGTGGGTTCCGACCCCGTGAACCATCATCACTTTGACAACCTGCTTGTTTTTGAACAAATCGTCAATTCCGGGCAGCGGGCTTCCCTGAATTTCGCACTGGCGGGTGTCTTCTTTTTTATCGTTGATAATCGCTTCGGCTACACCGCGCCCGAAAGAAGCACAGCCGGAAACCATGAACAACAGCGAGAGAATAAGTAGTTTGCGCATAACCAATAGTCCGTTATAAAATTTATAAAAACGGAGTGATTTTAATTTATCTTAAAGATTATTTCAATAAAATAGCCGCATTGGTAATAAACTGGTATGTATAAGTCATGAAAGTATTGGTTCAAAGGGTTAAAAGGGCTTCGGTGGAAG
This sequence comes from Azospirillum sp. 47_25, assembly GCA_001917125.1. Lineage (GTDB taxonomy): Bacteria > Pseudomonadota > Alphaproteobacteria > RF32 > CAG-239 > Scatocola > Scatocola faecipullorum. The sequence continues at coordinate 35,011 of MNTU01000041.1, forward strand.
CGGAACAAAAAATTGCCGGAGAAATCGGACAAGGACTGCTGTTGTTTGTCGGCGTTCAAAAAGGCGACACGGCGGTTCAAGCCGAATATCTGGCCAAGAAGGCGGCGAATCTGCGTATTTTTGAAGACGGCGCCGGTAAAATGAATTTGTCCGTCGGCGATATAAACGGCAGTTTTCTGGTTATTTCCCAATTCACTCTGGCCGGAGACACCAGCCGCGGCAACCGTCCCGGCTTTGAAACGGCAGCCCGTCCCGAAGAAGCCCGGCCGCTATACGAACATTTTGTCAGCTGCCTGAAAAAACTCGGGCATCGGGTCGAAACCGGCATTTTTCAGGCTGAGATGCAGGTAACTCTGATTAATGACGGACCTTGCACATTTATTTTAGAGAAATAGTGTGTTATAATAAAAAAAGAAATTTACGGAGAGCAGAATCATGAGTGACGGACAGAATCAGGAAATATCACCGGCAACCGCGCAGGTCGGTCCGCTGCCGGCAACCGATTTCCCGACCATATACCGCCTGCTGGTTAAGCTTGACTATCGCCAACAAGACGAAATTCAGGATTTGGAACGGCAACTGTATCTGCTGTTGAAAGAAAATCCGGAAAATATCAACGGGCTGATTATTCTGATGCAGGAACAAATCATGCGCGGCGAACACCAGAAAGCCAAATCGCTGGCCTATAAAATCTGGGACCTGGGCGGAGAAATGTCGCCGGCGCTGGAAGCTTTGTTTATCAGCAATCTGATAAACCTCGGCTTGACCGACATGGCCGGCATTTTGCTGAAGCCGAAATTTGACGCCCTGAATACTTATATTAAAATTTTTTATCCGCAGCTGTTAAAATATGCCATTGCAACGGGCAACCTGAACTATATTGAACGAATTGCCGTACTGGACAGCAATTTCGAAACCAAAAAAGCCCTGCAGGACTTTGTCAACATGTTTAAATATATGGATGCGGCCGATCACTTCAAAGCCTTGCAGCAATCCTTACTGGCAATCATCAAAGACGTGCTTCTCAGCTATGACCATCAGATTTATACCGACCGGGGATTTACCGACGTTGTCATTACCGTCTATACCGGCGAAGAAGCCGGAGACCTGCCGGCTCTGAACAATAAGCTTGAAATGCAGATTACCGCCTATTGCGCCGCCAAAGGACTGCCCCGCTTCAACAACCTGAGCTATGCGGTGCGCCCGATTAAAGAGCACCCTTCTTTGCTGTCGATGTCGACACCGGCGTAATGACTGCCGGCAGGCCGGCGTCATTATTTTTGCGGCGCTGGGCAATTTCCAATTCGGTGATAATTTTATCCGCGGCTTTTTCAAACAGCTGTTTCATCAGTTTGGCGGCCACTTTCTGCTCATTCTCCGAACTGCTGAACAGAACAAAACGGTTCTGGTGTTCGGTTTCCGTTTCGCCGCTGTCGGTATTCCGGCTTTCAACGGCAATCACCATCTGCATCCGGTTGGTGTCTTTGTTAATCGGGTCCACCTTGGCGCGGAGAACTTTTGAACCGATGACATAATCGGCCAATTCAATCTTGTCGGTTACATAAAAGTAGTCGCTTTTCACAAACATTTCCCGCAGAATTTCCGCATATTTGGCAGAAGTCGTCTTATTAAAAAACTCGGTCGGCGTAATATAAATCAGCCCTTTGCTGGCGGCCTTGGCCTGCAGATAGTCCTCTTTTTCCTGTTCGGCAGACGGGGTTTGGCTCTCAGAGACCGGGGGCGGAGGAATGCTTTCATCCGGCGTATAGAGAGGTTCCTTTTCCGCCAAATCGGTTTTCGCAGGCTGTTCCGGCTTTGCCTCTGCTTCCGGCTGCGGACCGTTTTCCGTTTCGGCCAGGTCGGACGGAGCCAAGCCTCCGTTTTCCGCCGTCACGTTGTCTTCTTCGCCGTTTTTCTGTCTGTCCAGCGCCTCGTCAATGGCGGCAAAAATATTCTTGCCGGAAATATAGCCGGTGACTTCGACGCAAATTTCTTCCGGGGTTTGTTTGGTGGTGCGAATGGCCATGTCTTCAATATTATTATCAACCAGGTTATAGACCATCACGTTAAAGTCATGTTCATTCAGCTCGACTTTGGCATTACGCAAATCAGGCAGGCTGCTGACGGCAAGATAGCTGGCTTTATCGGTGACACGGACTCTGACCGTCGAACGGGCTTCGCCGGGTTTGACCTTTTCACAGTCCGTACCGTAAACGGAAGTGACGTCCTTATCCAGAGATGCCGTATCAAGACTGACGTCATCTTTTCCGGCGGCAAAAGCCACCGGCGCCAAGCTCAGCAGAAAAAGCAGACAAACAGCCGAACGCAATGTTACCACCAGCTTTTATCGTCGTTCTGAACCTGTTTAATCATCTGTGCCCATTCGCCGATTTTGGCATTTTGATTAGTGTACAGAGACAGATGATAAGAAATGGCGGGCACCTCTTTGTCTTTAAGCGGAATCGGGCTGACACTGACTTCCAGATAATACTGCGCCTCATTCAGATTATTAACCAGAGTGAAAGTTCCCGATCCTTCAATGATGTCTTTGGTTTCGCGGCGGGCAAGATAAAAACCGTCCGGCAGGTTCTCATCGGTTTTCTTAATCTGCATCAGGTAAAGCGTGGGGCGGGGATTCTGCTCGTAAACCTCGGCCGTTTCATCCAGCATCCGATTGGTTGCGCGGGCGGCGACCAGAGCATAGACATCCGGCGAAATCGTATCGTCTATCGCCGGGGTTTCGGCGTATGGCGTTTCGACGACAAACTGTTCCTGCTCTTCCATTGCCTTATGGCTGTAAGCGGTGCAGGCGGCCAGCAAAACATAGGCCGAAGCGGTCAGAATTTTTTTCATTGCCCAATCCTTTTATTAATAAATGATTAAGACCAATATAAATGGTTTTACGGAAATCTCATTATCTTTTTTCAGTTATTCACTATTTGATGTGGTTGCTTTTTTTGAGAATCTCTGTATGATACGCTCTGATAACGTTAACTTAACCCCGGAACAACCATGGTCATTACCGCAAGCGTTCTTCTTATCGGGCTGCTGCTTCTCATTCGCCCGCTGCAAAAAAACAGTTTTTATCTGCTGCATTGCGGCATTGTCATTCTGGCGGCCTATTATATTGAAACGCATTATTTCAGAGTAACGCCTTTTGCTCCCAAAACACTGCTTCTGTTTTTGGTTTATCAGTTTATATCCATCAATCTGGTTACCTTTCTGGCTTACTGGGTTGACAAGAGGGCTGCCGTTCGCGGCGCCTGGAGAATTCCCGAGCGCAATCTGCATGCCCTGGAAATGCTCGGCGGCTGGAGCGGCGCACTGGCCGGGCAGAAAATTCTGCACCATAAGAACAAGAAAAAGAGTTACCGCGCCGAATTTGCGTTCGTATTAATCATGCAGCTGGGTTTCATTGCCGTTGCGCTGCACTTTCTGGGACTTTTATAACCGCGGCCGGCGGCAATATTCAAACCGGCTCAGACAACTATAGGAAAAACAATGATTGAAGACAAAATCCAAATAGACGAAGAGATTAAAAAACTGCCTTTTATCGAACATTACAAAAAAATGTGGCCGTTCGTCAAACCGTATATGTTCCGGGCTATTCTCGCCATTTTAATCTGCATTCCCATCGGCGCGCTGGATTCAGTGGTCGCTCTTTCGCTCAAACCTTATATGGATATTGTTCTGGTTGACAAGACGGAAAGCTCGCCGGCTTATATTCCGCTGCTGATTGTCGCTTTCACCTCGGTGCAGGGGTTTCTCAACTATGCGGCAACTTACCTGAATACCTGGGTCGGCACCAAAATCAACCAGGATTTGAAACGCGCCTTATATAAAAAACTGCTGCATCTGGAAACTTCTTATTATGACCAGCATAATTCCGGTTTCGTCATTCAGCGCTTCAACACCGACTGCGACATTGCCTGTTCCGGTCTGCTGGAAAACCTGAAAGTGTTTGTTTCCCGCTTTTTCTCCTCAATATCGCTCATCTGCGTATTGATTTACAATTCCTGGCAGCTGGCCATTATCGCCGTTTTGATTTTGGGCTGTGCGCTGATGCCGCTGGCTTCTGTCCGCAGAAGAATCAAACGTGTGGTTATGGGCAGCGTGGTTGAAGGTGCCAAAGTGGTTTCCAATTACAACGAAACTTATTCCGGCAACAAAACGATTGCTTCTTACAATCTGCAAAACAAAATTTACAACACCTTTGACAGCACGCTGCACAATCTGTTCAAGCTGACGATCAAAATGGTGCAGAAAACCGCCTGGATGACACCGGCGCTGCATATTATCGTTTCCATCGGCATCGGCGCCGTTATCGGTTACGGCAGCTATCTGATTGTCAACGGCGACATTACCAGCGGCAACTTCGTTTCTTTCATCACCGCACTGATTTTGCTTTATACCCCGATTAAAAGCATCGGCAAAAACTACAACGCGATGCAGGTTTCCTTTCTGGCAATCGAACGCGTGGTTGAAATTCTGGAAACCGAGCCGACCATTTTTGACAAACCGAATGCAGTCACATTAAAAGGCGTCAAAAAAAGAATTAATTTCAACCATGTTTATTTTGAATATAAGGAAGGCGTGCCGGTTCTGAAGGACATTAATCTGGAAGTCAAGGCCGGAACGACGGTGGCACTGGTGGGGAATTCCGGCGGCGGCAAAACCACCATCGTCAACCTGATTCCGCGGTTTTATGACGTTAAAAGCGGCAGCATCACCATTGACAAGACAGACATTCGCGACATCAGTCTGGAAAGCCTGCGCGACAATATCGCCGTTGTTTTTCAGGACAACTTTCTGTTTGCCGGAACCATTCGCGACAATATTCTGCTGGGCAAAGAGGACGCTACCGAGGAAGAAATCGCCACTGCCGTCAAGATGGCCTGTCTGGATGAGTTTATCAATGAACTGGAAAACGGGCTGGACACCAAAATCGGCGAGCGCGGCTCTCTGCTTTCCGGCGGACAGCGGCAGCGTCTGGCCATAGCCCGTGCCTTTATCAAAAACGCGCCGGTGGTTATTCTCGACGAAGCGACCTCGGCTCTGGACAATAAGGCAGAAGCCGTGGTTCAGCGCGCAATCGACAATCTGATGCAGGACCGCACGGTATTTGTTATCGCTCATCGTCTGTCCACGGTGCAAAACGCCGATAAAATCGTGGTCATCAATGACGGCGAAATTATCGAAACCGGAACACATGAAGAACTGCTGCAGGAAGAAAACGGCGCCTATAAAGCTTTATACAATGCACAGTTCAAGGCAAAGAAAGCCGCTTAAACAAAAAGCTCCGCAAGGAGCTTTTTTTATGATTGACGGAATCAAAATTAATAGAACAGATAAGCCAGACCGACGGCGGCAACGGCACCGACAGCGTCGGCCAGCAATGCGCAGGGAAGCGCCGCCCCGACCTTGGTTATTTTAACCGCACCGAAATAAACCGCCAACACATAAAAAGTGGTTTCGCTGGACCCTTGAATCACACAGGAGACGAAAGCGGGAAAACTGTCGGCGCCGTAGGCCTGCATGGTTTCAATCATCATTGCCCGCGCTCCGCTGCCGGAAAGCGGTTTCATTATTGCGGTCGGCAGTGCCGGAACGAAAGCGGTATCCATTCCCAGAGCGGCAAAAAGCTTTTCAAAGCCCCAAACAATATAGTCGAGGCAGCCGGAAGTGCGGAAAACGGCAATAGCCACCAGCATGGCAACCAGATAAGGAATAATGCGCACGGCAATTTCAAACCCTTCTTTGGCTCCGGCAATAAAAAGTTCATAAACGTTGAGACGACGGATTAACCCGGCGGTTATAAAACCGATTATAACGGCAAAAAGGACAAAGTTTCCACCGGCGGCTGATGCGGTCAGCCGTTCTTCGGGCGGCAAAGAGCTGAAATACCAGGCCAGCCCCAGAATGAAAAGGGCAAAACCGCTTAAATAAGCAAGGACGACCCGGTTAAAAATATTAAGTTTCTGAACCCAGGCAACAGCCAGAAAGCCGGCCAGCGTTGACAAAGAGGTCGCAAACAAAATAGGCATAAAAACGGCGGAGGGATTAGTCGAACCGAGCTCGGCACGATACATAAGAATCGTTATCGGAATCAGGGTTACCGCGGAAGCATTGATGACCATGAACAAAACCTGTGCCGGCGAAGCCCTGTCTTTGTGCGGGTTCAGGCTTTGCAACTGCTCCATTGCCTTGAGCCCCATCGGGGTAGCGGCATTATCAAGCCCCAGCACGTTGGCGGCCATATTCATAACGATTGATCCCAAAGCGGGGCTGTCAGACGGAACACCGGGAAGAATTCGCCGAAACAACGGCGCCAGCGCTTTGGCCAGCAAGTCGGTAACTCCGGCCCGCTCGGCAATTTTAAGCAACCCGAGCCACAGGCAAAGCATTCCGGTCAGATTCAGGCAAATTTGGAAAGCACTTTTGGCCGAAGCAAACGTGCTGTTAACCAGTTCAGTCCAGATTGCCGCATTGTCCAATCCCAGGCTCTGATAAAGAGCGGCGGCGAAAGCGGCCAGAAAAAATCCCGACCATATAAAGTTAAGCATTCGTTGTCCTCCCTGCCCCTACTCTAAAACGCAAAGGTGAAAATATTGCTAACCGTTTAATAATATTTAAGATTTTTGCTCCTAAGATAAAGGCAAAAGAACTTAAGGAGAAAAGAGATGTCCGCCATTTTTTGGATTATATCCGGAATTATTCTGATAACGCTTTATTTTTTATATGCCGGAGTGATTATGAAAAAGAATAAAGTGAAAGAGGCATCGGCGGGAATCGACGTCCAGCTGAAAAAACGCTACGACCTGATTCCGAACCTCCTGAACATGGCTGCCAAATTTATGGCACACGAAAGCAAGCTGATGGAAGAAATCACCAAACTGCGCATGGCCGCCATGGCAAATTCGTTCAAGGATAATCCGCAGGAAAAAATAAAAAACGAAAAACTGCTTGAAAGCAAATTGAAGGAATTTAACCTCTCGGTTGAAAACTACCCCGATTTGAAGTCAAACCAAACGATGATGACCGCCATGCAGTCAATGAATGAAGTTGAAGAACATATTGCCGCGGCACGGCGTTTTTACAACGCGGCGGTCAATGACTTGACCAATGCCTGCGAAATATTTCCGAGCAGTCTGATTGCCTCGATGCTGGGCATTAGAGCCGACATGCCGTATTTTGAAGCGGAAGAAACGGCCAAAGCTCCGGTTAACAGCGGCGACTACTTTAAATAATGCAAGATTTAAAAGCAAAATTCGACGACTATTACAATCACCATTTACTGGGTAAGTTTATGGAGATGGAAGCCGAGCGGCACAAACAGATGGATGTTTTCATCAAAAGGCTGCTGCTGACCGGCATTTTCATTCCGCTGTTGATTTTGCTTTTCTGGTCAAGTTTCTGGGGCGATTATATCGCCGGCAGCCGGAATCTGACGGAACTGACAGTTTATGTTCTGGCGGGCTATGTTTTTATTTCGCTGTTTTACTGCCGGTCACCGATTGTTTCTTTCAAAATTGACGTCAAAGAAGAAGTTATGGCCAAGTTTGCCGCTTTCTGGGGCGATTTTATTTATGCCTACGGCCGCTCCCTGCCGGATACCACACTTGAAAACTCCCGCATTTTTCCGCTGTATGATTCCAAGGAAGGCGACGACTTTTTCTGCGGCAATTATCATCAGGTGCAAGCCATTATTTCCGAGGAACAGCTTTATAAAAAAGTACGGACAAAGAACGGTTCACATAACGTTACCGTGTTTCAGGGAATTGTTATTTTGTTGGAAATGAATAAAAAATTTGAGGGAAAAACCGTTGTGCTGAAAGACAGCGGCTGGCTTAATTTATTCAAAAAAATCGGGCGGCCGGAACGGGTTAAGCTGGAAGACGTCAGCTTTGAACGCCAGTTTGAAGTTTTTTCCGACAACCAAATTGAGGCGCGCTATTTGCTGACCACCGCTTTTATGGAACGAATGTCTGAAGTTAAAAAGGCCTTTCAGGGCAAAAATATCCAGTTCAGTTTTTTTAATAACAAATTGTTGATTGCAATTGAGACCAACCATAATATGTTTGAGGTTTCTTCACTTTTCCGGCGGGCAACCAACCGCAAGATGATTGACCGCGCGTTTGAGCAATTTGCTTCGGTTACCGAGATTATTGACATTCTCCGGCTCAACAGCAAGACCGGCCTGTGATTCAGTCTTCTCCGCCGTCCGGCAGCAGAAATCCGGCAGACTGCATTTTATAAAAATTATAATAAGCGCCTTTTTTACGAAGCAGTGTTGCATGACTTCCCTCTTCGACGATTTTTCCCTTTTCCATAACAACGATTTTATTCATCTCTTTCAAGGTTGAAAGACGGTGGGCTATCGCAATAACGGTTTTGCCTTTCATCAAATCGCGCAGAGCTTCCTGAATATAATGTTCGCTTTCGCTGTCGAGCGCCGAGGTGGCCTCGTCCAGAACCAGAACCGGCGCATTTTTCAGAATGGCGCGGGCAATGGCTATCCGCTGGCGTTCACCGCCGGAAAGCATGACGCCCCTTTCGCCGACTTTGCTCTGATAGCCCTGCGGCAAAGTCAGAATATAGTCGTGAATATAAGCTTTGCGCGCCGCCTCGAAAACTTCTTCGTCGCCGGCCTGAAGGTTGCCGTAGCGGATGTTTTCCATAATGGTACGGTTAAACAGGCTGGGATCCTGCGGAATGAGGGCTATGTTTTTGCGCAGAGACTCCTGCGTTACCTCCCGAATGTCCTGTCCGTCGATACAAATTTGACCGCCCTGAACGTCATAATAGCGGGACAACAGCTTAATCAGGGTTGATTTTCCCGAACCGGAGCGGCCGACCAAACCGATTTTTTCACCGGGAGCTATTTTCAGGTTAAAATCGGCAAACAAGGCATTGGAGGCTTTATAACGGTATTCGACCCGGCAGAAAGACACGGCTCCCTGCGTCACTTTTAGCGGCCGGGCCGACGGAGCGTCTTTAACGTCACAGGGTTTATTGAGCAGATCCAGCCCGTCTTTGATACCGCCGGCCAGCTGGGTGTATTGGGTAAAGAAATAGCCCATATAAAACGTGCTTTGAATCATTGAGGAAATCAACGATAAAACCAGAACAACATCGCCGATGCCCAATTGGTGCCGGTACCAATAGTAAAAAGTTATCAGATAAAAGGATATATTCATCACATCGTTGACCGAACGGGCAAATACGTCCGTCCAGGTGCTGGTGCGGACTTCGCGGCGCAGGGCTTTCATTGCCGTGCGGACGGAATTATAATAAATCCGGCGCTCGTAGTTAAAATTGGCGCAGTTTTTAACCAGGTCGGAATTGGAAATGCTGTCCACCAAAATACCGTTCGATTCAGAGAGAAGTTTGGCTTTGCGAACCGAAAACGGCGTTATCCGGCGTTTGATGCGAATAGAGACAAATGCCAGCGTTACGCTTAAAAACAGAAACCATACGGCCAACGTTACACTGACGGTTCCGATAAAAACAAAAGCGGTCAGAAAACCGCAGAGCGGAAACAGCAGATTGCCGAGCGAGTTATAATAAAGCATCTCGGTATTATTAAGAATGGTTTTGATTTTGCCGGAAATATTGCCGGCCATCTCTTCGGCAAAAAAGGCGGTTGAATGCTTATGCGCCCAAACAAACAAATCTTTAGACATCTTGCCCAGATAATAAGGCAAAAAGCGCATATCCAAACGGCGATTGACAAGCATAACCACGGTTTGCAGCGACAGACAGACAAAAATAAGCAGCAGATATCTGCCAATGACATGAAGCGTCGGCATATCCGGCGCCCCCTTGGAAATTACCTCGACAATCTGCGCGCTGGCCCAGTTGGTGCTGCGACTCAAAACCTGCCCGAACAAAATATTCAGCAACAGCAAAACATACAACCATTTCAATTTGCGGGCATAGCGCCAGAGAAAGCGAAGAACCGAGGTTTCCATAAAGATATCTCACTAATAAACCTGAACAACGGGCTGATTATAGCACAAGAGAAAACATAAATTAAGATAAAAATTTGCAACTTATCAAAAAATGATATTAAATATAGTCATTATTTAACCAAGCGAGGAGAGATGCTATGAAAGTCGGAATTATCGGAGCGGGTTTTGTCGGCAGCACCACGGCTTATACACTGGCAATCAAAGGGCTGGTGAGAGACATTGTGCTGGTTGACATCAACACGGACAAGGCCAACGCCGAGGCTATGGACGTTATTCATGCCGCGGCGCTGAATTCGGACAGCAATGTTTACTGCGGCGATTACGAGGATTTGGACGGGGCACAAATCGTGATTATTACGGTTGACAGCCAGAAAGCCCTGACCGATTCAAGGCTTGACCTGCTTGAAAGCAATACAAAAATCATGCGCGAAATCGTTCCGAAGATTATCCGCAATGCTCCCAACTGCATTATTTTGGCGGCAACCAATCCGGTTGACGTGATTACCAAAGTTATTCTGGACATTTCCAAATTTCCTTCCAACCGGGTTATCGGTTCGGGAACCGTTTTGGATACCGCCCGTTTCAGAGCCATGCTGAGCGATTATTTCAACGTTTCGCCTCACTCAATTCATGCATACGTGATGGGTGAGCACGGCAGTTCTTCCCTGGTTTCTTGGTCTACCGCCTCTATCGGCGGTTCAAGCCTTGACAACTACGGCACAGACACCGGACGGCCGCTGGTCAACGAAGCCAAGGCCAAAATGGCGCAGGACGTAATTGACGCCGGATTTAAAATTTATCACGGCAAACGGGCAACTTATTACGGTATCGCCAGTTCTCTGGTTAAAATCTGCGAGGCAATTATCAAAGATGAAAAGCGGACGCTGACGGTTTCGTCGCTGCACAAAAACGTCGAAGGGTTCCATGACGTCTGTCTGTCGCTGCCGACCATTGTCAGCCGGCGCGGCGCCTATGGATCGGTGGTTCCCGATTTGAACGACGAAGAGCGCAAAGAACTGCGGCGCTCGGCCGAAGTGATGGACAAAGCCAACCGTGAAGCTGAAAAAATACTGAAAGGCAAAGCTTAAGCAAACAGCCCCGCAACGGGGCTGTTTTTTTGTTTGTCATTTTGTGCTTTTATTGGCTTTTTTACGTTTTTTGAGATTAGTCAGTTTATCGCTGACAATAGACGTATCGCGGCCGGTTTTGGCCAGGCGGTCATACATGCGTTCAATTTCTTTTTCAAGATAGGCTTTTTCGATTTCATTGGCCAGTTCCTGCTTTTGCTCCGCCGAGCCTTGTTTTTCCACTGCATCCATTTCGGCAATAATATCTTCAACATGGACGGAGCTGTCGGTTTTCTTTTTAAGAAAATAGGGCAGTTCATAGATTAACTGCCGGGTGGCGGCATAAGCTTCGGCCGTGGTTTTGCCCTTTTTATAACGCAGTTTCAGCAGACGGAAGACAACGCTCAATTCATTGCTGTCATCAACGACGATAAACGGCAGCGGATCGGCAAAGCCTTTGGCGGCAATAGCTTTCAGATATTCGACCAGATGATGAAAATAACCGTCAACATTAAACAAAATAAACGGTTTTATCGGCAGAAAACCGTCCTGCATGGCCACGCAGTCATAGGCCAGTTCATCCAAAGTACCAACTCCGCCGGGCGCAAAGACCACAAAATCGGCATTCAGCAATTTCTGTTTGCGTTCCTCCAGCGTTTTGGCAAGTATAACATCTTCAATCTGCCCGATAATCGCATCATCGTGCGGATAAAGGTCATAATAGACTTGAGTCGTGACACCCTGAATCGGCGTTTCGGCGCATTTTTTCTTATTCCAGCCGTCGAGCACACCGCGGGCTACGGCGCCCATAATTCCTGAATTTGACAGTCCGAAGTCAAGCTTGAAATCAAGCTTTATTATCTGGCGGCCCAAATTATAGGCCTCTTCCACATAAAGAGGGTCATTTCCGGGACGGTTGCCGCCGGCAACAAAAACACGCAGTCCCTCTTGCCGGTTTTCTTCGGCAAAGGAACTGACGACTTCTTCAATATCGCAACTTTCAGTCATAAAAAAATCCTTTCCTGCTTATAGTGCCGGAATATCCCCGGCAGCCTGGTCGGCATAAAACCGACGTGCAAAGTCCTCCAGAGTGTCTGTGGCCAAAGCATTACGCAATCCCTGCATCAGGCGCTGATAATAGCGGATATTGTGCCAGGTCAGCAACATCACCGCAAGCACTTCGTTGCACTTTTGCAGATGATGAATATAAGCACGGGTGTAATTGGTGCAAAGCGGGCAATCACAGCCGGCTTCCAGCGGGCGGGGATCTTCCCGGTGCCGGGCATTGCGGATGTTAATCGTGCCGAAACGAGTGAAAGCCTGAGACGTACGGCCAGAGCGGGTGGGCATGACACAGTCAAACATATCAACACCGCGCAAGACAGCGCCGACAATATCGTCCGGACGGCCTACCCCCATCAGGTAGCGGGGTTTATCGTCCGGCAGCATTCCCGGAGCATAATCCAGCACTTTGAACATGGTTTCCTGCCCTTCACCGACAGCCAAGCCGCCGATAGCATAACCGTCAAAGCCGATTTCTTTCAGGCGTTCGGCGGAAAAGCCGCGCAAGTCTTCATAATCGCCGCCCTGTTGAATGCCGAAAATCCCGTAGCCGTCACGGTCGGTGAAGGCATCGCGGCTGCGTCTGGCCCAGCGCATGGACATTTCCATTGATTTTTTTACCTTGTCGTGCGGTGCCGGCAATTTGACGCATTCATCCATGCACATTGTAATGTTTGAATCCAATTTATGCTGAATTTTAATGGATTCTTCGGGGCTTAGAAAATATTTTTTGCCATCGACATGCGAGCTGAAAGCAACACCTTCTTCGGTTAATTTGCGCAGACCGGACAGGCTCATTACCTGAAAGCCGCCGGAATCCGTCAAAATCGGCTTATCCCAGTTCATAAACTTATGCAGACCGCCCATTTTTTCCACCAAATCGGCACCGGGACGCAACATTAAGTGATAGGTATTGCCCAGCAGAATCTGTGCGCCCGTGGCCGCCACCGATTCCGGCATCATGGCTTTAACCGTGCCGCAAGTGCCGACCGGCATAAAAGCCGGCGTATCGACCACACCGTGTTTGGTATGTAATTTTCCGAGGCGGGACTTGCCGCTTTTTTTCAAAATCTCAAATTTTAATGCCATTATTTTCCCCAATTAAATTTATTTGAGCAAGATAATGCAACAAGAAGCGTTTTTTGGCAAGGGCTATTATTTTTAACGGTGCAACAAAAGGAAAAAATTCCTTGACTTTTTAATTGTTTTATATTAAGTATATTCTTGCCTCTTGGAATAAGTGTGCTCAAAATAAAAAAGTTAAAAATGAAAAAGCTTATTTTTTTACAGTCTTGCTGGATGTTGCATGCATTTTCGGTATGAGCGGGGGATTTAGGTGTTCCTTTGATTATCCCTTGTATTATTGATTCAACAATAATCGCGCCAAACACCAATTACGCTATGAAAAACATTCATGGCGTTTTTTATTTTAAACGAAAGAAAAAACAATATCTACAAAGCGCCGGTAATTTTAATTATAGCGGCTAAATATTTTTAACTAATTTTGTTAACACAAGCAGGTTAATTCAGTATAAGTTTTTAACACTAATTTATTTATCTGGCAAAAAACATAAATGATGATATCGAAGATTAGAACCCATACCATATATTTCCGGGTTACGTCTGAAATTGTCTTCAACATTTTATACATCGTGCTTTGTGGCATATCGCTAAAAACCTTATGCATTGATAATATATAAAATAACAACACATATAATAATACCGTTCCCCAAATTCCAAAATTTATGCCCAACATATTAAAAATTATAACTATCGGATAGAAAGTATAAATAAAAGGTGTCAGCAAAGACCATACATAACACGAATCATTAAAATAATAACTATTGTGAGAAAAAACTAAGCATATAGTCAAATTTAATGCGGCTGTTATTCCATAAAAAATCAGCCACATATAAAATATTGACATTCTTTTATGTTCTGTTGAATTAAAAACCATATGATATCTAACCTTTTACTCACAATGAAAAAATAAAATAACAAAATGCAAATATTAAGTACAAAACCGACAACACAGATAATGCCTCTGAAATTCGCTTTAAACGCAAGCTCAAATGGCTATCCTTATCAAAAAATTTATATACATTAATCAATAAAGTCCACACTGAGAAAATTAAACTATACCACCATAAATTTCCCAAAAGAGGAGAAAAAATTACACTCATTGGCAAAAAAGGGGCTAATAACAATAATGTGCCTAAATCATATTTGTCATCAGATAAAAAGAATCCTATAACGGTCATTATCACAGATGTCCAGATATAGAGATAAACCGTATCAGCAAAAATCCAGTTTTGCTGATATATTTTTTTATTAACTTAATCATAGGAGTATTTTAATGAAACAAAAACAAAATTCAACAAAGAAAGAAAAAGCCGGAATATATTTAGAAACAAAACCTGTCGTAGATACTTTCAAAAATATTAACAAATATTTTCTTCCTAAACCCCTTGAGAACTCACATCATGCCTATTTAAGATATGTTACGTCTGAAGGCCAAGAACTGATAATCAGAGGAGGTCCTAAAAACAACAATCAACTTAATGCTTTAGGAACGGGAAGCATTCATATGCAATCTAATATACCTTTTTCAGATTCTTATGATTATTATAATCGTGGAACTGAAGCTAATAAAAGATTTTCCCACAAGTTAGATATTGATGAAAAAAATTTAGATCAAGTATGGAATAAAATGCTTAAGATTAGTGATGAAATTACTAATGAATAGTTTCCTTATGATAACTTACCACAGCAACAAAATTCTAATTCTGTTATCCGCACTATTTTAGATGAAACGAATTTTGATGGATTACAACAAATTCCTCATCAATTATTGAAGCATTTACCCGGATATGATAAAAATCTTTTTTCATATCCTCGTATTTCGAAAGAAATTAAAGAAGATCCGAATCCGGAATTGATGCGGGCATGGGATAGTATCATGAAAGGCGGAAATGACGAAAAAGACGATATAGAGAGAGATGCTGCTAAAGAAAAATCTCCCGAAAAGAGCTATTATGACCGATACAAAGAATTGGAAGATCCGATCGAAGATTTGCTTTACAAAAAACCTGAAGATTTAACGCAGGAGGAAGTTAATCAGGCACACAAGCGCAGTTTTGAAAGCAAAGACCCAGCTGAACAGCAACGTTACGACAAAATCGTTTCGGAATATTACCACACTAATTACAGCAACAGCCCGCAACGGCAGGATGAAACCGGCAAAGGCTTAGAACCGCGAGCAACACGCCGCATTCCTGAGCAAAGTTCGCCTTTGCTTTCTTCTTCCGGGTGTCCGGTTGATGAGGAAATCCGTTTGATGTCCGAGCGCTTATCCCAAATAGACAGCAATCCTTTTCATGACAGCGGCATCCGCGGCTTACAACGTGGATTAAATAAAGCAGGCGCTTTCCCGCAACTCAAAGAAGACGGCAAATTAGGACCAAAAACCATTTCGGCATGGAAACGCGCCGTAGCGGAAAATCCAGCAAAACTAAATCAGGCTTTAGGTACAGGAAGCATGGAAAACCTGATTACCAAAAATCGCGGCACGACTTTTAGCCCGCAGGATTTAGACAATTCTGCCCGTTTGGCATGGGGTGATGACGGCGGCAGAACACTGCAACGCAGTTTGAATCAGGCAGGAAACGTCAAGGAGGGGTATGAACCGTTAAAAGAAGATAATGTCATTGGAGAAAAAACAACCAGTGCCTTTAACAGTTTAAAAGAAGAAGACGAAGACGGCCTGTTGGCTTCTCTGGATAAGACGATTATCTAAAAGGCATAAAAAAAGGGAGCGGAACGCTCCCTTTTTGCCTTAACGGAAAAATTAGATTTCACCGGCAGCATAGCGTTTAGCCATAACCGACATCGGAACAACTTTAATTTTGTCGGCATGTCCGGCAGCACCGAAAGCAATATAACGGGCTTCACAGACCTTCTGCATTTCTTCAATGGCCGGTTTGAGGTATTTGCGCGGGTCAAACTCTTTCGGATTTTCGGCAAAGAGCTTGCGAATCGCACCGGTGATAGCCATACGGCAGTCGGTATCGACGTTGACTTTGCGGACGCCGGATTTAATGCCGCGAACGATTTCTTCAACCGGAACGCCGTAGGTCTGAGGAATAGCGCCGCCGTAAGCGTTAATCAAATCCTGCAATTCCTGCGGGACAGAGGATGAACCGTGCATAACCATATGGGTATTCGGCAGTTTTTTGTGAATTTTTTCAATGACGTCAATAGCCAGAATTTCACCATCCGGTTTACGGGTGAATTTATAAGCGCCGTGAGAAGTACCGACAGCAACGGCCAGAGCATCCAGCTTGGTTTCGGCAACAAAGCGGGCTGCCTCGTCCGGATCGGTAACCAGACGTTTTTTATCGATAACGCCTTCAGCGCCGTGACCGTCTTCTTTATCGCCTTTACCAGTTTCCAGAGAGCCGATAACGCCCAGTTCGCCTTCAACGGAAGCGCCGACGGCATGCGCACGGGCAACAACTTCCTTAGTGACGTTAACGTTATATTCAAAAGACGACGGTGTTTTGCCGTCAGCTTCCAGCGAACCGTCCATCATGACGGAAGAATAACCGTTGACAATGGCAGACTGGCAGATATCAACCGAAGAGCCATGATCCTGATGCAGACAAATCGGCAGTTCGGGGAACATTTCGATACCGGCGGCAACCATATGGCGAATCATCGGATCACCGGCAAATTTACGGGCACCGGTCGAGGTTTGCAGAATAACCGGAGCGTTAACTTTTTTGGCTGCCTGCAAAACAGCGATAATCTGCTCCATATCATTGATATTAAAAGCCGGAACGCCGTAGTTGTTTTCGGCGGCATGGTCAAGAATCTGACGCATTGTAACTAAAGGCATTGTTTTCTCCTTAAATATGTTTATTTACCTGCTGCTGAATATAACCTGTTCAGGCTTTTTTGCAAGATTTTTCTAATTTTGCCCCACAACACGGACACAAAAAAAGGTTCCGCGGCAAAGCGGAACCTTTTGAAAGAGACAGGCCGTCCGGCTTAAGGCGCAACATCCGGCGTCAATTTCAGCGAGATGATTTTTTCTCCGTTATACTGATAACGGCCGCCCAATGACGAAAAATTGTCTCCGGGCAGAATCTCCTCCAGGGAACAGTCTTCCTTTTTTATGCTGCGGACGCGGTATTTGGCCGTTTTGCCGCTGCATTTAACATAGATATAAAACATTTCCGGCTGAGCACCGATGATGTTTTTATATTCAAAGACAAAACAAACGCCGCCGACCTTGTTACGATAGTCCGGGGTTCGATACACATTGGCCAAACGGTGAACAACATTGTGACCGTCGGCAACCAGTTCCGCATTCAAATGCATTCCTGCCAGGTACTCTTTAGCCACTTTTGAGGCTTCCTGAGCGTCAAAAATCTGTACTTTTTCCATCTCTGAAAATTTTTAAGGGTTAATAATTCAATTGATACAAAAATAAAAACGTGGGGCTTAATAAACTCCTCTCCGGCGCCGTTGTCAATGCTTTTCTGCATTTCAGAGCCGGAAAAGCGCCCGAAAAACCTCTTTTTTGACAAAAGCGACGGCTGCGGCCGCATATTTTGATTAACAATTCCAAAGTCATGTGCTATGCTGAAAACAGAATTTTCAGGAGATTTCAATGGACAGAAAGATTCCCAAACCTTCTTTTTCAACCCGGCGGCGTTTCAAACATTTCTGTACGGCGTTTTTGCTCGGTTCCGTTTCCCTGTATGCCGTTAAAAGCCTTTATGAGCTGGAACCGGAAACCTTTTCAAAATCGTCCGTTGTCCTCAACAAAGACACCGTTGACATTCGCGATTTTTATGACAATCTCAGTTATGATCTGAAACAAAAAGGCTGGTTTTACACAAATCCGCAAGGGAAAAGAATCAGTCTCGACAGCATCAGCGATTATCGGATTAAAGACCATCAGGTTTACAAAAACGTTGCCGGACAGAAATATCGGGTCACCGTCGATACTGTCAGGGTGCGCTATCCGGAGCCGGCAGAAGGGAAGCGTTTTCCCACCTATCACATAAGCGGGGCGGACAGTCAGAATATGCCGTCGATGGGCAGTCAGAGCTGGGGAAAAGTCAGAGTCAGGGAATTTGTGGTCGATTCGACTTTGGCGCCGGACAGGCAAAAGCGCCTGCAAAAGATATGGGACAATTACAACGACTCTCTCAACTGCACCGAAGAACACGAGAAGCAGCACCGCCTGAACGAGATTGCCGGCATTATGCAGGCGGGGCAAAGTTTTGACAATAAATTTATCGAATGCTGCCTGGACGAAGTTTCCGCCAACATCCGGCAGCTGCTGGCTCAGAGGAAAAACTACCTGAAACGCGGGCGCAGCCTTGAACAGATTACGCCGCGGTTTTCCTTTTATGCCGAACTTATCCGCAACGGAACGGTTAAACCGCGGGCAAACATTTTGACCAAAAAGGAAATCAGTTTAATCGGCAACGGCGTTTTTGACAGCTGGATGAAAGAAAAATTCGGAATGTATGCCGCCAGAAATGCCAACAGGACACAGAATATTTTGTTCAAAACCAATGCCAACGGCATCAAAGCCGACCCGCAAAGACACGAAGAACTGCTGAGGAAAATGTTTACAATTGACGGGCACAACTTTTATGAAGCTCTGGAAGCGCGGTTTGCCGAGGTTAAGGTTCCCGAACAAATCCAAAAAAGATTCCGCGCGATTGAAAGAGCCCGCACCAAACGGATGAGCTATCTGGACAAACTGGAAGAACTGCGCCAAAAAGAAGGGAAAGGCGCCGTCAACGAACATCTGCTGCGCAATAAAATTGCCTACAGCCTGAAAAAAGGCCGCCAATAAGGCGGCGGCCCGTGCTTTGATTGAGGTGTATGAGCATAATAATATGTTTTAGTCAAAAGTTAACCGCGCATATGTTTTTTGGTCTCTTCAATATCATCAATATAATCGCCGATTTCCTGTTCGTGCTCTAATTCTTCTTTCAGAATTTTGGCCGAAACGCGGAAAGTGTCATAATCTTTGCCGTAACACATGTCACAAATCTGCTGATAGCGGGCAACGGCGCAGCGTTCGGCAGTCAGGTTCTGCCGTAGCAGCGTTTCGACATATTCATCCGTCGGCGCTTCATATTTGCACAGAGCGCGTTTTTTCCATTCGTCGGGGTCAATAACGGGGGTGCCGCCCAGCTGAATGATGCGGTCGCTCAGCCACTGAGCATGTTTCAGCTCTTCATTGGCATGTTCGATAAATTCTTCGGCAATGATTTTGCGCATCGGACCTTTGGCAACCTGCGCGCCGATCCAATACTGATAATAAGCCAGCCATTCTTCCGAAAAGGCAACATTTAAAATGTTTAACAGTTCTCCACGGTTGACTTTGCTGATGTGTTGTGCGGTTTCACCCATTGTTTTTCTCCGATTAAATATTAGTTAAACCATTTGTTCTAGAACCTAGATAATCACGCCCAAGCAGAAATCAACACCCGGGAAATAATATTTTGTAGATTTTAAGGCCGGCCTGGGTTATGATAATCAGACCAACATAAGGAGAAAAAACATGGTCGCAATTGCCCCCAGCATTCTGGCTGCCGATTTCGGCAACCTCCGCAGCGAAATTCTGGCGCTTGACAAAGCCGGCGCCGACATGATTCATATTGATGTGATGGACGGGCATTACGTGCCTAATCTGACCTTCGGGCCGGGCATTGTCAGGCAAATCCGCCCATATACCAATCTGCCGTTTGACGTGCATCTGATGGTTGACAATCCTGAAACCATGGTCAACTGGTTTATTCCGGTGGGGGCCGACATTGTTACCGTTCACGCAGAAACCTGCAAACACCTGGACGCCCTGCTCAACACCATTCGGGAAAGGGGCTGCAAAGCCGGCGTTTCGTTAAACCCTTCCACGCCGGAAAGCGTTTTGCAATATGTGCTCGACAAGGTGGACCAGATTTTGGTGATGACGGTCAATCCCGGTTTCGGCGGACAATCCTTCATCAGCGCGCAGCTGCCCAAAATTGCCCGCATCAAATCAATGATCGGCAGCCGAAACATCAAAATAGAAGTTGACGGCGGCATCAATCCGCTGACAGCGGCTGAATGCATTGCGGCCGGGGCGGATATTCTGGTGGCAGGAACCTCCGTTTTCGACAGCCGCGACTATCGCAAAAACATTGATGCTTTAAGGTAATTTTAAGACAAATGCCTTACAATTTCGCCATAAAATGTATTCAGGAGAAAAATTATGGCACCGCTGGTAATGGTTATCGAAGATGAAGAAGCTCTCGGCCTGCTGCTGAAATATAACCTTGAAAAAGAAGGCTACGAAGTCATTTTGGAGACCCGGGGCAACAAAGCGCTGGCCGAAATTGAAAAATACGGCCCGTCGGTTATTCTGCTGGACTGGATGCTGCCCGAAATTTCCGGCGTGGAAATCTGCAAGCTGGTCCGCAGCAAGCCTGACATTAAAAACATTCCGATCATCATGCTCACCGCCAAAGGAGAGGAAGAAGACAAAATCAAAGGCCTGACCGCCGGCGCCGACGACTACGTTACCAAGCCGTTTTCGGTTCCGGAGCTGATGGCACGGGTTAAGACCAATCTGCGACGGGCCCCGGAAATTACGCCGACCAAAGAGCTGGTGTTTGAAGATATCCGGATGGATTTGGTGGAAAAGAAGGTCTTCCGCGGCGAAAATTACATTCACCTCGGACCGACCGAATTCCGGCTGCTGAAAATGTTGCTGGAAACGCCGGGCAAGGTTTTTTCCCGCGAGACTCTGCTCAAAACCGTGTGGGGCGACAATATTTATGTCGAATCACGGACGGTTGACGTGCATATCCGCCGGCTGCGCAAGTCTCTGAACGATTTCGGCCCTGATTATATCCGCACGGTGCGGGCTACCGGATATGCCATAGACATTAATCCGGTCGGCGATCAGGAAGAGCCTGCCGACAATTAAAAAAACAAAAATATTCAAACTCCCCTCTTTTTGGGGAGTTTTTAGTTGCAATTTAGTTTCAAACGTATTATATAAGCTGTCCTAAATGATATTTTTTTGTGTTTTTTTAATTATTTTGAGATGAAAAAAGTTTTATTCGGATGCGCCTTATTGGCCATCGTGGGCGGAAGCGCAGCTTGCTTCTCCTCACAAAGACACTCTGACAAACCCTGTCATGTTACGGTTAACAGAATTGGTTTGGGGCAGGACAGTTTGGAAATCTATTTCGCAAAGCGTTTCAAAAACGGTTCGGAAGCAGTCGAAGTTCGAAAAGTTCCCGTCAGCAATCTTCAGACTTTCTGCGGTTACGGCATTGTAGCTGAAGAAACTGATGCCAAACAGCGGCTGATTGACGCTGCCGCCGATTCATTGAAAATCGTTTTCCGGGTAGAAGTCATGTATCAGGATCAAGACCAGAGTTTGGCAGAAGTTACTCCGCTTAAATTTGACATTGCCGAGTAACCATTATCGAAACGCCGCGGGCAGATTTTTCTGCCGGCGGTTTTTTTGTTAGCGGGGTTCCCGGCGGAGCACAGCCGAGGGAATAGCGGCTCCGGCCGGGAAAGAACGGCGGCATCGGCAGCCGCCGTTAAGGCTGAAAATACTTTTTCAAACAGTCTTGCGGCAAATCAGGAAAAAAATCGCGTCCCAAATTCAGCCTGATTTGATAGAAGTCCAGCAATTTGACAATAATGCGGAAGTCTATTTCTTTCGGGCAGCATTCCAACAGATCTATTTGCTCCAGCGGAACTCCGGTGGCATAGCTGACTTCCCGCAGGCTGAGCCGTTTTTCGGTCCGGGCTTCGTAAAGATCTTCCGAGATGAAAAAAATACAATCATTTTCGAATTCATCACGATGGTAGATATATCTGTCAGTCATCAGTCCTCCTCAAAACTCAGATGAAATTTTTCGTCATAAAGGGCGAGATAAAGGATTAACAACTCTAAATCAATTTGCGGCTCATCAAACCGTCCGCATTCAATTTTATCAACCGTGTCAATTGAAACACCCAGCCTTCGGGCACAAATGTCAATGGGCTCCTCGTGCTCGGCTCGCAGCCAATGGAACTTCCAACCCAGCTCCGATTCATTTTCAATGATAAAATGAGGGGAATTAATTTGCATACAACCATATCCTTTCCTGTCGAAAAGGCGGGAGGAGCCGAAAACCTGCTTCCTATCAAGCTGTAAGCAGATGTGCTTATTTAGTCCAGATCACACCGGTTTCGCGGCGAAACCGGTGTTTTCCGGGTATTAGGCACACTCCTCCCCATATCTCTCACATAATATGGTCGGATGCTTGATAGGAATATAACATCAAAACTAAGGGTTTTCGATCCTTCGATTTCGACTTTTATCCGTTTATATCATACGAAGACAAAATTGCCAAGAACAATTCAGCCGTCGCGTTGTGTCCCTGCTTTTTTACTTGTTTTATCGTACCAAATAAAACAAAACCCTCAAACCTGAAAGGTGTGAGGGAGGTCAAAAACTGTACCAAACGAACAGTCCTCCTGTTTCGTGCGGAAACCGCCTTATTCCGGAGGCTCCCTCACTCAAGAGGATTTTGTGTTTGGTTTGTGGTTTTTGACTACCCGCCTGCTCTCGCAGCTAATCAGGCTCGGGTTCCGGCCGTGACCGAACTTGCCTCACCTGAAAACTGTTTTTACTGTAAATGAGAGCCAACCAAATTGCAAGGAAAAATTTTTGATAAAGCAGCCAGACGATTGGGGCGGAATGTTCAGATGAAAGCGGCTGTTTTGCTTGCTTTCGGCGTCTAAAAAAATAAATATTTGCTAAATTTCTAAATTTATGTTATCAGTATTGCCAAAATTTTATATTTATGTCTAATTTTAATTATTACAGAGATGAAAAAGTCACATTTAAGCGCACTGCCGTTGGCATTAATGCTGTTGTTCGGCTGGTCATGCAGCCACAGTAAAACACCTAAACAGCCTGCAGAAAAAAACTGCATTTCCGATTGTTATGTTACGGATAGTAATCGGACTGCAATTAATGTGGATTCATTGCAGAACATCGGATGTTACAACATTACCATGACCTGGCAAGAACGCCTGCTGTCGGTTTACACCGCAAATTATGCCGGCAAACAGATCAGTGAATTTGTTATCGGGCTTTTCCCGCCCCAAGGCCGGAAGCCTGATTTGAAAGCAACCCGCAAAGTGGTTTTTTGGGGTTCTGAAGGCAAATGGGATTCGAAAACAGGACGTGTTTTCACTTTTCCCGACGGTTCGGATCTGGAAATCGGGCTTCGTTATCTTGGCGGCCCCGACCATCTTCCTCAAGCGCCGAAACCGGATACAAAACTGCCCAACACACCGCAAACGGTTATGTGCCATTAAAATGACATTACAAGAAAACCGCCCCGAATCTGATTCCGGGCGGTTTCTTATTTGTGCTTTATCCATACGAAAAGGGCCTGATGTGAGCAAAACCAGACCCTTTTCAATTTCCGGCTTCCGCAGAGGCCGGCCGATCGAAACGCCGAGGGCAGCCGTTTGTTTATTAATTGGAGTTAATTACGGCTTATTCCGACATTGTTTCGAAATTGTTTTAATTACAATTCGCGACGCAGGCAGATTATTCCTACAGCTAATTTTGTCTTATCCTGCAACTTTTCTTTAAATTTGTCAATAAATATTCGTCTTTAATCCGAATTATCAGTCTTTCAGGGAAAGATAAAGCATAATATCTAATTCTTCTAGCCGCAAGGAATTGCGGCTGCAATTATTTATTGACATTGTTTCTCTCTTGTGGCATTCTGTAAGAGGTATGGTTTCAGTTATAGAGAGGTGTATGATGAAAGTTCTTCCTTGGTTCGCGCTGTTATTTGCTTGTACAGC